>DCTX01000008.1:0-7148 GCA_002329325.1 Anaerolineales bacterium UBA1429
CTTGGCGTCCAGGATCGAGAGGTCGGCGCACTTGTCGTTATTGATCTTGTCAATGTACGGCAACTGGTTGCCCTCGGGATCCACGGCCAGATAGTAGGGGTTGCGCTCCAGGAATGCCATGCTGGGCGTATCACGCACGGTGATGAACGACTCCAGCTTGGGCCGGTCCATGCTCTGGCTACGGGTGTTCTTCTGGCCAAAGTTCNNGTACTTGATGTGGAACTGCTTCATATAGTGCGCGGGCACAAAGGTGTTGTTGTCCCAGAACGAGTACAGGTGCGCCATATTCACCAGGACAAAGGACGGCCGCGGAATGGCAAAGGTGATCTTGAAGGTGTAGTCATCGATGATATCCAGCTTCATCACCTCGTTGCCGGGCTGAAAGTCCATGGGGATCACCGGCGTGATCTCGGTGTTGAGCAGGATGTCATCGTACCAGAACTTGATGTCCGCCGAGGTCAGAGGTGCACCATCGGACCACTTCATGCCTTTGCGCATGTAGCAGGTGACCTCTTTAAAGTCCGGAGTCACCTCCCAGTCTTTGAGGATCAGCGGAACGGCGCGGGTCAGGTCCTTGGAGATGCGCAGCCAGTTGGGCCGCCCCATGACCTGCTGGGTGTCGTTGTGGTAGAGGTTCATGCCCAGGCCGCCGACGGTAATGGTCCCGCCGAACTGGCCAATGCTGTCGGTCACCTCGATGACCAGGGGTTCCTCAGGCAGACGCTCCTCGACGGGGGGGAGCTCGCCTGCTGCCACCTTCTCGGCCAGCATAGGCGACTCCTTGTACTTGGGTGGAGCCGACGTCGCCTCCTCCTCGACGGCGACGGAGGTGCTTTCCTCCTCGACGACGGCCTCCCCAGGGCCTTCGGCGGGCTCACGTGTGCAGGCCGCGATGGCTACGCCCGCAATGGTGAGACCTGTATACTTGAGAAAATCTCGGCGGGTATGCTTTGGAAGATTCATTGCTCTTCTCCTCGGAGCCTTCTCAGGCTAGGTACGTGTCAACATTGACAGTCATGGCAATGAAAACGGTCAAGCCTTCCCCTGTGCGCTCCTCCTTTCCACGTGTCTGCTGGGTCAGAGAGACCACCTCCGGCCTCTCCACCCAACTAGTCCAGCCTCAGGCACGATTTGGGCCAGGCATGGAACACCTGCCCGCGCGGACTGCGCCGACCCATGCAGCCGGGCCGGCCGCCGCACGGCGCCTCGAACCGCGCAAGGGCGATTCGCTCTTGCGCTATGATTAGGATACTAAATAGACGGTCGATAGTCAAGTCCCATGAAATCCCTTTTCGCAAGACTGGTCGGCCTCGCCGCGATGGAAAGGGTGGACGGCAGGTTTGACCATGCCCCCAAGGGCCGCTACAATCCAACGTCAGGGGGATATGGAGAAACAGTCGGTGCAGCTTGGAACCCGCCCAAATGGCAGATATCGTACGCCGTTCGCCGGGTTGCCCCTGGCGTTGATCCTCGTGGCCTTTGTCTCCCTGGGCATCGCCTATCTCTGGCTGACGCCGCCCTTTGAGGCTCCCGACGAGTACGGCCACTATGCCTTTGTGCGCTATCTGGCCGAGGAGCGCCGGATCCCGCCGTTGGTGGTGTCGGACAACGAATGGGATCAGGGCCAGATGCACCAGCCGCCCCTGTACTACACCCTGGGCGCCCTGCTGGTGGGCGGGCTGGATGGGCCCGATTGGCAGGCCGCCTACCCGCGCAACCCGTATGCCACCCTGGGTCATCCCCACGCCCTCGGCAACTGGAACGCCGCCCTGCACGCGCCCACCGTTACGCCTCAGATGCAGCGCACGGCGACTGCGCTCCGCCTGCTGCGCGGCTTTTCGCTGCTCTGCTCGGCCACCACCGTCTGGCTCACCTATCGCCTGGCGTTGACCCTCTTCCCGGACAAGAGGTGGCTGGCCGTGGGCGCCGCCGCTCTCCTGGCGCTCAACCCGCAGTTCCTGTTCATCGGCGCCAGCGTCAACAACGATGTCCTGGTGACGACCCTGTCGGCGGCGGTCCTGCTGCTAGCCGCCCAGGTCGCCCGCCAGGGGGGGCACGCCTATCGCACGCCCATCCTCCTGGGCGTTCTGGGCGGGCTGGCGTCCATCGCCAAGTTGAGCGGCCTGGCCAGCCTGGCCCTGGTGCCGTGCGCCTATCTCCTGCACCTCGGCCGCTGGCGCAAAGACCGGTTGTGGCCCGAGCTGGTGCGCCCCCTGTTGCTCTGCTGCGCCGCCGCAGCCCTGATCGGGGGATGGTGGTATGTGCGCAACGCCCAGCTCTATGGCGATCTGACGGGCATGCGCCACTACACGGCCATCTTTGCCGTGGGCGAGGAGCCCCTCTCGCTCCTGCGCACCCTCACAGTCGCCATCGAGGCGCTGCCCTCGTACTGGGGCGTCTTTGGCTGGATGAACGTCCTCGCGCCGGAGGCCTACTATGTCGCCGTGCGGGCGCTGACCGTGGTGGCTGGCCTCGGGCTGCTGACGCGCGCCCTGGTCGCCTGGCGCAGGCGCCGTTGGCCCGCCGCCGCGACCTTGCGCGCGGGAGCCATCGCCTGCCTCTGGGCCCTGATCGTCCTGATCCTGATCCTGCGCTGGAGCCAGACCATCACGCGCACCCAGGGGCGCCTGGCCTTTCCGGCGGCCGGCGTCTTGGCGCTGCTGTTGGCAGTGGGGTTCACGGCCTGGGTGCCCGGCCGTTTTCGCAAGGCCGTTCTCTTGGGCGTGAGCGCCTGCCTGCTCATCGTCGCCGCCGTCATGCCCTGGGCCGTGATCGCGCCGGCCTACACCCTCCCGGCGCGCATCTCGGCGGACGAGTTGCCCGCGGACCTGCCGCGCCTCAACCTGCGCTATGGCGATGCCATCACCTTGCTGGCGGCGGAGGTGCTCTCCCCGGAGGCCACCCCTGGTGAGGAGATCTGGGTGCGCATGTACTGGCGCGCCGAGGCGCCCCTGGATCAGAGCTACACCCAGGGGATGCAGATCGTGAGCGTGGGCGCCAACGGCACGCGCCTGGGTGGCCTGGATACCCTGCCCGCCATGGGGCGCTACCCCACCACCTACTGGGCCCCCAGTACGGTGCTGGTGGACGATTGCGCCCTGCCGGTGGCGCCGGATGCCGATGGCCCGCTGGCGGCGGCGATCCGCGTCGCCCTGTACGCCGAGCGGTTCGACGAGGCCCTGCCCGCCTATGACGAGACCGGCGCGCCCCTGGGCGCCTCCGCCGAGATCGGCCGCATCCGCATAGCCCGCCAGACTCCCTGGGATGGCGGCAACCCGGCCTACCCCCGGTCAGACAACCTGGGCAACCGGGTGCGCCTGTACGGTTACGACATGACGCCTCTTTCGGGCGATGATGGCGACCTCGAGCTGGAGCTGGCCCTCTATTGGGAGTGCCTGGACCCCATGGCGGAATCGTACACCGTGTTCGTGCACCTGGTCGGGGCTGAGGACACGATCCTCTCTCAAGCCGATGCGCAACCCCTGGGCGGAGGGTTCACCACCCCCTATTGGCGCACGGGCGACCAGCTGCGCGATGCATACCGGCTGCGAGTGCCCGCCGAGAACGCTCAGGAGCGCCTGATGGTGCGCGTCGGGCTCTATCTGCCTGAGACAGGCAAGCGCCTGCCGGTGCAGGGCGACATCTGGAGCAGGGATTACGTCGAGTTCGGCCCGTTCGTACTCACCCCCGAGGGGATCGTCTTTGATGCGCCCGCTCAGTGACCGCGCCGGGCGCCGCCTGGCGTTGGCGCTCACCCTGGTGGCCTTTGGGCTGTTCCTCCTGGGGGCCGACGCCAAGAGCCTCTGGTGGGACGAGAGCCTCAGCCTCCATCGCGCCCAGCAGGACCTCGCCTACATCCTTAGCAACCGCCTGGACATCGGCCAGACGTTGACGGTGGATCAGCATCCCCCCCTGTACTTTGTGCTGCTGCACGGCGCTATCCGCCTCTTTGGGGAGAGCGATCTGGCGCTGCGTCTCCTGAGCATCATCGCGGCCACCCTGTGCGTGCCCCTGCTCTACGCGCTGGGCAAGCGGCTGGCCGGCGCGCGGGTAGGCGTGCTGGCGGCCTTGTGGGCCGCCCTCTCGCCGTTCTACCTCTGGTATGCCCACGAAGTGCGCATGTACACGCTGATAACGGCCCTGGGGGCTGCCGGCACCTACTGCCTGTGGCGGGCCGCCGACGAGCGCCGCGCGACGTGGCTCGCCGGGTACGTCGCCACGGTGATCTTGGGGATGAGCACCCTCTACTTTTATGCGCTGTTGGTGGGCGTGCAGCTCCTATTCGGAGCGGCGTTGGTGGCAGGGCGCACACGCCTGCGCCTGCGGGCCCTGCCGCGCTGGGCCCGGGCCATGGCCGCGCTCCTGTTGCTCCTCCTGGTCGGCCTCATCGCCTGGCTGGCGCCGCCCCAGCTCCGCGCCCTGCTGAACGACCCTCTGCCGGGGCGCGCCTATGTGCCCCTCGGCTCGATGCTGGTGGATGCCCTCAGCTCCTTCGCCCTGGGTCTCTCTGTTCCCTTTCACGAGCTGTGGCCCGCCCAGGTGGTGTATCTGCTGCCCTACCTCCTCGGCGTGGCCCAGGTCTACCGATTGGCCCGCCCAAGAGAGGCTCTCTCGCAGCAACAGAGGCCCTGGGGGGCGATCCTGACGCTCCTGTTGGGCTTTCCCCTGTTGCCCCTGCTCTTCTTCTGGCTCGTCTCGCTGTACAAGCCGATCTACATGGGCAGCCGCTACATCATCCACTTGAGCCCGTCCTTCTATCTCGGCCTGGCCTGGGGGATAGACGCCCTCTGGCGCCGGCAGCGTTGGGTGGGCCTCGCGCTGGCCCTGGCGCTGGCGGGCGGCATGGTCTACTCGACCGTCCTCTATCATACCGACCCCCTCTATGTCAAAGAGGACTATCGCTCCGCGGCCCAGGTGGTGATGCAGCAGGAGTTGCCCGGCGACGCCATCGTTCTGACGGCGCCGGAGAACATCTTTGCCTTTGAGCACTACTACCGGGGGGACCTGAGCATCTCGCCGCTGCCCCAGCCGCCTTTCATCTCCCCGGATGCCGAGGAGCTGGATCGCGCCCTGCGCCTGCTCGCCGGCCAGCACGAGCGCCTCTGGTTCGTGCACTGCCGCCCCCAGTGGTCCGATCCCGGCGGCCTGGTGCAGAGCTGGCTGGACAGCCATCTCATCCTCTTGCAGCGCACGCTGCTGCCCTCCTACGGGGCGGACATGGTCGTGTATCTCTACGGTGTGCGGCCTCTGACGCTGCCAGAGGCCGATTATGAGCCGGCCGTGGCTGCCTGCGGCGAGGGATTGGCCCTGCTGGATTGGTCGGCCCGCTACCTGGATGCCCAGGGGAACGGGGTGACGCTGGATCGCGCCGCCCTGCTCGGCCAGGAGGCGGTCGCGCCCGCGCCGGGCGGAGAAGCCATCGGCGTGCGCCTGCGCTGGCAGGTGCAGGCGCCCCTGGCGGGGCTCAAGCTCTCGCTGCGCCTCGTGGATGAGCAGGGCCAGGCGTGGGCCCAGCAGGATAGCCGTCCCATCTACAACTGGCCCACGGAGAGCTGGCCTGTGGGCAGCGTGGTGGAGCACGATATCGCGCTGACGGCGCCCGTGGGGGCGCCGCCCGGGCGCTACCGCCTGGTTCTGATCTCGTACCGCGAGGCAGACCTGCAGATCCTCCCGTGCGCCTCGCCTCAGAGCGCCGATCCCGCTCTCCTCCTGGGCGAGGTCATCCTGGGGCCAACCCCCGCCCGCCTGGCGCCTACCCCGGCGGCCTGGGCGCCCCAGGCGGAACGCCCCTTCTGGCCCCAATCCCTGGGGCCCCTGCGCCTGGTGGGGCGCTCGCTGGAGCAGCCGCCCGATGGGGTCGTGAGCACAGGCGAGAGCCTGGCCCTCGCCCTGCGCTGGCTGGCCCAGGAGCCTCTCCACGGCGAATACGATCTGGTGGTGCATTGGGTGCAGGGGCGCACCGTGGCCCACCGTCAGGTGCTGCCCCTGCCCGGCGGCGCCCGGGCGCAGGACGAACCCCTGCTCGTCCTGACCAGGCTGGCCGTCCCCGATGGCCTGCCCGCGGGCCGCTACACCCTGCGGCTGCTGCTCTACGACCGGCGGGAGGGGACCTTCCAGCGGGTGCGGATCGCGGGGCTGCCCTGGCTCAGCAGCAGCCTTTCACTGGGCAAGTTTCAGGTGCGCTGACGCCTTGACGCTCTCCCGTGCCGATGTTATCATCCCCTTGCTCAATCCTTAGCCGACCAATCTCCGGTCGGGCCTTACCACAAAGGAGTGTCTCATGTCTGATTGGAGTCAGGGCGACGTCATCACCAACGGTATGCGCATGCACTACTACCGCACGGGCGGCGACAAGCCCCCCCTCGTGCTGTGCCACGGCTTTTCCGACAACGGCCTGTGCTGGACTCGGGTGACGCGGCAGCTCGAAGCTGATTACGATGTGATCATGATTGACGCGCGAGGCCACGGCCTTTCCGAGGCGCCCGAGGGACCGTACGGCCCCCAGGCCCAGGCCGCCGACCTGGCCGGGCTGATCCGCGCCCTGGGGCTGCAGCGCCCCGCCGTCATGGGCCACTCCATGGGCGGCGCCACCACCCTGCACCTCTGCGCCGGCTATCCCGAGCTGGTGAGCCGTGCCATCCTGGAGGATGCGGGCGCGTCCGATCCTCGCCCGCCCTCGGAGGACACACCCCTGCGCCCGAACCTGGCCGTGTGGGTGACCGAGATGCAGAACAAGACCAAAGAAGAGATCATGGCCATCGGGCGCGCCCAATCGCCCCTGTGGGATGAGGAAGAGTTCGGCCCCTGGGCCGATGCCAAGCTGCAACTGCGTCCCCAGGCCATGGGCGTGCGCGCACCCCGTCCCCCCTGGCGCGAGACCATGGCCAAGGTGCAGTGCCCCTTGCTGATGATCACGGCCGATAACGACAAGGGCTCCGGGGTCACGCCCGAGGCCGCCGCCGAGGCCACGCGCATCAACCCTCTGGTGCGCTTTATCCACATTCCCGGCGCGGGGCACAATGTGCGCCGCGAGCAGTTTGAGCCCTTTGTGGCGGCGGTGCGCGCCTTCTTGGCGGAAGGCTAGAGTCACCCCACCGGCTCGGTAGCGGTGCGAACGGAAAAGAGGCCATCACCATCGGTGGTGGCCT
>DCTX01000008.1:7177-31472 GCA_002329325.1 Anaerolineales bacterium UBA1429
GGCGGGATCGAACGAGCCCCCGCCGCCAGGAGGAGGGTTATGAGGGAGCGATCTGTTGCCCTGTTGTGCTGCGCGATCCTGTTGGGCCTGCTGCTCGGCGGCTGCACGAGCGGCCCTCAACCGTCGGGCGCCGTCGAGCCGCCGGGCGTCGTCGGCCTGCCCAACCCCGCCTCGGTCTACTGCGAAGAGCAGGGCGGCGCCCTCGAGATCCTGACCGATGACGAGGGAGGCCAGTACGGGCTGTGCCGCTTTGAGGATGGCAGCGCCTGCGAAGAGTGGGCCTACTTCCGGGGCGAGTGCGCGCCGGGCGACCAGTTCCCCACCCCTCCCGCGCCCTAGCACAATCGCCCCGCCCGATTTGACAGACGGCCCTCTGCCAGCTAATCTTCTTTCCGAGAAGGTTAGCTGGCAAACTAGTTTCTTGCGTGAAGGAGTACGACATGGCAGAATGGACCCAAGGCGACGTCCTCACCAACGGCATTCGCATGCACTACTATCGCACCGGCGACGGCTCCCTGCCGCCCCTGGTGCTGTGCCACGGCGGCTCGGATAGCGGCCTGTGCTGGACTCCGGTGGCCCGCGCGCTGGAGGGCGAGTACGACATCATCATGATCGATGCCCGCAACCACGGCCTGTCCGAATCCCCCCAGAAGCCCAGCGGCCCCCTGGACCAGAGTGAGGACCTGGCGGGCCTGATCCGCGCCCTGGGGCTGCAGCGCCCGGCCGTCATGGGCCACTCCATGGGCGGCGGCGCCGCGGTGCAATTGGCCGCCAACCATCCCGACCTGGTGGGCCGCGTGATCCTGGAGGATTCGGGCCCGGTGGATTTCGACCCCTCGCGCTTTACCTCCGAGACCCGTTCGCGCATGTTCGATTGGATGCGGGATCTCAAGGGCAAGAGCCGCGAAGATGTCATGGCCATGGGGCGCCAGCAATCGCCCACCTGGTCAGAAGAGGAGCTGGGCCCCTGGGCCGATTCCAAGCTCCAGGTGAACGTGGACGCCATGAGCCAGTACGTCCCCGTCTCCGAGCCCTGGCGCGACGTGTTCGCCCGCATCCAGTGCCCCCTGCTCATCATCACGGCCGATAACGACAAGGGCTCCATGGTCAAGCCGGAGCTGGCCGAGGAGGCGACGCGGCTGAACTCCAACGTCCGCTACGTGCATGTCCCCGGCGCGGGGCACAACATCCGTCGCGAGAACTATGCGGGGTTCATGGCGGCGGTGCGCGCGTTCCTGGCCGAGGGCTGAGGGCAGCGTCTCGGCGTAATCTAGCCACTCATGGAAAGGTAGGCGACCCATGCCCGGCAATCTGCTTCGCCGCGAGGGCGATCTGACGTACCGCGACCTGAACAAGAACGGCCGCCTGGATCCTTATGAGGACCCCCGCCGCCCTGTGGAGGAACGGGTCGAGGATCTGCTATCACAGATGACCCTGGAGGAGAAGGCAGGCCTCATGTTCCACACCATGCTGGGGGCCAACGAGGATGGCTCCCTGGTGGAGGGGCTGGATGCCATGGGCCGCCTGCCCACCAGTGAGATGGTGATCAACCGCTGCATGAATCATTTCAACGTGCACGCCCTGCCCGCGCCGCGCCTGGCGGCCCAGTGGCAGAATCGCCTGCAGGAGCTGGCCGAGGGCACCCGCCTGGGCATCCCGGTGACCCTCTCCTCCGATCCGCGCCACGGCTTCTCTCACAACGTGCTGACGGCGGCGCGGGCCGGGGCCATGTCCCAATGGCCGGAGCCCATCGGCCTGGGCGCCATCGGCGATGAGGCGCTGGTGCAGCAGTTCGCCGATATCGCCCGCCAGGAGTACCTGGCCCTGGGCATCCGCGTGGCACTGCACCCCATGGCCGACCTGGCCACAGAGCCCCGCTGGGGCCGCAACAACGGCACCTTTGGCGAGGACGCCCAGCTCTCGGCGCGGCTGACCGCCGCCTACATCCGGGGCTTTCAGGGCGAGCGCCTGGGCCCCCAGAGCGTGGCCTGCATGACCAAGCACTTTCCGGGCGGCGGCCCTCAGAAGGACGGCGAGGACGCCCATTTCCCCTATGGCAAGGAGCAGGTCTATCCGGGCGGGGCGTTCGACTATCACCTGATCCCCTTTGTGGCGGCCTTTGCCGCGGGCACCAGCCAGATCATGCCCTACTACGGCATGCCCGTCGGGCTGGAGATCGAGCCGGTGGGCTTTGGGTTCAACCGCGACGTCATCACCGGCCTCCTCCGTGAAAAGTATGGCTTTGAGGGCATCGTCTGCACCGATTGGGGCCTGCTGATCACCCGCGAGGTGATGGGCCGCCCGATGGAGGCCCGCGCCTGGGGCGTGGAGCACCTCTCCACCGCCGAGCGCGCCGCCAAGGCCCTGGATGCCGGCGTGGACCAGTTCGGCGGCGAGGCCTGCCCCGAGGTGATCGTCGAGCTGGTGCGCAGCGGGCGCATCAGCGAGGCCCGCATTGACGTCTCGGCGCGCCGCATCCTCCGCGAAAAGTTTGTCCTGGGGCTGTTCGATAACCCCTTTGTGGACCCCGATCATGCCGAGGCCACCGTGGGCCGGGCCGATTTCCGCGCCGCCGGCGACGCCGCCCAGCGCCGGGCCGTCACCCTGCTCAAGAACGGCGCCACGCCGGAACAGCCTGTGCTGCCTTTGCAGGGCAGGCCGCGGCTATACGTCGAGGGGATCTCGCCCGAAGCGGCCGCTGCCTATGGCGTCGTGGTCTCCTCGCCCGCCGAGGCGGACTGGGCCATCCTCCAGGTGGAGACGCCCTACGAGCCGCGCGAGGGCTTTTTGGAGAGCCGCATCCACGCCGGCAGCCTGGCCTTTGGCGATGAGGAGCGGGCGCGGCTGCTGGCCATCATGGCCCAGGTGCCCACCGTCCTGGCCGTGGTCATCGATCGCCCCGCGGTGATCCCGGAGCTGGCGGCGGCCAGCGCGGCGGTGTTGGCGGCCTTTGGCGCCAGCGATGAGGCGCTGCTGGACGTGCTGTTTGGGCGGGCTGCGCCCCAGGGCCGGCTGCCCTTTGAGCTGCCCTCCAGCATGGAGGCCGTGCGCCGCCAATGCGAGGACCTGCCCCACGATTCCGAGAACCCCCTCTACCCGTTTGGGCATGGGCTGCGCTACGCGGAGGGGTGAGAGAGAGGGGCGGTAGCCGTTCGCCATCACCGCCACGGATCTTTTTGTCCATAGGGCAGACAGGCGCCCCCTCTCCCATGCTGGCATGGGAGAGGGGGTTGCCGGTTGACGTACCGAAGGGCGGGGCCGCAGCCTGCTCGACCTGGGCGGGCTGGTCTACGATCTGGAGCGACTGCTGGGCTGCCACGTGGACGTGGTCACCGAGGGCGCGCTGGCAGGCCCCTTTCGAGAGGCCGTCTTGCGCGACGCCACGCTGCTAGAGGATATGGTGGCGTGGGGGCAGAGGCCGCTCCTGGCGTGATGCCTACAGGCCCCCGGCGCTCTTGCCGGGGGCCTGGTCTCCTTCAGCGTCGCGGTCTAGTAGTTCTCCGCCATCAGCTCATAATATGCCTGGGGGTGGCGGCAGGCGGGGCAGATCTTGGGCGCCGACGTGCCCTCGTGCACATAGCCGCAGTTGCGGCAGCGCCAACGCACCACCTCGTCGCGCTGGAACACGCGGTTGTTGCGCACATTCTCCAGCAGGGCCAGGTAGCGCTTCTCGTGCTCCTCTTCCACCTCGGCGATCTCGCGAAAGACCACCTCGACGTTGCGCAGCCCCTCGGCGCGGGCCGTCTCGGCAAAGTTCTTGTAGAGGGTGGTCCACTCCATGCGCTCGCCCGCGGCGGCGGCCTCCAGGTTGGCGGCCGTGTCGCCCACCACGCCTGCCGGGTAGGCGGCCACGATCTCGACATCGCCGCCCTCCAGCAGGCCAAAGAACATCTCGGCGTGCTCTTTTTCGTTGGCGGCCGTGTCCTCAAAGATGGCGGCGATCTGCTGATAGCCCTCTTTGCGAGCTACCGAGGCGAAAAAGGTGTAACGATTGCGCGCCTGGGATTCCCCGGCGAATGCGGCCAGCACGTTCTTTTCCGTCTGTGTACCTTTGATGCTCGGCATGGTTGGGTCCTTTCTCTTTCTTCTATTAACATCCGATAAACTGCCAGCAGCCCCGGCCGGGGCGTTGGTTGCCTCTATGATACCCGGATTGGCCCACAAGCGCCAGTCCCTGCGCACGCACTCGGCCTCGCGGGGCGGCTCACCACCGCCGGCCGCTAGCCGGCGCCCAGGGCGCCCCGGGCGCGCCAGCGCGCCACCTCGGCGGCGTCATAGCCCAGCCAGTCGGCCAGGATCTCCTCGGCGTGCTCGCCCAGCAGGGGCGCTGGCCGGCGGATGCCCCCCGGCGTGGCGCTCAGCTTGATGGGCACCCCGGGCAGCAGCGTCTTGCCCGCCACCGGATGCTCCACCTCCTGGATCATCTCCCGCGCCTGCACCTGGGGATCGTGCACCACGTCGGCCACATCGTTGATCGGCCCATTGGGGATGCCCGCGGCATCCAGCTCCCGCTGCCAATCGGCGGTGGGGCGCTGGGCCAGGGCCTCCGCCAGAGCCGCCCTCATGGCGGCATAGTTCTGGTGGCGTGAAGGGTTGGTGGCAAAGCGAGGGTCGTCGGCCAACTCGGGCCTGCCGATGACGGCGCACAGCCTGGCCCACAAGGTATCGTTGCCCGCCGCGACCATGAGTTGGCCGTCGCTGGTGTCGAACGGCTCAAAGGGAAAGATGGCGGGGTGGCGGTTGCCGATGGGGCGGGGCGCCTGGCCCGTGGCCGCGTAGCGGGCGATGGCGTTCTCCAGGATGGCCACCTGACAATCCAGCATGGCCACGTCCACCATCTGGCCCACGCCCGTCTCCTGGCGTTTGTTCAGGGCCGCCAGGATGCCAACCGCGCTGAATAGCCCGGCGGTGATATCGGCGATGGAGGTGCCCACCCGCGTCGGTTGGCCATCCTCGGGGCCGGTGATGCTCATGATGCCGCCCATGGCCTGCAGCACGGCGTCATAGGCGGCGCGGGGGCTATAGGGGCCCGTCTGCCCGAACCCCGAGACGGCGGCATAGATCAAGCGCGGGTTGAGGGCGGCCAGCTCGTCATAGCCCAGGCCCAGGCGCGCCATGGTGCCCGGCCGAAAGTTCTCCACCAGGACGTCGGCCTGGCGCACCAGCGCCTGAAACAGCTCGCGCCCGGCGTCGCTCTTGAGATCCAGCGTCAGGCTGCGCTTGTTGCGATTCAGGCTCATAAAGTAGACGCTCTCGCCCGCCACGTGAGGCGGGTAGGCCCGCGCGTCATCGCCCGTGCCGGGCATCTCGATCTTGACTACATCGGCGCCCAGGTCGGCCAGCACCATGGCAGCATACGGCCCGGCCAGCACCCGGCTCAAATCCAGCACCCGCAATCCGCTCAGCGCCCCATCCATCCCCTGGCCCTCCCTTCTTGTCAGCCCGGCGTATCGTAGCCCCGCCGATGGCTCCTGTCCAGCAATGCGTATTGACCGCCGCCTGCGCTGCGCCTAGAATAGCGCCGGCAATCGATCCGAGCGTACCTAGGGAGGAGACCCGTGGCCAGACCAACCAAGCACGCCCCCCAAATCTCGTTTGTCGTGATCGCCGTGATGGTGCTGGGCCTGGTGGCAGGCCTGGTCACCGATCAGCCCCTATGGGCCGTCATCGGCATGCTGCCCGTGGTTATCTATGAGGTCTATCGCACCGAGGGCGAGAGCACAACCTGGGCCTCCTGGGTGATGCTGGCCGCCCTGGTGGTCGAGGCCGCGCTCCTGATCTTTGGCGTAGACATAGATCTGGCCGAGATCCTGGGCCGCGAGAGCGAGACCGTGGCGGGCTACGAGGTGCCCCTGGGGCCGGTGACGGTGGTGGGCCCCGTGCTCATGGCGGTGCTTTCGCTGATCCTGATCGTGCGCACCCGGGGGCGCTACACGCGCCTATTGGCTGTGGCGATCCTGCTGGGCGCCGGCGGCCTCATCTTTTTGCTGGATCCCACGGTGCTGCGCACCTGGCTGGATGCCGTGCTGGAAGTGGGCCTGCCCCAACTGCGCTGAGCCGGCGACGCGAACGCGAGAGCGCACGTGCGCTCTCGCGTCTGTTGATTGCGGGCTATGCTGCCCCGCTCCGCACACGGAGCAGGGCTTTTCCCATGCCGCGATGCCGGGCCGCAGAAGGTGCGGCTTCCCCTGCCCCTCGGCTTCTCTCCACCTAGACCGCTTCCAGCGCCTGGTCCAGGTCGGCCAGGATGTCGCCCAGCGATTCGATGCCCACCGAGAGGCGCACGAAATCGGGCGTGACGCCGCCGGCGCGCTGCTCCTCCTCGGTCAACTGCTGGTGAGTGGTCGAGGCGGGGTGAATCGCCAGGCTGCGGGCGTCGCCGATGTTCGCCAGATGGCTGAACAGCTTGAGGCTATCGATAAAGCGGCGACCCGCCTCCAGCCCACCGCGAACGCCGAACCCCACCAGGCCGCCCGCGCCCTTGGGCAGATAGCGCTGGGCCACGGCATAGGAGGGATGGCTGGGCAGGGCGGGATAGAGCACCCAGGCCACCTTGGGGTGGGCGCTCAGGTGCTGGGCCACGGCCAGGGCGTTCTCCGAGTGACGCGCCATGCGCAGGCTCAGGGTCTCCACCCCCTGCAGGATCAAGAAGGCGTTGAACGGGCTCAGGCAGCCGCCCGAATCGCGCAGCGTGCGCACTCTTGCCCGCGTGGCAAAGGTCTGGGGACCAAAGGTATCGTAAAAGCGTACGCCGTGGTAGCTGGGGTCGGGCTCCACGAATTCGGCAAAGCGGCCGCTATCCCAGGGGAACTTGCCTCCATCCACCAGGATGCCGCCGATGGAGTTGCCATGGCCGCACAGGTACTTGGTGAGGCTGTGCATCACAATGTCGATGCCGTGCTCGATGGGCCGGCAGAGAGCCGGCGAGGCGGAGGTATTGTCCGTCATCACGGGAACGCCCCGGGCATGGGCCACCTCGGCGATGGCCGCCAGGTCGGGCACGGTCAGCTTGGGATTGCCGATGGTCTCCAGATACACCAGCTTGGTGCGCTCGGTGATGGCCTGGGCAAAGGCCTCGGGCGCGTCGCTATCCACCCACACGGTGTGGATGCCCTGGCGAGGCAGTGTGGTGTTAAAGTAAGTCACCGTGCCGCCATAGAGGCGCGTGGAGGCCACGATCTCGTCTCCCATGGTGCAGAGGGTGTTGATCGCTGCGGCGATGGCGGCCATGCCGCTGGCAAAGGCCAGCCCCGCGACGCCCCCCTCCAGGGCAGCTACCCGCCGCTCCAGCACATCGGTGGTGGGGTTCCCGATGCGGGTGTAGATGTTGCCGGGCTCCTCCAGGGCGAACAGGCGCGCGGCATGCGCGGTATCCCGGAACTGGTAGCTGGCAGTCTGGTAGATGGGCACCGAACACGCCCCCGTGGTGGGGTCAGCCGTGTAGCCAGCGTGCAGCGCCAGGGTGTCGAACCCCTCATAGTCGAGCTCTGCCATGTCATCCTCCCTCTTGATGCGAGGCGAATCCGCTTGCCAGTCGCGGCCGGGCATCAGCGCGGGTCGGCCACCTTGCGCGGCGAAGCCAGGAGCTCCACCGCCAGGGGCAACCCCTGGACCGTAGAGCAGACTGGGATTCTATGATAGCACGGGCCAGGGTTGAGGGCGAATGGACCTGCGCCAGGTCGCCATAGCGAAACAGGGCAAGCCGATCGGCTTGCCCTGCACACAGGCGAATCGCGCGCGACCTAGCGGCGCTGGCGCCGCGTACGCTGGCTGCGGTTCTCGAGCGCCTCTTGCCAGGCTACGGCAAAGGCGCTGGGGCCGCGATCCTCTTGAGGCTCGTTGCGCACCGGCAGCTCGGGCTCGCTCTCCAGCTCTTTCATCGAGAGGGAGAGGCGCCGGCGCTCGGTGTCCACATCCAGGATGCGCACCTGCACCTCCTGGCCCACCTCCAGCACCTCGCGGGGGTGATTCACGAAACCGCTGCTCAGCTCCGAGACGTGCAACAAACCGTCGGTTTGGGCGCCGACATCCACAAAAGCGCCGAAATCCACCAGGCGCACCACGCGCCCTGTGACTTCGCTGCCGACCTCCAGCTCCTCCAGGGCCTTCTTGGGGCCCCGGCCCGCCCCGGGCACCGTGAGGCTGATGCGATTGCGATCAACCTCTACGCGGCGGATCTGGACATCGATGACATCGCCCACCTGGAGCGTCTTGTCGATCCCGGCGCGCTGCAGCGTCGAGATGTGGGCCAGGCCGTCGCGCCCGACGCCGATGTCGATAAACGCGCCAAACTCGACGATCCTGCTAACGCGACCCTTGAGACGCATGCCGCTCTTGAGTTGTTCGATCTCGGAGGGGCGAGCGTCGGGGCTGGCCTGCTGGGCGGTGGCGCCGCCCTCAGGCGCCGGGGCCTCGCGCTCCGGGGTCTGAACGTCATCTTCCGGACGGGCTTCCTGCCCGGCCTTTTCCTCACTAACCATACCTACCGATCCCCCTCCGTGTTATTATGGCAACCATTCACAGACCATCGGGCATTATCCCACAGACCCCCCAGGGCGTCAAATGGCGTCAGAACTACCTCGCGGGTTTGTATTCGCTTTCCCGATCCAGGGGCCTCGCCCCGTCTTTTCAGGTGCGGCAGCAGCGAAGAAAGCGTTTCATCGGCTCCGCCCGGCGATCTCCATCAGCTTGAGCACCAGCCAGAGCAGCGCAAAGAGGCTCAGTATCCCCCCCATGCACACCATGCCCAGGGCCGCCGCCCCGACGCCCCAAAAACGCCAGATCAGCAGCCCGCCCACCAGCAGAGCCAGCCCGAATCCCCCCAGGATCAGGTTCCGCTCGGTGATGGCGGCATGGCGCCGCCGGTCGGTCGGGCGCCTTAGGGGATCTCCCATGGCAACTCCCCACGCCTAGTCCAGGTCGCGTACGCCGCAGGCCTCGCCCACGAACTCGAGCTCAAGGGTGGTGTGGGCAATGGCGGGATCGTCCACAATCTCGCGGGCCGCGCACTTGATCTTGTACAGCTCCGGGCCGTTGGCCCCCTCGGGCACCACCAGATGGGTGGAAAAGACGTGGCGCACGCCGTCCAGCGACCAGAGATGGGTGTGGTGCACCGAGAGCACCCCCTCGATGTGGCCCAGCCGCTCCTCGATGGCGGCCAGGTCGATCCCCTCGGGGACCGCCTGCAGGAACAGCCCCGCCGCCTGCCGCAGGGCGCGCACGGCGTTATAGATCACCCACAGGCTGATGACGATGGAGAGCAGCGGATCCAGGATGGCCAGCTCGCGGAAGAGCAGCACGATGCTGACCACCAACACCCCCACCCACCCCAGGATGTCTTCCATCAGGTGCAGGGTCACCGCCCGGGCGTTCAGGCTCTTGTCGCGGCTGAGGCGGTAGGCCGCCAGGCCGTTGACGGCGATGCCCAGGATCGCCAGGGCGAACATGCCCTCGGCGCGGGGACTGGTGGGGTGGAGCAGGCGCGGGATCGCCTCGGTGAGGACGTACAGGGCGCCTCCCACCAGGATCACGGTGTTGAGCAGAGCCCCCAGCAAAGAGAAACGGCGATAGCCATAGGAGAAGCGGTTGTCGCGGCGGCGCGCGCTCAGGCGTTGCAGGAACCAGGCCAGGGCCAACGAGAGGCTATCGCCCAGATCGTGCAGGGCATCGGAGAGGATCGCCAGGCTGCCGGTCCACAGCCCTCCGATGAGCTCGATCAGGGCGAACCCGGCATTCAGAAAGAGCGCCGTCTTGAGGTTGGCGGTGGTCTCTGCGCCATGATGGTGATGATGATCGTGATGGTGGTGATCGTGTGCCAAGCTGGGCCTCCTGCCCATGTCCGTCTCCATTATAGCACGCCGGAGCGCGCATCAAAATAGGGTACGGGAGTACCGTACAAGACTCGCCTTGCCCCTACAGCAGAGAGAGCTGCTCGCCGACGGGCCCCGCCTCGTAGGGGGGCACCCGGGTCAATAGGCCATGGCGCGCTGCCAGCCCATCGAACAGGCCCCGCAGCCGCGCTGCGTTGGGGCAGGCGCATTCGTACGCCTCGCCGTAGCGCTGTTCGTAGCGGCGGCGCAGCCCGGGAAAGAGCCGGTCGAGCTGGGCATAGTAATAGTCGCGCTGGCGGTCGCGCAGGGTCATGCCGAACCAGGGGATCACATAGCGCGCCCCGGCATCCAGCGCCCGCTCCACGATGGCCGTCACGTTCTCCTCGGTATCCTCGATAAAGGGCAGGATCGGCATCATGGTGACGCCCACAGTCACTCCAGCCCGCGCCAGGGCGGCCATGGCGGCATAGCGCCGCGTGGGCGACGGCGCCCCCGGCTCCAGCTGCGCCGCCAGGGCATCGTCGCTGGTGGTCACGGTGAACGAGACATAGGCGGCGGTCTCGGCGATGCGGGCCAGCAGGTCCAGGTCGCGCAGCACCAGATCGCTCTTGGTGATCAGGTGCAACGGGTAGCGGTGCCGCAGGAGCACCTCCAGAGCCCGGCGCGTGAGGCCGTACTGCGCCTCGATGGGGCCGTAGGGGTCGCTCATGGAGCCGGTGCCCACCAGCCCCCGGACGCGCTTGCGGGGCAGCTCGTCGCTCAGCCGCTCGATGGCGTTCACCTTGACCAGGATGTCATCGAAATCCTCGATGCCATAGCAGGCGCTGCGGGAATCGCAGTAGATGCAGCGGTGCTGGCAGCCGCGATAGATGTTAAAGGTGTACTTGAGGCCGAACCAGGAGTCGGGCGTCGTGTGATGCGAGAGCATCTGTTTGGCCTGGATCTCGTGTATCGCCATGACCCGTCCTCGTCCGTCCCTCGGGGGCACCGCGGCCCGTCGCGCGGCTCGCTCTCCAGCCGGCCATGGGCGCAAGGCCCACGGAGAACGCGGGCGCCAACGCTGCCTACCGACCAGCATAGCACCAAAGCCACGGGACGCCAATGGGAGGGCGTTGCGCCGCACGGCCACGCTACGGCCTGCGTCACGTGTCTAGTGCCCGCCCCCGGAGGCGCGTCCCATCCGGGGCGGACAGGGCGCAACCATGTGCAGCTCGCCTCCACGAGAAGAGAGCACGCGGGCAGCGAGAGCGAAGACGAGCCTCGTCCTAGCCGCCCGCCGTTGGCCATCGCTGGCTCTGCCGCAACCCCGCCCCTGGCATAGCCCTGCTGCCGCCATTGACAGCGCCCCCAAGCGGTGACATACTGATTTGCGCGCGATCCTTTCTTTGCAGCAGAGCAGGAGGTTGCCAGCCATGTTTCTCGGCATTGCCTACTATCCGGAACACTGGCCCAAGGAGCGTTGGCCCATTGATGGGAGGCTGATGCACGAGGCCAACATCCAGGCTGCCAGGGTGGGCGAGTTCGCCTGGAGCCGCTTTGAGCCCCGCGAAGGCAGCTACGATTTTGGGTGGATGGACGAGGCCATCGAGACCTTGGCCCAGCAAGGGGTCAAGACCATCATGTGCACGCCCACGGCCACCCCGCCCGCCTGGATGGTGCACCGCCATCCCGAGATCCTGCCGGTGGACGCCACGGGACGGACGGCGCGCCCCTTTGGCGGGCGGCGCACCTATTGCCCCAGCGTCGAGGTCTATCTCGACTATACCCGCAAGATCGTCACAGCCATGGCGGAGCACTATGGCTCCAATCCCAATATCATCGGCTGGCAGATCGACAACGAGCTGGGCAACGTCTACGCCCTGGGCGCGGGGCGCTGCTATTGCGAGTCGTGTCGGCAGGGGTTCATCGCCTGGCTGCAGGGCCGCTATCCCTCGTTGCAGGCCCTCAACGAGGCCTGGGGCACCATCTTCTGGAGCCAGGAGTACACCGATTGGGACCAAGTCGTGCTGCCCACGCGCGGCACCGCCGGTGAGGGGCTCAACCCCAGCCACGTGCTGGATTACTATCGTTACTTTTCTGATTCCTGGGCGGAGTATACGCGGCTGCAGGCCGATATCCTGCGCGCCCATTGCGGTGAGCAGTGGATCTCGACCAACTTTGCCGCCGGCGTCGCCCGCGACCTGGGGGGCCAGGACCGCCCGCTCTATCGCACCTCGGTCTGGTTCCCGTGTGTGGTGGATTGGCGCAAACTCTCCGAGAGCCTGGACTTTCCCGCCTGGAGCTCCCACGTGGCCGGCGTCGCCGCCTCCATGTGCGCCGACTACCTGCGGGGCATCCGGGAGGACGGCAAGTTCGCGGTGCTCGAAGGCGGCGGCACGCGCATGCGTTCGTATCAGCCTGTCGCCCGCGGCGCCAGCGGCCTGAGCCCGTTCCGCTGGCGGACTCCGCTCTTTGGCTCAGAATCGGGGGTGGACTGACATGTTGGACCATCAAGCACGCAAGGACGGAACCTACGACGAGACCGCCCAGGTCTTTGGCGAGTTGACGCGCCTTTCCGAGATGATCGACGCCACGCGGTTCGTGGCCTCCGTGGCCATGCTCTACAGCGAGGACATGGGCTGGGCCTGGAACAAGATCGTCTCGACCCGCCTGCGCCCCATGCTGGATAGCGTGGACATCTCGAACCAGGGGCGCATGATGCGCTGGTACCAGGCGTTCTTCCGCGAGAAGGTGTCCCTGGATATCCTGGATCCCCTGCGGGACCTATCGGGCTACAGCGTGGCCGTGGTGCCCAACCTCTACCTGATCACGCCCGAGATCGCCGCACACCTGGAGAGCTATGTGCGCCAGGGGGGCTGGCTGCTGGTGGGCCCCAAGGCGGCCCTCAAGAACTGGAACAACGTCTTCCTGACGGATGTGCCGCCCGGCGGCGGCCTCGCGCAGGTGTTCGGCGCCACGGTCAAGCGGGCGCCCTTCCGCATGGGCTATGGCGCCCTGCCACAGATGACGGTGAGCATGCAGAAGACGGCCCCCTTTGGCACCCGCATGACCTTTGGCAACGAAGGTGTCTTTGACTATCTGGAGCCGGCGGGCGCGACGAGCATCGCCTGCTTCGCCAACGGCGAGACGGCGATCTCCCTCAACCGTTACGGCCAGGGCCTGGCCATGTACCTGGGCTGCGAGCCCGAGGAGTCGTTCTATCGCGAGCTGGTGCGCTGGCTGGTCCGCGAGGGGCGGACGGCGCCCGTGCTGAACACCGACGCCGACGTCGAGGTGACCCTGCGCTCCGGCGGCGGCCACGATCTGATCTTTGTCCTGAACCACAATCAGGAGACCGAGAAGGTCGAGCTGGAGGGGACCTATCACGAGTGGATCTCGGATCAGGCCGTCTCCGGCACGCTGTCCATCGAGGGCCAGGGCGTGCGCATCCTGGAGCGCCTGGGCTGAGGTTGCCCACCATGCAACCCGGATAGGGGCGGTCCGGCGCAACGGGCCGGCCCCCGGCATACACACCTGGCAGCCGCAAAAGGCCGCATTCCCCGCGAGCCTCGCCCTAGGGGCGAGGCTCGCTCCCCCATCACCCCTGCCAGCATGGGAACGAGGGCAACGAACCCTCGCGGTTCCGACGCGGAGCCGTCCACGGCGCGTCCGGAACTCGACAGTGGAGGCAAGGCCACAGGGGGATGCAGTATCGCCGGACAGGCTGTCCGGGCATTCGGTTTGGTTCTGCGACTCGTACCGTTGCCACGAGGGCGCGGTAGTTAGCGGGGAGGTCTGACATGAAGTTCACCGATGGTTACTGGACCATGCGCCCCAATGTGACGGCGCACTTTCCTGCCCATGTCCACGAGGTCGAGGTGCAGGGCGACGCGCTGATGGTCTATGGGGCGATCCGGCGCATTCATCACCGGGGCGATACGCTGGATACGCCCATGCTCACGGTGCGGTTCAGCTCGCCCATGGAGAACGTGATCCACGTGGAGATCTGGAACCACAAGGGCGCGGTACAGCGGGGGCCGGCCTTTGAGCTGACCCCTGGGCCTGCGCCAGAGGTGACCATCCAGAACGGGGAGGAGGCCGCCACCCTCACCAGCGGCGCCCTCACCTTGCGGGTGGACAAGGGGCCCGATTGGCGCGTGGACTTCTTGGGTGGCGACAAGGTCATCACGGGCAGCGGCTGGCGCGGCATGGGGCTGATCGCCACGGATGAAGGCGAGCGCTACATCCACGAGCAGCTCAACCTGGGCGTGGGCGAGTGCGTCTACGGCCTGGGCGAGCGCTTTACGCCCTTTGTCAAGAATGGTCAGTCGGTGGACCTGTGGAACGAGGACGGCGGCACGGCCAGCGAACAGGCCTACAAGAACGTCCCCTTTTACCTGACCAACCGGGGCTATGGTGTATTCATCAACCATCCGGAGCGGGTCTCGCTGGAGGTGGCCTCGGAGAAGGTGGAGCGGGTGCAGTTCAGCGTGCCCGGCGAGTACCTGAACTACTACCTGATCTATGGCCCGACGCCGCTGGAGGTCCTCAAGCGCTACACGGCGCTGACGGGCCGCCCGGCCCTGCCCCCCGCCTGGTCCTTCGGCCTCTGGCTCAGCACCTCCTTCACCACCGATTACGACGAGGAGACGGTCACCCACTTTGTGCAGGGCATGGCCGAGCGCAACATCCCGACCCACGTGTTCCACTTTGACTGCTTCTGGATGAAAGAGTTCCACTGGTGCGATTTCGAGTGGGACCGGCGGGTATTCCCCGATCCAGAGGGGATGCTGCGCCGCCTCAAGGAGCGTGGGCTGCATATCTGCGTCTGGATCAATCCCTATATCGCTCAGCGCTCGCCCCTCTTTGACGAGGGGGCTGCCCACGGCTACCTGCTCAAGCGGCCCGATGGCAGCGTCTGGCAGTGGGACCGCTGGCAGGCGGGCATGGGCGTGGTGGATTTCACCAATCCCGAGGCCCGTCAATGGTTCCTGGACAAGCTGCGGGCGCTGCTGGATATGGGCGTGGATTGCTTCAAGACCGACTTTGGCGAGCGCATCCCCACCGACGTGGTCTACTACGACGGCTCGGACCCGCTCAAGATGCACAACTATTACAGCTATCTGTTCAACAAGGCGGTATTCGAGCTGCTGGAGGAGACCCAGGGCCGGGGCCAGGCCGTGGTATTCGCCCGCTCAGCCACCGCCGGCGGCCAAAAGTTCCCCGTGCATTGGGGCGGCGACTCGACGGCGACCTTTGAATCCATGGCCGAGAGCTTGCGCGGCGGCCTCTCGCTGACGGCCTGCGGCTTTGGCTTCTGGAGCCATGACATGGGCGGCTTTGAGCTGACCGCCTCGGCCGATGTGTACAAGCGCTGGTGCGCCTTTGGCCTGCTCTCTTCGCACAGCCGCCTGCACGGCAACGAATCCTATCGCGTGCCCTGGCTGTACGATGACGAAGCGGTCGAGGTGCTGGGCCGCTTCTCCCGGCTCAAGTGCACCCTGATGCCCTATCTGTTCGGCGCCGCCCTGACGGCCCACCGCGAGGGGATCCCGGTGATGCGGGCCATGCCCCTCGCCTTCCCCGATGACCCCGGCTGCGACACCCTGGATCGCCAGTACATGCTGGGCGATGCGCTGCTGGTGGCGCCCGTGCTGCGTTACGACAAGCTGGTGGACTACTACCTGCCCGCCGGGCGCTGGACCAACTTCCTCACCGGCGAGGTGGTCGACGGCGGGCGTTGGGTGCGCGAGAAGCACGATTTCATGAGCCTGCCCCTGATGGTGCGCCCCAACAGCATCATCCCGGTGGGTGCCAACGACCAGCGCCCGGACTATGCCTACGCCGAGGGCGTCACGCTGCAGGTGTTCGCCCTGGAGGATGGCGCCACCGCCCGGGCGGTGGTGCCCACGCCCCAGGGTGAGACGGCGCTGACCTGCCAGGCCGAGCGCCGCGGCAACGAGATCACCGTCAAGGTCGCCGGCGACGCCGGGCCCTGGCAGGTGTTGTTGCGCGGCATCTCGGCGGTGACGGCCGTAACGGGCGGGACGGCCGTCGCCGAGCCGCTGGGCGTGCGCATCACGCCCGCCGCCGGCGCCGCCTCCGTCGCGGCGACCATCGCGTCCTGAGCGATTTGCGAGAGGAAAGGAAGGGCCCTAGGAGCAGGTCAGAGCATGGCCTGCTCCGGGCGACCATCATACCATGGGCATATCACCAAGTGAAGATATCCATCGTCTGCCCCCAGGGCAGACTTATGCTGCCCTGGATAGCAGACCCGCGGGCCTTTCCCGGCAGGAGGTGGAGGAGCGCCTGGCCCGGCACGGCCGCAATGTGCTGGAAGAGGTCAAGGGCACCCCGCTGATCCTGCGCTTTCTGGCGAATTTCACCCACACGATGGCGCTGCTCTTGTGGGTCGGGGGCATCATCGCCTTTGCGGCGCGCTTGCCCCAGCTCGCCATCGCCGTCTGGGCCGTCAATATCATCAATGGCGCTTTTGGCTTCTGGCAAGAGTTCCGCGCCGAGAAAGCGACCGAGGCGCTGCGCCATATGCTGCCCCTGTATACCCGTGTCTTGCGGGAGGGCGTCGAGCAGCGCGTCCTGGCCGACGAGCTGGTCCCGGGGGATGTGGTGCTGTTGGCCGAGGGCGATCGGGTTTCCGCCGATGCGCGGCTGGTGCAAGATGCCGAGCTGACCGTGGACCAATCCACCTTTACCGGCGAGGCCCACCCTGTGCGCAAGCTCTCCGAGGCGGTGCTCAACCCCGAGATCTCGGGGACCGAATGCCCCAACCTGGTCTTTGCGGGCACCAACGTCTCCTCCGGGTCCGGCAGGGCCATCGTCTTTGCCACGGGCATGTCCACCGCCTTTGGCGGCATCGCCCGCCTCACCCAGACGCTCGTCGAAGAGCCCAGCCCCCTGCAGAAGGAGATGAAGATCGTCACGCGGAATGTGAGCGTGATCGCCGTCTCGGTGGGGCTGGTCTTTTTCCTGGTGGCGGTTACCCTGGCCAAGGTGCACGCCGCCGAGGCGTTCATCTTTGCCCTGGGCATGATCGTCGCCTTTGTCCCCGAGGGGCTGCTGCCCACCGTGACCCTGGCGCTGGCCCTGGGGGTGCAGCGCATGGCCAAGGACCATGCCCTGATCAAGCGGCTCTCCGCCGTCGAGACGCTGGGCTGCACCACCGTCATCTGCACAGACAAGACCGGCACCCTCACCCAGAACGAGATGACGGTCACCGATATCTGGCTGGATGGGCGCCCGCTCAAGGTGACCGGCGTCGGCTATGCGCCCGAAGGGCAGATCCTGGAAGGCGAGGTCGTGCTGCGCGATGTCGATGATCCCGGCCTCGCGCAGCTCCTGCTGGGTGGCGGCCTGTGCAACGACGCCCGCCTGCTGCCGCCCGATGGCGAGAGCGAGCACTGGTCTATCCTGGGCGATCCCACCGAGGCAGCCATCAAGGTTGCGGCGGCCAAGGCCGGGCTGGATGTGGAGGCCGCGGCAGCCCGCTATCCGCGGGTGCGCCTGCTGCCCTTCGAGTCGCACCGCAAGCGCATGACTACGGTGCACCAGGTGTCCAGGGCGGGAGCGAACGTGCACCTGGCCTACACCAAGGGGGCGCCGAGGGAGGTCCTGGAGCTGTGCACGCGCCGCTGGACCCAAGGCCGCGAGGTGGCCTTGGATGAGGAGCAGCAGGGCCGCATCCGCGAGGCCATTGACGGCTATGCCCGCCGCGGGCTGCGCGTGCTGGCCGTGGCCAGCAGGCAGATGCCCTCTGATCGCCGCTCCGCCTCCGGCTCGACCTATACGGTTGAGACGGTGGAGCGCGAGCTCACCTTCCTGGGGTTGATCGCCATGATGGATCCCCCGCGGCCCGAGGTGGCCGCCGCTGTGAGCGAGTGTCACCGGGCGGGGATCCGCATCGTCATGATCACCGGCGACTATGGCCTGACGGCCGAGAGCATCGCCCGCCGCATCGGCATCGTCCAGCAAGAGCAGGTCCGCGTGGTTACGGGGAGCGAGCTGGAGGCGATGGACGAAGCAGCCCTCGCCCAGGCGCTGCAAGGCGAGGTTATCTTTGCGCGCGTGGCGCCGGAGCAGAAATTGCGCGTCGTCGAGGCGCTCCAAGGGCTGGGCCAGATCGTGGCCGTCACCGGCGATGGCGTCAACGACGCGCCCGCCCTCAAACGCGCCGACATCGGCGTCGCCATGGGCATCGCCGGCACCGATGTGGCCAAAGAGNNGGACGACAACTTTGCCTCCATCGTCAAGGCTGTGGAGCAGGGGCGCGCCGTTTATGCGAACATCAAAAAGTTCGCCACCTACATCTTTACCAGCAACACGCCCGAGGCGGTACCCTTTGTGCTCTTTGCCCTCTCGGGGGCGCGCATCCCGCTGGCTCTGGATGTCATGCACATCCTGGCCATTGACCTGGGCACCGACATGGTTCCGGCCCTGGCGCTGGGCGCCGAGCCTCCCGAGCCCGGCTTGATGGACCGCCCGCCGCGCAAGCTCAGCGAACACCTGATCCGCCCCGGCATGTTGGCCCGCGCCTACCTCTGGCTGGGCCTCTGGCAGAGCCTGGCCGTGATGGCCTCCTTCTTCTGGATGTTCTGGACCAACGGCCACTGGGGCCAGTGGCTGGACCTGCCCGGCGAGGGCGCCCTGTATCGCGCCGCCACAGGCATGGCCCTGGCCACGGTCGTGGCGACGCAGATCGGCAACCTGTTTGCCCAGCGCTCCGAGAGGCTCTCGGTGCTCAGGCTCCGGCTATTCAACAACCCGCTGCTGTGGATCGGCATCGCCAGCGAGCTCGCCGTGATCCTGCTCATCACCTATGCGCCTTTGATGCAAAAGTTCATCGGCACCGCCGGTTTCTCGCCTCGATACTGGGTCTTTATCTTTGCCTGGACGCCTGTCCTGCTACTGGCGGATGAGCTGCGCAAACTCGTTGCGCGGTGGCTCGATCGCCCCAAGGGCAGCACACGGCAACAAGCGATGTAAGGGGGCAGGCTATGCGCATCATTGTCATCGGTTGTGGTCGGATGGGCTCGGGGTTGGCTCAGACGCTCCAGTTGCGGGGCCACGCCGTAACGGTGGTGGATCGCGAGCCCGCCAGCTTTGAGAGGCTGGGGCCGACATTCCGGGGCCGCACCGTGGTCGGCGTGGGCTTTGATCGGCAAGCCCTGATCGAGGCCGGCATCGAGCGCGCCGACGCCCTGGCAGCCGTGATGCCCAGCGACGAGGCCAACGTCGTGGCCGCGCGCCTGGCGATGGTGTTCTTCAGGGTGCCCCGGGTCGTGGTGCGGCTCTATGACCCGCGCAAGGCCGAGATCTATAACCGGCTCGGCCTGCAGACGGTGAGCCCCGTGCTGTGGGGCACCAACCGCATCGCCGACATGCTGTGCTATTCCCAGTTGGATACGGTGACGAGCCTGGGTGGGGGCGGAGTGGATATCGTGCAAGTGGAGAGCCCGCCNNGGCCGCTCCTCCACGGTCGCTCGGTCCAATCCATCACGGTGCCCGCCTCGATCCACGTGGTGGCCATCGGGCGGGGCGGCAAGACCTTCCTCCCCACCCTGGGCACCCTGTTCCAGGAGGGCGATATCCTGCATATCGCCGTTACGCCTGCGGCGTCCGACCGGCTGCGCGAGATTCTCGACCTGAGTTGAGGGGGTGGTCATGAGAGTACTGGTATTGGGCGGCGGCAAGGTCGGCGCGTTCCTGGCCGGTATGCTGGTGGCCGAGGGACACCACGTGCGTCTGGTGGAAAAGCGCGAGGAGCAGATCGAGCCCCTGCGGCGCGACCTGTCCGAAGAGGTGGTTCTCTTGGGCGATGGCGCCGACCCCTTTGTGCTGGAGAGCGCCGGCATCCGGATGGCCCATGTGGTGGCGGCGGTCACCGGCGACGACGAGACCAACCTGGTCATCACCACCCTGGCGCGCTTTGAGTTCGATGTGCCGCGGACCATCGCCCGCGTGAACAACCCCAAGAACGCCTGGCTCTTTACGCCCCAGATGGGCGTCGATGTCGCCCTGAATCAGGCCGAGCTCATGGCGCGCCTGGTGGCGGAAGAGATGTCGCTGGGCGATATGATGACGCTGCTCAAGCTGCGCCGGGGGCAATACGCCGTGGTGGAGGAAAAGGTTCACCAGGACGCCCCGGCGGCCCACAAGGCCATCGCCGAGCTGGCGATCCCCACCGGCTGCGTGCTGGTGGCCGTCATCCGCAGGGGCGCCCTCTTGCTGCCCCACGGCCAGACCGTGCTCGAGCCGGCGGATGAGGTGCTGGCGCTGGTGGATGCGGAGGCAGCCCAGGCCCTTGCCTCGCTCCTCGGCCCCCTCAGCTCGCCGCTACGTTGACGAGGACTCGGCCAGGGCCATCTTGGCGCGCTTGCGCTCCCGATTGCGCTCGTGGGTATCCAGAGTGGCCTTGCGGATGCGAAAGTTCTGGGCCGTGACCTCCAGCAACTCGTCATCGGCCAGGTACTCGATGGCCTCGTCCAGGCTCATCTCCCGGGGGGCGTTCAGGCGCACCTCGATATCGCGGGTGGATTGGCGCATGTTGGTCAGGTGCTTGCGCTTGACCACGTTCACCGCCACGTCGGTGGGGCGCTGGTTCTCGCCCACCACCATGCCCTCATAGACGGTGGTGCCGGGGGTGATGAACAACACCCCGCGCTCCTCGGCGTTCTTGAGCCCGAAACTGGTGGCCACCCCCGCCTCTGAGGCGACCAGCGAGCCGCTCACCCGTGTGGGGATCTCGCCTGCGTAGGGCAGGTAGCCGTGGTACAGCGTGTGCATCACGCCCACGCCCCGGGTAGCCGTCAGCAGGTTGTAGCGCAGGCCCAGCAGGCCCCGGGTGGGCGCCAGGTAGGTCAGGTGCACGCCGCCATCCTCTTTGGTCGTCATGTTCAGCATCTGGCCCCTGCGAGCGCCCAGCATCTCGACCACCGCGCCCACGACGTCGGGCGCCGTCTCGATGTGCACCTCTTCAAAGGGCTCCAGCAGCTCGCCCTGCTCGTCGCGGCGCATCAACACCGTGGGCCGCGAGACCTGGAACTCGTACCCTTCGCGGCGCATCGTCTCGATCAGGATGGCAAGGTGCAACTCGCCGCGCCCCGAGACCTCAAAGGTGTCGGGACTGTCGGTCTCGGCGACGCGCAGGGCCATGTCGTGGCGCAACTCGTCGAACAGGCGGGCGCGCAGCCGCCGCGAGGTGCCCCAGCGTCCCTCGGAGCCATAGAGGGGGGAGAGGTTGACGCCAAAGGTCATGCGCACCGTGGGCTCCTCTACGCGGATCAGGGGCAGCGCCCGGGGCTCGTCGGGATCGGCCAGGGTCTCGCCGATGGCGATATCCTCCAACCCCATGACCACGGCGATCTCGCCGGCGGCCACCTCGTCCACATCCACCCGCTGCAGGCCCTGGTGCACCTGCAGGTAGCGGGCGCGCTCGGCCACGATCTCGCCCTGGCGTGTGATGCGGGCCAGGGCCTGGCCCACCTGGATGCGCCCGGCGGTGACGCGCCCGACGGCGGTGATGCCCCGGTGGGCGTCATAGTCAATGCTGGTGACCAGCATCTGCAGAGGGGCCTCGGGGTCTACCCGCGGCGCGGGCACGTGGCGCAGGATCGCGTCAAAGAGCGGCCGCAGGTCGGGGCCGAGTTGGGGCGTGAGCCCGGCCTGGCCCAGGAGGGCGTTGGCATAGACCACCTGGAAATCGGCCTGCTCGTCGCTGGCGCCCAGCTCGATGAACAGGTCAAAGGTGCGGTTGAGGGTATCATCGGGGTCGGCCCCCTGGCGATCCACCTTGTTGATGACGACGATCACCCGGTGATTCAGGGCCAGGGCCTTTTGCAGGACAAAGCGGGTCTGGGGCATGGGCCCCTCGGCGGCATCCACCAGGAGCAGCACGCCATCCACCATGTTGAGCACCCGCTCGACCTCGCCGCCGAAATCGGCGTGGCCGGGGGTATCCACGATGTTGATCTTGACCTGTTGCCCGGCCTCGGGATCCCACACGGTGATGGCGGTGTTCTTGGCCAGGATGGTGATGCCACGCTCGCGCTCCAGGGCGTTGGAATCGAGGACGCGCTCGGCGACGAGCTGGTTCTCGCGAAAGACCTGGGCCTGGCGGAGCAGGCCGTCCACCAGGGTGGTCTTGCCGTGATCCACGTGGGCGATGATGGCGATGTTGCGCAGATGGGTTTGCTCTCGGTGCATGGGTTCTCTCGATTCCTGGGCAGGCAAAACCCCCGGCCGGGCGGGCCGAGGGTTCTTCTTTGTGCTCCAACGGCAAGGGTAGATTGTAGTGCGGAGGGGCGGGGCTGTCAAAGAGCACATGTCGCGATGCGACGAATCCATGAACTAGGCATGCCCACATGTGCAGTCAATTGACTTCATAGAGCTCTCGAGGTACGCTCTGGCAAGCGGTTAACCAGGCTGTGCATCTTCGTTCTGCGCGTTCTCCTTAGGAGCGTCTCTATGAGAACGAGATTCAGGCCCATCTACACGAATAGCTGGGCACTAGTAATCGGCATCAACGAGTATAGGAATGCGTCGCGGCTTCAGTTCGCGCGCAGTGATGCAGAAGCCGTTGCTGAGGTCCTCACTCAACGTTTCCGATTTCCGGAGAGCAACGTGACACTGCTAAGTGACGGGGAGGCAACTCGAGAAGCCATTCTTGCGGCATTCTGCTCGTTCTCTGGTGACAAGGTGCAGGAAGATGACAGAATACTCTTCTTCTTTGCAGGTCACGGGCACACGATCACTGGAGTTCGTCGTGATGTTGGGTTTCTGGTCCCCTTTGATGGTGACGCGGAGAAGGTACACACCCTCATCCGATGGGACGAACTGACAGGAGACGCAGAGTTGATTCGGGCGAAGCACCTGCTTTTCGTCATGGATGCATGCTACGGAGGCTTGGCACTCACCCGAAGCCTGCCGCCTGGGAGTACGCGGTATGTCAAGGACATGCTTTCCAGGTACAGCAGGCAGGTTATCACAGCGGGCAAGGGCGATGAGGTTGTTTCCGACATGGGAGGGCCACGACCTAACCATTCGCCATTTACGGGTCACCTGTTGGTGGGCCTGGAGAGTGCGGCACGCGATGCTGATGGCATTGTCACGGCGAATTGGCTCATGTCCTACGTTCACGAGAAGGTGTCCAGAGACACCGCCTCACGGCAGACTCCTCACTTCGGCTATCTGGATGGCGATGGCGACTTTTTCTTCGATACTGGGTCTCTGGATCTTGCCTCGAACGATAGTCCCGTGGATCAGGACTACCCTATTCAAGTTCCGATTACTTTGGATTCGTCCTGGCATGGCGAACCTGCCAACGATCTCGAGACTTCTGTCAAGGAGTATCTATCGGACCAGAGGTATCGGATCAGGCTCGACGACCTGGCTGTTTTTCACATCCGGAAGTTCAGGTCTCTGACAAGTGAGGACGAGTTGCCCGTCAATGAGACGCCTCAGGATAGCGCCGGGCAGAGGGAAGAGATCTTGCGAAGGCTGAATCTATACGGCAGCTCCGTCTGCGATCTCCAAACCATCATTACTTTGCTGTGCTCTTGGGGAACCTCCGATCACGTCGCTACGATCACGAGGATTATGTCTAGATCATCGGAAATCTGCAGTGGGTATACTACATGGCATGCTCTGCGCTGGTTCCCCACCGTGCTGCTCATGTATTCCGGTGGCATCGCTGCTTTTGCATCGCACAACTATGCGAATCCCGCGGCGGTGCTACTAACGGAGGCCGGTACCACACCGGCAACATATGGGCAAAAGGAGAGCATCCTAGTTGCTTCCGAAGAGGCCATGCTGGAACTGAATCGAGCAAACGTTTTTCAGATTCTGCCGGGGTACGAGCGGAAATATGCCCCTCTGAGCGAGTGGTTGTTCAAGGTACTCCAGCCTGCACTGGACGACCTTCTCTTCTTGGGAACCAGCTATGAGTCGCTGTTTGACCAGTATGAGGTGTTCAGTGCGTTGGCATATGTCGCTGAAGACAAGACGCGACCGGATCGCATATGGGCTAGGCTTGGTAGGTTTGCATGGAAGTACCGGAACAAGGAGCTGGGCACCGACCCGTTCAGCAGCCTCATCGCGCAGGTTCGCAGCGAACGAGACAGTTGGGCAGCGCTTGGGGCTGGGTTCTTCAATGGTTCATTCGCCCGATTCGACGAGATCGCAACTGACTTTGAGCAGTTCATAGCAGGATCAGTACAGCGCTAACTCAACCATGCCAATTACCCATCGAGCCGACACTGCTCCTCTCTTCCCACTTAAGGTCTCCTCATAGTCGGGATTGTGATATCTAGTTTCTCACTGAGGGCCTGTTCGACCCCATTGGGCGAACACAAGGTTCGCTACTACAAAGAATCGTAGAGAAACGCACTAGACAAGTACGGGCGAAGCTCGTCTTCGCCCACTCTTGCGCTGTGTCGCGCTCCTCTCCCCCCCTCCCCCCTTGACACCCCGCC
>DCTX01000011.1 GCA_002329325.1 Anaerolineales bacterium UBA1429
GACGGCCCTCTGAGGGGGGCGAGGCCGGGCGCGGGGCGCTGGGCGCCGCGGGCCGGGCCGGGGCGGAGACGCCCCGCGGCTGGCTCGCCTCGCGCTCCAGGGCTGCCAGCAGGCGGTTCGCCTCGGTGATGCTGATCTTGTGCTCCGCTACCAGCGCCAGGATTTCGAGCTGTTCGGCCTCGAAATCACGTGCTTGTGCTCGATCGGTCATGATGACTCCTCTTCTTCGCTCGCACCGCGCTTGAGGCTGGCCAGTTGACGGGCCGCCTCACCTACCTCTACGATGCCGGACTGAACTTGTTGCAGAATCTGTCTGCGCAGTTCTGCAATGGGATCACTGGGGGGCGCCGGCTCGCCCTCCAGCCCCAGGGCCTCGATCACCTCGTTGAGCTGGGCGCGCAGTGTCCAGTAGGATTCGGACAGCTCGCGTTCCATCTCCTTGAGGTTGCCCCGGTTGCGCACGAACGCCTCGATGAAGCTCAGCGCTTTGGGCCCCAGGCGACAGAATCGGCAGGGCTCCCAACGCCCGCGGATGACGGTCTCACACGCAGGGCACTGCATCTCGGTAACGACCAGGTCACCGCCGCAAGTCGGACAGGTCTCCAGGATCTTGCGCATCGTACCTCCTTTCGCTCAGCAGTATACAAGGAATTTGATTGTGTGTCAATAGTTTTGGTACTAGATTCTTGCAAGCTTGAGTAATTGGTCACACATCAAAAACGGCAAGTGGCGGTGCCTGTCGCGCAGGCGTCGCTGGCCGAACCTGTTCTCGACACTTTACTTGCGCCGCACCCTGTTTCTGAATAGACTACCCTCGTACGATTTGGAGAGGGGCGCGCGGGGGCGCGCCAATGTGAGAGGAGGACATCTCATGGCCCGTTCGTTTCACAACAAGATCCTACGCGTCAACTTAAGCACGGGCGCCATCACGGTGGATGAGCCCGGCCCCCTATACTTCCGCAGGTACATGGGCGGCTGGAACATCATCGCCGATGTGCTCCTGAAAGAAGTTCCCCAAGGGGCCGACCCCCTGGGCCCCGAGAACAAGCTCGTCTTTGCGCCCGGCGTACTCACCGGCCTGGCCGTCAGCGGCGCCTCGCGCAATGCCGTCGGCGCCAAGTCGCCCCTCACCGGAGGGTTCGGCGTCGGCGAGGTGGGCGGATTCTTCCCCAACGAGCTCAAGCGCTCCGGCTTTGACGCTGTGATCGTTGAGGGCGTCTCGGATCACCCGGTCTATCTCTGGATCAAGGATGGCGAGGTCGAGATCCGCGATGCGTCTCATTTGTGGGGCCTGACCACCAAGGAGACGATGGAGGCCATCCAGGAGGAGCTGGGCGACCGCCGCATCCGCATGGCCATGATCGGCCCCGGCGGCGAGAACATGGTCAAGTACGCCTGCGTCATGAACGAGCTCAAGGACGCCGCCGGCCGCACCGGCATGGGCGCCGTCATGGGCTCCAAGATGCTCAAGGCCGTGGCCGTGCGCGGCACCATGAACCTGGACGGCGTGGATGCGGATACCATTCGCGCCATGGCGCGCCGCGCGGCCGAAGAGGTACGCGCGGGCACCCGCTCCGCCGGCCTCTCCAAGTGGGGCACCGGCGGCGGCGACCTCACCGATGGCCTGCTGCAGGGCAACCTGCCCGTCAACAACTTCCGCGATGGCGAATGGGATGCCGTGGGCGATCTGAGCTTTGTGATGAACAAGATCGGCACCGGCATGGAGGCCTGCTTCGCCTGCGCCGTGCGCTGCAAGAAGGTCGTCGCTGCTGAGGGCGTGGATTCCGACTACGGCGGACCCGAGTACGAGACCCTGGGCTCCCTGGGCTCCACCTGCGGCGTCGGCGACCTGGTGGCCGTCTCCAAGGGCAACCAGCTCTGCAACGCCTACTCGCTGGATAGCATCGGCACCGGCGTCACCATCGCCCTTGCCATGGAGGCCTTTGAAAGGGGTCTGCTCACCCTGGAGGATACCGATGGTATCGACCTGCGCTTTGGCAACGGCGATGCCATGGTGGCCATGATCGAGAAGATCGGCAAGCGCGAGGGCCTGGGCGATCTGCTGGCCGAGGACATGGCCACCGTCGCCGAGCGCCTGGGCGGCGATGCCTGGACCTTTGCCGTGCATTCCAAGGGCCAGGCGTACCCGATGCACGAGCCGCGGCTCAAGCGCGGCCTGGCCATCGGCTATGCCGTCTCGCCCACCGGCGCCGACCACTGCCACTCGCTGCATGACACCGGCCTGATGAACGCCACCGAAGAGGGCTTCCTGGCTGGCGGCCTGCGCCGTTATGGCGTGCTGGAGCCGATCCCCCTGGACGACCTGGGCCCCGCCAAGGTGCACGCCTTTATGATGAACACCATCTCCTCGGTGATGCCCAACTGCCTGACCATGTGCAGCTTCCCCGGCTGGAGCGTGCGCGAGTTGACCGACATGGTCAACGCGGCCACCGGCTGGGATTGCACCGAGTACGAGCTGCTCAAAGTGGGCGAGCGGGCGCTGACCCTAGCGCGCACCTTTAACATGCGCGAGGGCCTCACCGTGGAGGACGATCACCTCTCGGAGCGCTCCTATGGCCCCACCCGGGGCGGCGCCCTGGCCGAGGGCGGCATCGACCGCGAGGAGCTGCGCGAGGCCGTGCACACCTACTATGCCATGATGGGTTGGGATCCCGAGACGGGCATCCCTGGCGTCGCCAAGCTGCACGAGCTGGGCGTCGGCTGGGCGGCCCAGTACCTGCCCAAGAAGTAGTCGCGTCGGACTGCTTTGGCCACGACGGGCCTGCCGGTTCCTATGAACCGGCAGGCCCTCTATGTCTATCCTCGAGGAGGCAACATGCCAGAGATAGGTTGGGGCATTCTGGGGCCGGGGCGCATCGCCACGCTCACTACCCAGGGGCCGTTGATGAACCTGCCGGGGGTCCGCCGGGTGGCCGTGGGCTCGCGGGATGCCGACCGCGCCGCCGCCTTTGCCGAGCGCTTTGGATTTGGCCGGAGCTATGGCAGCTACCTGGAGCTTGCCCAGAACCCCGAGGTGGATGTGGTGTACGTCGCCACGCCGCACCCCTGGCATCACGAGCACGCCATCCTCTGCCTGGAGCACGGCAAGCATGTGCTCTGCGAAAAGCCGCTGGCCATGAACGCCCACCAGGTGCGCGAGATGATCGCCTGCGCCCGCGCCAATGGCCGCTTCCTGGCCGAGGCGTTCTTTACCTACTGGACCCCCATGCTGCGCCACGTGCGCCGCTGGATCGAGGAGGGGCGCATCGGCGAGGTGCGCATGCTCTGGGCCAGTTGCGGCGGCCGCAGCAGGCTGGATCCCGCCAACCGCCTGTTCGACAAGGCCCTGGGCGGCGGCGCCCTGCTGGATATCGGCTGCTATGCCGTCAGCCTGGCGCATCAGCTCCTGGGGGCTCCCCAACAGGTGCTGGCCTCCGGCGCCCTGGGCGAGACCGGCGTGGACGAGCAGGAGGCGATGATCCTGCGCTACCCGGGCGACACGCTGGCGATCCTCTCCTCGGCGATCCGCACGACCCAGCGCAACGATGCCGTGATCCAGGGCACCGAGGGGCGCATCACCCTGCTGCCCTCCTGGTGGGGCGGCACCCGCACGGCCATCCTTGCCGTCGGCCAGGAAGAAACCCGCTTTCAGGACACCGAGGCTGAGCAGCTCTATGCGGGCCCCTTTGGCAGCCATGAAAAGTCGTGGATGGTGGCCGAGGTGATGCAGGACATCGCCGCCGGGCGGCTGGAGAGCGCCGTGATGCCCCTCGCCCTCTCGCTGGAGATCGCCCAGACGATGGACGCCGTCCGCGCCCAGATCGGGCTGCGCTACGCCGCCGACGAGGAAATCTGAGCGAGCCTCGGCCGTCGCATTGCTTGCCGTGCCGCCTTCTGCTAGAATGACCGCCACGCTATGCACATCAGCAGGAGGCGACGCCGGTGGAACGCACTACCATCGCTCAGGTACCCGCTCGGATCGGGCAGCAGGTTCGCGTCCAGGGCTTTGTACACGCCGTGCGCGACCAGAAGGCCGTGCAGTTCCTGGTGGTGCGCGACCGCACCGGCCAGGTGCAGGTGGTGGTGGAGCGCAACGATGAAAACGCCGCGCTCAACGCCCTGGTGACGGGCCTCACCCGCGAGTCGGCGGTGACCGTGGTCGGCTCGGTGTCGGCCAATCCCCGGGTGCGCCTGGGCGGCGTCGAGATCCACTGCGCCGAGCTGATCGTCGAATCGGCAGCCGAGGCCGAGCTCCCCATCGATGTCTCGGGCCGCACCGAGACATCGGCCGCCAAGCGGCTGGATTGGCGCTTCCTGGACCTGCGCCAGCCGCGCTACCAGCTCCTGTTCGATGTACAGACCACCGCCGAGCACGCCATGCGGTCGTTCTGGGTGGCGGAGGGGTTCGTCGAGATCCATTCGCCCAAGCTCATGGGCAGCCCCAGCGAATCGGGCGCCGAGCTCTTTTCGCTGGATTACTTTGGGCAGACGGCCTACCTGGCCCAGTCGCCCCAGTTCTACAAGCAGATGGCCATGGCCGCCGGGCTGGAGCGCGTGTTCGAGATCGGCCCTGTCTTCCGCGCCGATCCCTCCCAGACCACGCGACACGCCGCCGAGTTCACCAGCGTCGACCTGGAGATGGCCTGGATCGCCAGCCACGACGACGTGATGAAGCTGGAGGAGCGCTGGCTGCAGTATGTGCTGGAGCGCGTGCAGGCCGCCCACGGCGACGCCATTGCCCAGGAGTACGGCGTAGACGTGGTCGTGCCCACCCTGCCGTTCCCCCGCATCACCATGGCCGAGGCCCAGGCGCTCTTGCGCGAGGCGGGCTATACGCCGCCGCCCGATAGCCGCCCCGGCGATCTGGACCCGGGCGGCGAGCGCGTCGTGTATGAGGCGATCCGCCGCCAGCACGATCACGGTTTTGTCTTCATCACCGATTACCCCGTCTCGGTGCGTCCCTTTTACCACATGCGCCACCCCGATGATCCGACCCTGACCCGCAGCTTTGACCTGCTCTGGAAGGGCGTCGAGATCACCACCGGCGCCCAGCGCGAGCACCGCTACGAGGTGCTGCAGGCGCAGGCGCTGGAGAAGGGCCTCTCGCTGGAGCCGCTGCGCTTTTACCTGGACTTTTTCCGCTACGGCTGCCCGCCCCACGGCGGCCTGGGGTTCGGCCTGGGGCGCATGCTCATGCTCCTCCTGGAGCAGCCCAGCATCCGCGAGGTCACCTTCCTCCATCGCGGCCTGAACCGCCTGACGCCCTGAGCACAGCGGCGTGTGAACGCCGGTGCCTCTTCCAGGGCGGTGTGGGGTGCAGACCCCCTCGCGGCGAGGGCTGCTCTCGGCGCTTTGTGGGGCACCCATTCCCCAAGACACCAGAGTGGCCCGTCCGAGTAGATACCCCCCTTTCCCGCAACAGCAGTGAGGAGCCAGGGGGGTGAGGGCGACCGTCCACAGCAAGGCAAGGGCCGCTCGCCCTACCAGGACTTTGACCTGGACAAAGCCCAGGGCCCTAGCCAAACCCCTTGTCGCGCTCGCCTGCTTGTGGTACGCTGATGCCATCGGAGGTTGGGCATGGGCCGCGATGGTCGCGGCCACGTATCACCATGATGTGGAGGCCAAGATGAAAGAGAATGTCGTCGTCGCACAGCTATACACCGTACGCGAGTTCTGCCAGGACCTGGAAGGGGTCAAGCGCAGCCTGGAGAAGGTCGCCGCCATCGGCTACACGGCGGTGCAGATCTCGGGCTTTGGCGACGTTTCGGCCCAGCAGGTGGCCGAGGTCTGCAAGGCCAACGGGTTGACCATCGCCTCCAGCCACACCAACTGGGAGCGATTCCTGACGGATCTGGACAGCATCATCGAGGAGCACCAACTGTGGGAGTGCGCCCATCCGGCCATCGGCGGCATCTTCCGCGGCTATGAGGGGGTCGAGGGCGTGGCCAAGTTCCTGGCCGAGCTGGCGCCCGTGGCCGAGCGGCTGGCCGAAGTCGGCATGGATTTCTCCTACCACAACCACAGCCACGAGTTCGCCAAGTGGGGCGAAAAGACCTGGTTCGAGATGCTGGTGGAGCAGAGCAACCCGGCGCACCTCAAGCTCGAGATCGACACCTACTGGGTGCAGGCGGGCGGCGCCGATCCCGTCTATTGGATCCGCCGCTGCGCCGGCCGCCAGCCGCTCTTGCACCTCAAGGACATGGCCGTCACGCCTCAGCGCGAGCAGCGCTTTGCCGAGATCGGCGAGGGCAACCTGAACTGGCCCGCCATCTTTGAGGCCGCCGAGGAGGCCGGGGTCGAGTGGTACTGCGTCGAGCAGGATCGCTGCTATGGGCGCGACCCCTTCGAGTCGTTGGCCATCAGCTACCGCAACCTGAATGCCATGGGCCTGAGCTAGCTCAGGCCCCAGCGGGGCAAGGGGCGCGCGCAGGAACCGCGGCCCCTTGCCCTCGCTATCTGTTGTCCCCGCTCTGCCGCTCACAGGAAGAGGAGCAAGATGAAGATCACCGGAATCCGCTTTGTCAAGGTCGAGGGACTGTGGAACTATGAGGGGGCGATGCAAGAGGAGCGCCTGGTGCGCCCCGTGGACATCTACCCCGAGTTCCGCGCCATGAAGGCCACCTGGCCTATGCGCGGCGGCCCCGACGGCAAGCCCCCCTTCAGGCTATCCCAGGTATTCATGTACATCGATAGCGATGAGGGCGTCAGTGGCATGTATGGGCCCGTCAGCGAGAGCCTGGGGCGCATCGTCATGGCCCAGTTCGCCAACATCCTGATCGGCGCGAATCCCCAGGCCGTCGAGCTCCTGTGGGACAAGATGTACCGTCACGCCATTCACGGCCGCAAGGGCGAGACCATGATGGCCATCAGCGCCATAGACCTGGCCCTCTGGGACCTGAAAGGCAAGCTGCTGGGCGTGCCCGTCTATGTGCTGCTGGGCGGCCCCACCCGCGACCGCATCCGGACCTATGCCTCCATGCTGGGCTACTCCCTGGAGCCCGATCTGATCCGCCAGCGGGCTCAGGAGGTCGTGGCGGCCGGCTACACTGCCACCAAATGGTTCTTCCGCCACGATCCCACCGAGGGCGAGGAGGGGGTCCGCAAGAATCTAGAGTTGGTGCGCGTCGTCCGCGAGGCCGTGGGGCCGGACGTGGAGATCATGTTCGACGCCTGGAATAGCTGGAACGTGCCCTACACCATCCGCATGGCCAAGCTCATGCGCGAATACCGCCCCTGGTGGATCGAGGAGCCGGTGATGCCGGACATGATCCCCCAGTACGCCGAGATCCGCCGCGAGGTCAAGGGCGTCGCCATCTCGGGCGGCGAGCACGAGTACACCCGCTGGGGCATCAAGGCGCTGCTGGATGCGGGCGCCGTGGATGTGATGCAGGCCGATCCCACCTGGGCCGGCGGCCTCACCGAGATGCGCAAGATCGCCGCCCTCACCTCGGCCTATGGCATCCCCCTGGTACCCCATCATGGGGCCATGGCCTCGCTCCAGTTCATCGCCTCGCAGGATATCACCACCTGCCCCATCGAGGAGTGGCTGATCCAGCATGGCAAGGTGAGCCAGGCCTTCTTGACCTACGAGATCGAGCCCAAGAACGGCTTCATCGAGCTGCCCACCGCCCCGGGCATGAGCATGGAGATCAACGAAGACGCCATCGAGACCAAGGTCGAGCTAGACCTGGGCTGAGGCCCGCACGCCTGAGAGAGGGGGCTCGATGCCCCCTCTTTTGCTGCCCCGCCGGCGCTGCCCCCGCGTCGGGGCTATGGGTTGCAGCGCTGGCAGGGCCGGTAGCCCTGGTGAATCGCCTCCTCGCGCGAGGGCAGGCAGACCTTGTTGTGCTCGGCCATCTGCCGCACGCTGCTGCACCCGGCCTTGTGGAATACCCCCGAGTTCCGGTTGCCGATGAAGGGGCAGTCGTCGGTCACAGGCACGGTGGGGGTGGCGGGTACCGGCGTGGGCGTCGCGGTGGGTGTCTGCGTTGGCGACGGCGTGGGCGCGGGCGTCTCGGTAGGCAACGGCGTCTCGGTGGCCGTGGGCGTGGCCGTCCGGGTGGGCGTCGGCGTGGCGGTGGGCGTCGCCGTGGCGGTCAGCGTGGCCGTGGGGGCGTCGGTCGGCATCGGCGTTGCCGTGGATGTGGGCGACGCCGTCGCTGCGGGGACGGCGACCTGCGGCGTGGGGACCACAGCGCCATCGGCACAGCCCAGGGCCGGCAACAGGAGCAACAGCACGGCCAGCGGTACCCCAAGATAGCGGCCCGCACTGCGCCGGCCCCACGATAGCCCTAGAACGCCGGGAAAGGAGTTGTGACGCTTTGCCATCGGGTAGGCTCCTTTGGCGATGCCTACCTTCGCCCCGTTCTCTCTCGATCCAGAGCGATCCTCTCGCGGAACGCGCCGGTAGTCTATCTCACTATGAGCTCGGCGGCAACGCCTGTTGGCTCCCTTCCTGCCGAGGCGACACCGGCGCTACATACAGAGCGGGGCGAAGAGGCTCGCGCCCCCTCGCCCCGCCTCGATTCGCCCAGGCCCATCTGGCCCGCCCCCGGCGGGGCTCGGCTAGAGCAGCGAACGGAACAAGTGCGTATAGGCCGTAGCGGGGTTGCCCTCGCGGATGAAACCCTGGATCTCCTCGATCCCCATGCGCTGCACCAACTGCTCGCCCATCTTGACGATGGCGATGGTGGCGCTCATGCTTTCGATGGGCGTGCTCTGGCGCGAGTTGACATCGTACGCCACCCAGCCATCCCAGTTGATCTGATCCATGTAGTAGAGCATCTCGATCAGATCCCAAAAGCTGACCGTGCCGGGGATCATGTCCCAATCCCAGTCGCGGGCGTTGTCGTTCAGGTGCACATAGAACAGCCGCCCGGCCTGGTGGGCCAGGGCCAAGGACTCGGCCGGGGTCTCGCGGGCGATGAGGGCATGGCCCACATCCATGGTGACGCCCACGTTGGGCAGCCCCAGATGCTCGCACAGGTACAGCGAGCGGCCCATATCTCCCAACACGCAGTAGTTGCGCGATTCGTTCAGCTTGTACTCCAGGCTGATGCGGATATCGTCGCGATGGCGGGCGGCCTCGGCGATGCACGCCTCCAGCCAACCCCACTGCCGCAGATAGTCGGCCTGAAAGTGATAGTTGTGCCCGTCGATCAGGGGGCAGCACGTCACCAGACCGGCGCCCAGCGTGGCGGCCAGGTCCATGGAGATCTTGAGGTTGGCCACCGCCTTGGCCCGCACCTCGGGCTTGGGCGAGGTGAACGATCCCTCCTGCCAGATCTTTTCCGTCTTGACGTTCAGGTTCACCGCCGAGACGGGCAGCCCGCTCTCGCGCACCTGATGCAGGGCGGCCTGCACGTCGTCGCCGAAATCCTGCGGATAGACGATCTCGATGCCATCGGCGCCGGGCACCTGCCGCACGGCCTCCAGCCGCTCGGCCAGGGTGCGCGCCGGGTGGTACTCGTGAAAACGGTCGGCGTGGCGCCCCATCAGCCCGACCATGACGGAATGCTTCATCTTTAGCGTCACGGGTATCCTCCTTCCACCACCAAATCAGGCCCAAACGATCCTCGCGCGGATACGCCGCGCCTGCCCTCACCACGTCTCTGGGCTAGGCCCCGGCTCTCCTGCCAGCCTAGCGCCAGCGCAACTCGGTGCGCGCCTGGATGCGCTCCTCGTCCAGCACGATCCCCAGGCCCGGCTCCTCGGGCAGCCGCACGATGCCGCCCTCCGGCATGTACTTGACCTTGTGGAACCACTGCTTTTGCGGGTTGAACATGATCAAGTACTCGAGCATCGGGCAGGTCTCGGGCGATTGGGCGGCGATCAGGTGAAGGGCGGGCAGCACCGAATGGCCGTGGGGGAAGACCGGCTTGTCATAGGCGGAGCACAGGGCGCAGATCTTGACCATCTCGCTGATGCCGCCGGTCCAATCGGGATCAGCCTGCACCACGTCCACCCCGTCACTTTCCAGCAGCACCTTGAAGCCCCAACGGGTGTATTCGTGCTCGCCGCCGGCGATGGGGATGCCCGCCAGGCGCCGAATCTCGGCATAGGCGCCGATCCGGTCGGGGGGCACGGGCTCCTCCAGCCAGCGGGGCTGGTAGGGGGCCATGGCACGCCCCATGGCGACGGCATAGTTCACATCCCAACCCAGCCAGGCATCGAACATCAGGTCCACGTCATCGCCCACCGCCTCGCGGGCCGTGCGCACGATCATCAGGTTGCGCTCCATGCCTGCGCGGCCATCGCCCGGCCCGTGGGGAAAGAACCACTTTTGGGCCGTATAGCCTTCCTGCTTGAAGGCCAGCGCCTGCTCGTACACCTTCTCCGGCTCGATGGCGAACCCCAGGGCGCTGGCATAGGCAGGCACCACCTCGCGGGTGGGGCCGCCCAACAGCCGGTAGACCGGCAAGCCCAGGGCCTTGCCGCGGATATCCCACAGACACATGTCCACGGCGCTGATGGCCATCATCATGTAGCCCTTGCGGGCGTGGCGATCCTGGCGCGAGAGGATATCCCACAGGCGCTCGCCGGCCAGAGGATCCTGGCCGATCAGGTGCGGGCGCAGGTGCCTCTCGATCTGAAAGGTCTGATCCTCATAGATCGGGCCGAACAGCCCGGTGATGCCCTCGTCGGTATCTATGAATACGTACGCCTCGCGGATGGGAACGCTGTCAGACCCCGCCGTGGGCTGGGGATGGCGGCTGCCGCGCTGACGGTACTCGGGGTAGATGTCCAGCGCACCCACCTGCCGCGCCACGGCGTGCCCGGCCGATAGCTCGTAGACGCCCTCCAGCCGTTCATAGCGGATGTCGGTGATCTTCACAGGGAACCTCCTGTTCGGTATGGATGCCGACATTGTAGGCGTTCGAGCGGCGAGGGGCAACACCTGCGGGCGCGTCGTCGCTGGCGCGAGCGCGCCTGTCGACAGGGTCGCCCGCGCGTGGTACCATATCGCTCAAATCGGGCGTACGCAGAGCCCGTTCATCCTTGTCGGTAGGTCTCGCGCCAGGGGCAGAGAACGGATGGGGCAAGCCCCTGGCCCCGGCGCGGGCTCGTTCGAGTCGATTCGAGAGGAAGATCATGACCATTGAACCAGGGCAGGCATCTCAAGAGATCTATGATGTGTTGATCATCGGCGCGGGGCCGGCCGGCTCCACCGCCGCCATATACACCGCGCGGGCGGGCCTGCGCACCCTCGTGGTCCACCGGGGCGCGGGCACCGGCGCCGCCTCGCTGGCTGAGCGGATCGTCAACTACCCCGGCATCCCCGAGGAGATCACCGGCGACGAACTGGTGCGCCGCATGAACGCCCAGGCCCAGGGCTTTGGCGCCGATTTCGTGCAGGATTCCATCGTCGCCACCGACCTGCGCGCCGACCCCAAGTCGGCCAGCGGTAATCAGGGCTACTATCAGGGCCGCGCCGTGATCATCGCCACCGGCTCCATGGGGCGGGGCGAGCAGGTGCCCGGCGAGGAGCGCCTGGTGGGGCGCGGCGTCTCGTATTGCGCCACGTGCGACGGCGCCTTTTTCCGGGATGAGGTGGTGGCCGTGGCCGGCAACCACAACGAGGCGCTGGACGAGGCCCTGTTCCTCACCCGTTTCGCCAGCCAGGTGCACCTGCTCTCCCAGACCCCCGAGCTGCGGGGCGACCCGCACCTGAACGACGAGATCCTTGGGCACCCCAAGGTGACCGTGCATTTGGCCGCGCGCCTGATGGAGGTGCTCGGCGATGACCAGGTGACGGGGGTACGCATCCGGCCTCGCGGCCAGGAGGAGCAGGATATCCCGGTGACGGGCGTGTTCATCTACTTGCAGGGCCGCCTGCCCATCACCGGCTTTGTGGGCGACCAGCTCGCCCGCAGCGAGGGCGGCTGCCTGCAGGTGGATTCGATGATGCAGACCGACATCCCCGGCGTGTTCGCCGTGGGCGACCTGCTGTGCAACCACCTGAAGCAGCTCGTGGTGGCCGCGGGGGATGGCGCCGTCGCCGCCCGGGCCGTCGAGCGCTACCTTTCGGGGCGCGAGCGCCTGCAGCCGGATTGGCACTGATGCCCGCCTCGCAGCCTGCTATCATCCTGGCCTCCGAATCGCCCCGGCGGCGCGAGCTGCTGGCGGGGCTGGGCCTCGCCTTTGACGTCCAGCCCGCCGATGTGGACGAGAGGCCTCTGCCCGGCGAGGCGCCCGAGGCCCTGGCTCTGCGCCTGAGTCGCGCCAAGGCCGACGTCGCCGCCAGGCGGGCGCCCGAGGCCCTCGTGGTCGCGGCCGATACCCTGGTGGTGCTGGGCGACATCGTGTTGGGCAAGCCCGCCTCGCCGGAGGAGGCATCGGCCATGCTGCGCAGCCTGCGGGGGCGCACCCATCGCGTGCTGACGGGGCTGACGCTGCGCCAGGCCTCCCTCGCCTACGAGAGCACCCAACTGGCAGACACGCCGGTGCTCATGCGCGCCTATGCCGATGACGAGGTGCGCGCCTACGTGGCCAGCGGCGACCCGCTGGACAAGGCGGGCGCCTATGCCGTCCAGAACCACCGGTTCGCCCCGGTGGCGCGGCTGGAGGGCTGCTATGCCAACGTCGTGGGGCTGCCCCTCTGCCACCTGTATCGGGCGCTGGCCCGCCGCGGCGTGCAGCCGCGCCATCCGCTGGCAGCCTGCCCCTGGCCCCAGAGCCACGGCGGCTGCGCCTGGGCGGCGGCCATTTTGAGCGATATAAGTGAGGAATCCCGGGGATCGCGAGACGAAGAGGAGGGCCGATGACAGAGACCAACTATCGGGGCATATTCAGCATCGCCCAGACCCCCTTTGACGAGGACGGCGCCTTGCTTTGGGGCGACCTGGAGCGCACCTTTGACTGGGTGATCCGCGCCGGGGCCCATGGCCTGGTCTGGCCCGTGATGGCCAGTGAGTTCAACGTCCTCTCCTTCCCCGAGCGCCTGGAGGGGGCGCGCAGGGCCGTGGATGTGGCCGCGGGGCGCGTCCCCGTGGTGATCGGCGTCGCCGATACCAGCCAGGCCGGGGCGGTCGCCCTGGCTGAGGCCGCCGCCCGCGCCGGCGCCGACGGCGTCATCGCCATGCCACCCTGGGCCACCAAGCTGGGCAGCCACGCCCTGGTCGAGGCCTACTACCGGGCCATCGCCGAGGCCGCCGGGGTGCCCGTGTTCATCCAGAACGTCAGCCCGCCCCTGGGCTCCAGCCTGCCCGGCCGCTTTGTAGTGGAGCTGTGCGAGCGCATCCCCCTGGTGCAGTATCTCAAAGAGGAGAAGGACCCCAAGGGCCAGGCGTTGAGCGAGGTGCTGGCCCCCCACAGCCCGGCGGTCAAGGGGGTCTTTTCTGGCAGCCAGTGCGGCTATATCATCGCTGACCATGCGCGCGGGGTCTGCGGCTCGATGCCCGCCGCCCACATGGCCGATGTGGACGCCCAGATCTGGGAGCTGCTGGAGGCCGGACAGATCGAGGCCGCGCGGCGGATGCACAAGGACAAGATGGTGCTGGAGAGCACCGTCAGCAGTCTGCGGGGCGGCTGGCTCTCGTCCAAAGAGGTGCTGCGGCGCCGCGGCGTGATCTCGTGCGCCGCCCTTCGCAACCAGGGCCCCTTGGTGCTGGACGACGTGGACGAGGCCCAACTGACCTATGCCCTGGGCCTGGTAGAGCAGTACTTTCGCATCTAGTTGACGGGCTACGGGAGGGTTGGCATGATCGGAATTGACCTTTCGGGCAAGCGCGCGCTGGTGACCGGCGGCGCCAGGGGCCTGGGCCGCGCCTGCGCCTGGCGGCTGGCCGAGGCGGGCGCCTCAGTGGCCGTGGTGGACGTTGACCTGCAGGGCGCCCGCGCCACCGCCGACGCCTGCGGCGGCCAGGCCTTTTGCTGCGACCTGTCGGATCCCGACGCCATTCTGGCCCTGGAGGCCCAGGTGCAGGCCTCGGTGGGCGACCTGGACATCCTGATCAACAACGCCGGCATCGTGGCCTATGCCAGGGGCGTCGCAGGGTTCAGCCTGGAGGAGTGGGATCGGGTGCTGGACGTGAACCTGCGCGGCACAGTCTGGGTCTGCCGCGCCTTTGTCGAGGGGATGAAGCGGCGCCGCGACGGGCGCATCGTCAACTTTTCGTCGCTGGCGGCCCGCGTGGGGGGCATCGAGGCCGGCATGCACTATGCCGCCTCCAAGGCGGGCCTGATCGGCGTGACGCGCACCCTGGCCAAGGAGTGCGGGCCGTATGGCATCACCGTCAACGCCATCGCCCCCGGCATCATCGGCAGCGAGACCGTGCTGGGGCTGCTGGGCGGGCGCGAGGACCAGTTCGCCGCCCAGGCGCTGCTGCAGCGCATCGGCACGCCCGAGGACGTGGCCAACGCTGTGCTTTTCTTGGCCTCGCCCCTGGCCAGCTATATCACCGGCATCGTCCTGGATATCAACGGGGGCATGTACATGGGCTGAGGCCGCCGCGCCTCCCCTGGCCCCGTCTCTCCCAAGGACATCATCTGTTCCAAAAGGGGGTTAGCTATGCCAAACCCATCCGCCGCGGCCAGCATCCCGGAGCTGGAGCTCGCCGCCGCCCGGATCCGCTGCGACCTGATCCGCATGATCCACGCCGCCAAGATGGGACACCCAGGCGGCTCGCTCTCCGCGGCCGACCTGCTGGCCGCCCTCTACTTTCGGGTGATGCGCATCGATCCCGCCCGCCCCGTCTGGCCAGAGCGGGACCGCTTCATCCTCTCCAAGGGGCACGCCTGCCCGGCCTGGTACGCCGCCCTGATCCGCCGCGGCTACATGGGCGCCGAGTGCGTCGGCACCCTGCGTTGCCTGGATAGCCTGCTGCAAGGCCACCCAGACATGGTCAAGACCCCCGGCGTGGACATGACCGCCGGCTCCCTGGGGCACGGCTTTTCGGCGGGCCTGGGGATGGCCCTGGCGGCGCGGGTGCGCCAGCTCGACTATCGCGTGTGGGTCATCATCGGCGATGGCGAGATGCAGGAGGGCTCCATCTGGGAGGCGGCCATGGCCGCGCCCAACCTGGGCCTGCGCAACCTGACGGTCATCCTGGATCGCAACCGCATCCAGAACGACGACTTTGTCGACAACATCATGCCCGTGGACCCGGTGGCGGACAAGTGGCGCGCGTTTGGCTGGCACGTCATGGAGATAGATGGCCACGCCATGGATCAGGTGGTGCAGGCGCTGGAGGCCAGCCGCGTCGCCGAGGCCCAACCGGTCATCATCATCGCCAACACCATCAAGGGCAAGGGGGTGAGCTTTATGGAGAACAACCCCTTCTGGCACGGCAACGCCCCCGATGCCGCCCAGACCGCCCAGGCCCTGCAGGAGATTCGCGCTGCCGCCGGACTGGAGGCCGATGATGCAAGCTGATCGCTACCGTTACTTGCGGCCCGAGGTGCCCGCCCTGTTGCGCACGGCGACCCTCTTCAGCGAGGGCGAAAAGCGCTCCACCCGCTTTGCCTATGCCGACGCCATGCTCGAGCTGGGCGAGCGGATGGAGAGCGTGGTCATGCTCAACGCCGATGTGTCCAAGGGTATGGGCACGTTCACCTTTGCCCAGCGCTTCCCCGAGCGCGCGTTCAACCTGGGCATCGCCGAGCAGAACATGATCGCGGCGGCGGCGGGCATGGCCCACGCCGGGCTGATCCCCTTTGTCTCTACCTATGCCGTCTTTGCCACGCTGCGGGGGCTGGACATGATCCGCAACAGCGTGTGCTACACCCGGGCCAACGTCAAGATCGCCTGCAGCCATGCAGGGATCACCCCCGCCGAGGACGGAGCCACCCATCAGGGGCAGGAGGACCTGTCCATCATGCGGGCTATGCCCCACATGACCATCATCGCCCCGGCCGACGAGCTGGCCACGCGACAGGCAGTGCAGGCGGCCGCCGCCTGGATCGGCCCCGTCTACCTCAGCATGACCAAGGAGCCGCTGCCCTTCCTGTATGACGAGAGCTACCCCTTCCGGATCGGGCGCGCCGTGACGGTGCGCCTGGGCGAGGACGCCACCATCATCGCCAACCGTGACATGGTGGCCCAGGCCTTGCTGGCAGCCGAGCTGGCCGCCGCCGAGGGCCTGGATGTGCGCGTGATGGATTGCCACACCCTCAAGCCGCTGGACGAGGAGGCGATCCTGACGGCGGCGCGGGAGACGGGCGCCATCGTCACCGCGGAGGACAATGTGCTGGCGGGAGGCCTGGGCAGTGCCGTGGCCGAGCTCTTGATCGAACGCGAGCCGGTGCCCATGCGCCGCATCGGCCTGGGCGATACCTTTGCCGAATCGGGGCCCTACCTGGCCCTGCTGGAGCGCTATGGCCTATCGCCGCAGCACATCCTGGCCGCCGTGCGCCAGGTGGTGGCACGCAAGGGAAGGGACTAGCGAAGGCTCGCTTTCTGACAGGAACAGGGGCAACCTGTGGGTTGCCCCTGCTGCTGTTACCAAGGACTCTGCACCACCGGCGCCTACGGCGCAGGGGCTGCCTCCCACTCCGTCACCTCTCGCCAGGGGCGGCGCGGGCGCGCCCGGGGCGTCTCATCGGCATAGCCCAGGCTCACGGCGGCGATGAGGACATCCTCGGGGTGGCCCAGCCAACTGCCTATCTCCTCCACGAGATAGAGGACGTCGCAGATCCACAGGCTGCCCAACCCCAACGCCTGCGCGGCCAGCAACATGGTCTGGATGGCGCCGCCCGTGGATTGGGTCATGACGAACTGATAATCGTTGTGGAACTCGACGGGGATCTCGGGGGGAGCCGCGGCGTTGAACACCATGATGGTCACCGGCGCCTGGGCCACCACCTGAGCGCTCCAGGCCAGGCTGCCGCTATCCTCGCCTTGATCGGCCAGGGCGCTGGCCCTGTGCTGCATGCGGCGCGCCAGCTCCGCACACCTCGCCCCCTCGAGCACGACGAAGCGCCACGGCTGCGAGTTCTTGGCCGAGGGCGCCTGCACCGTGAGGTCCAGGATCTCCTCGATCAGCTCCCTCGGCACGGGGCGATCCTGAAAGCGGCGGATGCTGCGGCGCTCGCGAATGACCTCAAGGGCGTCGGGGATCTGGGACATGGTGGCCTCCTGTTACCAGATGCGGGGGATAAGGTGATCGGTGCGTTGCATGTAATCGGCATAGGCCGGCAATCGTTCGGCCAGGACCTTTTCCTCCCAGATCAGCCGCCGGATAAAGAGCACCACCAGCACCACGGAAAAGACCAGGCAGATCAGCGCGCTGAGGATGAGGGGCATGCCCACCACCAGCAGGATATTGGCTGCGTAGGAGGGATGCCGGATGACCGCGTAGGGCCCGCCCGTCACGATGCGCATGTTCTCCCACGAGTCCACGCGGGCGGAGAGCTCGCCCTGGATGGTGCGGCGGGCCCAGTAGCCCAGGGCAATGCCCACCACGCACAAGACGATGCCCACAACCGTCAGCGCCGGCACGGCGCGCAGGGTCAGAGCGTGCTCCAACAGGCTGCCCACCATCAGGAACCACCAGGAGTAGGTCAGCAGATAGCGCACCCAGACATGGTCGGCATAGGCAGCCTCATCGGGACCGCGAAAGGTGCGAAACTCGATGTTCACATACAGGATAAAGAAGAGGAAATAGAGATACACGCGCGGGATATCCAGATAGTCCCATTGGCGCATGAGGTAGATCCATACGGCGATAAAGCCCCCAAAGAGAAAAGCCACGAAAAAGCGCGAGAACCAGCGCACGATCTTGGAATAGGCTTTGGTGCCAAATTCGTTCACGCTACGCCTCCTGGAATACGAGAATCGAGAGCGTCCAACAGAGTCGCCATCTCTTGCGGAGGGGCGATCTCTGAGATGAGCAGCGGCTCCGGCTTGTCCGCATGGCGTGCCAGCGCCAGGGCCCCCTGGGGGCAGGCGCGCACGCACACGCCGCAACCCATGCAGACCTCCTCGTCCACATGGAGGTGGCCATCGAGGGAGAGGGCGCCAAAGGGACAGCGCTCGACGCACAGCCCGCAACGTCTGCAGCTCTCCGCATCCACCTGGGCCACATAGCCCGAGGAGATCAGCATCGGTGTGCCGCTGCGGTGGGCCGCCATGGCGCCGCAGCAGCAGGAGCAGCAGTTGCAGATGGCGTAAAAGCGCCCCAGCATGGCGTCCTTGAAAAAGGCGTGGTGGACGTGCCCCCGATCTGCCTCGGCCACGATGATCTCTGTGGCCTCCTCCGCCGTGATGCGCCGCGCCCGCTCCGGATGATGGGCCAGCACAAAGCTGACAAAGGGCTCGCCCACGATCAGGCATACATCCAGGGGCAGGCATGGCTCACGCCGCGCCGTGCGGCAGGGGCACTCCAGGGCGGCGATGTGGTCAGGATCCACCAGCACCAGGTCGCGGGCCGTCTCAAAGGGGATCACCTGCTCGGAAAGGGTGAGGTTCACCGGCTCACGGATCTGCACCAGGCGGGTGGCCTCATCGGTGGGCAGCACCTTGCCGTGGTAGCTCTCGCCCCAGCGCCTGGGCGAGAGGGCCAGGGCGAGCCAGGGCGCCATGAGCGGCAGATGGAGGCGCAGCGCGGGCCGCTCGCCGATGGCGGCCCCGATGTAGGCATAGGGCCAGCGCGCATAGACATACCCGTGCAGCCTCTTCCACCACGAGAGACCCGCGGCCCGCCCCGTGCGCATCATGCGCCGGGTGGCCTCGCGCTTTTCCCTCGTCGGCCCGCGCAGCCAGGCCTGGATGATCGCGCCAATCCCCATGGTATGCCTCCCTGGTCTTGCGCCTATCCTAGCGCAAAGCGCGTCTGCACACAAGATGGGCGCCGTCCGGTAGCACAGCATGCCCAGTCTGACCCTATGGCGAGGCGAAGACACCAGGTCTCGGACAAGGGCGAAGACGAGCTTCGCCCTTGCTTCTTGCTCCGTGTTCGCCCAACTGGGGGCGCGCGCCCGGTCGGCGGGCGCGATGTGGGCACGGCGGACGTGGGAAACGCCGTACCATTCCACACAGCCCTGCAGCGCTATGCCGGGGCACGCAACAGCCTCTCCTTGGCCCGTGGGCCAGGGAGAGGCTGAGATGCAGAAGCCGCGATCCTGCGCCCTAGCGCGCCAGCGCCTTGCGCAGCACCTTGGAGAGCTCGACGGCGACAAAGACCACCGAGCTCAAGCCCAGGCAGATCAGGAACTGTACGGCGGTGAGGGGCGCCGTGTCGAACACGCGCTGCATGAACGGCACATAGATCACCACCGCCTGCAGCACCAGGGTCAGCAGCACGGCCCCCAGCAACGGCTTGTTGCTCAGGAAGCCGAGCTTGAAGATCGAGAGGTGATCCGAGCGCACCGCCAGGGCGTTGCCCATCTGTGAGAGGCCCAGCGTCGTGAACACCATCGTCTGCCAGACGCGCATATCCAGATGGCCAAAGCCGTATCGCTCGGCGACCAACTGAGTTGCGACGCAGACGGCGCCCAGCAGCAGCCCGACCCACAGGATGAACGAGCCCATGCCTCGCGCCAGGACGCTTTCGTTGGGCGGATGAGGCGGCTCCTCCATGATGTCCGGGGCGGCGGGCTCGAGCCCCAGGGCCAGGGCCGGCAGGCCATCGGTCACCAGGTTGATCCACAAGAGCTGCACGGCCGAAAGCGGGAGCGAGAGGCCCAGCAGCGGCGAGACGAGCATGAGAAAGATCTCGCCGACGTTGCAGGAGATGATGTACTTGACGAACTTGCGGATGTTCTCATAGATCGTGCGCCCCTCTTCGATGGCGGCGACGATGGTGGCAAAGTTATCATCCAGCAGCACCATATCCGAGGCCTCTTTGCTGACGTCGGTGCCGGTGATGCCCATGGCGACGCCGATGTCGGCGCGCTTGAGCGCCGGGGCGTCGTTCACGCCGTCGCCCGTCATGGCCACAAAGTGGCCCTTGTCCTTGAGCGCCTCGACGATGTTGAACTTGTGCTCAGGGCTCACCCGGGCATACACGCTGACCGACTCGACGACCTCCTCCAGCTCCTCCACCGACATCTGCTCCAGCTCGACGCCGGTGAGGACGCGCGGGTTGGGGTCATCGGGATCGACGATGCCCAGGTCGCGGGCGATGTGCAGGGCCGTCAGCGGGTGGTCGCCGGTGATCATGACGGGCCGGATGCCGGCCGTGCGGCACTCGGCCACGGCCTGCCGCACCTCGCGACGCGGCGGGTCGATCATGCCCGTCATCCCCACAAAGACCAACTGCTGCTCGATGGTGTTCTCATCCACCTTGGCCGGCAGCTCCTCGAGGGGCCGCAGAGCGGCGCCCAGCACACGCATCCCGTTCTGGGCCAGCCGGTCGTTGGCGGCCTGGATGCGCTCACGCCAGGCGTCATCCATGGGCCGGATCTGGCCGTTCTCCCACACCCGGTCGCACACGGCCACCAGGGAATCCACGGCGCCCTTGGCAAAGGCGATGTAGGGCGCCTGGGGCAGATAGGCGATCAACTGGCGCAGGGGGCCGTTGCCGATATCGGCGCCCGGCGCGGGCATGCGGTGGATGGTCGTCATGCGTTTGCGCTCGGAGGTAAAGGGCGCCTCTCGCACCCGCGGCATGACCTCCTCCATGTGCGCCTTCCAGAGCCCCATGCGGGCGGCGGCCACGATCAGGGCGCCCTCGGTGGGATCGCCCACGCTGTGGTAACCCTGATCGCCGTTCTCGTCGCGTTCCAGCACGGCATCGTTGCACAGCGCCCCGCCGGCCAGCAACAGGGCCACGTCGGGATCGGCCTCGCCCAGCGGCGACTCGTTGGGGCCGATCACGGCGCTGGCCTGGCGCAGGCGGGTCGTCAGGTTCATCTCCGTCCCGGCCACATCCAGAGCGGTGACGGTCATGCGGTTCTCCGTCAGGGTGCCGGTCTTGTCGGAGCAGATGGTGGTGACCGAGCCCAGGGTCTCGACCGCCGGGAGCCTGCGGATCAGGGCGCGCCGCCGGACCATGCGCTGAGCCCCCAACGCCAGGGAGATGGTGACCACGGCGGGCAGCCCCTCGGGGACAGCGGCCACGGCCAGGCTCACGGCCACCAGGAACATGTGCACGACCTCCTGGCCGCGCCAGACGCCCACGCCAAAGACGACGGTGACGATGGCCAGGGCGCCGATGGCCAGCCATTTGCCCAGCTCGGCCATGCGCCGCTGGAGGGGAGTGCTCTCCTCGGTGACCTCCTGCAGCAGGTGGGCGATGTGCCCCAGCTCGGTGCGCATGCCCGTGCCAGTGACGGCGACGGTGCCGCGGCCATAGACCGCCGTGGTGCCCATAAAGACCATGTTCACCCGGTCGCCCAGGGGCGCGGTCTCGTTCTCCAGGGCCTCCTCGGCCTTTTCCACCGGCACCGATTCGCCGGTGAGGGCTGCCTCCTCAACGCGCAGGTTGGCGGATTCGATCACCCGCCCATCGGCCGGGATGCGCAATCCCGCGTCGATCAGGACGATGTCGCCGGGCACCAGTCGCGTGGCGGGCACCTCCTGGATCTGGCCATCGCGCCGCACGCGCACCAGCGAGACGGCCATCTGTTTGAGGGCCGCCATGGCCCTTTCGGCGCGGTATTCCTGGGTAAAGCCCAGAATGGCGTTGAGGATGACGATGATCAGGATCATGATCGCATCCACAAAGTCGCCCTCGTGGCTCACGATGGCCAGGACGAACGAGATCGCGGCGGCCACCAGCAGCACGATGACCATGATCTCGGTAAACTGGCTCAGGAAGACGAGGATCGGGTTGCGCATGGGGCGCTCTTCGAGCTGGTTGGGGCCGTATTGCTCCAGGCGGCGCGCGGCCTCTTGCTCGGTTAGCCCTCGGGGGGTGGTCTGCAGTTCACGCAGCGTGTCATGGATGTCTTGGGTGTGCCAAACTGCCATTCTCGCGCTCCTTCTGTTTGGGTAAACGAATCACCGCACATACAAGAGCGTCAGGCTCAACCACCCCTGGCCGCGCCATCATCAGGGTGGCGCAAGACGCACGCGAACTGCACCTATTATAGTTGAAAAGGACGTGGCAGGCCAATGCAATCTGGCCCGAAAATGCAGGATTTCGCGCTATCGAACGACGGATGACTCGGCCTGCAGCAACCGGCCCCCGTCCCACACCAACTGGACCACCGGCTCTCGCACCCCCAGGAGCCGTTCCAGCGACTGCTGGAACACCGCGGGGTCTCCCGTCGTGGCGAACACCGTCCGGGGCTCCTGAGGTGGCCCGCTCTCGGCGGCCAGGCCGTTCTCCGCCAGCACCCGGCCCGTCTGCCAGGCCACGGCGCCGCTGGGCTCCAGCAGGGTCACGCCAGGGCCCAGGATGCGCTGCAAAAGGGGCGCCACAAAGGGATAGTGGGTACAACCGAGGACCAGCACATCGGCGCCCGCCTGCATCATGGGCGCCAGGCAGGCCCGCAGCAACGCCTCCGTCTCGGGGCCGTCCAGGTCGCCCGCCTCGATCTGCTCCACCAGGCCCGGGCAAGCCTGCGAGATCACCTGCACGCCGGCGGCGTATCTCTTCTGCACCTCCTGATAGAGGTAGCCCGAGATGGTGGCCTGGGTGGCCAGCACGCCCACCGCGCCCTGCCTGGTGATCCCCACGGCGGTCTTGAGCGCCGGCACCATGCCGACGATGGGCAGGGCCTTGCCATTCCGGGCGCGCACCTGATCTCGCAACGCCGGCAGGGCGCTGGCCGAGGCCGTGTTGCAGGCCACCACGATGGCCTTGGCCCCCGCCTCGCGCAGATGTTCGGCGATCGCGATGGAGAGGGCCTGGATCTCGGCTGTGCTGCGCTCCGAGTATGGGCAATGATGGCTATCGGCGATGTAGTAAAAGCGTTCGTCCGGCAGCCGTTCCCACAGGGCGCGCAGAACCGAGAGCCCTCCTACGCCCGAATCGAATACGCCGATGTACTCTGTTGACGGGCTGTCTGCCAACTCACTCCTCCCTCGCGCCGGCGGCGCATTGCACCAGGCGCTCAAACAGCGCCCGATGCAGAGGGTCGTCGGCGTGCACAAGCTCTTCGGGATGCCACTGGACCCCGATCAGAAGGCGCCCGGCGCCATCCCCCTCCACCGCCTCGATGATCCCATCGGGCGCCCAAGCCGTGGCCCGCAACCCCCGCCCCAGCGCGGCGACGGCCTGATGGTGGGTGCTGTTCACAGGCAGGCCGCCCGGGGCGCCCAGCTCTCCCAGCAGGCAATCTGGCGCGATGCGCACGGTGTGGGCCGGGTGGTCGCGCGGCATCGTCGGTGGCGTTCGGTGGGCCAGGGCGGTGGGGAGCGCCGTCGGGATGTCCTGGATCAGCCCTCCGCCGGCCGCCACATTGAGCACCTGAATGCCCCGGCAGATGCCCAGGAGAGGCAGGCCCTCCGCCAGGGCCCAGCGCGCCAGGGTCAGCTCGAGGGCATCGCGGGCGGGGACGATGTCGGCACAGAGCCCCGTATCCTGCGCGCCATAGGCCTCGGGCGCCACGTCGCCGCCGCCGCAGAGGAGCAGGCCATCGAGCCGCTCGTAGCAGGCCCGCAGGTGCTCCTCCTCGCTCAGCAGGGGCACCGGAATCGGGATGCCCCCGGCGGCCTGCACCGCGCGGGCATAGGCGGGCGAGATGCTCCACTGCTCACGCCCTGCGACGTGGACCACCGTCATGGGCAAGCCGATGTGAGGTGACTTCAAAACGCGTCTCCTGCAACGGGCGGCATGGGTGCGCGAGGCCCGGGGCCGCCGGGCCTCGCGAAAGGTTCTAGCGTGTGCCGTACACCGGATCGTGGCCCACCCAGGCGCCGGAGGCGATGGCCGGGATCTCGTCCCGCTCCTCGGGCGTCAGGGCCAGGCTGGCGCCCTGCACCGTATCGTTGAACTGCTCCAGGTTGCGCGCCCCGATGATGGGGCAGGTGATGCGCGGATCCCCCAGCACCCAGGCCACGGCGAGCTGGGCGGGGGTCACGCCCCGGGCCTGCGCTGCCTGCAGGAAGGCTTCCACCAGATCCAACGCCTCCTCGGTATAGTAGCGCTCATAGTACTGCTTGAAGGCCTCCAGGCGGGCGCCCGTCGGCATCGCCGCCCCGCGCCGGTACTTGCCCGTCAGCATGCCCGCGGCCAGCGGGTTGTAGTTGATCACCCCCAGGCCCTCGTCGGCGCAGAGGGGCAACAGCTCCAGCTCGGCGCTCCGGTTGAGGGCGTTGCACACCGGCTGCAGGCTGACGAAACGGGCCAGCCCCTGGCTCTCGGCGATGCGCAGGTACTTGGCGAGCTGCCAGGCCTTGAGGTTGGAGCAGCCGACGTAGCGCACCTTGCCCTGGTGCACCAGATCACTCAGGGCGCCCAGCGTCTCCTCGGGCGGGGTGTGCGGATCCCAGCGATGGATCTGGTAGAGATCGATGACGTCGGTCTGCAGCCGCTCCAGGCTGGCCTCGACCGCCTGCATGATGTGCAGCCGCGAGAGCCCGCTATCGTTGGGGCCGCTGCCCGTTGGGCCCTGGACCTTGGTGGTCAGCACCACGTCCTTGCGGCAGCCCCGCTGCGCCAGCCAACGCCCCACCACCCTCTCGGACGCGCCGGCGGTGTAGATATCCGCCGTGTCTATCAAGTTGCCGCCCAGCTCCACATAGCGATCCATGATCTCGAACGAGGTCTGCTCATCGGCCTCGCGCCCGAAGGTCATGGTGCCCAGACAGATGCGGCTCACCTTGATGCCCGAGGCTCCCAGACGCGTGTATTCCATCTCTTCACCCCTTCTCTCGCTGACAGCCGATGGTGAACGGAAAGCGGATGGCCCCGGCATCGCATACCACCTGGCACGGATGAAACCCCGCCCGGCAGGCCACGCAGTTGGCCTCGCGGGTACACGAGCGTTCGCAGGAGAAGACGGGCCGGTTGGCCTCGCCGAGCTGCACGCCGCCGCAGGGGCAGGCCGCCACGCACAGGCCGCAGCCGGTGCAGCGCTCGGGCAGCAGGGTGGGGCTCGTCAGAGCGCGCGTGTCCTCAGCCATGGCCCCCTCCCGCCTCGCGTTCCAGCTCCTCGCGGGCCAGGATCACGAGCTGGCCGCGCTCCCGGCGCACCAGCCCCTCCTGGACGAAATCCCGCAGAATGCGCCCCACCACGTCGCGCACGGTGCCGATATGGGCCGCGATGCGCTCCTGGGTCCACCGTTCCTGGGGCGGGGCGAGCTCGGCGTGCTCCAACAAAAAGGCCGCCAGCCGCATGCGCACCGTATCCAGCGCCAGGCCCCGCGCCGTCTCGCTCAGCCCGCGCACCTCGCGCGCCAACTGCCAGGCCAGCGCGCCCACCAGATCGGCATGCGCCTGCACGAGCCCGGCGAGGTCGCCGCGCTCGACGGCCAGGAGCGCCAGGTCATTGAGCGCCTCGGCGGTAGTGATCTGGGGGCCGCCATCCAGCGCGGCGGCCAGGTTCAGGGCGTGCCCCGGCCCCACATAGTTGAGCACGTGCTCACGCCCCTCGGCCGAGATCTGGCGGAGCGCCGCAAAGCCCTGCTCCACCAGGTACAGGTGTCGGCAAGGGTCGCCCGCGAGGAAGACGATCTCGCCCGCGGGGATCGGGCGGCGCGCCAGGCGGCGCGCCAGGGCCTGCAGCGCCGGGGGCGAGACGTCGCGAAACAGAGGCCAGCGACCGAGACGGTCCACCAGCTCGGCCACGTGGCTCAGCGCGTCGCGCGCCACCGCCCGCTCCAGACCGGCCGCCATGTGCGCCTCAATCCAGCGTGATCTGGCCCTGGCCTCGGTAGGCGTGGGGCGCGTCAAAGGCCGCCGCGGTGCCGACAGCCACGATGATGTCATAGGTCTGGCCGGGCGCCAGCGGCTTGTCATAGGCGTCGCCCGAGTTGAGGGGCCGCAGCGCCTCAAAGCGGAAGAAGGGGCCATCCTGCACGGCGGCCCACTCCAGGATATCGTCCGCGCCGCCCAGTTCGGTATCGGGCGGGTGGGTGGCGCCGGTGACCCCCTGGCCCCAGGCGTCCCAGATCTTGGCCTCGCCATCCATGGTGGCGATGGTATAGTCGGCGCCCTTCATCCGGTTCTCCGGATCCAGGCCGATGGCCAGCCAGCCCTCGGTCTGCGCCTCGGCGGCCAGGTACAGGTGTTCGCCATCGTTGGCCCAAAAGATCGCCACCGGCCCGAACACGAGCTGGCCGCTGTACTCGCCTTCCGAGATCACGCCATCAAAGACCCAGGCGTAGGGTTGCTCGGCCGGGGCCGCGGCCTCGTCGGGCCCGGGGTATGCTTCCTCGTCGGCAGGCGCCGGCTCCTCGGGGGCAGGGTACTCTTCGGCCTCGCCCTCATCGGGCGGCGCGGGGTAGGCGTCGGCCTCTTCGACAGGCGCGGGAGTTGTGGCCGTGGGCGCCGGCTGGGTGGGCACGGCCTCTTGCGTCGGTTNNGGGGCTACCTCTTGTGTGGGGGTAACGGCGGCCGGCTCGGGGGCTGCCTTGGGGCCGCACCCCACCAATGCGACCATGGCCAACAATAGCATGAAATGGATAGCTTGCTTCACGTTGGGCTCCTTCATCCGGGCGCCGCCCGGGGCAGCGCCGATCCTTGTCAGGTTGGGGCCTTTTGGCTACCATGGGCATTGTAGCCGCTGGGGCGGCCTTTGACAACTGGCGACAGCGTGAGCACATGCGATGAGACAAAGGAGCCGAAGGATGGAACGTGTGCGATATGGAATTGTCGGCGTCGGGGGCATGGGTTCGGGCCATGCCCACACCATGCAGGGCGTCGAGGAGTGCATGCTGGCCGCTGTGAGCGACGCGGTACCCGAAGTGGCCGAGAGCGTGGGCGAAGAGTTCGATGTCCCGTACTTTGCCGATTACCACGATCTCGTGGATAGTGAGGCCGTGGACGCCGTCATCGTAGCGACGCCCCACTACTTTCATCCCGAGATCGCGATCTATGCCCTGGAGCAGGGCAAGCCGGTGATCTGCGAGAAGCCCATCGCCGTCACAGTCTCGGCAGCCGATGCCATGGTGGCGGCCGCAGAGCGCACGGGGACGCCCTTTGCCGTGATGCACCAGCAGCGCAGCGAGCCGGTCTGGCAGGCCGCCCGCAAGCTGATCTCCGAGGGGCGGCTGGGCGAGATCTATCGCACCATGCTGGTCTATGCCGATTTCCGCAGCCAGGCCTACTACAACTCGGCCGGGTGGCGCGCCACCTGGGCCGGCGAGGGCGGCGGCGTGCTGATCAACCAATCGCCCCACTCGATCGACCGCTTCACCTGGTTGGGCGGCCTGCCCAGCCGCGTCACCGGTTATACCGCCACCAAGGGCCACGCCATCGAGGTGGAGGACGTGGCGGCCGCCATGCTGGAATACCCGAACGGCGCCGTGGGCTATATCTACTGCTCGACCACCGAGGCGCCAGGCACCGATATCCTGGAGCTCTCGGGCGAGCGGGGCAAGCTTCAGGTGATCGGCAAGGAGCTGCACTTCTGGGAGATCCCCGCGGGCGTGCGCGGCTTTAGCGACACGTCCACCGGGATGTGGACGCGTCCCGACGCGGTGGAGGTGCCGGTGGAGATCCCGGAACGCGAGGCAGGGCATATCGCCATCCTGCGCAATATGGCCCGCCATCTACTCTACGGCGAAGAGCTGCTCTCGCCCGGCGTCGAGGGCCTCGCCACCGTCGAAATGATCAATGCCATCATCCTCTCGGGGCACACGGGAGAGCCGGTAGGGATCCCTGTGGATCGCGCCCGCTATGACGCCTTCCTGGCCGAGCTCGTCGCCACCTCCAACTATGGCAAAAAGGCCACGGGCCCCGATCTGCGGGTGACGGACAACGTGCATCACTGATGCGGGGCAAGGATACGCTATAGGCCCTATCGCAGAGACGCATAAGGGCGATCTGAAGAACGTGACCTTAGCGTCTCTGCAGAAGAAGGTACTGCTGCCCTAGTAGCGCGCCTGTGCGGCCAAGCTGCCGGGAATCCGCATGGCTTGAGCTAGCCCAACAGGCAGGCCTGCGCACATCGTCGGCCTTCAAGCCACCGATGTCTCTTGGCGTTTCGAGAAACGGCCAACGCGATGAATGCTGCTGGCGCGTTGATGTAGGTTGGCGGAACGAAACGAATTGATCCCCTCAGTTGTTGGAGATAGACTGACGCCACATGGTAAACGAGGGCATGACTAGGGGCATGGTCAGGGAGTATTGTGTAGGTTGTGTGCCCCTATCCGGGAGGTGTCAAGATGGCTCGCTTCGGAGGAAATGAGTTCACGGGCTTCTCTGTTCCACTCGCCTTTATGGGCAGGTACTTCATTCTGGAGCCGGGGAATCCACAGGCCCTTACGGTTGTTCTCTCCGCTGAAGGGAAACCCGTTTTCGAGGTGCTCAGGAATCAGCCGCGAGAGAACCCCTTCACCAATGTATCCGCAACTCCAGCAGGCATCTTGGCGGTGTCCGAAAAAGGATCCAACAGGTTCTTGTATAAGGTCCGACCAAGCTCAGAAACAAGCGTGGTGTTTGGGACCCTGGCGGGTTCGGAGATCACTGTGCGGATCAGCGACAGAGCGATCTGGGTCAATGGAAGCCAGTTCAAGAACGATCGATTTGTCGGCCGGATGGTTGGCATTCTGATCAAGGAAGATGGATCAATTGGTGTTGGCGCTCCTATCCCGCATCCGCTCATCGACTGGCTGACTCAATGATAGCCAGCAGATTGGCGCCAGCGAGGAATGGCCCAATCAATGACCCATGTGCTGAATGTCTTCGACCATAGCGTTACTCGGGCGTAGATCTCGTCAGTAGCTGGTGGCGCATCGTCCAGATCGCCATCAAGTCTGGAGGCCCTCGGCGCGGCCTGCGCCGTCCAGCTCCCGCTGCCACACCCGCAGCCCATAGCGGCTCAGGTAGAGGGGGATGTTCTGAAAAAGAGGGTTGGTCTCCTCGATGGCCTGCAACATGGCCCGTTTGCGGCTCATGGAGGCCCCGCACAGCAGGGTGATCGAGCCGCCCTCTCCGCCTGCGCCGTTCACCTTCCAGCCCAGGGCGCCGTGGGCCCGGGCGATCTCGATGATCTGGTCGGCCTCGCTGCTCACCAGGGCCGGGTGCAGCGCCCGCTGCGCCTCGGTGTTGCGGATCATGGCCTGGCCCAGGGCGGCGAAATCCCCGGCGTACACCGCATCGCGCGAGGCCCGCGCCTCACGGCGCAGGCGCTCGAGCTGGGGGTTATCCGGCCCGGCATCCTCCAGGCCGTGGATGACCATCTCGTGGACCGCCGACGAGCTATGGCTGCGCCCCAAGAAGATCAGGCACAGGCGCCTCTCCAGCTCCCACCAGACCGGATTGGGCACCAGGATCTGCGAGACGGCGGCATAGGGGTACTGGAACATCTCGATATAGTTGATGCCCCCATAGGCGGCGCAGAGCTGGTCCTGGATGCCGCTCTGCTGCCCCAGCATCTCGGTCTCGATGCGGTGGGCGGCATAGGCCACCTCCAGCGGCGTCAGCCGGCCAGGGGTGAGCTGGTCCAGCGCGCCGATCAGGGCCACCGTCACCGAGGCGGAGGTGCCCGTCGAGCAGCCGGCAGGGGCCTCGGAGTAGATCGAGATCTGCGCCGCGAGCCCCTCGGGCACGCCCATGTAGTCAATGGCCGCCTCCAACAGGGGATGCTGGATCCACTCGTGGCGCTCGTGGCGCGGAAAGACGGCATAGCGATCGCCAAAGTTCTCGGCATTCAGGATCACCCGGTGGCGCGCCCCATCCCGGGGCTGCACCTCGATCTGCACCTCGACATAGGGATAGACGCCGATGTTAAAGATGCAGCCGCGCTCCGCGAACCAGGTATCGGTCCAGCCGCCGTTGTCGCATACGCGGATGGGCGCCACGCTGTTGATGATGCGAGGGGTCGCGAGCATTCACATTCTCCCGTCCGTTGCGCTTGAATCTGGGGACATGCGGGCGTATTCTATGCGCCGTAGAGACCCCTGTCTAGCACTGGCCCCAAGGGGCCGAAAGGAGCCGCGATGAAGAGCGGATCGGCTTTGCTGCAAGAGATAGACGCGCTGCAATTGGAGCCGGGGAGCCTGGCCTTCTGGTGGCTGGGACAACTGGGATATGTCCTCAAGATCCGGGATACTATCTTTTACCTGGACCCGTTCCTGGCGCCAGGGCGCTTTCGCAACGTGCCGCCCTTGCTGGATCCCGCCGAGATCACCCATGCCGATTGGGTGTTTGGCAGCCATGACCACGGCGATCACATCGACCCCTACTCCACGCCGCGCATCGCCCAGGCATCGCCCCAGGCGCGCTTTATCTGCTCGCAAGTGGCCGCCAGGCACGTCCGCGAGCTGGGCGTGCCAGAGGAGCGCATCGTCGCCATGGATGACGGCATGCAGGTGCAGGAGGGCGATCTCACCATCACCGCCATCCCAGCCGCCCACGAGCTCTTGAGCCGCGACCCCGACCTGGGCTACCCTTTCTTGGGCCTGGTCATCGAGATGGACGGGCTGTGCGTCTATCACTCGGGCGACACCTGCCGGTACGAGGGCCAGGTGCCCCGTCTCTCCCAGTGGAAGCTGGATGTTGCGTTCCTGCCCATCAATGGGCGCGACGCCGAACGCCTGGCCCGCAACTGCATCGGCAACATGACCTATCAGGAGACGGTGGACCTGGCAGGTGAGCTGGAGCCGCGCCTGACCGTGCCCGGGCACTATGAGATGTTCAGCAACAACTCGGAGAACCCCCAGTTGTTCGCCGACTATATGAGCCTCAAGTACCCGCACCTAGCCTTCTGGATCGGCGAGCATGGCACGGCGGTGATCGTCCCGCCGCGCTAGTCGCCCGATCGCAGACAGAACGCCACCCTTCAGGGGCGACGCCCGGCGCTATTGCCGGGCGTCGCCCCTGGCATCCTGGTCTATGCCAGCCCCATGCGAACGTACTGCTCCGGCGGCGCGTCGGATTCGGCCATGGCCCGGCGCAGCAGCTCGACGTAGCGGCCCTCGATGGGCTGGCCCGCCAGGTTGTGCTCCTGGCGCGGGTCGGTCTGCCGGTCAAAGAGCAACGTCTCGCGGATGAACGGCGAGCGGGGGCGGTGCACAGGCAGGCGGAAGACGGGCATCTCCGTATAGGGCAAAAAGCGCCCCGCCTCGATGGAGCCAAAGGCCTCGCGCGGCCAATACCGCAAAAAGTTGGCCGGCATGGCGCCATACTGGTAGAGCGGCTCGTTGGCCTCGGAGGCGGGCGCCCGCAAGTAGGTATAGCGGCCATCGGTCACGCTGATGGTGGAGCCGTGCCAGCCATACAGGGCGTATTCGCGGGCGGGCGCCGCCGCATCGCGCAGGCAGGGCCACCAGGAGACGCCGTGGATGGGGTGCTCCCAGGCCAGGCCAAAGTGCTCCAACAGGGTGGGGGCCAGGTCTATGTTCTGGGTGACCTGCTGTCGCCGCTCGCCGCCGTGCTCGCCGCCCGGCAGGCGCACCAGCAAGGGAATGTGGGCCAGCTCGTCATACGAGTGCATATAGTTCTTGGCCAACAGGCCGTGCTCCCCCAGCATGTGCCCGTGATCCGTGGTGAGAATGATCAGGGTGTCCTTCAGGCAGCCCTGGCGCTCCAGCTCGTCCAGCAGCAGCCCCACCCAATGGTCGGTCATGGTGAGGCAGGCGGCGTACTGGCGGCGCAGGTGCCGCAGGGCATCGGGGTCCAGGTCGTCAGGGCCGTAGGTGGGCCAGATCAGCTCGGGGCCATCCCAATCGTCGCCGTACATCTCCAGGTACTTGTGCGGCACGTCAAAGGGCTCGTGGGGGTCGAACGCCTCCACCATCAGGAACCAGTCATCGGCCTGGCCGTTGGTGCGCACCCAGTCAATAGCCGCGGCCAGGGTGCGCTGGCTGGGATAGTCCTCCTCCTGGCGGAAGGCGGTGCGGTTGCGGGCATAGGGCGTGCGCCACTGGCCCAGATGGGGCGGCTCCACCGGCGGCACCACCGTCGAGACCCACTTGTCCGATTCCTGGCCGCGATGCAGGTCCCAGGTGTCAAAGGTGCAGTGGTAGTTCTCGCCACCCACCTCAAAGTAGTGATAGTGATCGGTGACCAGGTGGGTAAAGATGCCATGCTGCGAGAGGGTCTCGGTGAAGCAGATATCAAAGGGCTCGATGCCGCCCCAGCCGCGCTCGAGAAAGTTGAGGCGGCCCGTAAGGATATCGCGCCGGGCGGGCATGCAGGGCGCCGAACCGATGCAATGATTGTCAAAGCGCACCGAGCTCTCGGCCAGGCGCTGCATCTGCGGCGCGATGACCCAGTCGTTGCCATAGACGGGCAACAGGTGGCGGTTCAGGCTATCCAGCAAGATCAGTACGGCCTTCATCTCGTCTCTCCTCTCGATGATCCTCTCGTTGCGCGCCCATGGCGGCCCCGGCGCAGCGCCCCGTGCCCGGCCGCCCTTTGGAGAACCGACGCCCTCACTCTACAATGGGCCTATTCGCGACGAAAGGGATGCGCTATGGGCCTCAACGGACTGCTCGACGCGGCGCCGATCCTGCTGCTGATCGCCCTGGGCGTCGTCATCCGCGCCACGGGTCTGCTCGACCAGCGGGGCGGGCTGGTGCTCACGCGCCTGGCCTTCAACGTCACCATCCCGGCGGCGATCTTTGTCTCGATCGCGCGGGCCGATTTCGAGCCATCGCTGCTCTGGATGCCGGTGCTGGGCTTTGGCGTGCCGATCCTCCTGGCCGGGCTGATGTACCTGACCACGCGCCGCCTGGCGGATCGGCCCCGGCAGCGTGGGCCGCTGTTGGTGGGCATGGTGGTGCTGGGCGTCTTTGCCTTTCCCTTCATGGAGCTGTTCTTTGGGCGCGGCGGCCTAGCCCGCATCGCCCTGTACGATGTGGGGAACGCCTTTTACTCGGGCATCGTGGCTATCTCCCTGGCGCGCCACTTTGGGCGCGATGGTCGGGAGGGCAGCGCCATCTCCTGGCGGCGGGTGTTCGCCTCGCCGATCCTGGTCGCGGCCATCGCCGGCGTGGTCTTTACCGTGGCCGCGATCCCCCTCACGGGCCCGCTCGGCGCCTTCTTTGACAGGCTTGCCGTCGCCAACACGCCCCTGGCCATGATCGCCGTGGGCGTATTCCTGCGCCCACGGCGCGCCTATGGCGCCCTGGTGGCCCAGTTCATCCTGATCCGCATGGTGATCGGGGGCTTGCTGGGCTGGGCGCTGAGCACCCTCCTGGGGCTGGATGGCCTGAGCCTCATCGCCGGCACCGTCGGCTCGTCGCTTCCCGCGGGCACCACGGTGCTGGTGTTCTCGGGCAACGAGGGCCTGGATACAGAACTGGCCGCCTCGCTGGTCTCGATCTCGATCCTGGTAGGTGCGGTGGTGGTGAACGTGCTGCCCCACCTGCTGGCGGCGGTGTATCTCTAGGCGCGCCCTCGCGCCGGCCATACAGTACGCCGGGGGGAGGCCGGGCGTCAAGCCTGCCCGCTCATGCACCGGCGCCGGGCGGCTCAGAGGATATGCGGTTGACCATCGCCGGTTTTTGACGCGCTGGCGCGGACGTGATACTTTGATTATCCATAGACCGATCCTTTACGGAGTGAATACACATGAGGGTGAACCGAGAGGAGTGGGAGCGCGCGGCCGGTGAGCACTGGATCTACCTGGGCCGCTATCAGGAGGCGGTGAACGAGGCCTTGGCGCAACTGGAGGCCAGGGGCGCCTCGCGTGCCATCTGGGCCCGGGAGGGCGCCCTGTGGAGCGAGGATCTTCAGCAGATCAGCGAGATCGAGCAGCGTCTCGGCTGGCTCGATCTCCCCGATGATATGCGCATCGAGACCCCTCGCCTGGAGGCCCTGGCCCTGGAACTGCAGGCGGCCAAGTTCCGGCGGGCCTTGCTGTTGGGCATGGGCGGCAGCAGCCTGGCCCCCGAGGTCTTGCGCGAGGTGTTCGGCGTCGCCCCCGGCATGCTCGACGTGACCGTCCTGGATGCCACCGACCCCGAGCAGATCGCGCGGGTGGAGGAACAGGACGACCTGGCGGCCACGGCGTTCATCGCCGCCAGCAAGTCGGGCACCACCGCCGAGACGCGCACCCTGATGGAGTACTTTGCCGGGCAGCTCGAGCCCATCGTGGGCGAGGACTGGCGGCGCCACTTTATCGTCATCACCGATCCGGGCACGCCCTTGGCCGCCCTGGCCGAGGAGGAGGGGCTGCGCGCCCTGTACATCAACCCGCCGGACGTGGGCGGGCGCTACTCGGCCCTCTCCTTGTTCGGCCTGGTGCCGGCGGCCCTCAACGGCATTGACGGCCACAGATTGCTGCAGAGCGCCCGCGAGATGGCCCGACGTTGCCGCTCGGCCGTTCCCGACAGCCAGAACCCTGCCGCCGTGCTGGGCGCTATCCTGGGCGCTTGCGCCCTCCAGGGGCGCGACAAGCTCACCCTGCTCACCTCCCCCAGTCTGGCTTCCCTGGGTTGGTGGGTGGAGCAGTTGATCGCCGAGAGCACCGGCAAGGACGGCAAAGGCATCCTGCCCGTGGAGGGCGAGCCGCCCATGGCGCTGGAGTGCTACGGCGAGGATCGGCTCTTTGTCTACGCACGGCGCCGCGGCGACGCGAACGAGGCCGTCGACGATCTGGCAGCCCGCCTGGCCGAGGCAGGGCACCCTCTGGTGGTATTGCCGCTGGAGGAGCCCTACGCCCTGGGGGGCGAGATCTTTCGCTGGGAGTTCGCCACCGCCGTCGCCGGCTATCTGCTGGGGATCAACCCCTTTGACCAGCCCAATGTGGACGCGGCCAAAGAGCTGGCGCTCCAGGCCCTGGCGCGCTATGAGGAGACCGGCCAGTTGGATGGCGATCAGCCCGTGCTCCAGGACGGGCCCCTGGCCGTGTACGATGACGCGCCGAAGGCCGAAAGCGTCGCCGCCTACCTGGGGCGCTTCCTCAAGGGGGGCCGCCCCGGCGACTATGTGGCGCTGATGGCCTATGTGGATCGCAACGACGCCAACGGCGCCGCCCTGCAACGCATCCGCCAGATGATCGCCGAGGCCTTGGGCCTGGCCGTCACCGTGGGGTTCGGGCCGCGTTTTTTGCATAGCACAGGGCAGATTCACAAGGGTGGGCCCAATTCGGGGCTCTTTTTGCAGATCACCCATACAGGAACGCTGGACCTGGAGATCCCCGGGCGCGGCTATAGCTTTGGCGTGCTCAAGAGCAGCCAGGCCGCTGGCGATTGGGCCGCGCTGCGCGACCGGGATCGGCGCGCGCTCCGGGTGGACATCAAGGGGCCGGTGAGCCGGGGGTTGGGCGCGCTGGAGCAGGCCTTGCGTCAGGCGCTGGGATAGCGCCGCACAGGTTCGGAGGGGCAAGATGCGCACCCTGTACATCATGCGCCACTGCAAGTCACGCTGGGACGAGCCCGGGCTGGGCGACCGGGAGCGGCGCCTGACCAAGCGGGGCAAGCGCGATGCGCGCCTGCTGGGGCGGGCGCTGGGTGCGCGATCCGCCCCGCCGGATCTGATCTTGTGCTCGCCGGCGCGCCGCGCCCGGATGACGGCCCGCCGGGTGGCCCGCGCCTGGGGCTATGGCCGCAAGATCCGCGTGGAGGAGGCGATCTACCAGGGCGGCCCCCTGCAGTGCCTGGAGGCGCTGGGCGCGCTGCCCCAGGAGGTGGCCACCGTCCTGCTCATCGGCCACAACCCCACCCTGGAGAACCTTGTCTGGATGCTGGGCGCGCCCCGCATGCCCATGCCCACCGGCGCCACGGTCTGCCTGGACCTGGAGATCGCCGGGTGGAACGAGCTGGACCTGACAACCGAGGCCCAGGTACGCTTTCGCCTGGAGCCCAAGGCCCTGCGAGGCCAGGCGGAGTCGGAGGAGTGACGCCCTCGGTGCCGCATGGCGGCCCCTCCCCGAGAGGAGGTAGATCATCCCATTGCCACCTGCCCCTGCGCCGGCTCCCGCGACCGACGACCCGCTAGGCCGCCTGCTGAGGCGTTGCCTGCCGGCGTTGCCCTGGCTCATCCTGGCCCTGGCCGCCGGCCTGCGCCTGTGGCGTCTGGGCGCGCAAGAGCTGCGCGGCGACGAGGCCTTCTCGTACCTCTTTGCTCGCCTGCCTCTGGGGCAGATCCTGCCCGCCCTGCTGCAAGAGGGCGATCCCCACTCCCCCCTGCACTATTACCTGCTGCACGCCGCCATGTCGCTCCTGGGCGATGGAGAGTTCTCGCTGCGCCTGCCCTCCGCCCTCCTGGGCATCGCCCTGGTGGCGCTGCTCTGGCGGCTGGGCGCCCGCACCCTGGGCCCCCGCCCGGCCCTCTGGCTGGCGGGGCTGGCCGCCCTCGCGCAGGGGCTGGTGTGGCTCTCACAGGATGTGCGTAACCAGCCCACCCTGGCGGCCCTGGCGGCCGTTGCGGCCACCCTCGCGCTGCTTTCCGCCGTCCGGCGGGGCGGCCTGGGGCGCTGGCTGGCCTATGCGCTACTGTGCGCCCTGTGCGTCTATAGCTTTTACTATGGCATCCTGGCCCTGGCGGCCCACGCCGTATACGCATTGGCGCTGCGAGAGCGCCGCCACGTGCTGCCCCGCTGGGCCGGCGCCGCGCTGCTGGCGGGCCTGCTGTTCGCGCCCTGGCTGGCGGCCATGTGGCCGGGCCTGGTGGCGGCGGGACAGTTGGGCGATCCCGCCCGCCCGGCCCTGCTCGGCCACTGGGTCGAGACCAGCGCCTGGCTGCTGGCGGGCGCGGACCTCCCCACGTCCTGGGCCTCCTGGCTGACTCTGGGCGGCTGGGCCCTGGCCGGGCTGGGCTTTGGGGCCCTCTGGCGCCGCGACCGCGCCCTGGCCCTGCTCCTGGCCGGATGGTCGGTGGGCGCCCTGCTGGGGATCTGGGCGGTGCGCTTTCTGCGATCCACCTTCAACGCCTATTATGCCGTGATGGCAGGGCCGGCCTTCTGGGCGCTGCTGGCCGCCGGTCTCGACGCCCTGTGGCAGCGGCGACGCCTCGGCCGGGCCGCCGCCCTGAGCCTCCTGGCGCTGATCGCGGCAATCAACGGCTGGCAGCTCGGCCGTTACTATCAGGATGCAGGCGCGGGATCGCGCTCGGTGGGCTACCGGCCCACAGCCGCCCGCGTGGCGAGCCTGGCCGGCCCCAACGACCTGTTTCTGGCCAATTTTCCCGATCCGTGCTGGGGATACTATCTGCGAGAAGCCCCCCTGGCGTACGCCATGCAGCCCCAGGGGCCCGGCGCGCCCCGCGAGGAGACCGAGGCAGCCCTGGCGGGCCTAGCCGCCACCTACGACCGCATCTGGTTCGTGCCCCTGCAGGCTTTGAGCTGGGACCGCGACGGCGTCGTGGATCACTGGCTGGCGTACCATGCCCTGCTCCAGGAGCGCTCACAGCACCGCTTCCAGACCCTCTACGCCTATATCCCCTTCCAGCGGGCGCCCCAGGCCCTGCGGCCTCTGGACGCCCGGTGGGAGGGGATCGCGCGGCTGCGCGGCTATCACCTGACGGTAGACGGCCTTCCGATAGAGGGGGACGAGCAGCCGTTGCGCCTGACCGCGGGGGCCGAGCTCTCGATCACCTGGCTGTGGGAGGCGGAGGCGGCCCTGCCGCAAGGGTACACCGTGTTCGTGCACCTGCTGGGCCAGGATGGGCGCCTGCTGGCCCAGCACGATGGCGTACCGGCGTGGGGCACCCGCCCCACCACCACCTGGCAGCCGGGCGACCTGGTGCTGGATCGCCACACCCTGACGGCGCCCGCCCTGGCCGCCCCCGAGACCGGCGTGCTGGTGGTAGGGTTCTACGCGTCCGATACCGTCGTGCGCGCTCCGCTGCCCGATGGCAGCGACGCCTTGGCCGTGGCGAGCGTGCGCCTGGGCGAGTGAGAGCCGGGGCGAAAGATCGAGCGCTGCACCATCCTGCGCCAATGCGACAGATCGCCGAATGTGGTGTACACTCTTCCTCATGTTGCCATGTCTGCGGCGTGGCCGTCCCAAGACTCATGAACGGACTGCCTTGTCGCGGCAGGCATGGGCAGTTGTCGTAGCCGTGACTGCATTCGGGCTGTATGGCACAGCCCCCCCTCTGCTGAAAGGAAGGTTCGAGTGAAAAAGGTCGGTATCGTTCTTCACGATGGCGAGAAGGTCGTGGCCGAAGCCAAGCTGCACATCGCAGCCCTGATCTCGCCCATTGTCGTATTCCTGATCGGCGTCGCCATGTACTTTGGCACACCCAAGAGCGACAACCTGCTTCAGTTCAGCTCCCTGGTGTTGATGGCGATCGGCATCTGGCGGACGCTCTACAGTCTCGCGGTGCGGCGCAACACCTATGTTGTGGTCACCAACGAGAGGTTCATCGCCGAGACCGGCCCCTCTGGCCGCAAGAAGGTCGACGTGGTGATCGGCCACGTGGATCGCGTCGAGACCAGGCGCGGCCCCCAGGCGCGGCTGATGGGGTATGGCAACCTGGTGGTGACGGCCCGCGGCTCGGGGAACCAGAACGTGGTCTTTCGCCACGTCGCCGGCGTCGAGGCCCTGGCAGAGCAGATCCGGGCGGAGATGGCGGGCAAGTAGGCGCCAGAGCCCTGGCACACTCAGGCGCCAGGCTGAGGGACTATCCCTCAGCCTGGCGTTTCGCTTGCATAGGCCCGCACGGCCTCCAGCGGCTCGGGCCAGTGGCCCTGGTAGCTCAGGCAGAGCAGCCGGCGCGCCCGGGTCATGGCCATGTAGACCAGGCGCCGCTCGGCGGAGAGTCTCCCCGATCCTGGCCTTTCGCCAGAACCTCCGCGTCCGTCTGGCGCAGTCAAACACTTCGTGGTATCCTTTTTGTGATGCAAAGGAGCTTTTCTGCAACAAGAGCGTCTACAAGCTTTTTCTGGCTAATCCCTAGACTCCTGATGCCGTGGTTATCGTGAAGTGGAGGGATAGACCCAAGAGACATGGTTCCGTCATCAGACTATGGGGTCTCTTCCGGTTCCTTTGCAGCTTGAGGAGTCACGCTGCTTGCTGGAAAGGAACGACCAGCAATGTGTCAGGATGATCAGTCCGAGGAGGTAGTCTTTTCGGTCGTCTATGAGGAAAGTAGTCCTGATGGCTTCTCCTACGCCTGCGAGAAACTTGGGGTAGCTGTGTGGAAACTCGCTACCGGTTGGGGAACTCTGAGGGAAAGGCTCCAGGACGCTGCCATAGAGTTGCTGATCCTGCAAGAGACCGATTTCCCGGATGATTTGGTCGCCAAGTGGAAGACCCTGATCCGCGACCTTACGAAAGGGAAGATGAAATACAGACGGGTCATCAAAGATGGAGAACTTGTCCCCGAACCGATTGGGCTAGTAGCGTCAACCGTCGGGTATGCGAGGAAATACACGCTTCAGGACCTGGCGCGCCGCATCTGTGGCCTTGAGAGCGAAATGGACCACCGGTATCAGCAAAGCATCTAGCTCGATACACCGTCCTTGGAAAAACGTTTGCAGTGTGCGCAGCGAGGATCTACCCCCCATACTTTCCACGAAAAAAGGCCGGGCGCCCCTTCCGGGGGCCCGGCCTCTGTTGCGCGCTCGGCTAGCGACTAGATGTCGCGAAAGTGCGTGACCTGGTGATCGTGGCGCAGGGCAGCCTGCGCGGCGGCCAGGCGCGCCACGGGCACGCGGAAGGGCGAGCAGCTCACATAGGCCAGCCCCACCCGATGGAAAAAGTCGATCGAGGCGGGATCGCCACCATGCTCGCCGCAGATGCCCAGCTCCAGGTCCGGGCGGGTCTTGCGACCCTCGCGCACGGCGTGGTCCACCAGTTGCCCCACCCCTTCCTGATCCAGGCTCTGGAACGGGTTCGAGGGCAGGATGCCGCGCTCCAGGTACTCGAGCAGGAACTTGCCCTCCGAGTCATCGCGCGAAAAGCCAAAGGTCATCTGGGTCAGGTCGTTGGTGCCAAAGCTAAAGAACTCGGCCTCCTCCGCCAGGTCGCCGGCGGTCAGCGCGGCCCGCGGGGTTTCGATCATCGTGCCGAACTTGTGCTCGACGCGGATCCCTTCCTCGGTCATGACCTCCTCGGCCACGGCGCGCAGCGTCTCCACCTCGGCCCGCAGCTCGTTCAGGTGCGAGACGAGCGGGATCATCACCTCGACCTTGACCTTGACGCCCTTGCGGGTCTGGTTGCAGGCCGCCTGGAAGATGGCGCGCACCTGCATCTCCGTCAGCCCAGGGGTCATGAGCCCGACGCGGCAGCCGCGCAGACCCATCATCGGGTTGACTTCCCACAGCGATTCGACCAGGGCCAGCATCTTCTCACGGTCAGCCAGCTCCGCCGGGTTCTCGCCGGTGATGCGCAGGCGGATCACGTCTTCCAGCAGGCTCTCGCGGCTGGGCAGGAACTCGTGCATGGGCGGGTCGATCAGGCGGATGATGACCGGCAGCCCGTCCATGGCCTCAAAGATGCCCTCAAAGTCGTCGCGCTGGAAGGGCAGCAGCTGCTCCAGATACTTGGCGCGCTCCTCGTCGGTGCGGGCCATGATCATGCCCACCACAGCGGGGCGGCGCTCCTCTTCAAAGAACATGTGCTCGGTGCGGCAAAGGCCGATGCCCTGGGCGCCAAAGGCGCGGGCGCGGCGGGCGTCGCGAGGATAGTCGGCGTTGGTGTACACGCCCAGCCGACGGATCTCGTCAGCCCACGCCAACAGCTCGGCCAGCTCGCGGTTCTCTTCCAGATCCACGTCCAGCGTGGGGATCGCGCCCACGAACACCTCGCCGGTGCCACCGTCGATGGAGATGATATCGCCCTCGCTCACCGCCACGTTGCCGATGGTAAAGCGGCGGGCCTCGGTGCTGATGCTGATCTCCTCACAGCCCACGACGCAGGGCAGGTTGTTGCCGCGCGCCACCACGGCCGCGTGGGACGTGGCGCCGCCATGCTGGGTGAGCACGCCCTTGGAGAGCAACATGCCGCCCACGTCATCGGGCGAGGTCTCGGGGCGCACCAGAATCACGCTCTCGCCGTTCTCGGCCCGCGCCATGGCGCGCTCGGAATCAAAGACCGCCACGCCGGTGGCCGCGCCGGGGGAGGCGTTCAGGCCCGTAGCCACCAGGTCGCCCCGAGCCTTGGCCTCCGCCTTGGCGCTGGGATCGAACATGGGGTGCAGGAGGGCATCCACGTCGCTGGTCTGGATGCGGGTGACGGCCTCTTCGCGGGTGATGATGCCCTCGTTGGCCAGGTCCACCGCGATCTTGACGGCGGCGCGGGCGGTGCGCTTGCCCGTGCGGGTCTGCAGCATCCAGAGGCGGCCGCGCTCGACGGTCAGCTCCAGGTCCTGCATCTCGCGGTAATGCAGTTCGAGCATCTTGGCGACCTCTTCGAACTGCCGATAGATCTCGGGGTTGGAGCGCTGCAGCTCGGCGATGGGCATGGGGGTGCGGATGCCCGCCACCACGTCCTCGCCCTGGGCATTGGGCAAATAGTCGCCATACAGCTTGGGCTCGCCGGTGTTCGGGTTGCGGGTAAAGGCCACGCCGCTGCCCGAGTCCTCGCCCATATTGCCGAACACCATGGTGCAGATGTTGACGGCGGTGCCCCAATCGTCGGAGAGATTGTTGAGGCGACGATAGGTAGTGGCGTTGGGTCCGAACCAGGAGGAGAACACGGCCTCGATGGCCTGGCTCAACTGCGCCCACACGTTATCCGGGAACTCTTCGCCCAGCTCAGCCTTGTAGATGGCCTTGTACTCGACGACGATCTCCTTCAGCATGTCCACGGTGAGGTCGGTGTCGCGGCGGCCTTGCGTCCGGGCCTTGAAGCGATCGAGGACATCCTCGAACTTGGCGCCGTCGATGCGCTTGACGATGCGGCCGAACATGGAGATCAGGCGCCGGTAGGAATCATAGGCAAAGCGCTCACCGGCCAGAGCCGCCAGGCCCTGCAGGGTCTCCGGGTTGAGGCCCACGTTGAGCACTGTATCCATCATGCCAGGCATCGAGATGCGCGCGCCCGAACGCACCGAAACCAGCAGGGGGTTGGTGGCATCGCCGAACGTCTTGCCGGTCTGCTCCTCCAACACCGCCATGGCCTTCTGGACCTGCTCCCACATACCATCGGGGAACTGCCTGCCCTCGCGGAAATAGGCGAGGCAAGCCTCGGTCGTAACGGTAAAGCTGGGGGGCACGGGCAGGCCGGCGTTGGTCATCTCCGCCAGACCAGCGCCCTTGCCGCCCAGCAGCTCGCGCATGTCCTTGTTGCCTTCTGAAGACAAATATACCCACTTCTCTGCCATCGAAACGATCCTCCTGAACGTTGGGTTACTTGGTGATGACTTATGTCACGTCAACCGACAGCGCCGGTCGAAGGCACAGTCGCTTTATTATAGGGTTGGCCCCCTGATCTGCCAAATCTTTGGCCGCCGGGCCGGTCGGGAACACACACGACATTTACGGCGCCGACCGGCGGCCCGCGGAGGGCAGCACAGGCGCTGCCCATGATCTGTGGGCAGCGCCTGCTTGATCGGTAGCGTCAGCAGATGCTGCTGGCCCTGGTCAGATCGGCCTCACCTCGAAGGGCATCCGCGCCCTCTACGCCTCCTCCTTCGGGATCCACACCCGCATGGCGCCGGGGCCGCGGTTGGCCCAGGCATAGTAGGGCACCGCCGTCAGCTTGAGCGGGCGGCGGGAGGGCGCCGCACCGCCGGCGGGCCGATAGAGCGCGTCGCCCCAAGGGCCCGAATCCGCCAGCGAGCCAAGGGCCTCGATGACCATGACGCCGCCCAGCATGTCAGAGCGCCAGGCGGTCTGCATGGGCGCGCCCAGGCCCAGCCGCACATCCAGCAGGTCGATTCCGGATGCCCCCTCGCCCGCCCCCTGGTCGGCCTCCTCCAGGCAGTACACCAGCGGCCCGCGCTCGATGCACACGCTGCCCCGAATCGCGTCCACCCGCGGATGGGGCTCTGTGAGGCGGGGCTCCAGCGGCAGGTGTAGGTCCACCACGTCGCCCGGCCGCCAGGCGCGGGTGATGGTGGCATAGCTGCCGGCGACGATGGGCTCCGAGAGGCGCTCGCCGCCCAGGGCCAGCCAGGCGCCCCCAGCCCAGGCCGGGATGCGCAGCGCCAGGGTCCAGGCCTCGGCCCCCGTCTCCTCCACCACCACGCGCACGTGGCCATCCCAGGGGTAGCGGGTCTCCATGCGCAGCGCCCGCCCCCCGCCCGAGCCCGCCGGCGCCTGCACGCTGGCCGCCAGGTACTGGTGCAGCTGGATGCCCTCTTCGCTGGCGGNNCACGTTGGGCGGGCAGCAGGCGCACGAGTACCATTCGGGGCGCTCGACGCCGCCCCGGCTCTGCAGCGGGTTGACGTAGAAAAAGCGCCGCCCATCCAGCGAGACGCCGCTCAAGAAGCCATTGTAGAGCGAGCGCTCCAGGAGATCCGCATAGCGGGCCTCGCCCGTGGCCAGGAGCATGCGCCAGTTCCACATCATGGCGGCGATGGCGGCGCAGGTCTCGCAATAGCAGCGGTCGGCGGGCAACTCGTAGGCCTGGCCGAACGATTCGCCGGTGAAGCGGGCGCCAAACCCGCCGATGACGTGGGTCTTGCGGCTGGTCATGTCGCGCCAGAGGCGCCCCATGGCCTCCAGCAGGGCAGGCTCGCCCGTCTCCAGGTAGAGATCGGTCACCCCGGCGGTGAGGTAGAGCTGGCGCACCGCGTGGCCCTCGACGATCTCGGCCTGGCGCACGGGCACCCGATCCTGGTGGTACTCGGGGCCATAGTGGCTCCGGTCGCCCCGCATGACGCCGCGCCCGCGCTGATCCACAAAGAAGCGGGCCAGGTCCAGATAGCGCCTCTCGCCCGTCTCCCGGTACATCTCCACCAGGGCCAGCTCGATCTCGGGGTGACCCGGGGCGCCGGCGCGCTTGCCTGGGCCAAAGACGGCGTCAATGTGGTCGGCGACGCGGCAGGCCACGGCCAGCAGGCGCGTGTTGCCCGTGGTGCGATGCAGGGCGACGGCGGCCTCGAACAGGTGCCCGGCGCAATACAGCTCGTGGCCGTGATCCAGATCGGCCCAGCGCCGCTCGGGAGCCACCACCTGATAGTAGGAGTTCAGGTAGCCGTCCTCCTGTTGGGCCGCCTCCAGCAGGGCGATCAGCTCGTCGGCCATCCCCTCGACCTCGGGATCGCGCCGGTTGCCCAGGTCATAGGCAGCCGCCTCCAGCCACTTGTAGACGTCGGAATCCATAAAGAGGGGCGGACGATAGTCGCCTTTGCCCTGACCTGCGGCCAGCCGCAGGTTGTTCAGGTTGCCGGCGCGCTCCAACTGGCGAAAGCCGTGGCGCAAGGTCACCGTGCGGTTGATCCCCTGCTTTTGCTCCCAGAAGCCCCCCGTGACCGAGATGGCTCCCAGGGGCAGCGATCGCCAGTGGGCATAGGGACTCTTGGCGGTGTCAGTATGCATGGTAACCCTCCTGCAAGCTCAATATCGCGCGGCTACATATGCCAAGACCCCAGACGCAGAGGGGTCGGGCCTGATCCGATTCGCGGCATGTCTGCCAGCGGCCTCACGCCGCCTAGGGCGTTTCCATCAGGTAGGGCAGCGGCGCCGGCCCCTGCCGCAGCAGGGCCTCGATCTCATCCATCTCCAGCGGGGCCGCGCTGGTCAGCACGTCGCGCCCCTGCTCGGTCACCACCACCGTATCCTCCACCCGCAGGTAGAGGCGCTCCTCCGGCACCCATAGCTGAGGGTCTATGGCAAAGACGGTGCCCGGCACCAGGGGACGCTGGTGATAGTCGCCGTCGTCGTGGACGGCCAGGCCCACCGGGTGCGAGAGGTGCCCGCGAAAGGCCAGCATACGCTCGGCGCCCTGGCGGTAGATCTCCTTGCTAAAGGGCCAGCGCTCCCAAACGGCGCGCATGGCCTCGGCGGCCTCCTGCAGGATCTGGTCGGGCATCGCGCCGGGGCGGATGGCCCCCAGCAACGTCTTGTGGTAGGCCAGCACAAAGCCGTACAGCTCGCGCTGCCAGGGCGCAAAGCGCCCGTTCACCGGCCACAGGCGCCCGATATCGCTGGTGTAGTAGTCGCACTCGGGCGCATAGTCCATCAGCACCAGGTCGCCATCCTGCAAAGGCGCATCGCAGCGAAAGTAGTGGATGTGCCAGATGTTCTGTCCCCCGGCGATGATGGGCCGGTACCCCTCGCCCTGGGCGCCGTTGACGGTATAGATGTAGGCCGCCAGAGCGCCGAGCTGCCCCTCGATGATCCCCGGCCGCGTGACGCGCATGGCCTCCACCACCGCCCGCGCCGCCAGCGACGCCGCCCGCCGCATGACGGCTACCTCGCGGGGGCTCTTGACGGAGCGCAGCTCGTCCAGGATGGGCGTCAGGTCGCGCACGGCGAGCTGCGGGTAGCGGGTGCGCAGCAGCCCGATCAGGCGCTGCTCGCGGGCCGGCTGGCCGTCCCACGGATCCAGGCCGATGGCCCGGTCGGCGGCCAGCAGATCGGGGCGCGTGGTGGCCTGCAGCTCGGCGGGGGCGTGGGGCGTGTAGAGGGTCGTGACGAGGGCCAGATCCTCCGTCAGGCGCTCCAGCGGAAAGACCTGCTGGACCCCGGTGATCTGGCGCACCAGGTCGGCGTCCTCGGCGCCGGGCCAGGCGCCCTCGTCCAGGTCGCCCTGGCCGCGCCAGGGCAGGTATAGCGCAGTCGAGCGCGCGCCGCCATCCACCAACAGATACGCCTGGGGCGTCTCCAGCCCGGCGCAGTAGTAGAACTCGTTGGTCTGGCGAAAGCGCACATAGCCTCGGGCCGGCGGCGCCCCCTGCACCAGGGCGTGGGCGCCATCGCCGATGGCGGCCATGATGCGCTCTCGGCGGGCCGCAAACTCGGCCGCCGGGAAGACCGGCTCGCGAAGGGCAGGGTCTGGCTGGATCGGGGCTGTCATGGCATCTATCTCCTTTGGCCCGCGGGGGCAGTTCCTTGCGATGGCGCCATTGTAGCCAGGGAGGCAGGCGGCGGCAAGGGCTGGACGCGGCGCGTGGGCCTGGCTATAATGGGGGCGTAAAGTGGTGCCGCCTCGGCGGCGACGCCTGCCCATCTCACCCACCGGGCTGGACGGGCCGGGCGCCCGCATGTACCATGGGGGCGCACCAGGCAAAGGAGGCTACTGCATGACGGTCAAGGATGGCGCATTCTACCTTGGCAAACTCTATGATATGGCCCAAGGGCGGCTGCTGGACGAAGCCCTGCGCTACGATCCGGCCGACCTGACCACCCACGCCGTCGTCACCGGCATGACGGGCTCTGGCAAGACCGGGCTATGCGTGGGGCTGCTGGAGGAGGCCGCCATCGAGGGCATCCCGGCCATCATCATCGACCCCAAGGGCGATCTGACCAACCTGCTGCTCCACTTTCCCGAGCTGCGGCCCGACGATTTCGCGCCCTGGATAGACCCGGATGAGGCGCGACGCGAGGGGAAGGATGTGGCGCAGGCGGCGCGCGACACGGCCGAGAGCTGGCGCAACGGGCTGGCGAGCTGGGGCCTGGGCCCGGAGCAGATCCGCCTGTTGATGGATTCGGTCGAGTTCGGCCTGTTCACGCCGGGTTCCACGGCGGGCACGCCGGTGAACATCCTATCGTCCTTTGCAGCGCCCGAGGTCGCCTGGCAGGATCATCTGGAGGTCCTGCGAGACGAGATCGCAACCATCGTGACCGCCCTGTTGGGCCTGATCGGCTTTACCGACATAGACCCGCTGCGCTCGCGCGAGCACATCCTGCTCTCCAGCATCCTGGAAAGCGCCTGGAGCCAGGGCCGTTCCCTCAACCTGACGGAGCTGATCCTGCAGACCCAGAACCCGCCCTTTGAGCGCCTGGGCGCCTTTCCCGTGGACAGCTTTATCCCTGCCAAGGATCGGCTCGACCTGGCCATGCGGCTGAACAACTTTCTCGCCTCGCCCTCCTTCGAGGTCTGGCGGCAAGGGCAGGCGTTGCAGATCGGCAGGCTGCTCTATGGCCCCACGGGCAAGCCGCGCCACAACATCTTTTACCTGGCGCACCTCAACGAGAACGAGCGCATGTTCTTTGTGACGCTGCTGTTCGCCGCCATCGAGGCGTGGATGCGCGGCCAGCGCGGCACCAGCAGCCTGCGGGCGCTGGTCTACTTTGACGAGATCACGGGCTACCTGCCGCCTGTGGCCAACCCGCCCTCGCGCCCGATCCTGCTGCGCATGCTCAAGCAGGCGCGGGCCTTTGGCGTCGGGCTCCTGCTGGCCACCCAGAACCCCATTGACGTGGACTATCGCGGCCTCTCCAACGCGGGCACCTGGTTCATCGGACGCCTGCAGACCGAGCAAGACAAGGGCCGCTTGCTGGATGGCCTGGATTCGGCGGGCGGCGGGCTCGATCGGCGCGAGGTGGACCGCATCATCTCCGCCCTGGGCAAGCGCACCTTCTTCTTGCACAACGTACATGCCAGGGCGCCCAGGATCTTTCAGACGCGCTGGGTGATGAACTACCTGGCGGGGCCCCTCATGCGCGCCCAAATCCCCCAACTGATGCAGTTGCCGGGAGTGGCGGCGCCACAGGCTGCCGCGNNGACAGCCACAGTGGCCCCGACGGCCGCGGCGGGGTCAGCCACACCCGCCAGCCCGCCAGCCCCCACCGAGGCGCCCGTAGAGGCGCTGGGCTCGAGCACGCGCCCGGCCCCTCCTACGGGCATCGACGAGTACATCGTGGCCAACGATGTCTCCTTTGGGCAGGCGGAGGCGGAGGCGGGCCTGGCCGGCCATGCGCACCTGCGCCAGAACGGCGTGCTCTACAAGCCCGGCCTGCTGGCACAGGCGGAGGTAACCTACAACTCGCGCAAGTACAGCGTGGACCTGCACCGGCAGTTCGCCTCCCTCCCCCTGGGGACCCGGGGCCGCACGGTGGTGTGGGATGACTTTGCATCGAGCGCCTACGACCCCTCCCAGCTACACCAGCCACCCCTACCCGATGCCCGGTTCGAGGCGCTGCCGGCCTGGCTCGCCGATGCCCGCCAGCTCGGCGCCCTGCGAAGGGATTTCGCCGATTGGGTCTATCGCGTCGCCACTGTTCAGGTAAAGGTGCACGAGGCCCTCAAGGTGTACGCGGGCCCCGATACCAGCGTCGAGGAGTTTGAGGAGCAGTGTCGGCAGGCTGCGGCCAAGGCTCAGGAGCAAGAGATCGCCCGCGCCGAGAGCGCCCATGAGCGCAAGCTGGACGATCTGGAGAGGCGCATCCAGCGCCAGCAGATGAGCATCGAGACCAAAGAGGACGAGCTGAAGCAGCGCCAGGTCGAAGAGGTGGGCCGAGGGGCGGAGCTGCTGCTGAACGTGCTGGGGGGGCGCAGGCGCTCCCTCTCCACCGCCCTCACCCGCCGGCGCATGACCAGCCAGGCCAAGGCCGAGCTGGAGCGACGCCAGGCCGAACTGGACATGCTGGAGAAGCAGGTGCAGGAGATCGAGACCGACCACAAGGCGGCCCTGGAGGACATCCACCGGCGCTGGGAGCAGATCGCGGCTCAGCACACCGAAGCGCCCCTCTCGCCCTACAAGAAGGATATCTTTGTGGATCTCTTTGGCATCGCCTGGCTGCCCTACTACCTGGTGACAGTGGACGGCCGCACTCGCGAGCTGCCCGCCTTCCGCCGCCCGGGCTGATCGCCCCGCGCCTCGGGTCGCCCCGGCGCGACGCGTCCCCCAGGAGAGCGAATCTCCTGGGGGACGTTCTGTTCCCTAGAGCCGGGGCTGCCGCGAGGGGACCTCACGGCCTCGCCCGCGGGGCTCTACTGCTCAAAGTACCACTGCTCGGGGCACTCGGGGAACGACCAGAGGCTATCCCACGTCCAGAAGCCGCCCGTCTCGCTCACGTTCTTGAGGTTGTTGCGGACGAACAGCGGGTGCGGGGCATTGCCTACGCTACCGATGGTCCAGACATGCTCCGCCTGGCTCTGGAGCACCTTGGCAGCCGGCTCCAGCGCGTCGGTCAGCATGTACTCATCCAGCCAGGCGTAGAGGTCCTTGATCATCTGAGGCGGCTCTTCGCCCTGCTCGCCGTTGGTGTTGTACCAACGGCCCCACAGCACACCCCAGCAGTTCTCATCCCCGTCGATGGGGGCAAAGTACTTGGGCCGACGCAAGAAGAGGG
>DCTX01000003.1 GCA_002329325.1 Anaerolineales bacterium UBA1429
ACATTATCATTGATGAATGACAGCCAGACCCGAGCTCTTGACCGGCGCGCGCCGAGCGGCCAAAATGGAGGCAGCATTGGCCGCACGCTGCGCGTGCATCCCGACCGTCGTTCCTCGTTCTTGCGCCAAGGAGATGACCCATGTCCCAACCTGTCGGACCACACGATTTCCCCGAGATTCGCTGGCGCGGCCACTGGATCTGGCTGCCCGAGGAGCCCATAGAACCCCGCGGCTTCTGGTCGGCGGGGGTGGATCCCCAGGCTACCGAGAGCCACGGGCAGTTCCGGAAGACATTCCGTCTGGAGCGGGTCCCCGGCCGTGCGCCGGCGCGCATCACCGCCGATTCGCGTTACGCGCTGTTCGTCAATGGTGCGCCGGTGGGGCGGGGGCCCATCCGCAGCCAGCCCCGTCGCCTGCACTATGACCTGTACGACCTGGCCCCCTACCTGCGGGAGGGCCAGAACGTGATCGCCGTCTATGTGCGCTACTATGGCCAGGCCAACTCCTTCTGGATGCCCGCCATCCCCAACAATACCCTGGGCGCGCGAGGCGTCCTCGTCTTTGAGGCCGATCTCTCCGAGGCGTGGGGCGCGGCGCAGGGCGACCAGGGCTGGCTGGTCAGCGACGCTAGCTGGCGCGCCCACAAGGCTGATGCCTGGCTGCCTGGCGGCTCTGGGCGGCACACGGGCGTGCCGGTGGACATCGTTGACGCGCGTCGGCACGACAATCGCTGGCTTGAGGCCGACTGGGACGATGGCGCCTGGGGTCTGGCGCGCCCCGTGCCCGCCTGCCACATCGGCGGCTTTGCCCGCACCCAGCCGCCCACCGATCCCTACGGCCCCCTCTATCCCCGGCCCATCGCGCAACTGGGCGGGGCCGTGCGCACGCCTTCGCGCGTCCGGGTGGAGACCCTGGCAGGCGCAGCGGATCTGTCGGAGCCCAGCCCCATCGCCCGGGTGCAGCTCGCGCTGGATCTGCCCGTGGCCGAGAGCCGTGAGGCGACCCTGCCGCTGGAGGTCCAGGTGCCTGCGGAAGGGGTTGTGCGGCTGAGCGTGGACATGGGGCGCATCGTCTCCGGCCAGCTCGAGTTCGAGCTCGCCGCGCCCGCCGGGACGACCCTGGACTTTTCCTTCACCGAGGACCCGCTGCAGGCCAGCTTTACCATGGACCGCATGACGGCGGGCCTGCGCTACATCGCCAGGGGGACGGACGATCGCTTTCGCCTGTTCGACTCCAATGGCCTGCGCTACATCTACCTGCTGATCCATGGCTCCGAGGGGCCCGTGACCCTGCGACACCTGGGCGTGCAGGAGCTGCTCTATCCCTGGGAGGGGGGGGCCACCTTCGCCTGCAGCGATGCGGAGTTGAACCGCATCTTTGCCGCCGGGGTGCGCACCGTGCAGCTCAACTCCCACGATGCCTTTATCGACTGCCCCACCCGTGAGCAGCGCGCCTGGGTGGGCGATGGTGTGGTGCATCAGATGGTGCATCTGGCCACCAACTGCGACTGGCGCCTGGCGGCCCATTTCTGTACGCTGGGCAACTCGCCCCGCGCCGATGGGATCCTGCCCATGACCGTGGCGGGCGATATCGAGATGAGCAACATGCACACCATCCCCGATTGGTCGCTGCACTGGGTCCACGGCGTTTTCAACCTGTACTGCTTCCTGGGCGACCGCGAGGCGATCCAGGGTTTTCTGCCCACCATCGAGCGCATCCTGCGCTGGTATGCCCCGTATCAGACGGCAGGGGGCGCGCTCAAGGACGTGCCCGAGTGGAATCTGGTGGATTGGTCCAGCGTCTCGACGGAGGACGAGGCCGCCACCCTGACGGCCCTGTGGGCCCGGGGCCTACGGGAGTACGCCGAGATGGCGGGCTGGCTTGGCAACCAGGGCAGCCAGCGCTGGGCCGAGGAGCGCTACCGGAGGGCGCGCCAGGGATTCGAGATCTTTTGGGACGAGGCGCGGGGCTCCTATGTGGATCATGTGGTGGGAGGCGAGCGGCGCCCGGAGATGAGCCAGTTGGCCGGGGCGTTGGCCATCGCCTCCGGGCTGGCGCCCCGCGAGCGCTGGCCGCGGATCATCGAGACCATCACGGATCCGGCGCGGCTGGTGATGCGGGCCTGGACCGGCGACAACCAGGGTGGCCAGTCCATGGCCAAGTGGCAGCAGCAGGTGCGCGAGGGCCGCTACGAGATCGACTGGGATGTGGAGCGCCAGGTCGTGCTGGCCCAGCCCTTCATGAGCTATGTGGTGCACGACGCCGTGGCCCTGGCGGATCGCGCCGAGCTCCTGCCCGACCTGTACCGGCGCTGGTCGCAGTTCCTGGCGGATGGCTATGACACCATCGGCGAGTGTTGGGACTATGGCACCCACGTCCACGGCTGGAGCTGCACGCCCACCCGCGACATGGTGTTCTACACCCTGGGGGTCACCCCCAACGAGCCCGGCTATGCCGTGGCGCGCATCGCACCCCGGCTGGGGCCGCTGGCATGGGCCCGGGGAAACGTGCCCACGCCCCACGGCCTGATCCGCGTGGAGGCCCGTCGCGACGGGGTGAGCATCGAGTCGCCCGTGCCGGTGCTGCTGGAGCTGGCGGGGCAGCCGCCCCGCCGCCTGGAGGCGGGCAAGCACGAGGTGTAGCGATTCGACGGCGCCATGCCAGGCCCGCAAACAACACGCTCCCGCTGGCGAATACCCGCCAGCGGGAGCGTGCTCGTCTGTAGGCGTGGGGCTCAGGATGCCCGGTAAGGCAACCCGCCCACGTTGCCATAGATGGTGCAGAGCCAGCCGGCGATCCAGCCTTGCCGCGTGCCGTACCGCACATAGATCCAGCCGTCGGGGCCACGGGCCACGACCGACACCGTGGTGCCCGCCGGGATCACCGCCATGGGCGTCGAGCTCAGGGTGGGGGCCGGCCGGAAATTTAGATTGTAGCGCGTCGTGGCCGTCACCGTGGGGGCCGGCGGCGGGGGCGGCACGCCGATCCCCGGGATGACCAGCACCTGGCCGGGATAGAGCCGGCTCGGATTGGTGACCTGCGGGTTGGCCCGCAGCAGATCCGCCACCGTCACCTGGCAGGTGCGGGCGATCTGGTAGAGCCAATCCCCCGGGCGCACGGTATAGTGGGTGCCGCAGGGCGAAGTCGGGGGAGGTGTACCACCCTCAACGCGAAAGGCGGGCGAGGTGCCCTGTTGGCCGCCAGCGGCTGCCAACACCACCCACAGGCTGCCCGCTGCCGCGCTCTGCGGCATGGTGACCGTAGACCAGATCTGGCCGCTCACGTTGGCGGCCACCGTGTGTGAGTGTATGGCGGCGCCGCCCTGGGGCGCCACGCTCACGGTCACCTGGCTATAGGGGCCAAAGCCCCAGGCGTGCACCTGCACGATGGCGCCCGCAGGCCCCGAGAGGGGCGAGATCGAGACGCCCACGGGGGTGGGCTGGGCGGGCGCCTCCCACCAGAAGGCCGCCACCGCATCGCCCTGGTACTCAAAGTACTCGACTACAAAGGTGTGCAAGCCGGCGGCAAGCTGTACCTCTGCGACCCGCTCGGTCGCCGAATGGAGGTTCCAGTCGTTGATGATCAGTTGGTTGTTGACGCGCACGCGCATGCCATCGTCGCTGCGCGTGTGCAGCCGGTAGGTGCCGGCGGGCAGGTTGAAGGAGCCGGTCCAGCGGGCCGAGAAAAAGTCGCTCTGGATCGCCCCGTCGGGCGAGCCGGTAGCCCAGTTGTGGTTGATGCCCGTCTCGATCCGCTGGACGGTGGGGCCGCCCGAAAGATCGATGCCGTTCCAGTATTGGGCCAGCCAGGAACCCGCAGGCGCCTGCGCCAGAGGCTCGGCCAGAGCCGGCGGCGCCCCCGAAAGGAGTAACGCCAGGGCCAGCAACACCGCAATCATCGCACGATAGGCGCGGGTCATGATCTATCTCCTTGTGGGCATTGAATGGATCGAGTCAGACTCGGCCCGAGGGCCACACATTGGCCTATCAGAATTGTAGCAGATCAGGGCCCGGGCTTCAAGGGGCTATGCATGCCGAAGCAGGGTGATGTGCAACCCAAGGGGGGCGTCCTGGGGGCAGGCCGAACGCGTACCTGCCCGGCCATGGGCAGACACGAGGTTCACTCCTGCAAAGGAGCGCAACGGAGGCTACAACGCGCGGGCGCAAGAAGGAGGGCCCCTGAGGGGGCCCTCCTTGTGCGCGGCATGCTGAGGCGCTGGGCCTCCCAATGCGCCTAGGGCGTCGTGACCGGCACCGCCTGGCGGGCGCCCTCGTCGGTGCGGATCGCCAGGGCAAAGGGCACCGAGAGCAGAATGATCACCACGGCTCCCCAGGCCACGGCCTGGTAACCCGCGGCGCCCATCAGTGAGCCGGCCACAAAGGACATCGCCACCGAGGTGATGTGGTTAAAGCTCACCCCGGCCGACAGGGTGGGCGTCAGCTCCTCTCGGGGCGCGATGCGGTTCACATAGGTAGAGAGCCCCATGCTGCACAGGATGAGCATGTTGATGAACACCAGGGCGCCGCTCAGCAGCCAGGGGTTCCGCAGGGTGGCATAGCCCGCAAAGCCCACGGCCAGCAGGACATAGCCCACGGATAGGGTGGTGCGCTCGCCCAGGCGATCCAGCAGCTTGCCGATCAGCGGCGAGGCGATCAGGTTCACGACGCCGCTCACCAGCAGCACCAGGCTGATCTGCCAGACCTCCAGACCGAACTCCTGCACCAGCACCAGGGTGCCAAAGGCGCTAAAGACCTGGGTGCGCACGCCCTCGAACAGGATCAGGACATAGTAGAGCCAGTAGCGGCGCTTGATGAGCATCCGGGGGCCCGTCCCCTGAGAGCGGCCCAGGTCCTTGGGGAGGCGGCTCAGCAGGTAGGCGGCCAGCACGATCAGGCTGCCGCCGAGGACATAGTAGAAGCGCAGCGAGATGCCGCTGTAGAGCCGGGAGACGAGGGCCAGGCCGCCCATCCCCACGATGATCGCCAGAGAGCGCGCCGCGGCCAGCACCCCCATGACGCGCCCCGAGTGCTCCTTGGCAGCCAGCCCCATCCCCAGGCTGGCCTGCAACGGCACCCAGGCGTGAAAGCCCAGGCTGGCCGTCATGGCCATGGCGACCAGCGCCAGGTACGAGTGGACGGCGGCGTACAGGCCATAGCCGATGCCCATCAACAGGATGGATAGTGCGGCTCGCCGCGCCAGAGGCCAATGCATGGTCAGCGCCGCAACGCCGATGAGCAGCAGCCCGGGCACCTCCCGGATGCCCTGCAGCCAGAGCACCTGGGTGTTGCTCAGGTGCAGCGCGTCCACAAAGTAGTTGGTGCTGGCCCCCTGGAACAGACCCTGGCCAAAGTTCACAAAGAATACCGACACTACGAGCAACAGCAGGTGGGAGCTCCACATGGAGCGGTCCAGATTCCTCGCCAAGCGCCTCATGCATCGCCTCCTGAGGACAACGTTGTCAGAGCCATAATAGCGTGCATTCTAGCATGCCTTGGCCACACCGCCAATATCCATTCCCCGCCCTTGTGCGCGTCCCTCCGGCATCGCCTGATCGGTAACCTGGGTTACAGACTGCCGGCCGCTCTGCCGCTATGCTACACACGCACGTGTGATTTACTATGATCCGATGGGAGGTGCTGTTGTGGAGATGTTCTGCTACCAGTGCGAGGAGACGGCCAGGGGCGAGGCCTGCACCGTGCGAGGCGTGTGCGGCAAGAGCCCCCAGATCGCCGCGCTGCAGGACCTGGTGATCTATCTGCTCAAAGGCATGTCAGTCTTTGGCGTCAAGGCGAGGGTGTTGGGGCTGCCCGATCCGGAGGGCGACGATCTCACGGCGAGGGCGCTCTTTGCCACCATCACCAACGTGAGTTTTGACCCCGATCGGCTCCGCGCCCTGGCGGAGGAGGTCCTGGCGCATCGGCAGGAGCTGCGCCGGCGCATCGAAGCTGCCCAGGGCGGCCCGCTCGCCGAGGAGCTGCCCGAGGCGGCCACCTGGATGCCCCGCGAGATCGGCCTGCAGGCCTGGGCCGGCTACGGCGCCATGGTCGGCATCCTGGCCGATGGCGAGCTGGATGACGACCGGCGCTCGCTGCGCGAGCTGCTCGTCTATGGCCTCAAGGGGATGGCCGCCTATTATGAGCATGCCCGGGTCCTGGGCGCCCAGGACGCCGAGATCCCCGCTTTCATGCAGCAGGCGCTGGCGACCGCCGCCCTCGCCGACCCCGCCGCCGATGCATTGCTCGGCCTGGTCATGCGGGCGGGGGAGATGGGCGTGCGCACCATGGCCCTGCTAGATAGGGCCAACACCGAGACCTATGGCGCGCCCGAGCCGACCCAGGTCAGCCTGGGGGTGCGCGAGGGGCCGGCGATACTGGTGAGCGGCCACGACCTGCGCGACCTGCACGAGCTGCTGGAGCAGACCGAGGGCGCCGGCATTCAGGTCTACACCCACGGGGAGATGCTGCCCGCCAACGCCTACCCGGCGCTCAAGAGGTACAAGCACTTGGCGGGCAACTATGGCGGCTCCTGGTGGCACCAGGGCACGGAGTTTGAGTCTTTTGGCGGCGCTATCCTGATGACCACCAACTGCATGATCCCGCCGCGCGATAGCTACCGCGATCGCCTCTTTACCACGGGAGTGGTAGCCTGGCCGGGCGTGACCCACATCGCCGACCGCCAGGATGGCCGGCCCAAGGACTTTGGTCCGGTGATCGCCAAGGCACTGGTGTGCGGCAGCCCCAAGGCCATCGAGGAGGGCTCCATCACCATCGGCTTTGCCCACGAGACGGTGCTGGGGATGGCCGACAGAGTGATTGAGGCGATTCAGGCCGGCGTAGTCAAGCGTTTCGTGGTCATGGCAGGCTGCGACGGACGCCACGCCTCGCGCCAGTACTATACGGACGTGGCGGGGCAACTCCCGGAGGATAGCATCATCCTGACAGCGGGCTGCGCCAAGTATCGCTACAACAAGCTGGCTATGGGCGAGATCGGCGGCATCCCCAGAGTGCTGGATGCGGGCCAGTGCAACGACTCTTACTCGCTGGTGGTGGTGGCCCTCAAGCTGGCCGAGGCTCTGGGCATTGAGGATGTGAACGAGCTGCCCATCGAGTACGACCTGGCCTGGTACGAGCAGAAGGCGGTCATCGTGCTCCTTGCGCTGCTCTCTCTGGGCGTCAAGCGCATCCGCCTGGGGCCCACGCTGCCGGCGTTCGTCTCGCCCGGCGTCCTTCAGGTGCTGGTGGACAAGTTCGATCTGCGCCCCACCGCGACGGTGGAGCAGGACGTGGCCTCGATCCTGGCTGAGGATTAGCGCCGCGCCGATGGCGGGCTGCGGGGGAGGCGCGTCAGCGCCTCTCTCGTGGCCCAGACCCCGCGCCAACTTGACGGACAGCCGTACCGGAGGCGGCCCCTGTGCGCTCCGCTTGCGGTCTCGCCTCAACCTCTGTATCATGGACCCAGTGGGCGGTCGTGCCAGCGAGGGGGATCATGGATCGAGGGCGAACACCTACCAATCCCGGCCGGTTTGCGGGGCGTGCGCCGGGGCCGATGCTCGAGTATCTGCCGGAGCCGAATGCCCAGGCTCTGGCAGAGCTGATCGTGGCCTTTGCCAACGCCGCCGGCGGGACCATCGTCGTGGGGGCCGATGAAACGGGCCGCGTGCACCCCAATGTGGCCGAGGACCTGGAGCCGATCCTGGAGCGGGCGCTGCGTCTCTGTGAGCCCCCTTTCCGCGAGATCGAGCTGCCCCAGTGGTTCCCGGAAGACACCCCCCGCGGCCCCGTGGTCGCCATCGTGGTGCGGCCCACCCCCTACCAGATGAGCGTCGGCGGCTCGCAGGTGTACGTGCGGTCGGGGCGCATGAACCTGCGCCTCAGCCCCGACCAGATGCTGCTGGGCCGCGTCGCCCCCACCGAGACTGCCTTTGAGGATGAGACGGTGCCCGGCGCCACCCTGGATGATCTGGATACCGATATCATCGAGGAGTATCGGCTCAACCGCATCAAGCGCGGCCCCAGGGGCGAGTCTTTCACGCGGTTGGAGCTGTTGCGGGATGCGGGCGCCATCGACGCGGCCAACAACCCCACGGGCGCGGGCATCCTGCTGTTTGGCAGGAACCCTCAGCACTTTTTCCCGCAGGTGGGCGTCGTGATCGTGCGCTTCAAGGGCACCAGCCTGCGCGAGGCGGCGCTGACCTCGGAGCGCTATAGCCGGCGGATCGAGGTGGTGGGTCCGGCCCCCCGCCTGGTGGAGGGCGCCTGGCAGGCGCTCTTTGACGAGATCCACCAGCGCTCGGTGACCAACGGCCTGGCGCGTCAGGAGCACTACGAGTACCCCCTGGAGGCGGTGCGCGAGGCGGTGGTGAACGCTATCTGCCACCGGGACTATCGCGTCAGCGGCCAGCGCATCGAGATCCGGCTGTTCGATGACCGGCTGGAGATCATTTCGCCGGGGCGGCTGCCCGGCCACATCACCCTGGACAACCTCCTGGAGGAGCACTATTCGCGGAACCCACGGCTGGTGCGGGGGCTCTATTACTGGGGCTACATCGAGGAGCTGGGCCAGGGCATCGACATCATCTACGAAGCCATGCACCGTGAGCACCATCCCCCGCCCGAGTTCCGCGAGGGCGAGCGCAGCTTTACGGTGACGTTGATGAACCTGATCGATCAGATCGAGCTGCAGTACGGCGATGACCTCAACCCGCGGCAGGTGCTGGCCCTGCGCCACCTGCACGAGTTCGAGCGCATCACCAACCGCGAGTACCACAACCTCTGTCCCGAGGTCTCCACCGAGACGCTACGGCTGGACCTGCGCGACCTGATCTCCAAGGGGATCCTGCTGCAGGTGGGCAGCAAGCGCGGCACCTACTATGTGCTCAAGGGCGACGGCTAGCGGAGACCGCCTCAGGCCGACGAGAGCAGCCCCCAGGGGATCACTCCCCTGGGGGCTGTGTGCCGTATGCGGGCACAAACCGAAGACCGGTGCTCGCCGTTGAGCACTAGCTCTTCTGCAGGAACCACTGCTCCGGGTACTCGGGATAGGTCCAGAGGCTATCCCAGGTCCAGAAGCCACCTGTCTCGCTCACGTTCTTGAGGTTGTTGCGTACAAACAGCGGGTGCGGCGCGTTGCCCACCGAGTTGATGTTCCAGACGTTCTCGGCCTGGCTCTGGAGCACCTTGGCGGCTGGCTCATCGGCGTCGGTCTGGTTGTACTCCTCCATCCAGCGGTAGAGCTCCTTGATCTGCTCCGGGGGCTCTTGTCCCTTTTCGCCCAAGGTCTCGTACCAGAGGCCCCACAGCACGCCCCAGCAGCTCACGTCCTGGGTGCCAGGCGGCGTGAACCACTTCTCGCGGCGCAGGAAGAGGGTGTCCATCGTCTCGTCGCCGTGCCAGAGGGACATGGGCTCCTCGTTGGACTGCACCTTCTGGCTGAGCAGCGTGCGGGTGATGGACTTCCATTGAATCTCGATACCGATCGCCTTCCAGTACTCGGCCATCAGCTCCGTGATGGGGCCCTTGGGGGTCTCGCTCTCGAACAGATCCCAAGAGATGATCATGGGCTGCTTGCTCACGGGCCAGAGGCGATGGGTGTGATCGGCGTCCCACTCCAGCCCCATGTCGTCCAGCAGGGCGTTGGCCTGGTCGAGGTCGAACGCGGCATAGGCCTGGGCGTACTCGGGCTTGTAGTGGCGCGATACGGGCACGACGGTGAACGCCGTCTCAGAGGCGTTGCCAAAGTAGATGACGTTGTTGATGTCGGCCCGGTTGACGGCCAACGACAGGGCGCGGCGGAAGCGTACATCGGAGAAGACGTCGCGCCACTCCTGATCGGGCCAGTTCATGTTGACCTGGTAGATCACCTCGCCGCCCTTGCCCGTCTGCCACAGGATGATACGCGCATTGGAGGCCGCCGCGCCATCGGCGTAGGTGGCATAGTACAGGATGCGCATCTCAAAGGCGCAAAAGTCATAGGTGCCGCCTACGATCTTGGCATCCAAGACCGACAGATCGGCCGCCTTGTCCATGTTGATGCCATCCAGGTAGGGGAGCTGGTTGCCTTCCGGGTCGACCGCGTGGTAATACGGGTTGCGCTGCAAGAACGACATGGAGGGCGTATCGCGCACGGGCTTGTAGGCCCGCAGCGTGGGCCGATCCAGGCTCTGGCTGGCGGTATTCTCGCGGCCATGGAGCTGATACCAAAAGTCAAAGCCCTTCTCCTTGGCCAGGGCGTCGGCATCCGGGTTGTACTTGATGTGGAACTGCTTGAGATAGTGGGCGGGCACAAAGGGCCGGTTGTCGCCCAGACCCATCCGGTGCGCCATGCTCACCAGCACAAAGGCGGGCACGGGGACGGCGAACTTGAGCTTGTAGGTATAGTCGTCGATGACGGTAAGCTTCATGATCTCGCCGCCGGGACGGAAGCGGATCTGCGGCACCGGCGTGATGTCGGTGTTGAGGAGCATGTCCTCATACCAGTAGCGCATGTCCTCGGTGGTCAACGGTGTGCCGTCAGACCACTTCATACCCTTGCGCATGTAGCAGGTGATCTCCGTATAGTCGTCGCTGAGGACAGCATCCTTGAGCACGTGCTCCACGGCGCGGGTGGCATCGCGGGAGATGCGCATGGGGTTGGGTTCGTCCATCGCCATCTCGCAATCGCCGCCAGTGAGGTTCACCGTGACATGGCCGACGGTGATGGTGCCGCCGTACTCGCCGATCATCTCGGTGACGGGGCAGACGCGCGGCTCCTCGGGCAGGCGCTCGTCCACCGGCGGGAGCTCGCCCCGGGCCACCTTCTCCGCCAGCATGGGCGCTTCCCTGTACTTGCTGGGAATGGCCGTGGGCGGCGGCGGCGTGGCGGTGGGCTCGACAACGACCTCTTTCTCGACGACGACGGTGACCTCTTTGGCGACCTCTTTCTCGACGACCACCGTCTCCTTGACGACCTTCTCCACCACCTCAGGCTCCTGGGTGCAAGCTGCGACGGCCACGCCTGCAACAGTCAAGCCGGTGAGCCGGATAAAGTCTCTGCGGGTGTGCTTCCTCAGTTCCATGGGTACCTCCAAGGCGAGCGCGAAGGCGATCGGCAGCCGAGGGAGGATGTTGCGACAGTGGGGCTGCCAACGATGGCGGACGTGGGTGTATAAGCGACTCCTTTCTCACCCCGTGGACGGCCAGAGCCTGGGCGCTACCCTGGCGGCGGAAGTGGTCCGCACCATGCGTGTGGCCCGACCGGACGCTGCCTCACCCCATCGCTCTGCGGCGCAAGGACGCTGGAAAACACAGGCAGCGAGACACCCTGGTTAGGATTGGCTCGCTGCCTCCATAATGGACTGCTCCCTTGCTGGTTACACAGGCGCCCTTGGGCGCTCGGACGGCATCACCGCGGTCCGACCACATTCCACTTGCAGAATACACGAATTTCGTCGGGACTGTCAAGGGAAAAGGGCGTTTGCGGAAGCTTTCGCCACCAAAAGAAAGCGGACAACCTGAGCCAATCTGGCCCAAGTTGCCCGCTTTTGTGATACCAAGCAGATGGTTGCGAGCGGCTAGCCGCGCTCTCTGTCGCGCTCCTCGCGTCGCTGGGCATCGGCCTTGATCTGGTCGATCAGGTGTTGCGGCACGATGTCATAGCGCACGAACTCCATGGTGTACATGCCGCGCCCCTGGGTCATGGAGCGCAGGTCGGTGGCATAGCGCTGGATCTCGGCCAGGGGCACCTCGGCGGTGACGATGCCGTTGCCTCGGGCCTGCTCCATGCCCTGCACCTGGGCGCGCCGGGTGTTGAGGTCGCCCAGAATGTCGCCCATGAACTCCTCGGGCACGGTGACCACGATGCGGTAGACCGGCTCCAGCAGCACGGGCCCCGCCTCGGGCACGGCGTTGCGGAAGGCCAGATGCGCGGCGAGCTTGAACGCGATTTCCGACGAGTCCACCGTGTGGTAGGAGCCATCATAGATCACGCAACGAAAGTCCACCGTGGGATAGCCGGCCAGCACACCCTGCGACGAGATCTCGCGGATGCCCTTCTCGACGGCGGGGATGAAGGAGCGAGGCACGGCGCCGCCAAAGATCTCACTGGCGAACTCGAACCCCTGGCCGCGCTCCATCGGCTCAAAGCGGCAATACACATCGCCGAACTGCCCGCGGCCGCCGGTCTGCTTCTTGTGGCGCCCCTGGGCCTGGGCCGTGCGCGTGATCGTCTCTCGGTAGGCGATCTTGGGCAGGTCCGTCTCCACCTGAACGCCGAACTTGTTCGCCAGGCGGCGCGTGGCGATCTGGATGTGGGATTCACCCATGCCCGAGAGGATTGTCTCGTTGGTCTCGTTGTTGCGCTCGACCCGCAGGGTGGGGTCCTCTTCCACCAGGCGCGTCAGGCTGGCGCCCAGCTTGTCCAGGTCGGCCTTGGTGCTGGGGAACACCGCCACGGCGTAGAGCGGCTCCGGGTACTCCACCGCGGGCACCCGGAAGGGCGCGCCGCGATCGCAGAGGGTGTCGTTGGTGGTGGTGACGCTGAGCTTGCTCACCACACCTATGTCGCCCGCCTGCACGCTCTCCACCGGCTTTTGCTCTTTACCGCGCACCGAATAGAGCTGGCCGATGCGCTCCTCTTCTTGCTGGTTGACGTTGTACACGCGGCAATCGGCGGATAGCGTGCCGCTGTACACGCGGAAATACGAGAGCTTGCCCACAAACGGGTCGGCCATGGTCTTGAATACCTGGACCACCAGCGGGCCGTTGGGGTCCGCCGTCAAGGCGACCTCCTCTTCGGTAGCCAGGCTGAGGGCCTTGCGCTCGATCTCGGCGGGTGAGGGCAGGAAGGCGACCATGGCGTTGAGCAACGCCTTGACGCCCACGTTCTGGGTGGCCGAGCCGGCCAGCACCAGGACGAAATCGCCCCTGCGCGAGCCAGCGGCCAGCGCCTGACGCAGCTCGTCGTTGGTGAGCTCCTCGCCCTCCAGGTACTTCATCATGAGCTCGTCGTCCACCTCGGCGGCGTACTCCATCATCTCCATGCGCGCCTCTTCGGCGGCATCCATGAAGGAGGCGGGGATCTCGCCGGGCTTGTCGCCCGAGCCCAGGTACGCCTGCATCTCGATCAGGTCGACGACGCCCTCAAAGCCGGAGGCGGAGCCGATCGGCAGCGAGATGGGGACAAACGTGGCATCGAACTTGTTGGCCAGGCTCTCCAGGGCGTTGGCAAAGCTGGCGTTATCGCGCTCCATTTTGTTGACAAAGACGAGGCGGGGCAGGCCGCGCTCGTCCAGGTAGCCCCAATGCACCTCGGCGCCCACCTCGACGCCCGAGGCCGCACACACCAGCAGCACGCCGCCATCGGCCGCGCCGATGGCCGACTTGACCTCGCCGACAAAGTCCATGTAGCCCGGCGAATCGATGATATTGAGCTTGGCGCCGTTCCATTGGCAGGGAAGCACCGCATTGTTGACCGAAAAGCCGCGGCTCTGCTCCTCCTCATCAAAGTCGGAGACGGTATTCTTTTCCTCGACACGGCCCAGGCGCGAGACGGCGCCGGTATCGAACAGCAACGCCTCGCCCAGAGAGGTCTTGCCGCTGCTCCCATGCCCAAGCAGCACCACGTTGCGGATGTCCTGAACTCTGGTAGTTGCCATGAACCGAGTATCCTCCCAATGGTTTTCCTGCGATGCATACCGAGTGATTATACCACGCGGGCCAATAACGGGCAAAGACAGCAGAGACCACGTTACGCCATCGGGTCACGCGAGCCAGTCGTCGTCGGGATCGTAGCGCAGCAAACGATGCACCAGGTCCACCAGCGCCCGCACCTGCCTGTGGGCGCCGGCCAGGGCCGCAGGATCGAGGGCGTCGGCGCGCGCCTGCAGGCGCGTCAGCGTCTCCTCGTCGAACAGGCCCGTGCTCGAGCGCACGGCCGCGTCGTACTCGCTCAGGAACTCCAACAGCGCGCGATCATGGTCGTTGGCGTCCTCCTCCTGCAAGAGCTCCTGGATCGCCCCCGTCAGCTCGGAGAGGGGCGACACCTCCCACTTGATGTACTCCAGGCGCACATACAGCATGTCCAGCAGGTGGGTGATGAGGCCAAGGAGCTGGACCAGCCACTTCTCCTCGGGGCCACCCACGGAGCGCAGCAGCATCGAGACGCCCTGCATCTCCTGGTAGGCGTCATCCTCCAGCTCGGGGATCTCGAGCAGGACGCGGTTGGCCCTCACCAGGCGCTGGGCCAGGTGGAGGTACTCGCGGCCCTGGGGCGTCATGGTGGCGGCGGAGCTCAACAGGCGATGCCAGATGCGCTCCCAATCGGTGTGTTCCTGGTTCGTCAATGGTGGCTCCCAAGGCAAACTGCAAAGGGCGCGGCCCGCAGCGCGCCCTGCGCTGCGGCTCTCGTCCGCTCGCCGCGATTCCGAACGTGCAGGGCGCCGCCGTTCGCGGCCAGCCCTGCTAGGGCTCGCCGGCCGCGGCCTCCTCTCGCTCCTCCAGCTCGTCGCTCGCGGGGTGCCGACCGGTGACCCGCGCCAGCTCCGATAGCGCCGCGGCCAGCGCCGGATCCAGGGCATCGGGCGTATAGCGCCAGGTCCAGTTGTTCTGCGCCCGCCCCGGAAAGTTCATCCGCGCCCCGCTATCCAGCCCCAGAACGTCTTGGAGGGGATAGATGGCCAGATCGCTGACCGAGGTCATGGCCAGGCGGATCAGATGCCAGTGCATGTCGCTGCCGTCGGTGCCGGTGTAGACGCGGGCGCGGTGGGCCTCGCGCTCGCCCAGGCCGGCGTACCAGCCCACGCTGGTGTCGTTATCGTGGGTGCCGGTGTAGACGACGCTGTTGCGCTCGTGATTGAAGGGCAGGTGGGGGTTGGTGGCAGGGCCGCCAAAGGCGAACTGCAACACTGTCATGCCCGGCAGGCCGAGCTCCTGGCGCAGCGCCGTCACGTCCTGGGTGATGAGCCCCAGGTCCTCGGCGATGATGGGCAAGTCGCCCAGGGCGGCGCGGACGGCGTCGAAGAAGGCCCGCCCCGGGCCCGGCACCCAGCGCCCATGGATCGCCGTGGGCTCCGCCGCGGGCACCTCCCAGTAGGCCACGAACCCGCGAAAGTGGTCGATGCGCACCTCATCCACCAGGGAGAGGACGCGGCGCAGCCGCGCCAGCCACCAGCCATAGCCATCCTCGGCCATGCGCTCCCAGCGGTAGAGGGGGTTGCCCCAGCGCTGGCCCGTGGGTGAAAAGTAGTCGGGCGGCACGCCGGCCACTACGGTGGGCTGGCCCTGGGCATCGAGCTGAAACAGCTCCTGGTGGCCCCACACATCGGCGCTATCGTGGCCGACAAAGATGGGCAGGTCGCCGATGATCTGGATGCCGTTGCTCTGGGCGTAGACATGCAGGCGTTGCCACTGCCGCTCAAAGAGAAACTGCAGCAGGCTGTGATAGGCGATCTCGTCGCTCAGCTCGTCGCGCCAGCGCGCCATGGCCTCTGGGGCGCGCAGCGCGATCTCGCGCGGCCACTCGAACCAGGACGCCCAGGCGTGGCGCTGCTTGAGGGCCATGAACAGGGCATAGTCGGCCAGCCAGTCGCGCTCGGCCTCGCAGAAGGCCGCGAACTCGTCCTGCAGCGCCTGAGGCGCCCCAGGCAAGCGCTGATAGGCGTGGCGCAGGACCATCTGCTTGAAGGCGATCACCTCGCCATAGTGGACCCGGTCATCGGCAAAAGGATCGGGCAGCGCTAGATCCCGCTCTGTCAGGAGGCCGTCCTCGACGAGCTGGCGCAGGTCGATGAGCAGCGGGTTCCCGGCAAAGGCGGAGAAGGGCTGGTAGGGCGAATCGCCATAGCCCGTCGGGCCCAGGGGCAACACCTGCCAGACCGATTGCCCCGCGCTGCACAGGAAATCCACGAACCGATAGGCCGCATCGCCCAGGTCTCCGATGCCGAAGGGGCTGGGCAGGCAGGTCAGGTGGCAGAGAATGCCGCAACGGCGTCGACGTGTCATCGGCAACACCCCCTCGCTCATGGAACGACCGAAGGCCAGATGCGATAGTGGACGCCGCCGCGATCGAGCCAGAGGGCGCCGCCCAGGGGATGGGAGATTAGCGAGCCCTCGGCGAACGCCTGATAGGTGCTCTCAAAGGCCAGCTCCGAGCCGAGGGCCCAGCCCAGGCGGTCTCTCACGCCGGGGATCTGGCACCAGGCCATCCCAAAGCCGCGGATCGGCTGCCACAGCCCCGCGGGCGGCGTCGCCTCGCAGCTCAGATCGGGCAGGCCATCGTGCCAAAAGTCCTGGACGATGGTCCAGGTGGCATCGTCGTAGAGGATCAGGATCTGGCCCGTGGCGCCGAACCAGAACATCTCGCCGTTCTGGAAGGCCTGCCAGCCCCACTGACCCTTCTGGGCCGGGCCGTTGGCGCACCCCAGGCCTCCCGGCTCTGTGCGTTGCCAGGCGGCGTACAGCTCGGGCGCCACCGGATAGGCGCACTCGGGCGTTGCCGACGGTGTGGCCGTCGCCGACGGCCGGGGCGTGGCGGGCGTCACCGGCGCCGTCTCTGTCGGCGTGGGGGTCGCCGTCGGGGTGATCGTGGCAGTGGGCTCGAGGGTCGGCGTCAGCGGTGTGGCGGTGGGCAGCGGGGGCGCGGGCAAGGCCACATCCTGCACGACATAGATGCGCCCCTCATCAGCGGCGGCTAGGTAGATGCGCTGGGTGAGGGGATCCAGCGCGGCGCGGGCGATGGGATCGGGCACCTGCAGCGTCGTCGCGGCCGAGAGGGTGCGGGTATCCAGGGCCAGCAGGCGGGTGGGGCCCGTCTCCTCGGGCGCGGCAGTCAGGGCCAGCCAGAGCCGCCACAGCTCTGCGTGGAGCACCATGGCCTGGGGGTAGCGATCCAGCGCCTCGTAGGCGATCTCGGCAGCCGTCTCGCCCTCGGCCACCTGCAGCCCGAACTGGCCCATGTGGGCGTGAGTAGTGTAAAAGCGGTCGCTGCGCTCGTCATACACCGCCTGGATGACGCTCAGCCGCCCCGGACTGGGTAACTCGGCGTTCCAGGCGCCCGCGGCCTCGCCCACCATCAGATATCCGCCGTTGGAGCCGGCGACGCCATTCCAGACCGTGGCGTAGAGCCGGTCGCGGCGGGTGTCGCGCAGGATGCTCGTCGGCGGGTAGCCTTCGCCCACGCCCAGGGCGATGCGCAGGAAGGTCTCCTCGCCGCTGGCCCAATCGAGGCGCAGGTCGCCCGCATAGAGGGCCTGGTGGGGCCCGTCCACAAACAGACCCCTGGGCTCGGCACCCGTGGCGTGGCGCTGGGTGACGTTGCCCTGGCGATCCAGCAGCAGGAGCTCCGCCTTCGCCCGATCCAGGACGGCGATGCGGTCCAGCGCGGGGACATAGGCGATCTCGCCGGGGTAGACGCCCACGGGCCAGATGCTGGCGGCGCCCCGGCGCCGGATCAGGCGGACCTCGCCCGTATTCAGGCCCACCAGAAGGCTGCCGGGCTCTGGGCCCGCCGCCAGAGCCGTGATCTGAAGCGCCAGCGGGCTGATCTCGAGGAGCGTCAGGTCCTCTGGCGACACGGCGACGACGGTGTGGCTTTCACCATGGGTGGCGAGGACGCGATCCGCTGCCGCGTCGTAGGCCAGCTCCTGGGGCGCCAGGCCAGAGATGGCCTCGGCCAGCAGCGCCCCGGTCTCCAGATCCAGGAGCGAGAGCCGATGGGTGGTCACGCCGGCGAGGATGGCGCGCTGGCGCACCGGATCGGCCCAGATGGCCCGCACGTCCTCTGGCGCTGCCAGGCGGGCCAGGGGCGTGAGGCTGGCGGCCTCCCAACGCTCCAGCCACGCGCCGCCGGTGGCGGGATCGGTGGTGCACAGGTAGAGGGCGTCGCCGGCCACGGCCAAGCTGGAGTGCCCGGAGACGGCCTGGGCCACCACCGGCTGCCCGCTCTCGACATCGTAGAGGGCGATCTGCTGGTAGGTGCCCACCAACACGCGCCCGCCCACCAGCGCCAGGTCCTGCACCATGCCGTCAGCAGGCGCGGGGGCTGGCGCCTGCGCCTGGCCCGTGGCAACGTCCAGGCGCGCCAGCTCGCCCGAGAAGGCGCCGAGCCAGAGCTGGTCGCCCACCAGGACGCCCGCCGCCGGCTCGAACGACAGCTCCCAGCGGTCCACGATCTCCTCGCCCGCCACGACAAGGATGGCCTTGCCGAACTCGCTCAGCACGTATAGCCGGTCGCGCTCCGGATCGGCGACCAGGCCATAGGGCCCTTGTTCCAGAGATAGCACGCCGCGCACCTCTCCGTCCTGCAAGATGGACAGATTGCGGCTATCCTCGTTGGCGACATAGACGCGCTCTCCCACGAGGGCGATGGCGCTGGGCCGGAGTCCCGGCTCTGGCGGCCCCGCCAGCTCGATCACCTCGACCACGGCGGGCGTTGCCGGAAGGGTCGGGATGGGCTGCCAGGCCGCCTCGTCAGGCGTGGCCGTCGCGGATACTGTGGCGATGGTGGTGGCGGTGGGCGCGGTCGTCTCGGCGATGGTGGGGGTGGCTTGCGGCCCCAGGATCGCCTGCAGGCTGTCACATCCGCTGGCCAGAATGGCCCACAGCAGCAGAACGCTCAGGAGCAGTATGCGCGCGGTGCTCCGCAAGGAGATTCGTCTTGTCATAATGCCTCCGGGGCGCCGCACAGCGCCGCCTCGATCCGTTGCAGCTCCGCGATGCTGGCATGGGTGAGGGGGTGCAGAGGCACGTAACGGCAGGGGGCGCTGCTGCGCGTCGAGGTGTCAAAGGTGCCGATTCTTCTGGCGAGATCCACGATCTCGGTCTTGTCCATGCCGATCAGGGGGCGCAGGATGGGCATGGGCATGCCGAAGGAGATCACTTCCATGTTGGAGAGGGTCTGGCTGGCCACCTGGCCCAGTGAGTCGCCCATGACGATGGCGTGGGCGCGGAGCATCCCGGCCAGCTCGCACGCCTTGCGCAGCATGGCCCGCTTGCACAGGAGGCAGCTCCAGCGCTCCTCGCCCAGACGCTGCAGCTCGCTGAGCGCCGGCTCGATCACCTCGGCGTGGGAGAGAATCGTGGGCCTGAGCTGCCAGCCATAGCTATAGCGGCGTAGCTGCTCGATGTTGTCCAGCGCCTTTTGCGTCTCGATCTCGTCCTGGCTGAGGTGCAGGGGGATGACGGAGCAGCCCCGCTTCATCATGAGCCAGGCGGCCACCGGCGAATCGATGCCCCCCGAGATCAGGGCCACGACGCGGCCCTCGACGCCCAGCGGCAGGCCGCCAGGCGCGGGGATGACGCGATGGTACACGAGGGCCATCTCGTCGGCGATCTCGATGCCGATGGTCAGGTCGGCCTGGGGCGAGAGGTCCACGGCAGCGCCCGAGCGCTGGAGCACCGCTGCGCCCACGTCCTGGTTCAGCTCCCTGGAGTTCAGCGGGAACGACTTGCTGGCGCGGCGGGCCTGGATGCGAAACGTCCGCCCCGGCCCCAAATCGGCCTCTTCGGCCTGACGCAGGGCCTCCGCGGTAATGGCCGCCAGGTCCCGCGGGACCGCCACGGCGGGGCTCACCGACACGAGCCCAAAGACGCGGCTGAGGGGCTCCAGGGCGGCGTGGGGGGCATCCGTGTGGACATAGATGCGCTGGCCTACCGAGCGCACGACGCCCTCGATGGCGTTCTCACTGAGGCACGCCCGCACGTTGCGGCGCAGGCGCCGCAGCAGCACGTGCCGGTTTCGCCCCTTGAGGGCTACCTCGCCATAGCGCAGCAATACGAGATTCATGTCCTCCCTCTCTTGGCGTCACAGCCCATTATAGCGCCAGAGCAGAGAGCGTCAATCGGCCCCGCCGGTGCGCTCGCGGCGGCGGCCGCGTCGGCCCCGTGGCACGGCGCCGACGGCGGATCACGCACGACACGGGCGCTGGCGATCTTGCCCCACTTGTTTATGGCGTACTGCGTTTCTCTTGCCCCGGTGCGCTGCGCCGGCATGCTCCGTGATCACCGAGTGGGATGCGCACCCGCTCGGCGCCATGACCGTGCATCTCGCGGGCTCTCACATCGGCCTGAACGCCCTGCGCGAGGGCTTGAGGAGGCGGCGCGATGGGGTATACTATCGGCGGACGAACTGGATCTGGGCCGGGGCGGCCCTCGGCCACGAAGGAAAGGAACCTGGCATGTACCTGGGCGCACAGATCCCCATCAATGACGAGAACCTGGCTTTCTGCCGCCAGATGGGTGTGACGCATATCGATACGACCCCGGCCGGCCTACCCGGCTTTGAGCAGGTGCTCTGGCGCGCGGACGCCCTCACGGCGCTGCGCGAGCGGGTGGAGGCCCACGGCCTGATCCTGGCGGCGCTCCATCTGCCCCTCACCTCGGCGGGCATCGAGCGGCAGGTCTGGCCTGACATCATGTTGGCTGGCCCCCAGCGCGACCGCCAGATCGCCAAGGCGATCCAGTGCATCGAGGCTGCGGCGCAGGCGGGCATTCCGCTCTTGCTCTACAACCTGGCGATCCTGCCCGTAGTGCGCTCGCCTCAGCGCTCGCCCGGGCGCGGCGGCCTGGGCTACAGCCACTTTGACTATGAGGAGCTGAAGAACGATCCGCCGCTGCCCTATGCACCGGTGACGGCGGAGCAGGCCTGGGAGCGCATCAGCTACTTTGTAGAGCGGGTGATCCCGGCGGCGGAGTCGCTGGGCGTGCGCCTGGGATGCCACCAGCACGATCCGGGCATGCCGGCCGGCGTGGGCTACCGGGGGATCGAGCGCGTGCTGGGGAGCCTAGAGGGCGTCCAGCGGTTCCTTGCCCTCAGCGATAGCCCGTACCACGGGCTGAACTTTTGCCAGGGCACGATCAGCGAGATGTGCACCGATCCGGAGCAGGTGTACGAGGCGATCCGCACCCTGGGCCAGGGCGGGCGCATCTTCTGGGTGCACTTTCGCAACATCCGCGGCGGCTATCTGCGCTTTGACGAGGTCATGCCCGACGAGGGCGACGTGGACATGGTGCGCGCCCTCAAGGCGTACCAGGCCATCGGCTATGAGGGGGTGCTGGTGCCGGACCATGTGCCCCAATCGCAGCACGATACACACTATGGGCATCGCGCCCATGCCTTCTGCTACGGCTACATCCGGGGGCTCCTGCAGGCCCTGGGCGCCGAGTCTGCCGTCTGAAGGTTTGGCGCGGCGTGCGCGGAAACGTATAATCAGGTAAGAGAGATAGTCCGATTCTGTAGGAGGTATCCATAGCCATGTACTGGGGTCTGTTCAACCCGACGTATTTCCTCTTTGCCTTACCTGCCCTCGTGCTGGGGCTCTATGCCCAGTTCAAGGTTCAATCCGCCTACCGCAAGTACCTGCAGGTGCCCAACAGCTCCGGCCTCAGCGGCATGGAGGTGGCCCGGCGCCTGCTGCGCAACCTGGGCATGGGCCATGTCTCGCTGAACGAGACGGGGGGCTCGCTCTCCGACCACTATGATCCGCGTGACGAGAGCCTGCATCTCTCGCAGCACGTCTCGCGCACGGCGTCGGTGGCCGCCCTGGGCATCGTGGCCCACGAGATCGGCCACGCCATGCAAAAGCGAGACAACTATGTGCCCATGAAGCTGCGGACCGCCATCGTGCCCGTGGTGCAAATCGGCTCCTGGGTGGGGCCCCTGCTCTTCCTGGCGGGCATGCTGCTTGCCATGGCCAACCTTTCGCTGATCGGGCTGCTGCTCTTTTCCGGCACGCTGCTCTTTTCGCTGGTGACGCTGCCCGTCGAGTACGATGCCAGCAACCGCGCTGTGGCGATGCTGACCCAGAGCGGCTTGATCATGTCTAGCGAGGAGGAAAAGGGCGTGCGGGCGGTGCTCTCGGGCGCGGCCCTCACCTATGTGGCCGCGGCGGTGCAATCGCTGATGACGATCCTCTACTATGTCTTTTTGCTCTCCGGGTCGCGTCGTCGCCGCTAAGGCCGCGCACGGCGGGCCAGAGCCCTCAAAACGGGAGAAGGTCACGTGCCCACGGACGAAAGGAACCGGATCAACCTGCTGGGTCTGTCGCTGGCCGAGCTGACGCAGCTCGTCGTGGATTGGGGCGAGCCGCGCTTTCGGGCCACCCAGATCTGGCGCTGGATCTATCACACCCTCACCGATGACCCCAACGAGATGGGCAACCTGCCCCTGGAGCTGCGACAGCGCCTGATGGACCGCACCTATATCGGTCACCTGCCGATGGTCGAGCGGATGGTCGAGCCCGATGGCCTGACGGAGAAGGTCGCCTTTCGCGCCCACGATGGCCAGATCATCGAGACGGTGCTGATGCGCTACACGAATCGCAACACCGTGTGCGTCTCTTCGCAGATCGGCTGCCCGTTGGGGTGCATGTTCTGCGCCACGGGGCGCAGCGGCTACACCCGTGATCTGACCGTCGGCGAGATCTCGGCCCAGGTGCTCTACTACAGCCAGCGGCTGCGCGAGGAGAACGCCCATGTGACCAACGTGGTCTTTATGGGCATGGGCGAGCCGCTGCTGAACTATGATGCAGTGTGGCAGGCCATCGCCAACCTGAACGACCGCGAGGGCCTGGCGCTGGGCGTGCGTCGCTTTACGATCTCCACGGCAGGGATCGTGCCGGGGATCGAGCGCATGGCCAAGGCCGGGATGGAGGTGGGCCTGGCCATCTCGCTGCACGCCCCCACCGATGCCCTGCGCGACAAGCTGGCGCCGATCAATCGCCGCTACCCGCTGGCGCGCCTCATGGAGGCGGCCCGCCTCTATATCGAGCGCACTGGCCGCCGCATCACCTTCGAATATGCCCTGGCCGACGGCGTGAACGATTCCGACGAGTGCGCGCGCCGGACGGCCGAGCTGCTGGACGGGATGCTCTGCCACGTGAACCTGATCCCCATGAACCCGATCGCCGGGTGCGACTATGCGCCGTCCTCGGGGGAGCGGATCCTCCGCTTCCAGGAGCTCCTGGTGCAGGGGCGCATCCAGACCACGGTGCGCATTAGCCGGGGGGCCGACATCCAGGCAGCGTGCGGCCAGCTCCGCCTGCGGCAGCTGGCTGGCCCTCAAGAGGGAAGCGCCGAGTGAGCACGGTGAGGCCGGTACGCATCGCCCCCTCGATCCTCTCGGCCGACTTTGCCCGCCTGGGCGAGCAGGTGCTGGAGGCTGAGGCGGCCGGCGCCGACTACCTGCATGTGGACGTGATGGACGGGCGCTTTGTGCCCAACCTGACCATCGGGCCCCTGGTGGTGCGGGCGTTGGCGCCGCTCACGCGGCTGCCGATCCATGTGCATCTGATGGTGGAACACCCCGAGGGTCAGATCGAGGCCTTTGCGGCGGCCGGCGCCCGCCTGATCACCGTGCATGTGGAGACCTGTCCGCACCTGCACCGCACGTTGGAGCAGATCCGCGGCGCCGGCGCGCTCCCTTCGGTGACACTGAACCCGGCCACGCCCCTCGCCACGCTGGAGGAGGTGCTGGATCAGGTCGCCCTGGTGTTGGTGATGACGGTGGACCCGGGGTGGGGGGGACAGGAGATGATCCCCGGTACCCTGGACAAGGTGCGGCGCCTGCGCCAGATGCTGGATCAACGCGGGTTGCACGAGTGCCTGATCGAAGTGGATGGCGGCGTCAACCTCGGGACGCTGCAGGCCGTGCTCGCTGCGGGGGCCGACGTGCTGGTGATGGGATCGGCCATCTTTGCCAGCGAGTGGGGCGTGGCCGGGGCCATGGCGCGCCTCCGCGCGGCCATCGAGGACGCGAAAAGGTCGCTACCCTAGAGGCAGCGACCTCTCATGCCGAGCAAAGCGAAACGGAGCTAGCCCTGTTTCTTGGCGAGGGTACGCATGCAGCTTGTGCAGATGCGCACGCGGCGGGGGCGCCCATCCACCATGATGATGGTCTTTTGAACGTTGGGCCGCCAGTTGCGGTTGGTGCGCCGCAAAGAGTGACTCACGTTGTGACCGAATTGCGGCCCTCTACCACAGATCTCACATTTTGCCATCTCTTTTTCCCCTTTCGTGATCGCACCCTGCGAGGGGGGCGCGTATTTGCCTTGAGGCCGACAGCTATGATACCATAGGCAAATGGTATCTGCAAAACTCTTGCGAGGAGCCTTCCCATGAGTGGAGAAACAGTCTTTGGCAAAATCCAGGTCTCTCCTCGTGCGATCTCGAGCATCGCCGCCTATGCGGTGCTGCGGTGCTACGGCGTGGTGGGCATGGCTGCGGCTACCTTGAGGGATGGGATCGCCGAGATCTTGCAGGTCGAGAATCTGCACCGCGGCGTTGGGGTTCAAGTAGTAGACGACCAGATCATCATCGATCTGTACGTCGTCATCGAATATGGGACGCGCATCTCTGAAGTCGCGAACAATGTGATGGAGAGCGTCAAGTTTAGCGTGGAGCAGGCTCTTTCTATGCCTGTCGCCGAAGTGAACGTGCACGTGCAGGGGATTCGGATTAGCGACCGTGACTAGCGGCGGGTTGCGGGCCGGAGAGATAGCTGTCATTGAGGGGGGACGGTTCTTTGAGCAGCGATTCGGTTTCTGACACGACTGGCCAGGGAAGAGATGGCGCCCAGCATGTGGCCGTGGGCGGCGATGTGCTGTTTGCGGCGCTGCAGGCGGGTAGCGCTGCTCTCCAGGCGCGAGTGGCCGAAGTCAACTCGCTCAACGTGTTCCCGGTGCCCGATGGCGACACGGGGACCAACATGTCGTTGACGCTGCGGGCCGCCCTGGATGAGGTTGGCCGTGCCACCCGTCTACCGGCGGGCGAGCTCCTGCGGCTGGTCTCCCACGGGGCGCTCATGGGCGCTCGGGGCAACTCGGGCGTCATCCTCTCCCAGATCTTGCGCGGCTTTGCCCGAAGGCTGGATGACAAGGCCGAGGCCACCATCGGCGATATCGTCGCAGCCCTGCAAGAGGGCGCCGACACCGCCTACAAGGGCGTGATGAAGCCCGTAGAGGGAACCATTCTGACGGTGATCCGCGAGACCGCCGAGATGGCCGGCAGAGCCGCCAAGGAGACGCCGGACGTCAATGCGATCATGGAGGCCACGCTGCGCGAGGCGCGCGCCTCGCTGGCCCGCACACCCCAACTGCTGCCCGTGCTGGCCGAGGCGGGCGTGGTGGATGCCGGCGGACAGGGCCTGGTCTGCATCCTGGAGGGTATCATGGCGTACGTTCGCGGCGAGGTCGCCGGGGTCCAGCGGGCGCCGCAGGGCGAGGCTGCGTTCGAGTCCGTCTCCCATGCCCACCCCTCAGCCGAGGAGGAGTATGGCTTTGACGTGCAGTGCATCATCCAGGGCGAGGCGCTGGACGTCGATGCCCTGCGCGAGCAGATCGCGACCATGGGCGATTCTGTGCTGGTGGTAGGCGACGCCCACGCCGTCAAGGTGCATGTGCACTCGGATCATCCGGGCGAGGTGCTCGAGTACGCCATCGGGCAGGGCGATGTTACCTCGATCATCATCGAGAACATGCAGCTCCAATACCAGGAGTTCCTACGCGCCGCCCAGTCGCAGGAGGCCCCCCCGATCGGGCCGGCGCCTCTCCCCTCGGATCGTGTGGCGCGCTACCTCGCCGACTCTGGCCCCGTGGCCAAGATCAGCGTTGTCGCCGTCGTCTCGGGCGAGGGGCTGACGCGCATATATGAGAGCCTGGGCGCCGATGCCGTGGTGGCGGGCGGGCAGACGATGAACCCCAGCACCCAGGATCTGCTGGCGGCCATCGAGGGGGTCGCCAACGACCAGGTGATCGTGCTGCCCAACAACAGCAACATCATCCTGACGGCGGAGCAGGCCTGCGCCCTCTCGGGCAAGGATGTGCGGGTGGTGCCCACCAAGACGATCCCCCAGGGCATCTCGGCGCTCCTGGCCTTCAACTATCAGGCCGAGATGGATGAGAACCACGAAGCGATGAGCGCTGCGAGCCGTGCTGTGGAGACCATCGAGATCACCCAGGCCGTGCGCACGGTGCAGGTCAACGGCCTGGCGGTGCGCGAGGGGCAGTTCATCGGGCTGCTGAACGGCGACCTCAAGACAGCCGCCGACGAGATCGATTCCGTGCTACAGGCTCTCCTGGAGTATATCCCACTGGACGAATACGAGATCCTGACGGTATACTGTGGCGAGGATGTGAGCCTGGAGCAGGGGCGGGAGCTGACGGAGACGCTGGCCGAGATCGCCCCCGACCTGGAGTTCGAAGTTCTGGATGGGGGGCAGGCGCACTATCACTATATCATCTCGCTGGAGTGACCCGGCGCCACAGGATGACCGGGACGTGAAGCGGGTAGGCCGGGCGCCCGAGGGCGCCTCCGGCCCTGGAAGCAAGGGGAAGCAGGCACGATGAGCAACGTCCGTATCGTAACCGACAGCACAGCAGAGCTGCCTGCCGATGTCGTTGAGGCCCTCGAGATCACCGTGGTGCCCTGGCATATTCAGCTAGACGGTGAGACGCTGCCGGATGTGCCCGCGCTGAGGACGTCCGAGTTCCACCGGCGGCGCAGCCGGGCGCAGCCAGTGGCGGTGCCACCCAACGCCCGGCAGTTTGCGGATGCCTTTGAGCGCTGCACCCGTGCCAGCCGAGAGATCGTGGCGATCCTGCCCTCCAGCCGGATCGCGCTCTCGTTGCAGGCGGCCCGTCAGGCTCGGGCCGAGTTTGTGGGGCGCTGTGAAGTACAGCTCGTGGATTCCCAGTTCATCTCCTGCGCGCTGGGAGCCCTGGTGATCGAGGCGGCGCGGGCCGCCCGCGCCCAAACCAGCGCCGCAGAGATCGTGCGCTATGTCAATGGCTTGATCACCCGCACCTACTTTGCCTTCCATGCCGAGTCGCCCGAGCAGATGCTGCGTCACAGCCTGATTGAGAACTCGCCGGCGGCTCTGGGCTCTCCCTCCGGCTATCGGCCGCTGCTGTTGCTGGAGCAAGGCGAGATCGTGCCCCTGCCCCGCTCGCGCAAGCGCGGCGATCCCATCGAGCGCATGGTCGAGTTCGTGGGCGAATTCGGCCCGCTGGAGCACTTTTGGACAGTGAGCACCGGGCTGCACCACGGCCTGGAGCTGTTGCATACGCGCCTGAGCGAAGAGCTGCCCGACAAGCTCTATGAGGACCACGTCTACGGCCCGGTCATGGCCTATTACCTGGGCAGCACAATCCTCGGCGTGGTCGCCATCGAAGCCCTCCTGTAGCAACCCATGTATTTCGAGAGCGGGGTTCTATGACGCCGTCATCGGCTCTGGACAAGCTGACACGCATCTTGCTCCTGGAGCAGGAGCAGGGCTGTAACGACCGTGCGGTGATCGGCGGCCTTGGGCGATTCCTACAGTACTGGGAGAGACAGGCGCGAGAGGAGCTGGAGCCTGCGCAACAGGCGCGGGTAGACGAGGTGATGCGGGCCCTGACGGGCTATGCGGATCTGGGCCAGGCCGAGCGAGAGGGAGCCGTGCAATCCACGCTGCGGCTGCTGCAGGAGCCCGTCGCCTCCCCGCCTCCCCCGGAGCCGGACGACGAGGCCGCGCCTGCGCCGCCGCAAGAGCGACCCCGTTCGCGGACCGTTCGCGCGCGGGAGCCGAGCAGGGTAGAGCCCGATCCCGATGCCGGCGAGGGCCTGACGGCCCCCGTCGAGACGCTCCAGGGCGTCGGCCCGGCGCGCTCGCGTCGTTTGGCCAGGCTGGGCATCGAGACGGTCCGCGACCTGATCTATCACTTTCCCCGCCGCTACGACGACTTTGGCCAGCTCAAGCAGATCAACCAGCTCTCCCTGGGCGAAGAGGTCACCGTGGTGGGCGTGGTGCGCCAGGCCCAGAGCCAGCGCTCCCGCTCCGGCAAGGGCCTGTTCCGCGTCTCCCTGAGCGATGGCACCGGCGTCATCGAGTGCACCTGGTTCAACCAGCCCCATCTGGAGAGGAGCCTGCAGGTCGGCCGCGAGATCGCCGTCAGCGGGCAGGTGGGCGAGTTCCTGGGGCGACTGGTGTTCGCCTCGCCGGAGTGGGAGCCGTTGCGCCGCAACCTCCTGCACACCGGGCGGCTGGTGCCCATCTACCCCCTCACCGAGGGCCTGCCCATGCGCTGGCTGCGCGGGCTCATCCGCCGCGTGCTGCAGCAATGGGTGCCGCGCATCGTGGACCCGATGCCGCAGGAGATCCTGGATTCGGCCGATCTGATGGACCTGCGCTCGGCCATCCTGCAGATCCACTTCCCCGAGAGCCGCGAGGCGCTGGCCCGCGCCCGCGCCCGGCTCTGCTTTGACGAGCTGCTGCTGCTGCAACTGGGCGTGCTGCGCAAGCGCCACGAGTGGCGCCAGGAGGACGGGCGGGCGATTCAGGTGGACCCGCAGGTGTTGGAGCAGTTCGTCCAGAGCTTGCCCTTTGCCCTCACCGGCGCCCAGCAGCGGGCCATCGGCGAGGTGCTGGACGACATGGCCCAGAAGGTGCCCATGAGCCGCCTTCTGCAGGGCGATGTGGGCTCGGGCAAGACGGTGGTGGCCGTGGCGGCCATGCTGGCGGCGGTGCGGGCCGGCTATCAGGCGGCGCTCATGGCCCCGACCTCGATCCTGGCCGAGCAGCACGCCGCGACGATCGCCTCCATGCTGGCGCCCTACCCAGAGATCCGCTGGGAACTGCTGCAGGGCAGCCTGCCTGCCGGCGAGAAGGAGCGCATCCACCAGGCTCTGGCCGAGGGGCAGGTGGATATCGCCATCGGCACCCATGCCCTTATCCAGGATGCCGTGGGCCTGCCCCGGCTGGGGCTGGTGATCGTGGACGAGCAGCATCGCTTTGGCGTGGTGCAGCGCGCCGCCCTGCGCGAAAAGGGCGGCGGCTTTCGTCCCCACATGCTGGCCATGAGCGCCACGCCTATCCCGCGCACCCTGGCCCTCACCGTCTATGGCGACCTGGACGTCTCGGTTCTGGACGAGCTGCCGCCTCAACGTCAGCCCGTGGTGACGGCGGTGCGGACCCGCAGCAGCCGCGAGCGCATCTATTCGTTCATCCGCTCCCAGGTCGAGCAGGGGCGCCAGGCGTTCGTCATCTGCCCCCTGGTAGAGGAATCGGAGCAGATCGAAGCCAAGGCAGCCGTGGAAGAGTACGAGCGGTTGAGCCAGGACATCTTTCCCATGTTTCGCCTGGGCCTGCTCCACGGGCGCATCCATGCCGACGAGAAGGATCGCGTCATGGCCGCCTTCAAGGCGGGCGAGTTCGATATCCTGGTCTCGACGGCGGTGGTGGAGGTGGGCATCGACGTGCCCAACGCCACGGTGATGCTGATCGAGGGCGCCGAGCGCTTTGGTCTGGCCCAGTTGCACCAGTTCCGGGGCCGGGTGGGCCGGGGAGAGCACAGGTCGTACTGCATCCTGCTCACCGAGACCCGCTCCGAGGAGAACCTGGCCCGTCTGCGGGTGATGGAAGAGACCACAGACGGCTTTGTGCTGGCCGAGAAGGACCTGGAACTCCGCGGCCCGGGCGACTTTTTGGGGGTGCGTCAACACGGGCTGCCCGAGCTCAAGGTAGCGCGCCTGAGCGATACGGCGGTGCTGGCCCTGGCGCGTCGCGAGGCGTTGCGCATCCACGAGCAGGATCCCGAGCTGGCGCTGCCGGAGCATCGTCCGCTGGCTCACAGCGTGGAGCACTTTTGGGCCGCCGTGACGCTTTCCTAAGGAGGGTCCGTTGAAGGTTGCGATCTACCCCGGCACGTTTGACCCGGTTCACTACGGGCACATGGACGTGGCCCGCCGGGCGGCCTTGGTGTTCGACCGCCTCGTGGTGGGTGTCTATGCTCACCCGCGCAAGACGCTCATGTTCCCGCTGGAGGAAAGGGTCGCCCTGGCCCGCCAGGCCTTTGAGGATACGCCCAACATCCTGGTGGAGGGGTATGAGGGCCTCACCGTCACCTTTGCAGCCAGGCACAACGCCCGGGTGATCGTGCGCGGCCTGCGGGTGATCTCGGATTTCGAGCTGGAATACCAGATGGCGATGACGACCCGCAAGCTCGCCCCGGAGATGGACATGCTCTGCTTGATGACCAGCCTGGAGTATGCCTTCATCAGCTCGTCCATTGTCAAAGAAGTCGCGTTGGCGGGGGGCTGCGTGGCGCAGATGGTGCCCGATTTCGTGGCCGAGTATCTGCGCGGGCGCATCGGTTCGTCAACCTAGGGCATCAGGAGGCAAGGGCCATAGACATCCTGCAACTCGTGGATCGGCTGGAGGAACTTGTCGAGCGGGGGCGCCGTTGGCCGTTCGGCAACCTGGTCATGGTGGATCGGGAGGCGTTCCTGAACCTGATTGACCAGATGCGCATCTCGGTCCCGCAAGAGATTCGTCGCTTGCAGGAGCTCGAGTCGGAGCGCGAGCGGAACGTCGCGCGCGCCCAAGAGGACGCAAGGGCGATCATTGCGCAGGCCCATGAGGATGCGGCGCGCCTGCTGGATCAGCAGGAGATCAAGCGGCAGGCCGAGCTGGATGCCAGGCGCATCCTGGAGCGGGCGCGTCGCGAGGCCCGCGAGACGCGGGCCGGCGCCGATGCCTACGCCGCCCAGGTATTGGCCGAGCTGGACCGCCGTGTGCGGCAGATCGCGCGCACCATCCAGAACGGCTTGCGCGAGCTGAACGGCTCTGGCGAGGAGACCGCCGTCGAGCCGGTGGACGAGACCGTCGCCACTCCGCCGCCAGAGGCCGAGCCGGCCCCAGCCGAGGGGGACGACGGGGCCGAGTGAGGCCATAGGTCGCGAGTCTCTAGCCCGCGGTTGTGAGCTCCAGGCCCTTCTGGATCAGGCGCGCAGGCAGGATGCGAGCCCCGGCGCGCTCCAGCGCCCTTCTCACTGCGTCTAGCTCGCCGGGCTCGGCGACGGTGATCATGCAGCCGCCGCCGCCCGCCCCGCAAATCTTGCTGGCCCGGGCGCCCGCCTGGGCTGCCGCCGCCATCAGCCGCTCGATGTCCGGCGTGGTGACCCCCTCGGCCAGGCCCCGGCGCAGTCGCCATTCGCGATCCAACAGCTCGTAGAACAACGGCATGTCCCTCTCGATCAGGCACAGGCGCATGGCCTGGGCGATCTCCTTGATCTCGTGCATGCGCGCCACCGCGTCGCCCTGCTTCTCGATGTAGCTCTTGAGCATCGCCCAGTTGGTGGCCGCCGAGGAGTGAGGCGTGCCCGTGAAGGAGACGATCAGTCGCTGGTTGAGCAGCTCGACTAGGTCGTTGCCCTGAGAGAGCCCCTCGACTTCCCAGCCATCCAGGCCGAACCAGATGGAGCAGACGCCCCCATACAGGGGCGGAAAGTAGTCCTGCTTGCCCGTGGGGATGCCCACCACCTGGGCCTCGATGTTGGCGCCGATATCGATGAGGCGCTGGTAGGCGATCTCGCGATCCGTGAGCCGGCAGAGCGCCGCCGATAGGGCCATGAGCAGGGCCGACGAGGCCCCGATGCCGGAGCCCTGGGGCGCATGGCTCGTGACGCGGATATCCAGGCCGCCCTCGGGCCGGTAGTAGGCCAAGGCATAGTGCACCAGGCTCAGGGGGCCATCGCGGGTCAGGGCATCCAGCGAGGCCGACTCCTCGCTGAGGCCCAGGTCCTCCGAATGGATCGTGATGCGCCTATCGGCGCGGGTGGCGATCTCCACCTCGGCATAGATGTCCACGGCGGCGTTGACGGTCAGACCGCCTCCCTCGAACAGGTAGAGTGGGTAGACGTCCAGGGTTCCGCCGGCCAGGTCCACGCGCATCGGTACACGGGCTCGAATCTGCATGCAGGGTGTCCTCTATGGGTGATGATGGGTGAGTAAGGTGGGGTTGGGGCGAGGCGCGCCTCGCCCCAACCGCTGCAGCCCGGGCGATTTCACCTAGCCGAACAGCCGCTCGAACGGGTCGCTGGAGCGGGGCGGCGTATCGGGCGGGCGGGCATCGTCGCGCTCGCGCTGTAAGAGCGCGTCCTCGCCAAAGTACTTCTGCCACTCTTGGGGCGCGTCCAGGTCCTCGGCGCCGTGGCGCGTCAGGCGTTGGCGCACCTGCACCAGCACCGGTGTGTTGACCGAGGCCCCTGCCACGATCACCTGCCCCTTGCTCAGGGCGGGCAACTCGGCCAGCAGATCGCGGCCCACCGATTCCACGCTCTCGGCCACCCGCGCCTGGTCAATCGGGTTGACGATGCGCATGATGCACTGGGTCATGCACTGGGAGAGCACGTCGGAATCCAGCTTGCCGGGGCGCTGGCTGATCAACCCCACCGAGACGCCGAACTTGCGCCCCTCGGAGAGGATCTGCTTGAGGATGCCGGTGGTCACCAGCTCGGCGTTGGCGGGGGCATAGTTGTGGGCCTCCTCGATGAGGACAAAGGCCGGGTAGGGGATATAGTCCTCGTCGTCCGGATGGGCGCGCCCGCGCACCGTATCCATGCGCGATTGGTTCAGGCGGCGCAGCAGCGTGGCCACGATGATCTGCTGCTCCCGCTCGGGGATCTCGTTGAGCTGCAGGACGGTGCACTGGCCCGGGCGCAGCAGGCTGGTGAGGGGCAGGTTGCGGTTGTCATCAAAGATGGGCGATTGCTCCAGCACCTGGCCCACGCGCCAGATCAGGGCCCCCACGGTAGGGTCCTCATCGCCATCGGCCTCGGGGTCGGTGACGGCCTCGCCCCGCAACCCCGCGCGGATCTCGACCTTGAGCTGGCCCCGGTTCCACTTGTCGCCGTACTTGCGCCGCACCCGGCCATAGGCCTGGCCCAGCAAAAAGTGCATCCGTTCCGAGAGGTTGGGTAGCAGATAGCGCAGGTCGGCCAGCTCCAGCGACGAGACGCGCACATGGATATCGGCCGGGCGCACGATCCTGACCTCGGGGGCATAGCCGCCCTCGGCGAAGGCCTTGTGGCCCTGCATCTCGCGCAGGGTATCGTACTCGGCATGGGGATCGATCACCAGCACGGCGGCCCGGTTGTACGGGCGCATCAGCTCCTCCAGCACCACCCCCGCCAGGTAGCTCTTGCCCGAGCCGGTGGAGGCGATGATGGCCATGTGGGTGCTGGTGAACCCGCGCGCATCCAGCACGATGGGCACGGCATCGCGGCTGCGGCTGAGGAGCGAGCCGATGTGCACAGCCCCCTGGGCGCCGCGCTCCAGTTTGCACAGGACGTCGCTCAGCATGGCGTCCGACGCGATGTAGATGGGCGTGCCGGAGGGCGGCGGCACCCGGGGGTTCACAAACCCCATGATGGCGTCGTAATAGCCCAGGATGGTGACGCTGATCTGGAACAGCTCGTGGGGCTCGTGCTGGTAGCCCAGCAGGTCGGCCACCTCCTGGGGCGGCACCGTCGGATCGGCCAGGAAGGTGTCGGGGTAGAGGCGCAGCGGCACCCGCGCGCTGACGCGCCCCAAGATGTCGCGACGCGTTCCCTCTACATCCGTCTCATAGTATACAAACTCGCCGTACTTGACGCGCTGTTCGGGGTCCGCGGCGATGAACACGTATTCGTGGGGCGTCTCGCCGGGGCCCTTGGTGGTGCCGATGGGCAGGTGATCCAGCATCTCGTTCCTCCTCAGCCGGCGGGCAGCACGGCGGCGCGCCAGGCCAGGTTGCAGCGCAGGATGGCCAGGCGGCTGGCCTGCTTGGGGTAGCGCTCGCTCAGGTCGGAAAGCACCTGCAGGAGCAAGGGCGGGATGAGCGGGTTGGATTGCATGGCCATCAGCAGCGCCAGGTAGCCCAACTGGAAGCGCCCGCCCGGATGGTGAAAGGCCCGAATCTCGTCATCGGCCAGGCGGCGCACCCGCGCATCGATGCCCGCCGAGACCGTGGGGACGCCCTGGGCGGGCTGCCCCTGGGCCGGCAGGGCGCCGATGACGGTGATGGCCACCAGGGTCGCCTGCTCGGCCAGGTAGTCGGGCGTAAAGACCGCCAGCTCTTCTTGGGGCGAGAGGCGCGGCCCCAAATTGCCGAACTCGGGGTTGAGCAGCGTCGTGTTGGCGATCAGACCCACCAGGCAGCCGCCGTCCTCTTGCTCAATGCCAACCCAAGAGCCAAAGCCGTAATCGAGGGGTGTGGGGATCTCTTCCGCCTCGCCGGGGCCATGGATCTGGCAGACGTACTCTACATGGGAACTCGAATTCACGATCTTGCCGATGTACATGGCTCAATACTCCAAGAGATGAGACGCGAGCGGGACGCCGCCCGCGGCGCGCCGATGGCTCCTCAGCGGCGGCCTCGCTTGCTCAGGGCCTTGCGCGAATAGCTCCAGCTCAGGCGGTTCTCGCGGGCGAAATCCTGCAACACGCGGTAGAACCGCTCCCGGTCTTGCATGCTGATCACGGCGACGGCGTCGGCCGTCTCGATGGCGTAGGGATAGCCGACGCCCACCACGCACTCGGCTCGCACCACGTCCACCACCTCCTCCAGCAAGCCATCCTCCAGCAGCCAGGCGGGCAGGTCCAGGCGGGCCGGGGCGTTGTCGGCGGTGGTCTTGAGATAGACCAGGTGCACCCGGTCATAGTAATCCAGGTCGGGAAGCTGCTCAAAGAGGCGATCCTCGCGGGCGCAGGCAAAGGCCTCGGTGCGGTCGCCCCAGCGCATCAGGGGACGCAGCAGGCCGCCGTCGCTCAGGCGTTGGGGGCGGGCCAGGTCGGCGTTCAGCCAGCGGAGCATGGAGACCAGATCAGTGGCGTAGGAGGTGTCAATATAGCCCACCAGGGGGACGCGGCTCTCCTCCGAGGCGTTCAGCAGGTCCAGGATGCAGCCGATGTAGCGGCGCTGCATCTCGACGCGCATCTGGGCGGCGAAGGAGATCACCAGCGAGCCATCGAAAAAGCAGACGGGCTTGACCGGGTCTTGGGCGTGGGCGCGCATGTAGGCGGCGAGCTGCTGGCACTCGAGCTCAAAGCGCCGGGCGTTCACCAACTGGTCAGGGTAGGTCTGGCGCTCAACCTGATCGGGCATCAGCTCATCGGGGGGCAGCACCTCGAAGAGGATATCCTTGACATAACGGCTATCGCCGTCGTGGGGGTTCTCGAACCAGCCGATCTGGACGGCGCCCACCGGCAGGGCGATGCTGGGGTCGGGGGTGATCTGGGAGCCATCTATGGCAAAGGTCGGCACGCCCCGCAGGCGCTCGCTGGCCCACGCCCGCGCCTGCTGGTGATTCTCCCAGCGTGGCGCAAAGGGCCGCACCACCGGGCTGCCCTCGACCCGCTCGGCGGTGGGCAAGGCGCCCGGCCGAGGAATCCCCTGCAACCTGTCGGCCACGGCAGCGCAGCTCTGGGCGGCCAGGCTCTGCACGTACTCGCGGTAGCGGTCGCGCATCTCCAGTCGCGCCCCGTCATAATCGAGAAAGGCGGCGCGCTTGGCCCGCAGCGCCTGGATCACATGGGGCAAGCTCAACATGTCAGGCTATCTCCACCCGGCTGATGCCGTCCTCTTTGACCACCCGCAGGTAGGATTGAGCGGCGCGCTCAAAGGTATCGTCATGGCTGATGACGAACAACTGGCTGAACCCCTTGACCTGCATGATCTTTTCCGCCAGGCCGTCGCGGCGCTCGGGGTCCAGGTGGGCCGTGGGTTCGTCGAAGAACGCCACGTCGATGTTGGAGAGGTGGCGCAGCAGGGCCAGGCGCAGGGCCAGGGCGGCGCTCATCTGCTCGCCGCCGGAGAGCTGCTGAAAGCCGCGCAAGCGCCCGCCGACCTCCAGCGAGAGGTCATAGTCCTCCGACCAGGTCAGGCGCCCGGAGTAGTCGTTCATGATGTCGCAGTAGAACTCGGAGGCCTGCTGCGAGATGCGGGCCACGAACTGCCGGGTGATGTGGGGCCCTGCCTGATGCAGCAGGGCGCGCATCTCCTCCAGCAGGCGCTGGAGCGAGCGAGTCTCCTCGCGAACATCCTGGCGCTCGCGCAGGCTGGCCTGCAGCCCCTCCAGCCGCTGGATCTCTTGCCGGAGCGCATCGCGCCGCTCGCCCCGGCTGGCCAGCTCGGTGCGCGCCCGGGTGGCCTCGCTGCTGAGGGCCTCGACCTGCTGGCGGGCGCCGGCGTGGCGCTGCGGATCATAGTCGGCGCTGGCGCGCTGTAGCGCCTGCTCGGCGGCGGCCAGGGTGGCGGCCAGCTCCTCCAGCGCCTGGGTCGCCTGGGCCAGCCGCGCCTGGCGCGCGTCGAACTGGCGCGCCGTCTCGATGCGCGTCAGGTAGATGTCGTGCTGCGGGCGGTGCTGCTCCAGCGTGCCACGCGCCCCCTGCAGGGCCTCCTCGAGGGAGCCGTACTGCGCCACCTCCGCCTGCAGGCGCGCCAACTCGGCATCCAGGTCGGCCACCCCCCGCTGCAGGCGGGCCACCTCTTGCTGGCGCTGCTCCCGCTCGGCCACCTGGGCCTGCAGCACCCGCGCCTCGCCCAGGGGATCGCCCATGGCGGCGAGCTGGGCCGCCAGCTCTCCCACGCGCTCCGACCAGGCGGTCAGCTCGGCGATGCGGGCCTGCTGTTGGGCCAAGCGCCGGGTATCCCGTTCGAGTTGCGCCTGTTGCTCCTGGCGATCCTCGTCGGTGGGGAGGTTGCGCAACGTGCGCCCCCGCTCGTTGGCGCGCTTTTGGTCCTGGCTGCGCTGCTGGGCGATGCCCCTGAGCTCGCCATCGGCCACGGCCAGTTGTTCGCGCAGCTCCTGGGTGCGCTGGCGGTTGCGCTCCAGCAACTCCTGGCGGTGGGCGGGGGTCAGCTCGGCCTCGCAGACGGGGCAGCGGGCGCCCTCGCCCTTTGCCAGCGCCTCGCTCTGCTCGTGCATGCGGGCCAGCTCGCTCTGCATGGTGCCCCGCTCGCCCTGGAGCACACGCTCCCGCTCGGTCAGGGCCTGCAGCCCCTGCTCGATCTCGGCCAGCTCCCGATCCAGCTCGCCCGCCTGGCGGAGGCCCGCATCGATGCGGGCCAGGCGCGCTTCGGCTTCCTGGATGGCGGCCTGGGCCTCCTGGGCCTGGCGCTGGGCCTCGGGCAGGAGCTGGGCCTGGAGGCGAGCCTCGTCCAGGGCGGCCTGCAGGCGTTGCTGTTCCTCGGCCTGGGGCCGCAGCGCCTCCAGGCGAAGGGCGGCGTCCTCGATCTGCTCCAGCAACTGGCTCGCCTGGCTCAGGCGGGCCGCCAGGCGGGCCTGCTCCAGCGAGGTCTGCTCACGGGCGCTCTGGGCCCGGTCGCGGGCCGCCCGCTGGGCCTCCAGCTCCTTCAGGCGCTCCTCGGCGGCCAGGTAGGCGCGGTAGCCCGGCTCGGCGGCGGCGATCTGTCCGCGGGCCTGGTCCGCCTCCGCCAGGGCCTCTTGCGCAGAACGCTGCTCGTTCTCGGCCGCCTGCGCCTGATAGCCCGCCTCCGCGCGGGCCGCCTCGGCCTGGCGCAGGGCCTGCTCCGCCTGATCCAGCGATCGCAGGGCGGCGCGGGCCGCCCGCAGATCGGTCTCCAGGGCCTGAACCTGGGCCGTCAGCTCCCCGATGGCCGCCTGGATCTCGGCCAGCTCCTCTTGATGACGCGGCAACTGCTCGATCTGGCCCTCCAGGCGGGCGATCTCCTGATCCAGGCTGGCCAGTTGGTCGCTCAGGTAGCGGCCCGTCTCGCGCAGGTTCTGGTAGGCGCGCTCGTACTCGTCCACCTGCAGGAGGGGGTCAAAGATGCGCTTGCGTTCGCCCGCCGCCAGCAAAAAGGGCGCGGTAAAGCTACCCTGGGGCACGCCGATGGTGTTGCGGAACAGGTCGTCCATGCTGGCGTCGCGCTCGATGCCCAGATGCTCCTGAAGCCACTGGCGCACCTCGGTGACGTTCTCGGCGAGCACCTGGTAACCGTTCTCAAAGTCATAGACGCGGTGGCGGGTGGTGCCGTTCTTGCCAAAGGCCCGCTCCACCTCGTACTCGCGCTCGTCGTAGGCGGAGAAGAAGCGCACCACCACGCGGCCGGCGCTGGCGCCCTCGCGCAGCAGGTCGCCCTGGCGGGCCGCGTTGGCGTGATCGAACAGGGCATAGCCGATGGCCTCGACCAGGCTGCTCTTGCCGGCCCCGTTGCGCCCCACGATGGCGTTGGTGCCCTCCTCGAAGGAGATGGTGGCCTCCTCATAGCTCTTGAAGTTCTCCAGGTGCAGGCGGCGGATCAGCATCTCCCCTCCTCCTCCCCGGTGGCGATCTCGGGCATCGCGGCGGCAAAGGCGCGCAGCTCGCCGATCACCTCGGAGGGATGGCTGCGGGCCAGGGCCATCTGCTTGAGCCGCAGGGCCAGGTCTGCCCAGCGCGCGCTGTGGGCACGGCGGCGCACGTCGTTCTCCAAGAGCTCGCGAAGCACCTGGCGCTCGATCTCCTCGCGGGGTTGCTCCCGATCGGTGCGGATCTCGAAGGCATTGCTGGCGGTGAGGTCCTGGAGCTGGATCACCAGGGGCTCCACCTGGGCCACGGCCATGGCCTCGATGCGGCGCATGTCCAGGTCACTGCGGCTCATGTTCAGCACGCCCGTCAGCCGCAGCTCCAGGATGGGCCGATCGTCGCTGGCGGGTAGGCTCTCCAGCTCGCGGCGCAACGCGTCATAGAGGGCCTCGGGCGACTCGTAGGGATCCACGTCGAACCTATGGCGCAGCACCCGGCGGCGCTGGCTGTTGTGCAGTGTGGCCGCGTGAGGGGGCGTTTCGCCCGGGTGGATATCCACCAGGTAGTAGCCGCGTTCCGACCATTGGGCCTCGTCCACGCTGTTGTTCTCCAGCGAGCCGGGGTTGTACAGCCAATCGTCCTGGGAGTAGGGCTTGTGGATGTGGCCCAAGGCGACATAATCCACGTGGGGGCGCAGGGCTTCCAGGTTCTCGCGGGAGAGGGTGCCGGCATAGCGATCCAGGATGCCCTCCAGGCCAGTGTGGAGCATCAGGATCGAGTAGGCCGGGCGGGGGGCCTGCATCCGCTCCAGCGCGTTGGCCAGATCGGCCACCACCCGCGAGGTGCTGGCCCCGGCATAGCGGAGGCCGTAGATGCGCACGTCGCCGATATCAAAGTAGGCCCCGGCCTTGCGATCATCGTCGTAGGGCTCCAGTGCCATCTGGCCCTCGCGGTAGGTAGCGCCCAACACGCGCACGAGCCCCAGCTCGGCCAGGCCATCGAGCCAGGTGAAGGCCTCGCGATAGGCCGAGCCCTCGTGGTTGCCCTGGATGGCCAACACGGGGATTCCCTCGGCCTTGAGGCGCTCGAACAGCACGGCCACCTGCACGAATATCCTGGGCTCCACGTCGCGCTTGTGAAACAGGTCGCCCGCCAGCAGCACGAACTGGACGCCCTCGGCCAGGGCGCGCCGCAGCATGTCGCGAAAGGCACGGCTGAAATCGGCCATGCGCTCGGCGCTGTCATACTGGCGGTGGCCCAGGTGGATGTCGGCGGCGTGGAGAAAGCGCGTGGTCACGGGATCAGGCTCCTGTGGGGTAGCGCACACACGGTACATCGGCCAGCACAAAGGCGGGACCGGGGGCCGCCAGGGCGGCGGCCAACGCCTTGCGGAGGCCCTCGGGGTCCTGGGGCGAGACGAGCGCGGGCTCGGCGCCAAAGGCCCGCAGCACGGCGGCGATGTCGGCGCCGGCGCGCTCCTCGCCGCGCTCGTCCTGGGGTGTGCCCGGGTGAGCCTGCCCGCCGGTGAGGGCCGTCACCCGGTTATCCAGGACGATGACGGTCAGGGGCGCGCCCGCCTGCATGATCTGGGGCAAGGCATTCAGGTTGGTATGGAACAGGGCCGAATCGCCCACCAGGGCCACCACGCGCGGCTGCGCGCGGCCGTGCGCGCCGGCCAGGACCAGGCCCAGCCCCAGGCCGAGGCTGGCCCCCAGGGAGTACTTGACGTCAAAGAGCTCCAGAGGCGGCAGGTCGCCCCGCACCATGCAGCCCGTCTCGCCGATGACGATGTGGCGGCTGCGGCCGCCGCGGGCCTCCATCTCGGCCACCAGCGCCTCCATCACGGGCTGGTAGCCGCAGCCCTGGCACAGGGGCGTCTTGCTGGGCATAGCGCGGCGCTCCTCAACCGTGGGCGGCAGCGCCAGGGAGGGCGCCAGGGCGTGCAACCCGCCCGCCAGGGCGTCGTTGCCCAGCTCGCCCTCCTCGGGCATGGTGCGATCCATGCGGCCCAGCACCTGGAGCGCAAGCCCTCGGCGCTGGATCAGGGCGCGCAGCTCCTGCTCGACGAACGCCCCGCCCTCTTCGATCACCAGCAGGCGCTCCAGGGGGGCCAGCCAGCGGGCAAGGCCCTCCTCGGGGAGGGGCCAGGCGCTGCTCAGCCCCAGGGTGCTCAGGGGCGCGTCGTCTCCCAGCAAGCGGCGGAGCTTGGTGAAGGTGTGGCCGACGGCCAGCACGCCCAGGGGCCCCTGCCCGGCGGCGCGATCGTAGGGCGAGAGCTCGATGTCCTGGGCCAGCTCGCGCAAGTGGCGGTGCAGCGTGCGCCGCCGCTTGACCACGTTATCCGGCAGGACGACCCAGCGCCCGCGCTTGCGCACAAAGATGCCCATGGGCGCGGGGAGCTCCCAGGGCGCCTCGACGGGGGCGCGATCGAGGCTCAGGGAGGTGGTGATGCGCACGATGATGGGCAACTGGCGCGCCTCGGACCAGGCAAAGGCCTGGGCCATCAGGCCGGCGGCCTGTTCCACGCCGGTGGGCTCGAACACCGGCAGCTCGGCCACCCGAGCGAGCCAGCGCGAATCCTGCTCGTTCTGTGAGCTCCAGCCCTGCGGATCGTCGCCCACCATGATCACCAGCCCGCCGAAGCAGCCCGAGTAGCTAAAGGTGGCCAGGGGGTCCAGGGCGATGTTCAGGCCCACGCTCTTGAGCACCACCAGGGCGCGCTGTCCGGCCAGCGAGGCGCCCATGGCCATCTCCATGGCAACCTTCTCGTTGGGTGCCCAGTGGATGTAGGCCTCCTCGGGCGACGCCAGCTCGAGCAAGGCGTCGAACACGCCGGTGGCTGGCGAGCCGGGGTAGCCGGTCACCAGGGAGACGCCCGCGGCGAGGGCGCCGTGGGCCAGAGCGACGTCGCCGCGCATTGCCGTCTTGGGGGACATAATTGGGCTCGTCAAGGCGCTACCTCGGCAGCTCTTCCAGGGCGATGACGCGGGTGGGAAAGCTATCCAGTCCCTGGATCGGGATGGGCAGGGCGAACACCAGCACCCGCGGCTGGGTGAGGTGGCTCAGGTGCGCAACCTGCTCGACGAGACAGATGTCATTGTCGAGCAGCTGGTGGTGATTGTACTGATCCTCCAGGCGGGGATCGTCGGGCGGCAGCTCGATGCCCAGCAGATCGGTGCCCACCAGCTTGACGCCGCACTCAACCAGATAGCCGATGGCCTCGGCCTCAAAGTGGCGTCCGCTCTCCTCGCCATAATCATAATCAAAGCGCAGCAGGGCGATGTCGCCAGCCTGCAGCCCGCCGGCGGGCTGGGCGGCGCGCTCCATGTGGGCGCGGGTGACGGTGCCCCCGGCGGGCACGCCGGTGAGATCGAGGACGGCGGCCGAGCCGCACAGCGCCTCCAAAGGCACCTGCGACACGTCCATGCCCTCGGGCCGGACGTGGTAGGGCGCCTCGATGTGGGTGCCCACATGGTTCAGGTGCATGTCCACCCGATGCATGATGTACCACATGCCCTCGGGAACGGCATGGGGGGCGGGCACCCGCTCGATGTGCACGGGCCGCGCGCCGGTCTCGGGAACGATGGTGTGGGTGAGGTCAACCAGGCGGTAGCGGGCAAGCTCCACAGCAGGCTCCTTCCATGAAGCGGATGGTATACTCAGAACAGTGTGGTCTGGTCGGCGTCCATCAGCGTCTCGGCGATGGTGTACATGTTCGAGATGCTGCCCACGGCGAGGCGCTCCTTGAGCTGATAGTAGTCCAGACAGGTGCCACAGACCAGGATCTGCAGCCCCTTTTGCTCCAGAGATTGGAGATCGCCCAGCACGGGCGAGCCCTCGACGGCGAGCTTGACGCCGCTGTTGAGCAGGATGAGGGTCTCGGGGCGGGGCTCGATCTCGCCCAGGGTGTACAAGAAGGAGCGCATGAGAATGCCCCCCAGCTCCGGTTCGCCGCGCCCGATCTGGTCGCTGGAGAGGAGCAACACGCGGCGGCGCGCGGCCTCCGCGGGAGCGCAGGTGGCCAGGTCGGGGGTGATCTCCGGCTCGACGGCGGCCTGGCCCTGGACCATCTGGATGGACCAGCCATCTTCCGCCTGCTCAAAGGCCACGTGCCAGCCGGCGCGCTCGGCCAGGCGCCGCACATTGTCGACCTGGTCGCGTTGACTGACCAGGGTGACCACCTCGGTGGCATCGCGCATGGCGTTGCGGGTGAGGATCACGGGCTGGGGGCAGGGCAGGCCACGGGCATCTACTGTGATGGGCATTGACATCAACTCCTGACAAGCGCACCGCATTAACGATGACTCTATGATAGCCGACTTTTTGGCAGGGGGGAAACGCCAGCGCGCTTGTCTCGTCCTGCCTTGGCGATGGCCCGCTGCTCAGTGGTACTCGCCCTGGATGGCCCGTGGGGGCGCAGGCGACAGCGGGGGATGCCAGGACGGCCCTCACCCCCNNCTCCCGCACGCGGGAGAGGGGGCGGAGAGCCGCTGGCTATGCGTGACGTCCGTGGGGGAGAGGGCGCCGACGGGACGAGTTTCAAAAAAGGGCTTGACATCCTGGCTCTATTGTGCTATTGTAACCTTTGCTGCGCAAGTACTGTGGAGGAAGTTGGTAGATGATCACCCAGAAGGCAATGATCCGTGAGCGCCAGAACGCCCGTCGCTTTGAGGGCGTTGCCCCTGGGTGGAGTGCGCCTATACGTTGAGTTGTCTCTCGAGACACTCGGCGACGGGCCTCCACGAGGACACCCGTCGCCGTTTTTGTTTCTTGCTTGCTTGGCGGCTGCGGGGGTCCTTCGCAGCCGTTCTTCTCTTGATACGCCCACATCATCAAGGAGATCCCATGAGCAAGCTTGTGCGCTTTCGCTCTCACATCCGATTGCTGCTCCGCTACCTGGCGCCCCAGTGGCGCGCAGCCGTGACCCTCTCGGTCATCCTGCTGCTATCCATCGGCCTGCAGCTTGTCAACCCGCAGATCGTGCGCCAGTTCATCGATGCTGCCCAGGCGCAGGCGGAGCCCAGCCAGTTGCTGCTGGCGGCGGCGACCTTCCTGGCCGCCGGCATCGGCGTGCAGGCGCTGCGCCTCGCCTCGACCTACCTCAGCACCGATCTGGGCTTTCGCGCCACCAACGCCCTGCGCGCCGATCTGGCGCGTCACCTCCTGGGTCTGGACATGACCTTTCACAAGGAGCGCACCCCCGGCGAGCTGATCGAGCGCATCGATGGCGACGTCACGGCCTTGTCCAACTTTTTCACCCAGTTCGTTGTGCGCCTATTGGGCAACGGTATCCTGATCATCGGCATCGTGGTCTTGCTCTTCCGCGAGGACTGGCGCGTCGGGCTCATCATGGGCACCTTTGCGGCGCTGGGCCTCACAGGCCTGATCCGCTATGGCGGCGCCGCCGTGGCCGACTCGGCCGCGGAGCGCGAGGCCAATGCCGAGCTCTATGGCTTCATCGAGGAGCGCCTGGCGGGTCTGGACGACATCCGCTCCAATGGGAGCGCGCTCTATACCCTGCGGCGCTACTATGAAACTTTGCGCAACCTGTTCTGGGCCGCGACCACGGCCTGGAACAAGCGCCTGATTGTGATCCGCATCGCCGTCGGCATGTGGGGGCTGGGGCAGACCCTGGCCCTCGCCTTGGGCATCGTGTTCTACACCAGGGGCGTGCTGACCATCGGCGCCGTCTATATGGTGCTTCACTACACCGGCATGTTGCTGGACCCGCTGGAGCAGATCGCGCGCCAGTTGCAGGACCTGCAAAAGGCGGCGGCGGGCGTGCAGCGCATCGGCGAGCTGATGGCCCTGGAGCCCCAGATCCGCGGGCGCGGCCTGCGGGCGCTCCCCGCGGGGGCACTGCCCATCTCCTTCGATGGTGTATCGTTCGCCTATGAGGATGATGAGCCGGTGCTGGACGCGGTCACTTTCCGGCTGGAGGCCGGCGCCAAGCTGGGGTTGCTGGGGCGCACTGGCAGCGGCAAGACGACGTTGACCCGCCTGCTCTTTCGGCTCTACGACCCGACGGCGGGCGCCATCCGCTTGGGCGAGGCGCCGCTCCACGAGCTGGAGCCCGACTATCTCCGACGCAAGGTGGCCATGGTCACCCAGGAGGTGCAGCTCTTTCGGGCCAGCGTGCGCGATAACCTGACCTTCTTTGACCCGGCGATCCCCGATGACGAGATCATCCGAGTGATCCGGCAGGTGGGCCTGCAGGACTGGTTCGAGCGGCTGCCTGAGGGCCTCGAGACCGAGCTGGCCCCTGGCGGCGGCGATCTCTCGGCAGGGCAGGCCCAGTTGTTGGCCTTTGCCCGGGTGTTTCTGACCGATCCCAGCGTCGTGGTGCTGGATGAGCCGTCTTCGCGGCTGGATCCCGCCACCGAGCGATTGCTGGAGGAGGCGATGAACCGGCTGCTGGAGGGGCGCACGGGTATCATCATCGCTCACCGCCTGGCGACCGTGCAGCGGGTGGACGACATCATGATCATTGACGATGGACACGTCCGCGAGTTCGGGCGACGGAAGGATCTGGTCAGCGACCCGCACTCGCACTTTTCCGAGCTGCTGGCCACCGGCATGCAGGAGGCTTTTGCATGAAGCGACTCATTCTATATACCAAGGCTCTGATCGGCTACAGGCCGTGGGTGTTCTGGGTGAACGCCCTGCTCTGGGGCAGCTTTCACATGCTGCCTCTGCTGGGCGGCCTGGCCATGCGCGCCCTGATCGAGGCGCTCATCGGCCCGGTGCCGGCGGGGTTCAATGCCTGGACGATGCTGGCGCTCTTTGCCGGCGTCTGGCTGGTCCAGTACATGTCCTTTGTGTACGGCTTTCGCCTGTTCATCGATATGTGGATGACCAACGAAGTGCTGGTGCGCAAGAACCTGCTGGATTGGACGCTGACGGCCCCCAAGCCGCGGGTGCTGGACGAGGCGTCCGGCGCCACGGTGACCCGCTTCCGTGAGGACGTGGGCGAGCTGAGCAACTGGATCGAGGTGTTGACGGACCTGGCGGGCATCGTGCTCTTTGCCCTGGTGGCGCTCTATATCATGTTCCGCATCCACCCGCTTATCACCCTTCTGGTGACGGTGCCTCTGGTGCTGATGATCGTGGGCGGGATGCGCATGAGCGACGTGATCCGGCGCTATCGCAAGGTGAACCGCGAGGCCACCAGCCGGGTGACCGGCTTTATCGGCGAGGTGTTCGGCGCGGCTCAGGCCGTCAAGGTCGCCTCCGCCGAGGATGCCGTCACGGGCCACTTTCGCAAGCTGAACGAGGCGCGGCGCAAGGCCGCCCTCAAGGACGCGCTGATCACCGAGCTGTACCAGGCGCTGACGGGCAACCTGATCGACATCAGCATCAGCATCGTGCTGTTCATCTCGGTGGCGGCCATGCGCAGCGGCAGCTTTACCGTGGGCGACTTTGCCCTGTTCACCACCTATGTCACGCGCATGTCCTGGTATCTGCGCTACTTTGGCAACATGATCGCCCAGTACCGGCGCACGGGCGTCTCCATCGAGCGCCTGGAGGCCTTCTTGCGGGATGCGCCCGAGGGGCAGATGGTGGTCCATGGGCCGGTGTACACCCATGAGGACCTGCCCGTGGTGCCCGATCCGCGCATGGGCCAGCGCACGCCGCTGCAAACCCTCGAACTGCGCGACCTGACCTGCCGCTATGCGGGGTCAGACGCGGGGGTGGAGGCGATCAACCTGCAGGTGCGGCGAGGCGAGCTAGTGGTGATCACCGGGCGCATCGGCAGCGGCAAGACCACTTTGCTGCGCGGCATGATGGGGCTGCTGCCCCTGGATGGCGGCCAGGTGCTCTGGAACGGCGAGCCGGTGGAGGATCCCGCCTCCTTCTTCAGGCCGCCGAACAGCGCCTACACGGCCCAGGTGCCGCGGCTCTTTAGCGAGACCCTGCGGGACAACATCCTCTCGGGGGTGCAGCCCACGGAGGAGGAGCTGGAGCAGGCCATGCGGCGGGCCGTGCTGGAAGAGGATGTCGCCGATCTGGAGCGCGGCCTGGACACGCCCGTAGGCACCCGAGGGGTCAAGCTATCGGGAGGCCAGGTGCAGCGCACGGCGGCGGCGCGCATGTTCGTCCGCCAGCCCGAGCTGCTGGTGTTCGACGATCTCTCCAGCGCCCTGGACGTGGAGACGGAGCGGCTGCTGTGGCAGCGCATGGATGAGGGTGGCGACGCTACCTGCCTGGTGGTGAGCCACCGTCGCGAGGTGCTGCGGCGCGCCGATCGGATCGTGGTGCTCAAGGATGGGCGCATCGAGGCCGAAGGCACGCTGGAGGAGCTGCTCCGCAGCAACGATGAGATGCGTCAGCTCTACTATGCGCCCGAGGAGCAGGCCCAGGAGGCTGCGGCGAGCGCCCACGAGGCCGAGCCCGAGCCCGTGACTGAATCGGTCTGACAGAGCGAACAACGAGCCCCAGGGGACAACCCCCTGGGGCTCGCGCTATATAGACACTGTGGGCAGGCGCTTGCAGGCCCTCGAGGCGGACGCCCGCCCGAAGGACAGCCCGGCCCTATGCCAGCCCCTCCAGCCCGAACAGGCGCGCCGGGTTCTCGACGAACAGCAGGCGGGCGATCTCGCAGGCCCGCGCCACGTCGAACACACCCTCCTCCACCTTGATCGCCAAGGCCTTGGCCACGTTGCGCCGCGCCAGCCACTGGTGGCCATAGACGGCATCCACAAAGCCGTAATCGCCGCCAAAGGCGCTGATCTTGTTCACGGGCACGCTGTCGATCCACTCGGCCAGGGCGTTGACCGAGGCCGTCGGCGAGATGATGTGGGCCCAGCACATATCCAGGTACACATTGGGGAACATCTTGGCCAGGGCCGAGAGGACGTGCTGGTAGGGGTAGCCGATGTGAAAGATGTCAAAGGTCACGCCCGGATACTGGATAAAGAGCGGGTTCAGCAGTTGAGGGTCGCTGTTGGTGAGCAGGTTGCCGCTGCCCTCCAGGATGCCGGTGTGGACCTGCACCGGTATCCGGTGCTTCTCCGCCAGCCCCAGGATATAGTGGAACATGGCATCCTGGAACGCCTTGTCCACGTTGACGGGGCGCGCCTCCCAATCGGGCATGTGCCGCACCGCCCGGATCGCCTCGATGCCCGCCTCGGCCTCGCGCAGCGGGATGGGATCAAAGCGCAGGGTTCGCACATAGGCGTCGCTGTTCTTGATGGCGACGGCCCCTCGCTCGCGGGCCCGCAGGAGCGTCGCCTCACAGGCCGCCAGCCAGTCGTCCAGCGTGCGGATGGTCGCGCCGCATTCCTCCTCGATGCCGAGCACCGTCTCCAGATCGCGCGGCCAGATGAAGCGATCCAGGCGCACCACCGGGCGAAAGTAGGCGGGATCATACGGGCCCTCGGCGTCCAGCAGGCTGATGGCGATGTGCGAGCTCTCCTTGAGCACGCGATGATAGTGATCGGGCGAGGATAGGGTCTGCAGGAACGCCTCGTTCAGGGCGACGACGGTCTCGCGGCGGATGCCATCCAGCCCATAGAGGGCCTGCACGGTGATGTCCAGGGCGCGGCCATAGCCCGTGTGGCGGGCCATCTCCCAGTAGGGTTCCACGATCTCCCAGCGCTCCATCAGCGGCTGGGTGTGGTCCATGACCCGGCGCAACGCTGCGGCGCTCAGTCCCGCCGAACGCAGGTCGCTGTTGAAGTAGTGGGTGAGATACTCCTGCAGGACGTCAGTCTCGCGACTGCGGTCGGCCTCTAGGCCCGTCAGGTGCTCGTGGGTATCCACGATCTCCAGCGTCTCGATGCTGGCCAGGATTGCCTCATAGCTCGCGCCCATAGCGGCCTCCTCAGCGGAACGCTGCCTCACGACGCCACGTGGGCGCCCACAAGCAGGTAGTGGTGATCAAAGTACCAGGTATCCTCTTTGCGCTCCAGGTGCAGGGCGGCGGCCTGCTCCGGAGCCATGCCCTCCACCAGCGCATAGATGCGGGCCACGTCCTCGGGCGCCACGTCGCCGGTGAGGGTGCTGATGGGGCGGTGCTGGGTGTAGGGCTCGACGGCATCCACCACGAACCCGGCCTGCTCCAGCATGGCGGCCCACTCGCTGGGCCGGTACTCGCGCACGTGCGAGTGATCGTGGAGCAAGTCCAGCTCGTTGAGCAGCGCGTCCAGGGCGGGGTCCTCGGGCGCACCCCGATCGTCGATGGCCAGGCGCCCGCCCGGCTTGAGGACGCGACGCATCTCGGCCAGCGAGCGGTGGATCTGGGCAAAGTGGTGGGCGGCCCGACGACAGGCCACCAGGTCCAGGCTCTCGTCGGATACGGGCAGGCTGTGGACATCGCCCAGAAGCCACGCGACGTTGGCCGCGCCGCGCCTCGCCCGCAACGCCTCGGCCTCGGCCAGCATCTCGGGCGTGAGATCCAGCCCCCAGATCGCGGCCACGCGCGGCGCCAGGGCCAGGGCCGTGTGGCCTGTGCCTGTGCCGATATCCAGGGCCAGGTCGCCCGGCTGCGGCGCGGCCAGCTCGACCACGCGAGAGAGGACCTGCGGGTCGGTGTGGGTGGCGCTGGTGACATAATATGCCGCCCGCTGGCCGAACACCTGGCGGGCCAGGGCGCCCTTGTCGGCGGCGTCGGGCGTGGTGTGATCGGGCATGGCGCACTCCTTGGCGTTGGGATGTGGAAGCGGGTCCCTGAGCATGCGAAGGCCATTATACCGTGAGGCCGGTGGATGCACCAACGCGCGGGTTCCCGGTGGCCCGGTTGACCGATCTGGCTGCCACGGCGATAATGCCCCCAAATCCGATGTCGAGAGGGGATGCTCCTGGATGCTGCCGTCCAGCGCCCGCGCGAGCCGTCGCGAGATCGTCTGCCTGGCCGCCCTGCTAACTTTGGGCGCGCTGGTCTACCTGGTGGGGGTGGCCCACGACCTGCCCTACGTGGTCCAGGGCGACGAAGTGGGCTTCTTTGGCTACCCCGCGGCCCGCATCGCGGCGACGGGCCAGTTGCATCCGGGGTGGTTCGGCCACCCCGCCTCCACGGTGATCTACCCGCTCAGCGGCATCTACCATCTCTGGCACGCCGTGGCCCATGGAGGCGCCTGGCTGCGCCCCGATCCCCGTTTGATCGCGGCCTTTGAGCAGCATATCGGCCAGGCCCTCCTGTTGGGGCGGCTGCTCTCGGTGGCCTATGGCGTGGGGGCACTCTGGGCCACCTATCGGCTGGGGCGACGCCTGTTCGACGGCCCCACGGCGCTGGTAGGCGCGGCGCTCCTGATCCCCGTGCCCGCGCTGGTCCTCTTTGCCCAGATGGTGCGCAACGATAGCGCCACCGTTTTCTACAGCGCCCTGGCGCTGTGGGCCATCGTCGGTGCGCTGGAGCGGCCCTCTGTGGGCCGCCAGGCGTTGGCCGGGCTGGCGTGCGGCCTCGCCATCTCGACCAAGTACTACCTGGGGGCCCTGGCCCTCATCCTGCTGCTGGCCGATGGCGTCATCCTGTGGCGCGGGCGAGGCCTGGGCGGCGACCGGCGCCGCCTGCTGGCGGGCGCGCTGGCTGGTCTGGTCGCCGTGGCCCTGGGCTTTGCCCTGACGACCCCCTACTTCTTGCTGGATTTCGCCGCCGCCTGGGGCGACCTGCGCGCCGAGCTGCGGCCCGCGCACCTGGGGGCAGATGGCCTCTCGCCGCTGCAGAACCTGTGGTGGTACCTGAGCGTCGCTATGCCCGGAGTTCTGGGGTGGGGGCGCTATCTGGTGGCGTTGGTGGGCGCGGCAGGGCTCGCCTGGCGCGGAAGGGGCGCGCCTCGGCTGCTGCTGGCGTTTGCGGGGCTGTTCCTGCTGGGTGTCAGCGCCTCTCCTCTGCACTGGGAGCGCTGGGTCTTTCCGATCCTGCCCGTGGCATGCCTCTGCTGCGCGGCGGCCCTGGTGCGCGGGGGACGCTGGCTGGGCCAGCGCCGAGGGCTATCGCCCCGCAGCGGCGCCGCCCTGGCGGTCCTGGCGGGAGTGGCGCTCTGCGCCACTCCCCTCTACGATGTGGCGTTGCAGGGCGTCCGGCAGACCCGGCCCAGCACCATGGTGCAGGCCCGTGTGTGGCTAGATGCCAACCTGGCGCCGGGCACCGCCATCGCCCGCGAGGAGTACAGCTTTCCGACCAACGGCTGCGCGTTGCGGTTGGTGGGGGAGTATGCGTTGGCGGAGGAGCCACTGGGCCACTATATCGAGCAAGGGGCCGAGTACATCGCCGTCAGCAGCGCCATCGTTGACCGCTACTATCGGGAGCCGGGGCGCTACAGAGAGCAGATCGCATTCTACGAGGGGCTGGACGCTGCCGCCGAGCTCGTCTACGAGGCGACGCCAGACCGCTGGACCAGCGGGCCCACCGTCAAGATCTACCGACTGGCGGCGCAGGGAGCGCCCGCCGGGGCGTCACCCTGAGGCCCAGTCGATGAGCCACTGATCCTGTGAGCGGTCATAGATCAGGGTGACGCGCTCTCCCTGATCGGTGCGCACCAGCCAGTGGGCGCTCACGCAGCACTGGTCATCCCAATGGCAGACATGTTCGGAGACGATGCGGCGCTGATTGCGCCACCAGAACGCCACGGGGCGCCCCTGGGCAGATATCTCGACGATCACGGGCAAGCCAGTCACTACCTGCGTCATGCTTCCCCCGAAACGCTCTGTATGCGTGCCTTGTGCTCTGTGGATGCGGTCCTTCTGACGGCCCAGAGAGTAGCGCAGCCGCTGGGGGCTGTCAAGGCCGCAGGCACGTTCGCCCAAGGCGATGGCTTGGCCCTGCTTGACAGAGACCGGCGTTGTCTGGTAACAGTAGGGCAGCATCGCGCCGCCGAGTTGCGGCAGAGGCCCGAGCCTATGGGGCACCCGCCCCGCACCAACGATCCCTGGGAGAGACGAGCATGCAGATCAGCGACATCACCTGCTACCCGGTCTTTGGCGGCAGCCGCAACTATCTCTTTGTGGTCGTGGATACCGACGAGGGCCTGTATGGCGTCGGGGAATCGGGGCTCACGGGGCGGGAGCTGGCGGTCTCGGGCGCCGTCGAGCACCTCAGGCCTCTGCTACTGGGCCAGGACCCCATGCGCACGGAGCATCTCTGGCAGATGCTCTCGCGGGGTGGCTTTTTCCCCCACGGCAAGATCGTGGGCAGCGCCATCGCCGCCATCGATATCGCCCTGTGGGACATCAAGGGCAAAGCCCTGGGGGTGCCCGTATATGATCTGCTGGGCGGGCGCGTGCGCGATAGGGTGGTCTGCTACTGCCACCTCTCGGGCGGGCATGGCATGGAGATCGAGCCGCTGGTGCAGGATGCTGTGGAGAAGGTGGCCGAGGGCTGGAAGTACCTGCGCTGGGGCCTGCCCAACGAGGGCGAGCTACTCCGTCCGGGGCGGGCCATCCGCCAGAGCGTCGAGCAGTTCGCGGCCATCCGGCAGGCGGTGGGCGAGGCGCCCGAGCTCTGCTTTGACGTGCATACGCGCCTCTCGCCCCCCGAAGCCATCACCCTCTGCCGCGATGTGCTGCCTTATCATCCCTACTTTATCGAAGATCCGGTCCGCTCCGAGAGCCCGCAGGCCTTCCATCTCCTGCGCAGCAAGATCGAGGCGCCCCTGGCGGCCGGCGAGCAGTTCGCCAGCAAGTGGGACTTTCGCGAGCTGATCGACCATGACCTGATCGACTATGCGCGGATCGACCTGTGCATCGCCGCGGGCCTGACCGAGGGCCGCAAGATCGCCGGATGGTGTGAGGGGCACTATATCGACGTGGCCGTCCACAACCCGCTGGGGCCGGTGGCGACGGCGGCCTGCCTGCAGTTCAACCTCAGCATCCCCAACTTTGCTGTGCAGGAGCAGCCGAGGAAGCCCGGCACGATGCTGACCGACGTGGTGCTGAACCAGCCGGTGTGGCAGGATGGCTATCTGCTGGCGCCCACGGCGCCCGGGCTGGGCATCGAGTTCGACCGCGAGGCCGCTGCGGCCCATCCGTTCCAGATGGCCGAGCTGCCCCATCTGCGCCGCGAGGACGGCAGCGTGACCAATTGGTGATCTTGGGTCGGCCAGGATGGCCCGGCGTTGAGAGCAGGAGGAACAGACGATGAGTTGGTGGCTATGGGTGATTGTCGTGTTGGCCCTCCATCTGCTGGTGAGCATGACGCCCTGGATCGTGCTGCAGATCGTCGTTTGGCGCATCCGCCGCAAGCTGCCCTACCTGAGCGAGGAGACGCGCCGGCTGGAGCGGCTGATGACCGTCGAGGGCGAGCACGCCGAGCGTTGGCCCCAGCGTCCCCGGCCTGGCCGCTTTGAGCAGGTGGATCGCCTGGCCCTCGAGCAGTTGATGCGCATGCGCATCATCATCAGCCAGGCCAATGACCTGTGGCCGGCGGTGGCAGGCTATGTCCCCGCCTCCCTCAATCCCCTCCAGGTGCTGGCCCTGGGGGCCTGGCGACCCCTGGTGGAGGCCCTGCGCACCTGGCGCGACAAGCGTCGCCTCAACAACCTTCTGGATGAGGGCGACGGGGCCATCGACGTGCTCCTCGAGCAGTGGACCGAGGCGCAATCCATCCCCGGCCGTATCCAGGCCGAGCTCTCGGACGCCCGGGCCGAGGCCCGGCGGCTGCAGGCCCTCTGGGAGGGCGAGAGCGAGGAGGGCACCCAGGGGATCCAGGCGCTGGGCGATGCCTTGGCCCTTCTCGATCGCGCCCTGGACGAGGCCCTCGATGGCATGCGCGCCGCCGCGGGTGACCAGGTGGCCGCCACGGCGCTCCGCTCAGAGGAGCAACTGGCCCAGGCCACCGAGACGCTGCGCTCGCTGGAGCGCGAGCTGGATCAGGTGATTGAGGGCAGGCGGCGGGCCCAGCAGGGCCTGGAGCAGGCCGATGCCGAGCGGCGCGCCCTGGAGGAGCGCTGGCAGGCGCTGCAGGAACGCGGAGCCAGGGACCCGGCGGCGGCCCGCCAGTTGCGCGAGTTGGCGGCCCTGGCCGACGGCCTGGCGGAGACGGCCCGGGCGGCCACCCCCGAGGCCCACAGGCAGGTGCTCGCCGATGTCGATGCCTTCCTGGCCCAGCGGAAGACCCTGGGCGAACAACTGGATGCTCTCGAGCAGCTCATGGACCGCAGCGGCGAGGCGCTGGCGGGCGATCTGCGCGTCCTGGCGGCCGCGCAGCAGGAGTGCGAGACGCTGCGGGCGGCAGGGGCCTATGTGCCCGACGTGAGCGAGGGGCTCGTGGCCCAGGCGCAAGAGATCTATGCCCAGGCCGAGGAGCAGCATGCGGCGGGCACGCTACACGGCTATCAGACGGCCCTCTCCCTGGCCGAGCAGGCCGAGGGCGCGATCCGCGAGGCCGCCGAAGGCGCCGAGGCCGCCGGCCGCGACCTGGCGCAGATTCAGGCCGACCGGCAGCAGGCCACGCCCGAGATCCGGCAGGCGCTGGAGGAGCGCGCCCGCGATGGGAGCCAGGCGCTGCGCTCCTATGTGCGGCATTGGGATGACTCTTGTGAGGCCCGGCTGGAGCGCATCGCCAAACTGCTGGAGCAGGCGCAGCAGGCATGGGAGACCATGCCCGCCGGGCTGCTGGGCGAGGGCGTGCCGCGCCAATCCGAGTTGCCCCTGGCCCTGGAAGCGGTGCAGGCAACCACGGCGGCTACCCGCCGCGCCCGCCAACTGGTCGAGGAACTGGAGGGCCGCCTGGCACGGGTGAGCGCCCAGCGGGCGACGCTCGAGGCTGGGCTGGCCGAGCTGGATGGCGACCTCTGCCCGCGCCTTGCCGAGGCCCACGCCGCCATGTTGCCCGAGCTGCGCGACCGCTACGAGGCCTGGCTGGCCCGCTACGAGGCGCGTCGCCCCGAGTTCGAGGATCCCGCGCAGATCGACTATGAGGAGGCCGCCGATCATTGGCTCCCCGAGACACGGGGCGAGGCGGCCGAGATCCTGGCGACCCACGGCGAGGACGTGTCGCGCTATGCCAGGCTGCTGCAGGAGGCGACCCGCCGTCTCGATCGCGAGTGGCAGAGACTTCAGCGCCTGGAACCGATGCAGTTGCCCCTGCCAGAAGAGGACATGGAGCGCCTGAGCGCCGACTATGATGCGTGGCAGGCGGAAGCCGAGGCGAGCGCAAACGATCCCGCCGCCATGTCCGAGCTGGTGGGGCGAAGGCTGGCCGGGCTGGAGCGACGCATGGAGGCGGCGCGCCGCCAGATCAACGAGGGGCGGCAGGCCCTCACCACCAGCGATCGCCAGTTCGAGCAGCAGATGCAGGCCGTGCAAAAGAGCCGTGCGGCGATCCGCGCCCTGGTGCAGGAATCCCAGTGGCGCCAGATCGATTGGGCCCTCGCCGATGGCGAGCCCCTGATGCAGCGGGCCGCCACCTACGCCCAGGCCAGCCGCGAGGCGGAGCTGCTGGATGAAGCCGTGAACCAGATGCGTCGCGCTGTGAACACGGCGCAAGAGGCGCTCCAGGCTTACGAGGGCATGGAGCAGCAGTTGCGCAGCGCCCAGGATGGGCTCAATCGGGAGTTTCGGGCGGCCACCGCCGACCTGGACCGTGCCCAGCGCCAGGCGGGGCAGCTTCGCGCCCAGGGCCCCTCTCAGGCGCTGACGGCGCTGGAGGAACGCTGCGCAGCGGCCACCAGCCTGATCAGCATGGCCCAGAACGCCACCACGTTCGACGATGCGCTGCGGCACCTGCGAGACGCCCGGGAGCGGCTGGCGCGGGGCTAGGGCGCGTCCGTTGGGGCGCGCCAGACGGGCACCAGCATCACCCACTGCTCAGGCGCCGCGCGGATGGCGTCCTCCACCAGCGCCAGCACGCGCCGCGTGTTATGGGCAATGTCTTCCGAGCGACGGCCCGTGCGCTCCATCTCGATGGGCGGCGACAGGTGGAGCTGGTAGTAGCCCTCGGGCTGGCGGATGCAGTAGGCGACAAAGAGGCGCGAGTCGGTCTGCAGCGCCAGACGGATGTGTCCCCGGGGCACGGGGGCCGGCGCGTCAAAGAACAGGGTCTTCTCGTCATCGTACACCACAGGCCGGTCCACGCCGGTGATGACGTTGCCGCCACGCCGCAGGCGCCGCATGGCCTCGCGCAGCGAGTTGACGGTGATGGGCGTCACCACGATCCCCCTCTGGCGCCGCATCGTGTTGATCATCTTGTCGCCCCGGTCCGGGTTGGAGAGGCTCAGGGCGTGTAGCTCAAAGCCCTGGGTCACGAACCATTGGGCGGCGAGGTCGAAATTGCTCAGGTGTGGCCCCACGATGATGGTGCCCCGATCATCCTGCATGAGGTGCGAGGCCGCGCGCCACTCGTCCTCATCATAGCGCAGGATGCGGCCACGGCGCAGGTCTCGGGGCCGAAAGTGGAACATGTCAAAGTAGCAGCAGCCCGCCTGATAGACCGCCTCCTCGGCCAGGTCATCCAGGGCGGCCTCGTCGACATCGGGCCTTACGTGAGCGAGGTTCTCGCGCAGGACGCAGAACATGTCAAAGCGGTGGCCACGCATCCAGCGGGCGATCCGCCGCGCCAGCCAGTAGCCAAAGCGCCGAGGCGTGACGCCGGCAATCAGCATGCCGAGCATCAAGCCAGGAGGGCTGCCGAGGATATCCTGTACCCTCACGAGTCACCGGGAGCCTGAGAGCTCGGCCGCTTGGTCTGCAGCCAGGCGAAGGACTCGACGATCACCGGCAGGCCCCTGGTGATGCAAAAGGCGACGGCGACCCAGCTCAGGATGCGAAAGACGAGCCACACGGTGGAGGCGGAGCTGGCTGCCACCGCGCCGCGATCCGCATAGGCCATCAGCGCATGGGTGAGGGCCAGCCCCGAGAAGGCCAGGAACTTGACGATCCCGTAGCTGCTGCGCATCCAGGGGCTGCTGACGATCCAGGCGCCGATGGGCGAGTTGGTGGCCTTGAAGGGCGTCTGCCCCTCGCCCACGTGCACGGCTCGCAACGCATCCACCACGATGCCCCGGAGGATAAAGATGATGGGAACCGCCACCGAGACCAGCCCCAGGTGCGCATAGACCACCCACATCACCTGTTCGACGGAGCGATCCGCCATGATATCCAGCACGCTGCCCAGCAGCGAGACCTCATTGCGGGCGCGGGCCACAATGCCATCCAGGCTGTCCATGGCGATGAGCAGGCCCAACAGGGCCACGCTCACGAGCCGCGCCACGGGGCTCGCCATGTAGAGGAGCAGGATGATGAGGATCAACAGCGGGAAGCGGGCGACGGTGATCAGGTTGGCCATGTGTTCTCCTTACGGGCGGCGCATTCTGGCGCCGGTCAGGATGCCGGCTCTCGTTGCTCCTCGGCCTGGGCCCGGGCAAGGGCCGCGGCCTCCTCAAAGTGCGAAGGGCCTGCACCGGGGGCCAGATGCTCCCAGTGGAGATCGTGGTCTCCCATCACGTGGGCCAGCTCTTGCCAGAGCTCGCGGTTCTTGACGGGATGGCCCGCGCTGGTCCGCCAGGCGTTGCGCTCCCAGCCGGGCAGCCAGCGCGTGGCCCCCTCCAGGGCGTACTTGGAGGGGGTGTGGACGGTCACACGGGATGGCGCGGATAGGGCCTGCAGGCCCGCGATGATGGCCCACAGCTCCATCTGATTGCTGGTGGCCAGCGGCCAGGCCCCTGCCCGCCGCCGGACCTGGCCATCGGGGCCGATGACCAGCGCGGCATAGCCGGAGGGGCCGGAGCCATCGCCCAGGGTGCAGCCCCGGCAGTAGATCTGGTAGGTGGGCAGGTCGTCCGCGGCGTCCTCGGCCGGCGAGGGCTCGGCGGCGGCCTGCGCCCGCTGGGCGACATGGCGGCGGCCGCCGGTGCGGGTGCGACGGGCCTCGGTTGCCAGGGCGTCGGCCCGCTCGTTCCACCGATGTCCCCGGTGGCCGCGCAGCCAGTGCCAGCGCACCGTATGGCGCTCGGCCTGGGCCAGCAGCGCCTTCCAGAGGTCCACGTTCTCCACGGGCCTGCCGTTGGCCCGCATCCAATCGCGTCGCACCCAGCCACCGATCCACTCGGTGATGCCGCGCCGGAGGTATTGGGAATCGGTGTACAGGTCCACCTCGCACGGCGTGGTGAGGGCGGCCAGGGCTTCGATGGCCGCGGTCAGTTCCATGCGGTTGTTGGTGGTGTGGCGAGCGTAGCCCGAGAGCTCGGTGTGATGTCGGCCGCTGTGCAAGACGGCCCCCCAGCCCCCCGGGCCGGGATTGGGGTCGCAGCCGCCATCGGTATAGATTTCAACTCTTGGGTGCTCCTGGCGGGGGGACATGCCGCTCCTTCCTGTCGCTCGCCGGTGCGGGGTCAGTATAAGGGCGCTCATCGCGCGAGACAAATGCAGGGCCGCGCCAGGGCGGCCTTGGGCTCGGCGCGCCTAGATCGCCATGATCTGCGCCAGGGGCAGCGCGGCCAGGTCAATGGTCTTGGTGCGGCCTGCGATCTGGGCCAGGGGGGTGAAGGTGACCTGGTCGTTGCGCAGGCCCACAAGCACGCCGCTGACGCCCGCCTGCAGGGCGCGCACTGCGCCATGGCCCAGGCGTGAGGCCAGCAGCCGATCCGAGGCAGTGGGGGCGGCCCCCCGCTGCACGTGCCCCAAGATGGTCACACGCAGGCTGAATCCCGTCTGCTCGCGGTGCTCCTCAAAGTAGGCTACCAGCTCCTGGGCCGAGTACCTGGCGCCTTCCGCCACCACGGCCAAGGCATGGCTCTTGCCGCGCCCATAGGCGGCACGCAGCTCCGCCGCGATCTCGTGGGGGGGGAGCTCGTGTTCCGGCAGCGAGACGACCTCGGCGCCACCGGCGATGCCCGCCATAAGGGCCACATAGCCGCAATCCCGACCCATGGTCTCCACCAGGAAGGCTCGACGATGGGACTCTGCCGTGACCTTGAGCCGATCGATGGCCTCCAGGGCCACATTGATGGCGGTGTCGGTGCCGATGGTGATATCGGTGCCCTCGAGGTCGTTGTCGATGGTGGAGGCTACCCCCACCACGGGGAAACCCATCTCGTGCAGGGCGTGGGAGCCCGATTGGGAGCCGTTCCCGCCGATGACGATCAGGGCGTCCACCTGGTGACGGCGCAGGTGCGCCAACGCCTTCTCGCGGCCGGCGCGCTGGCGGAAATCGTCACAGCGGGCGCTCCCGAGAAAGGTGCCGCCTCGCCGCAGGATGCCGCCCACGGAGCGCGAGGTCAGCGGCGCCAGCTCGTCGGCCAACAGGCCCGCATAGCCGTTGCGGACGCCTACGACCTCGAGCCCGGCGGCGAGGCCGCCGCGCACGACGGCCCGGATGGCGGCATTCATGCCGGGGGCGTCGCCCCCGCTGGTGAGCACTGCGATGCGCTTCACTGGCTTTTCCTCACGGATCGATCTGAGCTGCAGTGGGATCATTCTAGCATGGCGGGTTGCCCTGTCAATCGGGCGACCCGTTGACTGTCATTCATCAATGATAATGT
>DCTX01000063.1 GCA_002329325.1 Anaerolineales bacterium UBA1429
CAGATGCCGGTGGTGCGGGTATAGTGGCAGCGCCGCGAGGCATAGTCAGGGCACTGCTTGCCGGCCAGCACCCAGGGCGAGCGGGAGTCGTCCTGGGCGTGGATCACCAGCAGGTTCTCGCCGCGCCGCAGCCAGGGCGTGATATCCAGCGCGATGGGCGTGTAGCCGCCCCGGTGGCTGCCCGCCAGGTGGCCGTTGACCCACACCGACGTATCGTGGTCGCAGGCGCCGATGTGCAGCAGCACCCGCTCCGGCCCCCATGTCTCGGGCACGGCAAAGGTGCGGCGGTACCAGACGCCGGCGTGAAAGTCTATGTCGCCGATGCCCGAGAGGCTGCTCTCGGGGCAAAAAGGCACCAGGATCTCGCCTGCCAGGGCGCTGGCCTCAGGCAGGCCGCGGGCGACGCCGCTCAGGCCGGGATCGAACTCAAAGGCCCAGACGCCGTTGAGGTTCTGCCAGCGAGACCTGACGAGCTGGGGACGGGGGTATTCGGGACGCGGTTGGTTCATGGCCTGTTGCTCTCCCTGCGCGTTGCTTCTAGCCCGATGGCTGCCTAACTATAGCCTTGACGCGGCGCCGCTGTCAACGGCGGGGCCGGCGCTGCCGTGCGCCCTCCTGCAGCGTTTTTGACAGCCGCTCCCCCCCTCCCTATAATAGCAGCGTACTGGATGTTCTGACAGGAGGGCAAAGCATGACGACCGACACGGCCAAGCGCTACGGCTCGTGACGGTGCTGCGCCCGCAGGAAATGTGTATCTGATTCAGGCTGCCGTGGCACACGTCCACGGCGCTTTTTTATGCGCCCGAGCCGTGGAGACCCGCCACGGCTCTTTTTTGTGGGCGGTGACGCCCGGCACGTACGCATACGAGGGCTGCACTCTCCGCGGGAACAGGCAGCCGGCCTTATCAAGGAGCTTGACCCAACATGACGATTCAGGCGCTGGTGTTTGATTGCGGGGGCGTTGTGCTCCGCGATCTGGAGAACACGCACTATGACCGGTGGGAGGCCCGGCTGGGCCTGCAGCCCGGCGAGCTCAAGCAACGGCTCTGGTACGGGCCCCTGTGGGCCCAGGCCGAGCTGGGCCAGCTCTCCGAGGCCGACTTCTGGGTCGCAGCGGGCCGAGACCTAGGGCTGCAGCCAGCCGAGATCGAGCAGCTTGCCCGTGACCTTTGGGCGAGCTGGGTCGTGGATCCCGACGTGCTGGCCCTCATCGACCGCGCCCGCGAGCGCTTTCGCATCGCCATGCTCAGCAATGCCACCGATGCCCTGGAGGACGCCCTCTCACGCATCCTCGGCATTGCCGATCGCTTTGATCCGATCATCAACTCGGCGCGTTGTGGCATTGCCAAGCCATCGCCCGAGATCTACCAACTGCTGCTCTCCCGCCTCCAGCTCGAGCCGGGGGAGGTGGTGTTCATTGACGACCGCGCCGAGAATGTGACGGCCGCCGCCGCCCTGGGCATGCACGTGATCTGGTTCGTGCATCCCCAAGAGCTGGAGCGCCAACTGGCGCCCTATCTCCGCCTGGAGGTCCTGGCGCACCCGTCCCGGTCGTGAATGGGCCCCATCCAGCGGTCGCGGCCCGAGCCGCCCCACGATGGAGAACGCCCATATGCTACACATATACAATCTGGCCAAACGCTATGCCGATACGCTGCTCTTTGAGCAGGGCAACCTGGTCATCAACGCTGGCGAGCGGGTGGGCCTGGTAGGCCCCAATGGCTGCGGCAAGACCACCCTGTTGCGCATCCTGGTGGGCGAGGAGCGGCCCGATCAGGGCAGCGTCCGGCTGGACGTGCCCCCGAGCCGCGTCGGCTACCTGCCCCAGGGGCTGACCCACATCCAGGGCAGCACCGTCGCCGACATCCTCTATGACGAAAGCCTGGACGAAAGTCACTGGGTGCAAGAGATCGAGAGGCTGACCCAGGCGATGGCCGTCGCCACGCCGGATCAGCTCCCGCCCATCGAGCAGGCCTATGCTCACGCCCTGGACCGCCTGACCGCCTCGGCCACCATCATGCCGCAGCACGAGATCGACGGCATCCTGGCCGGCCTGGGGCTGGCCGACATCGACCGGGATACGCCCCTGGCGATCCTGAGCGGCGGGCAAAAGACCCGCCTGGGGCTGGCGCGCATCCTGTTGCAAGACCCAGCGCTGCTCCTGCTGGACGAGCCGACCAACCACCTGGACATCGAGGCCCTGGAATGGCTGGAGGGCTACCTGGCGACCTTTGATGGCGCGTTGCTGGTGGTCTCCCATGACCGCACCTTTTTGGATAACACGATCCAATCGGTGCTGGAGATGAACCCGGAGACCCACACCCTGACGATCTACCCAGGCGACTACTCGGCGTACGCCGAGGCCAAGCTTCGCGAGCGCGAGAAGCACTGGCAAGAGTACACAGATCAGCAGGAGCGCATCGCCCGGCTGGAAGGCGCCATCCAGCAGTGGAAGGGCCAGGCCAGCCGCATCGAGCACGAGACGATCAATTTCCACTATCGCAAGCAGGCGAAAAAGGTGGCGCGGCAGGCCGTGATGCGCCAGCGGCGCCTGGAACGCCTGCTCGAATCGGAAGACCTCCTGGACAAGCCAAGACAGACCTGGCAGATGAACCTCGAGTTCGTCAACACGCCGCCCAGCGGCCAGGATGTCCTCCTGCTGGAGGGGCTCGCCAAGGCCTTTGGCGAGCGCGTCCTGTTCGAGGACGTGACGCTGACTTTGCGGCGCAGCGAGCGCATCGCCCTGGTGGGCCCCAACGGGTCGGGCAAGACGACGCTGCTGCGCATCATCATGGGCAGGCAGGAGCCCACGGCGGGCCAGATCCGCATCGGCAGCAACGTGCAGATCGGCTACTTTGCTCAGGAGCAAGAGACCCTGGACCTGGAGAGCAACGCGCTGGAGGCCGTCCAGCGGGTGGCCGCCCTGTCCGAGACCGACGCCCGCCGCTTTCTGCACTACTACCTGTTCAGCGGCGACGAGGTCTTTGCCCGGCTGGGCAACCTGAGTTATGGCGAGCGCGCGCGCCTCTCGCTGGGGCTGCTGGTGCTCAAGGGCTGCAACCTGCTCCTGCTGGATGAGCCCATCAACCACCTGGACATCCCCTCGCGGGAGCGGTTCGAGCAGGCCCTGGCCGATTTCCCCGGCACCGTGCTGGCCGTGGTACACGACCGGTACTTTATCCAGCGGTTCGCCACGGGGATCTGGGCGCTCCAGGATGGCTGCATCCGCCCCTACCCCGAGCTGCGTCAGGCTCTCGCGGCAGCCGGCCGCGGCGCCGGGTGGAACTCCTGACGAGCGACGCGCGTCTACCGCACGTGCGAATCTAGCGATAGCAGTTTGGGGTGGCAAGATGAATATGTATCCCCCTCCGCCGCCGCCTCCGGGGGCGCAGCCCGGCGCTCCCCCGGAGGATTGGCGCTCCCTGGTGGGGCGCGGCCTCCTGTTCGGCCTGGTCGCCCTGGCGGTGTTGGCGTTGCTCGCCATCGCCGTCGGCCTAGGCGTCTATGCCTACTATGCCCGCAGCCTGCCCTCGCCTCAGGAGATGTACGCTCGCCAGGTGCCTTTTCAGACCACCCGCATCTATGATCGCCACGGGCGCCTGCTCTACGAGATCCTGGATCCCCATGGAGGCCGGCGCACCATCCTGACCTATGACGAGCTGCCCCCCGTGCTGCTGGACGCGGTCATCGCCACCGAGGATTCGACCTTCTTCTCCAATCCGGGGGTGAATCCGTTCTCCATCGTTCGCGCTCTGCTGAGCAACCTGCGCGAGGGCGAGATCGTCAGCGGCGCCAGCACAATCACCCAGCAGGTGGTCAAGAACCTGTTCCTGACGCCCGAGCAGACCTGGGAGCGCAAGATCAAGGAGGCCATCCTGGCCGCCGAGATCACCCGGCGCTACTCCAAAGAAGAGATCCTGACGGTCTACCTGAACGATTCCTACTTTGGCAACCTGGCCTATGGCATCGGCGCGGCGGCAGATACCTACTTTGGCAAGCGCCCCGCCGACCTGACCCTCCCCGAGGCGGCCCTGCTGGCGGGTATCCTGCAGGCGCCCTATGTGTATGACCCCTACCTGGATCCCGAAGCCACCCTGGAGCGGCGCACCACCGTCCTGCGGCTCATGCTCTCCGATGGGCGCATCACCCAGGCCCAGTTCGACGAGGCGGTCAGGACACCGCTGACGCTGCGCCCCCGCCCCACCGGCGGCTACAGCGAGGCGCCCCATTGGGTGGACTATGTCCGGGCCCAACTGGAGGCCGAGTACGGCGCCGAGGCCCTGTACCGGGGTGGCTATTCCGTCTATACGACCCTGGATCTGGACCTGCAGCGCAAGGCGCAGCAACTCACCCGCGAACATGTGGATACCCTGCGAGAGCGCGATGCCAGCAACGCAGCCCTGGTGGCCCTGGACCCGCACACCGGCGAGATCCTGGCCATGGTGGGCAGCGTGGATTTCGACGACGAGACCATCGGCGGCCAGGTGAACGTGGCCACGCGCCTGCGCCAACCCGGCTCGACCATCAAGCCCCTGACGTACCTGGCCGCCTTTGAGCGGGGTTGGTCGCCCTCCACGATGCTGATGGACGTGCGACAGAGCTTCCCCGATGGCGCCAACCCGCCCTACATCCCCAAGAACTATGACGAGCAGGAGTGGGGGCCCATCTCGCTGCGGGTGGCGCTGGCCTCCTCGCGCAACATCCCGGCCGTGTCCACGCTGAACCAGATCGGCCTGCCCGCGCTGCTGGAGGTGGCCCACCGGCTCGGCATTCAGTCGCTGAACCGCCCCGATTACGGCCTTTCGCTGACCCTGGGCGGCGGCGAGGTCACCCTGCTGGAGATGACGGCGGCCTATGCTGCCTTTGCCAACGGCGGCTACCGCGTGGAGCCCCGCGCCATCCTCTACATCCGCGATCAGGCGGGCAACATCGTGGCGGGGCCCGGCGAGAGCGAGCCCGTGCGGGTGATTGACGCGCGCCACGCCTACTGGATGAGCGACATCCTGGCGGACAATCAGGCCCGCAGCCGCGCCTTTGGGGCCGAGAGCGCCCTCAAGCTCTCCTTCCCCGCCGCCGTCAAGACCGGCACCACCGACGACTATCGCGACGCCTGGACCATCGGCTACACGCCCCGCTTTGTAACGGGGGTGTGGGTGGGCAACAACGATAACCATCCCATGGATCGGCTGGCGGGCTCCCGGGGGGCGGCGCCCCTCTGGCACGCCTTCATGGAGGAGGCCCTGGCAGGCCAGCCGCACCCGGATTTCGAGCGCCCTGCCGGCCTGGTGGAGATCGACGTGTGCCCCATCTCGGGCCAGCGCCACACCGACGACTGCCCGGCTGCCGTCAAGGCGCTCGTCTTGGAGGAGAATCAGCCGGAGGAATGCCAGGTGCATCGCCACGTGGCCATCTGCCAGGTGAGCGGGCAGCTCGCCACCGAGAACTGCCCCGCGGACACAGTGGAAGAACGCTTCTATGTGGACTATGGCCTCGGCTGGGAGGAGTGGATGCAGCAGCAGGGGCTGGCAGTGCCGCCTCGCGACAGTTGCAGCGTCCATGTTCAGGCGCCGCTGGTGGCCTTGCAGATGCCGCAAGAGAGCGCGCCGGCCGTGCTGGCGGTGATGGGCAGCGCCCAGGTGGCCGAGTTCGCCTACTATTATGTCGAGTATGGCGCCGGCCCGGAGCCGGGTGCCTGGCTGCGCGTCACGTCGGACGTGGCTACGCCGGTGCGCGATGGCCTGCTGGGCAGTTGGGACGCCCGCAGCCTCCTGGAAGGAGAGTATACCCTGCGGCTGGCGGTGGTGGATCGCCAGGGGGCGCGCTACGAGGCTCGCGCCCTGGTGCGCATCGTGGGCCAGGCCCAGCCAACCCCCAGCCCTACCCTGACGCCCTCGCCCACCCTGGGGACGCTGACGCCCACCGTATCGCCCTCGGCCACCCTGGGCCCTACGGCGACGAGCACGCTGACGCCCTCGCCTACGGCGACGGCCACCAGCACCCTCACGCCCTCGCCCACGGCGACGGCCACACTGGAGCCAACGCTTGGCGTCACCCCGCCAACGCCCACGGCCACGGCCGAGCCCACCATCACCGAGTCGCCCACGCCCGAGGCGACCGGCGGAGCGGCCGCCGATCCGACGGCCGAAGCGCCCACGCCCACGCCCTAGGATCGGTTCCCACGCATACAAAAGGCGCCTCTCCTTCCGGAGAGGCGCCTTGGCGTTCCGCCGCGAGACTCACGGCAAAAAGCTATACGGGTTGAGTTGCACGCCGCCCTTGCGCACCTCAAAGTGCAGGTGCGGCCCCGTCGAGTTGCCCGTGCTGCCGCACTTGCCGATGACCTGCGCCTTGGTGACCGCCTGGCCCACCTCCACGTAAAAGGCGTCCATGTGGGCATAGAGGGTCTGGTAGCCGTTGCCGTGATCGATCACCACCATGCGGCCATAGCCGACGTTGGAGTATTGAGCGGCGACGACGGTGCCGCTATCCGCGGCCAGGATGGACGTGCCGCGCACGGCCGAGATATCGATGGCGCGATGCCCCTCCCAGTAGCCCTGGCTGATCCGGCCGCTCATGGGCCAGGCCAGCTGGCCCGTGCCCGTGGCGCCGGCCCGCGTCGCCGTGCCGGTGGCATGGTAGGTCGTCACCGTGCGGGGCACGTACGGCTTGACGCCGCCAGGGACGATCAGCTTCTGGCCCACCGCCAGCTCATAGGGTGCGGCCAGGTTGTTGCCCGGATACAGGGCGATGGCATCGGCATCCACCTTGTACTTGGTGGCGATGCTCTCCACCGTCTCCCCCTTGGCCACGGTATGATAGACGCCGTCCACCGGCAGGATGTTGAGCACCTGCCCGATCTTGAGCAGATCCGGCTGGTCGGCCAAGGAGTCGTTGGCATAGAGCAGGGTGGTGCCTTTGAGGCCAAAGCGCTGGGCGATCCCCAGCATCGTATCTCCCGCCTGCACCGTGTACTGGGTCACCGTGGTGCGCAGCACGCGGCGGGGCTCCTCCATCATGGGCAGGGTCTCGCCCCAGGTGCGCATGGTGAACGGCACGGCGCCCGCCTCGAGATAGCGGGCGCTGGGTACGGGCTGGGTCAGGGCGTAGGCGGAGGAAGGCACGGCGACCTCGCTATCCGGCAGGCCTTCCTGCAGCACAGGCGTATCCAGCTCGGGCGCGTCCAGGCGCACGGGCGATACACCATAGATCAGGACCAGCAGCAGGAGACCGAGGATGAGGTGCCCGGCATAGCGCGAGATCGTAGGCTGATCGCGCCAAGGAACAGACCAGGCGGATGATTGTGGAGATCGGGTTGCGGAATAGGCTTTGGTAACGCGCGCAAGAGCTCGCGAACCTTGCATGTACTAGATGTCCTTGTTCAGTGTCCTGAGGAACTCCTCGTTCGATTTGGTCCTGCTCAGACGCTCCAGGATCAACTCGACCGATTCAAAGCTGCCGATGGTATCGATCATACGGCGCAGGAGCCAGACGCGGCTCAGGACATCGGGCTTGAGCAAGAGTTCCTCACGGCGGGTACCCGAGCGTTCTATGTCGATCGAAGGAAAGATCCGGCGCTCCGAGAGCTTGCGATTCAGGTGAAGCTCCATATTGCCCGTGCCCTTGAACTCCTCATAGATGATGTCATCCATGCGGCTCCCGGTATCCACCAGGCAGGTGGCAATGATGGTGAGGCTTCCTCCCTCTTCCAGCTTGCGGGCGGCGCCGAAAATGCCCTTGGGCGGATGCACCGCTGCGGGATCCAACCCGCCGGTCAGTGTACGTCCACTCGGCGGAACAATCAAGTTGTAGGCGCGTGCAAGGCGGGTGATGCTATCCAGGAGGATGACCACGTCCTTGCCCACCTCGGCCAGGCGCTTGGCCCGGGCCAGCGCCACCTCGGCGACCTTGGCGTGGTTCTGCACCGGCTCATCAAAGGTAGAGCTGACCACCTCAGCCTCCACCGAGCGATCCACGTCGGTCACCTCTTCGGGCCGCTCGCCGATCAGCACCACCATCAAGTGCACGTCATCATAGTTGGCCGTGATGCCGTTGGCGATCTGCTTGAGGATGGTGGTCTTGCCGGCCTTGGGAGGCGAGACGATCAGCCCGCGCTGGCCGCGGCCGATCGGGGCCAGCAGGTCCATCAGGCGGGTGGCATAGATGTTGGGCGAGGTCTCCAGGCGGTATTGCTGATAGGGAAAGATGGGGGTCAGGCGCTCAAAGATGGGGCGGTTCTTGGCCTGCTCGGGATCCAGGCCGTTGATGGCCTCGACGCGCAACAGGCTATAGTACTTTTCCGAGTCCTTGGGCTGGCGCAATTGGCCGATGACCATGTCCCCGGTGCGGAGGCCGAAGCGTCGGATCTGCGACTGGGAGACGTACACATCCTCGGGGCCGGGCAGCAGATGGTCGCTCCGCAAGAAACCGATCCCGTCCTGCACGATCTCCAGCACGCCCCCGCCAAAGAGCAAGCCGCGCTCCTCGGCCTGCGAGCGCAAAAGACGCAAGATGAGGTCCTGCTTCTTGAGGCGGCTATAGCCCGAGATATCCTTGCTGCGGGCCATATCGCGCAGTTCGGCCAAAGTCATCGTTTCGTATTCAACGATGTTCACTTGCACACTCCATTGGGGAAATCAGCGTAAGGGCCATCGCCGCGCCACAAAAGGAACAAGGGGGCGGCGCCAGACACGGCATAACGCACACCCGCTGCGTTTAGCCAACATGAGGAAAGCGACGAGAACAAGGAAAGGAGCTGTAAAGCGCCAGAGGGCGCTTCTTGCAGAGGTGGTTCACATGAGTAAGTTCTACGCGCATTATAACAAGATCGCTACCTAGTGTCAACTCGTGTCGCGGCCAAGACCAGGGCGGCGTCAAAGGCGATCTTGTGGCTCGGCGAGAACGCTGGGCCGCGCAGGGCGGGCGAAGACGAGCGGTCGTGTGTCAACACATAGGCTACACCTTGTGTCAGGACATAGGTAACAGGTCATCCTGTGAGCGCGACGCCACGCCCAGTCCCGTAGGGGCGAACCCTGTGTTCGCCCACCTTCACGAGCGGCGCTGCGCATCCTGGGCGAAGACGAGCGGTCGTGTGTCAACACATAGGTTACACCTTGTGTCAGGACATAGGTAGCGGGTCATCCTGTGAACGCGACGCCACGCCCAGTCCCGTAGGGGCGAACCTTGTGTCCGCCCACCTTCACGAGCGGCGCTGCGTATCCTGGGCGAAGACGAGCTTCGCCCCGCCCTGCTTTTCTATGCTTTGCTGGCTTCTTCCCGTAGGAGCGAGCCCGCCGCCGGCGAGGCCGGTGTACGCACCGTGGACCCGCGACCCCGCGGGGCGCCTCCTTCGCGCTGGCACACGGGTTGACACGCCCCCCCTCTCTCGATATGCTCCCCACCGTCGGCTCAGCTCCGTCCTGACCGGATTCCCAGCAAGGAGTGCCCTAGCGCTATGCCACCCAACGACTCTGTCCGGCTCCTCGACAACGCAAGCGCCTATTCCCGCCCCTCCGAGCTGCGCATCACCGATGTGCGCATCGCCACCATCGTTGGCGCGCCCATGCGTTGCCCCCTGATCCAGGTCTACACCAACCAGGGCCTTGTCGGCTATGGCGAGGTGCGCGATGGCGCCAGCAAGAGCTACGCCCTGATGCTCAAGAGCCGCCTCCTGGGCGAGAACCCCTGCAATGTGGACCAGATCTTTCGGCGCATCAAGCAGTTCGGCGGCCATGCCCGCCAGGGCGGCGGCGTCAGCGGCGTCGAGGTGGCCTTGTGGGACCTGGCCGGCAAGGCCTACGGCGTGCCGGTCTACCAGATGCTGGGCGGCAAGTTCCGTGACCGGGTGCGGGTCTATTGCGATACCGACGTCCACGGCAGAGAAGACGGCACGGCCATGGGCCACGCCCTGCAGAAACGCCTCGAGATGGGCTTTACCTTCCTCAAGATGGATGTGGGCATCAACCTGATCCAGGATGAGCCGGGCGCCCTCACGGCCCCCCTGGGCTACCTGGAGGAGACCCGCCGCGCCGTTCGGCGCCCCGGCCCCGAGTACGGCGAGGAGGAGCGGCGCAGCCTGGCCCGCCGCTGGTACGCCCTCAACAACACCGCCCACCCCTTCACCGGCATCCGTATCACCGAGCACGGCCTCGATTGCCTGGAGCAGTATGTCTCCGACGTGCGCGCCGTGATCGGCTATGACGTGCCCCTGGCCACCGATCACTTTGGCCACATCGGCATCGAGGATTGCATCAAGATCGCCCGCCGCCTGGACAAGTACAATCTGGCCTGGTACGAGGATATGCTGCCCTGGCAGATGACCGAGCACTATGTGCGGCTGGCCCAGTCCTGTGAGACGCCGATTTGCACCGGCGAGGACATCTATCTCAAGGAGGGCTTTGCGCCGCTGCTGGCCTCGGGCGGCGTCTCGGTGATCCATCCCGATCTGCTGACCTGCGGCGGCATCTATGAGCTGAAGAAGATCGGCGACCTGGCCCAAGAGCACGGCGTGGCCATGGCGATCCACATGGCCGAATCGCCCATCGCGTGCATGGCCGCCGTGCACGTCGCCGCCGCCACCGAGAACTTTACGGCGCTGGAGAACCATTCGGTGGACGTGCCCTGGTGGAACGAGCTGGTGACGGGTTTGCCCAACCCCATCGTCCAGGATGGCCACATCGCCGTGCCCGAAGCCCCCGGCCTGGGCATCGAATCTCTGAACGACGAGGTCATCGCCGCCCACCTGGATCCCGAGGAGCCGGGCCTGTGGGAGCCCACCGACGCCTGGGACCGGCTGGATTCCCACGACCGGCTGTGGAGCTAGCGCGACGCCCCGGCGCGCGTCCGTAGGGGCAGCAGAGCGACGAGCCGCAGGGGCGAAGCACATCTGCGCCCACCAGATACATGTACAGGAGGAGCCCGCCCATGCGCATCGGATTGGTGCTGCCAGAGATCACCGAGAGCTACCTCACGCTGGCCCGCCAGATCGGCGTGGATGACATCGTCACCACCCTGCGGGGCGCGCCCGGCGCCCAGCCCGTGTGGGAGTTCCGCCCCCTCATGGCCCAGCGCCAGCGCATCGAGGAGGCCGGGCTGACCTGGTCCGTCATCGAGAGCCTGGCGATCTCGGATACGGTCAAACTGGGCTTGCCCGGGCGCGACCAGGAGATCGAGAACTGGCAGCGCTCGCTGCGCAACATCGGCGCGGCAGGCATCCCCATCATCTGCTACAACTGGATGGCCGTCTTCCCCTGGTTGCGCACCTCCTTCACCACCCGGGTGCGTGGCGGCGCCCTGGCCACCAGCTACCGCCACGAGCTGATGCAGCGGGGGCCCCTGACGCCCCATGGCATCGTGCCCGAGGAGCAGCTTTGGGAGAGCCTGGCCTACTTCTTGCGGGCCGTGGTGCCCGTGGCCGAGGAGGCGGGGGTCAAGCTGGCCATCCACCCCGACGATCCGCCCCTCTCGCCGATCTGCGGCATCGGGCGCATCCTGACCCATCCGGACGCCTTTCAGCGGGTGATAGACCTGGTCCCCAGCCCGGTGAATGGGATCACCTTCTGCCAGGGCTGCTTTGCCGAGATGGGCGCCGATATACCGGCGGCCATCGAGCGCTTTGGCCGCCAGGGGAAGCTGTTCTTTGCCCATTTCCGCAACCTGCGGGGCACGGCCAGCGACTTTTCCGAGGCGTTCCACGATGACGGCGATACCGACATGTTCGCCGCCATGCAGGCCTACTATCGCGTCGGCTTTGCGGGGCCCATGCGGCCCGATCATGTGCCCGCGCTGGAGGGCGAGCCCAACGACCGCCCCGGCTACAGCCTGTGGGGGCGCTTGTTCGCCGTGGGCTATATGCGGGGCCTGATCGAGGGCGTAGAGAAGACGATGGGGACGGCGCCCTAGCGGGGGCCGTCCCCTGGATCGGTCAAGACGAGACGTCAGAGGCGCGGGCGAGGTCGTCCGCGCCCTCGCTAACTCTTCTGCTCCTGCGGGCCCACGTACATCACCCGCAGATCCTGGACGTTGGTGCGCAGCACGCCGGTGTGGATCGCGTCGCCGATCCCCCGCAGCAGCCCGCAGGTGTTGTGCCGCCGCAGCTCCTCCGCCACATCCAGCCCCGCCGCGGCTGCCCGCTCCACCGTGTAGCCATCCACGATCCCCCCGGCATAGTCCGTGGGGCCATCGCTGCCATCGGAATCGGCGGAGCCGATGACGATGCGCCGGCTGCCGACGATGCGCGTGGCGGCGCTGGCCACAAACTCCGAGTTGCGGCCGCCCTCGCCGGCATCCTTGCCCGTGGTGACCACCAGCTCACCCCCGATCATAAAGACGGCTGGCGCCTGCAGGGGGCGGTTGTAGAGCTCGATCTCGCGGGCGATGTAGGCCATGCTCTCGCCCACCACCCGCGATTCCACGCTGCTCAGGGCCGAGGCCAGGATGGCGGCGTTCAGCCCCAGCTCATGGGCTTTGCGCTCCGCCGCCGCCAGCATGTACTCGGGGCCCATGACCCGGATGCGAAAATGCGGCTTGTCGTACCAATCCTCGGGCCGCAGCTTGCCATAGGCGGGGTCCTTGCGCAGCAGGAACTGGCGCACCGCCTCGGGGATCTCGTCCCAGCAACCATACTCCTTGAGCAAAAAGATCGCATAGTCGTACTCGTCGGTGATGGTTCGCGGCGGGTCCAGGCTGACGGGGTTCCTGGGCGGGCGCTCTTCGGTGGAGAACATGATGAGCGTCGCATCGCCCACGTGGCGGCTGTGCTTCTGCCGGAGCGTCATCAGCAAAAAGCGCACGGCGTTGGCCACGGGCATGGGCGCGCCGTGTTCCAGATACAGGCAGCGGTTCACGTCCTGGATGTCCCGCAGGGTCAGGCCGGGGGCGGGCAACGTCAGCAGGGCCGTTCCCCCGCCGGATTCGGACATGAACACGATATCGCCCTTTTTGGCCCGGCGCTCGATCTCGACGATCTTTTGCGCGCCGGCCACGCTATCCTCGTCGGGAGAGGGGTGGCCCGCCAGGGTCACGCCCACCCGCTTGAGCCGGATCTGGTCGCCCTTTTTGGCGTTCACATGCCCATCGGTGATCAGGTCGCCCAGGATGTCCTCGATGGCCTCGGCCTGACGCTGGGCGGCCTTGCCCCCACCCACCAGGTAGATGTCGCCGATCTCGTCCAGATCCAGCACCAGGGGCCCGGGCGGGAAGGGCCGTGGCCTCGTCATGTTGTGCCCCACCATGGGCCCCAGAGGGAACTCGTCCGAGCCGATGATCAGTTTGCCGCCCTCGATGCGCAAAGCCTTGCAGACGTTATCGTAAGGGTCTCCGGCGGCCATGCCGGCCTCCAGGATATCCAGCACCTGGCGGCGCCCCTCCACCTGGCCGTGGGAGAGCAGTTCATCCCGATTCCTGATGATCATCCCCTGTACCCCATCCTGTACCGCGTATGGCCGGCGCCCCCGCACCGGCTATGCCTCAGACAATACGCCAGGAGGGGCGACGAATCGCCCCTCCTGTTTGCGTGCCAAGGGCTAGCTCCGCAGCCGCAGCCCTTCCTTGCCGGCGAACTGGGCGCGGGGGCCCAGCTCCTCCTCGATCTTGAGCAGGCGGTTGGCGGCGTCGCCCGTGCCGCCGCCGCGCAGGTGCCCCGTGATGAGGCCCACGGCATAATCGGCGATATCGGGCCCCTCGCCCCGGCTGCCGCAAGGCATGACGCCATAGCCGTGGCGGTGCGCCAGGCGCGTCATCTCGAACGCCTCGGTGATGGTGCCCACTTGGTTGACCTTGAGCAGCACAGCGTTGGCCGCGCCGATCTCGATGCCTCGGCGCACCCGCTCGGGGTTGGTGGTGAACAGGTCATCGCCCACGATCTCGATGGGCACCTCGCGCACCAGGCGCGCGTGTCCCTCAAAGTCGTCCTCGTCCAGCGGGTCCTCAAAGATGACAAAGGGATAATTGGCCACCATCCACTTGTACAGCTCAATCAACTCGTCCACCGTCTTGTCCTCGGCGGAGAACAGCCCCACAAAGACGCCCTTCTCGTTGTCAAAGTAGGTGCCCGCCGCCACATCCACCTGCAGGCCGATGCGGCCCTCGTAGCCGCGCGAGGCGATGGCCTCGGCCATGAGGTCCCACATCTGGCGATCGTGCTGGATCGCGCCGATGGGGATAAAGCGCACGAACTGGGAATCCAGGTTCAGGCGCTCGGCCACCAGCTTCTGGTAGGCGCGCTGGGCGTCCCAGGCTGCGTAGGAGGCCTCGGCGAAGGAGTCGAACCCGTAGCAGACCATCTCATAGCTGGGCTTGTCGCCGGCGCGCTCGCCGCCGCCGTAGCGCTTGGCGCCGTTGAGCAGGCCCACGCCGGGCACCGGCAGCACACAGGCGTTGACGCCGCCGATATGCTCGTAGAGGGGGATCTCCAGGCTGTTGGCCGCCGCCTTGAGCACCGCCGCCGAGACGCTGGCGATGGTGTTGCCCCCCAGCTTGCTGCGATCCGGCGTGCCATCCAGCTCCAGCATGAGGCGGTCGATCTCGATCTGGCGGGTGGCATCGATGCCTCGGAGGGCCGGGGCGATGATGTTGTTGACGCTATCCACAGCGCGCTGCACGCCGCGTCCAGCCCAACGAGAGCCGCCATCATAAGCGAACTTGACCTCGTAATCCCCCACCGAGAGGCCGGCCGTCACCGTGGCGACGCCGGTGGCATCGTTCATGGTGGTGACGGTGGTCTCGATGCCGGGATGCCCGCGCCCCGTGAATACTTGGCGCGCCACAATAGATTCGATGCGTGACCTCTTGGGCACGGTAGCCTCCTTGACCTGTGTGAGTGGTGCGGCGGTTGGCCCCAATGGTGGGGCGTAACCCCTGGCCGCTGGCCTGCGAAACGGGGGCACTATAGCGCAGAGAGGGACGAGGCGCAAGTGCGAGAAAGGGGGGAGACAAAGCCGGTCTGGCTCATTGTGGGGACTAATTGCAGAGACGTATAGGTCATGCGATGCGAGCTAAAGAAGTGGCGCGGCTCTCTTCAGGTCTTGGTCGCCTTACGGCTCGCTTCCCCGTCCGATCATGAGGCGAAACGCGCCCGCGCCTGTCCATCGGCGAGGCGGTATCCATACAAGGGGATCTCATGCAGAGCACCTGGGATTGGGGCAAGAGGGCCCGCCGGAGCGCCCGGGGAGGCCTCAGAGGAGTTGGAGGAGAACAGGGAGATGGGCGGCGCGGACACCGCCCATCTCCCTGCGCGCTGCTAGACGGCCACGCCGTTGTCGAGCCTGCGGGCGCGGGCCTCGTCGGGCCGCGACTCCATGAACTCGCGCACGGCCGGCAGCGTGGGCAGCCCGGAGCGTCCCCCCAGCTTGGTCGCCTTGAGGGCGGCCACCGCCGAGGAGAAGCGGATCGCCTCGTGCTGGTTCCAGCGCTGAGCCAGGCAGTAGGTGAACGCGCCGTGGAACGAGTCGCCGCAGCCGGTGGTATCCACCGCCCGGACTTTGAAGGCGGGGCAGTGGTACACGACGCCCTCGGCCAGGTAGTAGCAGCCCTCGGGCCCCACGGTGATGGCGGGCATGGAGGAGCCCAGGTCGGCCAGCTTCCTGAGGGCGGCAGGGATGTCAAAGGAACCCACCATCGGCTCCACCGAGAACTCGGGCATGATGATGGCATCCACATGATGTACCATCTCGGCCACGGGGCCGTCCACCTGGAAGAGATCGGCCACCACCAGGCCTCCCACTGCGTGGAGATACTGGGCAGCCTCGATCGCCACCGAGGGAACAAAGCTGGTCACCAGCATCGCCTTGGCATGCTTGGCGCGAGCAGGGTCAAAGTAAGTCTCCAGGTCGTCGGGCCGTCCCCGAAAACCGGAGCCGTAGATGGTGCGTTCGCCCGTATCGGCGTCCACTTCGATGTAGCTGCTGAAGGAACGCATGCCGGGCACCACGCGTAGCTGGCTGATATCCACGCCATCGCGCTCCAGCTCGGTGCGGATCATCTGGCCGTGATAGTCATCGCCCACGATGCCCCACAACTCGACGCTGCCTCCCAGCCGCGAGATGGCCGTGGCGCCGGTAGCGGCCAAGCCACCGCCTTGCGCCAGGGGCGGCCCGCACTCCTCCCAACCATCGGGCGTCCGCCGCACGATGGAAAGATGATCAATGCAGCCGCTGCCGATTCCGATCATGTCGTTTGCCATATGGCATATCTCCGCATCTGATTCGCCGGTCTGGGTAGGCGGGGGCCAGCTTCGGCTCCCGCCACGGTCTCCTACACGACGACGGTCTGGATGCCCGCGAACTTGCAGAACTGCTGCAGGGCGTCGCCCAGGTCGCCATGGATCATGCTGGCGTGATGGATAAAGCCCTCCTCAAAGAGGACCTGGTAGAGCCCGGCCAGATCGGGCACCTCTACCCAAGAACCCGAGCCGCGCTCTGGCGCCGGGTCCTCGATGATCTTGCCCTTGGTGATGAGCATCTTGTAGGCGCCATCATACTCCACCAGGCGGGTGATGGTCACCACGCCGGGGCGCAGCCGCGTGTCCCACACACCGGCGCCCTCGTCGCCATCGGGAATCGGCGCATCCAGCGCACGCCCACGGGCGCGCAGGGTGGCGTCGGCCCCTTCGGCCTTGAGGCAGACGGGGGCATTGCCACAGTGCCACGCCAAAAAGACGTTCTCGTGCACCCGGTGTTGCACCGTCCAGTCGATAAAGTGGGGCACCGTCGCCTGCAGCGCCACGTTGTACTGGGTGATCATGTCCAGCGCCCCCAGGACGTCGGTCTCGCAGGAGGCCATCAGGCCCTTGCCCGTGAGACGCCCCAAGGTGGAGCAGGCCGCCACGCCCATGAGGGGGCGCACGGCAGAGCACAGCTGGGCGATGGCCGACACCTGGCGGGCCTTCATCCAACGCTCCACGGCCAGCTCGTACTGGGCCATGCGCAGCAACGTCTTGTTGCCCACATTGAGGACGGTCGCCTCGCCCATGATCTCGCGGATGGTGCGCTGTACGTCGGCGTCATCCTCGGGGATCGCCAGGGCCATCTGCGCCATGGCGCTGACGGCGATGGGGACGATCTTCTGGCCGAACCTGTCCAGCAGCAGCGGCTCGTTGTAGGCCACGGTCTCAAAGCGCTCGGGGCGAACGCCGATCTGGCCGATGCGGGCGCCCATAAAGGCGCGCATCGCCGCGCAGCCGCGGACGAAATCCTGCACCTTTTGCAGGAAGGCAGGCTCCTCGGGCCAGACCAGGCCTGCAAAGGTAAAGGGCGTCTTGCGGCGGTGCAGGGCCACGCCAATGGAGAGAGAGCCACAGAACGAATCCGAGACGCGCTCGCCATCGGGGCGGAGCTCGCCCTCCTTGGTGGCAAAGAGCAGCACGGGCTTGTTCAGGGCGGTGGCGACTGTGGCGGCCGAGATCTCGTCGGCGAAATCCATGCCCCCCACAATAACGCCGTCGATGTCATGCTGCTTGAAGAACGCGATGGCGGCCAGCGCCTCGTCGTCGTTCTGGATGCAGCCGTAGGGTGTGACGCTCTCATCGGGCACGACGATCTCGAGGCCCGGCACCGTGGCCAGGGCGTCGAGGGTGCGCTGACGCAGGGGGGCGCCCCAAACGTGGGAGCGCGGATGGCGGATCGAAGGGACAAAGGCGATCTTGACTGTAGATGGCATGACCTCTCCAGGGTGGCAGAGCACTGGCGCGCCGTTCGGGCCTCTGCCCAAGGTTGTCTGAAAGCTGCGCCTATGTGTGAAAAGAGGCAGGGCTTGGGAGCCCTGCCTCTCGGATGCGCCTGCTATTCGTCAAGCGTCCAGTTGGGCAGACCCACTGGCAGCGCTTTGGGCTGCGGGCAGGTGGTCTGCAGGTCGATGCGCACACCCTGTTCCGCCGATTCGTGCAAGGCGTTGAGGATGTCCACAACGTGGGCGCCCATCTCGCCGGCCGCGCGGTGCGGGCGGTTCTTCTGGATGCTCAGGGCCATATCGGCGACGCCGATGCCGCGGGTATCCTGGCTGATGGAGTGGGTGCACTCGAGCTCGATCAGCTCCTGGCTCTCGGGCTTGCGCAGGAACACCTGCCCGGGGAAGATGTTCGGATCGGGGCAGCGCAGCGAACCCTCGGTGCCATAGATCTCGATGTGGGGCAGGCCCGTGCCATAGACGTCAGACGTGGTCAGCCACTGGCACAGGGCACCGTTGGCGAACTCGATCACGCCGGTCACATGGGTGGGGGCCTCGATCTTGACGGTGCGATCGCCGCGCACCACCTCGTCAAATGCCCTGGCGGTCATGCCGACCACGCGGGTGGCAGGGCCCAACAGGTTGATGACGTTGACGGCATAGTAGCCGCCCATGTCAAAGGTGTTGCTGACGCCGTACTTGCCGCCATCCACCGAGAAAAAACTCACGTGCCCGGGGGCGGTGGAGCGGGTCGGGTTCTGGGCGAACTGGGCGAACATGGCGCGCTGCTCGGCCGTGAGCGGCCCGCGGCGTCCCTGCAGGCAGACGGTGGCGGCGATGGGCTGGCCAATGAGGCCGTCGTCGATCGCCTTGCGGGCGGTCTGCCAGGCGCTACCAAAGAAGGTGTCGGGCGCGCCGCCGGTGCGCAGGCCGCGCTTGCCGGCCTCGGCCAGGAGCGCCAGGGCCTCTTCGCGGTAGACGCAGAAGGGCTTCTCGCCGTAAAAGTGCTTGCCAGCCTGAAGGATTTGCATCCCGACCTTGCCATGCAGCCGGTTGGGCGTCAGGCTCACGATGATCTCGACGTCGGGATCGGCCAGCAGCTCGTCAGGCGAGCAGGCCTTGGGGATCCCATACTGGTTGGCCCGGAACTGGGCCGCTTCGGGGTTGAGGTCGGCGACGGCGACGCACTCGATGTACGGCACCTTCTGCGAGGTCTCGATGTAGATCCCGCTGATCACGCCGCAGCCCATGATGCCGATCTTGGTAGGTGTGGACATGCTGTTTACCTTTCTCCGTGACTTCGATTCTACGCTGAACCGGGGAGAGCGGGCCAAAGCCCCCATCCCCATGCCGAACCAAGGGTGATGCAGAGGCGCTCCGATGACGCCTACAGGTAGCGCATGATCGCTTTCATGTAGCCCATTGCCCAGGCGGCGCTGATATCCTGCCTGTTCTCGCCGGGGATCTCGGGCATGTGCTCAGACGAGACCACGCCTGTGTAGCCAACCTCTTTGAGCGTCTGGAAGACCTTGCGGATATCGGGACCATCGGGGATATCCCACCAGAAGGGGCACTCGCCCCAACTGATCTTGGTGCTGCGCATGTGAACGGTATAGATGCGCGAGGAGAACTCGCGGATCGCATTATAGATGCGCTCGCCCTCGGAATTCCAGGCATTCCCGATGCAGAAGCAGAGACCGTTGCTGGGGCTGGGGACCGCCTCAAAGAGGCGCCGATAGCCCTCGGAACCGGCCAGAAGGCTGCGCCCCCGATGCCCGGAAAAGTGCGTCGCGATCTTGATACCGTGCTCCTCCGCCTGCGAGGTGAGCTCCTGGTAGAACGAGATGTACGTCGCCCACTGAGCCTCGTCGTCGGCGGGGTCCACCGGCTTGGTCAGGGAGACGAACATGGTCAGCGTGTCCAGCCCGGCCTTGGCCACGGTGGCCATATTCTTGCCCAGCTTGCTCATGGTGGCGGCGGTGGCTGCCTCATCGGCCAGCGAGAAAGGCGGCCAGAACTGCATCGCGCCTGTGGCCAGGCCCGCCTTCTCCACGGCGGCAACTTGGGCCTTGAGCAGCTTGAGGTCCAGGAGCCCGGTCTCCTGATACCCGGGGACCGCCGCGGCGGTGAGAATGATGTTGGCTACATCCATCGCCTTGCAGTAGGCGATGCATCCCTCCAGAGTGCCGTCTGCAACCGATCCTGCCTGAATCGCCAGTCTCATACCCATACCCTCCCTTTGATGCTTGCGCGTCAACGCGCCCCAGTAACCGGTTCGTCGACCCAACCCTTAGGGGTCGCCAGCTCAAGGTATCCGCCGAGCGCCACGGGACGGTTGGCGCGGGGGACAGGCCACCTGCAGCCGCGCGGCTCCACGACCTATTCTAGGCGGCAATCCCCGCGCGTCAAATACCGGTTCCTGCATGACAACGTTGTCGGCCCTCAGCTTTCGGGAAGATCGAGATGCGCAAGAGGCCTCCCCTGCCAGAGCCGATGGGCCAGACAGGGGAGGTGGAGGGCAAGAGGGCCGCGCGGCTAAAGCGAGGGCAGGATCTCCTGCTTCTGCCCCATCCTCAGGGCGCGCTCCACAGCGTGCAGGATGCACACGTCCTTGGAGGCCAGCGCGGCGGTGTAGGGGGCATCCTCGCCCGCCTGCATGGCGCGGGCGATGGCCTGCCACATCTCGCGGGCGCCCGCCGAGGTCGACACCGGCACGTGGGTCTCGGCGCCGTCATTGTCCACGATCAGCAACTCCTCCCGGCGGACCTCCAGCACCCCCTCGGTGCCGCGGATGAAAAAGTAGTTCCGCTGGTCCGTCAGGTATCCCGACTGTGAAAAGACGCCGTGGATATGGTTCTCGTACTCGAACAGCATCAACGCCTGATCCACGTCGCCATATTCGGGGCGCAGCTTGACGGAGACGGCCTGCACCTGGCGCGGGTGACCAAAGAGCTTGGAGAGGGCCGCGATCTGGTGGATGCCCGCATCCAGCAGGTACCCCAAAGGGTAGTCAGGCTGAATGCGCCAGGAGGTGGTGCCATAGCTGCGCTGAGTGCGGTGTAGTGGGTCCACGGGGTTGTGGGCCACCTGCTCGTACTGCACCACCTGCCCGATGGCCCCGGAGGCCAGCACATCGCGGATGGTATCCCAGCGGGGCTGATAGAAGGCGTTATCCAGGACATAGATGCGGCGCCCGCTCTGCTCCCGCTCGTAAAGCACCTGGGCGCCCTCATCACAGGTGCGCCCGATGGGCTTCTCCATGATCACATCCTTGCCTGCCTGCAGGGCCGCGATGGCCACGGGCGCGTTCAGCGGGATGGGCGTCTGCACCACCACGGCATCCACATCGGGGCGCGCCACCAGCTCTCGATAGTCGCGGGTAAACGGCAGGCCGGCGTACTTGAAAGCCGCCTTGGCGGCGCTACGATCGCTAGAGGCGCACAGCGCCGTGACGGCAAAGGTATCCCCCAGGAGCTGCACCTCGGGTTCGTGCTCTTGCTCCCATATCAGGCCAAAACCTACTAGACCAAGCCTTATGCGTGACATACGGTGCTCCTTATGGACTGCTGCCACACGTACAAGGCCATAGTAGCACATCGCCGCTCTATTTTCAAGTATCTTGAGTTACATTATTAGAATTTGACGACAAAGCGGTGTAGGTCGTGGTTTCGTGGAAGCGGCGTCGGGCCAGGCCTGCTCGGCTGGCCTCGCTAGAGGGCGCGCAGCGAGGTGGCAGGCACCCTGGCCCTCAGCGTTGGCAGCAGCGCCTCGATCTCGGCGGGCGAGAGGGCGGGCAGGGCGCGCACCTCCGCCAGCACCTCGGGGCTCGGCTCGAAGGGCTGCAGCACCCAGGTATCGGTGGGGTCGAGCTGGGCGGCCAGGTCGCCGAGCGCCCGGCGATCCAGTAGGGGATGCACGGTGGTGCGGAACTCGTGGGGGAGGCCGCTCTGGCGCAGGAGCGCCATGCTGCGGCGCAGGGCATCCAGGGAGATCGGGGTACGCACCGCCTCGCGATAGCGGCCATCCAGGGGAGCCTTGACGTCCATGGCCACATAGTCCAGCAGGCCCGCCTCCAGCAAGGCCCGCAGCCGCTCCGGGTAGGCGCCGTTGGTATCGAGCTTGATGGCAAAGCCGAGGGCACGGATCTCGCGGGTCAGTTCCGGCAGATCGGGGGCGCTGCACGGCTCGCCGCCCGTCAGGCAGACGCCGTCCAGCTTGCCCCGGCGGGCGGCCAGCCACTCCAGAAGCGCGGCGGGGGCCATGATCGGTTCGATGGCCCCCGCGTTGATCATCCAGCGATTGTGGCAAAAGCCGCAGTCCAGGTTGCAGCCGCCAATAAAGACCGTCGCCGCGATGCGGTCGGGAAAGTCTATCAGGCTGACCTTTTGCAGGCCGACGATCTTCATGAGCCGGTCGTGTTCACCTGCTCGGATTCGCGCACGGCAAAGGTGCGCCGCTCGCTGTACTCGCTGCGCTTGCCCTTGTTCCACTGATTCACGGGGCGCAGATAGCCCACCACCCGCGAATAGACCTCGCACGGCTGCTCGGTGCCGCACTTGGGGCACTCAAAGTGCTCGCCCTCCAGGTAGCCGTGGACGGGGCAGACGCTAAAGGTGGGGGTCAGGGTAAAGTACGGCAGCGAGTAGTTGGCGGCCACACGACGCACCAGGCTCTTGGTCGCCTCGATGGAGGAGATCCGTTCGCCCAAGAAGACGTGCATCACGGTGCCGCCGGTGTAGCGGGTCTGTAGGCCGTCCTGCCAATCCAGCGCCTCAAAGAGGTCGTCGGTGGCGTTCACCGGCAACTGGCTCGAGTTGGTATAGTAGGCCTCGCCCACCGGGCTCTCGGCGCCGGCGGTGATGATGTTCGGGTAGAGGTTGCGATCCAGCATGGCAAAGCGGTAGCTGGTGCCCTCGGCGGGGGTCGCCTCCAGGTTGTAGAGCTCCCCGCTCTCCTCCTGATACCGCTGAAGCCTATCGCGCATATAGTTCAGGACGCGCATGGCAAAGTCTCGAGCGCCCTGGTCGGTCAGATCGAGCCCCATAAAGTTGAGGCAGGCCTCGTTCATGCCGTTGAGGCCGATGGTGTTAAAGTGGTTGCCCCAATACTGGCCCGTCTGGGCCTTGACGCCATCCAGGTAGTGCTGAGAATAGGGGTACAGCCCGCCCTCGGTGAACCGCTCGATCACGCGGCGGCGGATGGTCAGGGCCTCCTTGGCGATATCCATCAGGCGGCCCACCCGCGCCAGGAACTCCTGCTCGCTGTTGGCCAGATAGCCGATGCGGGCCAGGTTGAGGGTGACGACGCCGATGCTGCCCGTCAGCGGATTGGAGCCAAAGAGCCCCCCGCCCCGCTTGCGCAGCTCCTTGTTGGAGAGGCGCAGGCGGCAACACATGGAGCGCACGTCATCGGGGCTCAGGTCCGAGTTCACAAAGTTGGCAAAGTAGGGGATGCCGTACTTGGCCGTCATCTGCCAGATCGGATCGAGCTTGGGGTTGTCCCAGTCGAAATCGGGCGTGATGTTGTAGGTCGGGATCGGGAAGGTAAAGACGCGCCCGTTGGCATCCCCGGCCAGCATCAGCTCGGCAAAGCAGCGGTTCAGCAGGTCCATCTCCTCCTGAAACTCGCTGTAGGTGGCCTCCTGGGGCTCGCCGCCGATGATGACGTACTCGTTGGCCAGGATCTCGGGCACGGTGAGATCAAAGGTCAGGTTGGTGAAGGGAGTCTGAAAGCCAACCCGGGTGGGAACGTTCAGGTTAAAGATGAACTCCTGCAGGGCCTGGCGCACCTCTTTTTCGGTCAGGTGATCGTGGCGGATAAAGGGCGCCATAAAGGTGTCAAAGTTGGCAAAGGCCACCGCCCCCGCCGACTCGCCCTGGATGGTGTAGAAAAAGTTCACAATCTGGCCCAGGGCGGAGCGAAAGTGCCGCGGCGGGCTGGAATGCACCTTGCCGGGCACGCCGCCAAAGCCGCGGATCAGCAGGTCACGCAGATCCCAGCCGCAACAGTAGACCGCCAGGATGTAGAGATCGTGCAGGTGCAGATCGCCGCTGATGTGGGCATCGCGCACCTCTTTGGGGAAGAGGCGGTTCAGCCAGTAGGAGCTGTTGACCGCCGAGAAGATATGGTTGTTGAGGCCCTGAAGAGAAAAGCTCATGTTGCTGTTCTCTTTGACGCGCCAATCGAGTTGATCCAGGTAGCCGTCAATCAGCTCGTTGGCATCCACCAGGGCACGGATATCGCGCAGCTTGCTGTGGAGGTCCCGATAGAGGATGAAGGCCTTGGCCGTCTTGGCATGGCCGTAGTGGATCAGGGCGCTTTCAACCAGGTCCTGAATCTCTTCAACGGAGGGCACGCCTCGCTCGCCATAGCGCTGGGCCAGCTCCTGCACCACGGCATCGGAGATGAAAACGGCCCGCTCGCGGTCGTCGCCGCCCACAGCCTGGGCGGCCTTGAAGATTGCGTTGGTGATCTTTTCCTGGTCAAAAGGCACCAGGCGGCCGTCTCTTTTGCGAACCTGGCGAATACAGACGGATTGCATGCGCTGCCTCCCTCTATCGGTAGAAAGACCCCTCATCAGGCGAATCGGCACAGAAAACTTGACAAGGCCCGATGAGGAGCCGGCTAGTGGGGAAATGTCCCAGAGAGCACTCGGTTACGAACGGGCCCCGTGGAAAGGGGGTGCCTCGATCGTGTACCGGCATTATAGCCCCAGGCGTGGTGGATTGCAAGACTCTCTGCGTAAATTCGGCGGAACTGATCCTGGGTTCACGCCATGTTCACTAGTTCTAGTAGGCACGTTATTGCAGCGCCACAATATGTAGTGTTATGGCGAGCAGTGCGAAAAGCAGGAAAAACAGAACAAGTGTTCTTTTTCACGTCGAATTGCAGCTTGTCCTGCATAGAGGCCTCGGGTGTACAGCCCCGCAGGCGCGCTCGTCACGAGCCAACGCGCCCGCCCGCCCGGCCCCGTCGCCTTTT
>DCTX01000045.1 GCA_002329325.1 Anaerolineales bacterium UBA1429
GGTAACGCGCGCCAGGTCACTGGCCGCCTGAGCGTGGGCCGGGTCGAGCGCGAGCGCACGCTGTAAGGCCGCATAGGCATCGTACCAGCGCCGCTCGTCCATCGCCGTTTGGGCGGCCTCGTATTGCGTCTGGGCATCGCTCACCAGCGCAAGCGCCTCGGCGGCGCGTTCGGGCGCGTCGGCAAAATCGCCGGCGTTGGCAAAAGCCTCGGCGGCCTCGGCCCAGGCGTCGCGATCCACCGCGGCCACGCCGCGCGTATACCACTCCTGCGCGTTGGGCTGACATCCGGCCAGCAACGCCAGTAGAACGGCAATGAACAGACAAGGCCAGAAAGCGCGATGTGCGGTCATGTGTAGCCCGGTTTCATGCTGGGCGGTATTCTAAGCCGCGGCGGCGTGGCCGTCAACGAACGTGAAGGCCGACGGTTGTAGCCGTCGGCCTTTTTTCGGTCGCGCCCTTGGCCTCAATCTTTGGCGGTGAGGGTCAGGTCAAAGTCGCTCGCCGCCCAGACTTCATCCTGGCCATAGCGATACCAGAGATCATCGCTGATGGCGTGGGCATCGCAATCCACCCCCTGGCGCGCGAAATAGTCGCAGATGCGCTGTACGTCGCGCTCCAGGATGGCGTGCGAGCGGCGGTTGCTCTCTAAAAGCGTCACCTGGGGCAGGTCAATGATCCACGGGATGCCCTCCCAATAGAGGATGTTGTAGGCCGAGAGGTCGCCGTGGATCAGCCCCTGGCGCAGCATCAACTCGATGTTGCGCAAGACGCGCTCGAACAACACCTGCGCCTCGCTACGCGCCAGGCTGACGCTGTTGAGCGTGGGCGCGGCGGTGTACTCGTCGCCGACGTATGCCATGAGCACGGCGTTGCTCTCGGCGGCATAAGGCTCGGGCACATCGGCGCCCGCCTCGAACAGCGCCTGCATGGCGGTGAACTCGTACATCAGCCACGAAGTATGGATCAATGACTCGCCAAAGCGGGTGCGCCCCGCAATGGCGCGCATTTCGCGCTGATCGCGCTCGGTCAGCGGTTTGCCCGCAAGGGTCAGCGGCGCACGGCCCTCGCGATACATGGCATCGTTGCGCAGGTTGCGAAACTGGCGCGGGCGATATACTTTGGCCGCCGCCAGCGGCGTGGGGATAGGCCCCGTCGTGGCGCAGCGATAGACGCACGCCTCTTTGCCGCCTTTGATCATGGCGAGCACATCGGCGATCAGCTCACGGTCGTAAAAGCCGCGCAACGCATCCGCCAGCCAGGGGCCCTCAAAGCGGCTGGGGGTGTAGGTCATCTTCAGACCGGCCTCCAGAACGGTGGGGTCGGCCAACTCGCGCACCTGGGCTTCTTGGCCGCTGTCGCGTTTGCGTCGCCCTTTCTGGGGCCGCTGCTCTTTATCCTCGATAGTAATGCCAAAACGACGTTCGTAATACTCAACCGGGTCTACGGTATCGTCCAACGTGGTGTTCCTTTATGTGACTGGGTAGATTCGATCCAATCGCCTGCTCGTGGAGCCGATGGACCGCATCGGCGCCGCCGTTTTTGTTTCCAACCCGCTCATTCTTCTGCATCCGTTCAACCACCTCCCTGGCCAACAAAAAAAGAGCCGCGGGTGATATCCCCACGGCTCTGGTCGCAGCAGACGGGATCGTCTGCCACAAAAAAACCGCGGGGCCTATGCGCCCGCGGCAGCAGCGAACAACCGGTCAGCGTTCGAAGCTAGGGTGCGCGGCGCACAGCACAAACACAGCGCGAAACAGCATATGCGCTTTTCATGCAGCACGCCTCCTTTCTCACCTCGAACTGCGGCCAGCATAGCATGATTGAGTCCCTGTTGTCAAGGATCGTTTTGCGCTGGTTCTACGGCAAAGGAGCGTTGCCACGGTGGCAGTCGGGCATTACCCTGCCATGTGCGCCAAAAGCGCGCAACATCGCCGCCTGGTGTGCGTATCGTTAGGCAGATAGCAGTGGCAATGTGAAAGGGGCACAATGAACAGGATTCTGCTCGTATTGGTTCTGCTGTTGGCCGTATTTGCGCTCACGGCTTGCGTCGCCGGGCCGAATGCCCAGGTGCGCACGCCGAACGAGGATGGCAAGGTTGCCGGTTTCTGGCGCGGCCTCTGGCATGGCATCATCGCGCCGATCACGTTCATCATCTCGTTGTTCACCGACAGCGTGAACTTTTACGAGGTGCACAATAACGGCAACTGGTACGATCTGGGCTTTGTTTTGGGCACAGGGCTGTTGGGCGGTGGCGGCATCATGGGGTCGCGCCGCCACCATCATCACGACGACTAGACGCCTCTAGCGCTGCTAGAGCGCAGCCATGAGCTGGCGGCTGGCCGCATTGTGTTCGGCAACGAGGCGCGCCAGCTCATGGCTTACCAGTGCCCCATCACGCACGACAAAGCGCCCGGCGATGATGCTCCAATCCACATCAACGGGCGCGCACAACCACAGCGCCGCTACGGGGTCGGCGTGGCCCCCGGCCAGCTCGTGACGCTCCAGGTCGAAAGCGATCAGGTCGGCGGCCATGCCCGGCGCCAGGGCGCCGATGTCCTCCCGCCGCAGCACGGCGGCCCCGCCCCGGGTGGCCATCGCCAGCGCCTCGCGGGCCGAGAGGGCTTCTGCGCCGCCCGCCACCCGCTGCAACAGCATGGCCAGACGCGCCTCGGCCAGCATGTTGTTCGAATCGTTGCTGGCGCTGCCATCCACGCCCAGGCTCACCCGCACCCCGGCATCGAGATAGGCCCGCACCGGCGCGATGCCAGAGCCCAGGCGCATGTTGCTGCTGGGACAGTGGGCCACGCCGGTATCCGTCTCGGCCAGCATCGCCACCTCGTCGGCGCGGATCTGCACGGCGTGGGCCCACCACACATCGGGGCCGACCCAGCCCAGCGAGGCCATGTAGGCCGCCGGGCGCATCCCCACCCGCTCCAGCGTGTAGCGCTCCTCATCGCGCGTCTCGGCCACGTGGGTGTGCAGCAGCACACCATAGGCCCGGGCCAGCTCCGCCGACTGGCGCATCAGGTCCGGGCTGACGTTGAACGGCGCGCAGGGCGCCACGGCGATCCGGCACATGGCGCCGGGGCGGGGATCGTGGAAACGCTCGATGACCTCGCGGGTATCGCGGAGGAGGGCGTCCTCGTCCTCGACCACGTCGTCGGGCGGCAGGCCCCCTTGCGCCCTGCCGATGGACATGCTCCCCCGGCAGGGGTGGAACCGCACGCCCAAGTCGCGGGCAGCCCGGATCTCATCCTCGATGTGCACCCCGTTGGCATACAGGTACAGGTGATCGCTGACGGTGGTGGCCCCCGTGAGGGCCAGCTCGGCCAGGGCCGTCTGGGCGCTCACGTAGACCATCTCGGGCGTGATGGCATCCCACACCTGATAGTGGGTCGTGAGCCAATCGAACAGCTCATGATCCTGCGCCTCGGGCAGGGCCCGGGTCAGCGATTGGAACAGGTGGTGATGGGTGTTGACCATCCCTGGCAGGATGACCATGTCGCCCGCCTCGATGACGCGATCGGCGACGGCGGGCAGCTCCTCCGCGGGGCCCACCTGCGCGATGACGTTATCGCGGATGAACACCGAGCCCCGGGGGATCTCGCGCCCGGCGGCATCCATGGTCGCCACCAGGCGCGCCTTGCGGATCAATAGGGTAGACATGGGGTTGTCCTCGTTGGCGATCTGTATCATCGCCCGGGAGGGCGCGGCGCCCCCCGCGCGGCGCATTCGGCTCTCGGCACATTCGATGCTATACTGCTCCCCGATCGTTGCGAGCTATCAAGGAGCGCTATGAACGCTGATGGCACACGACTGATCTTTTGGCTCGATGTCCTGGTCCTCTTGATCGCTGTGATCCTCTTTATCCTGCACCAGTGGGATTGGCTGCTGGCGCTGATGATCGGCCTGGTGCTGATGAACTACTTTGACCATGTGCTGCAGCGGCGGCGCGACCGATGAGTCGTGTGCAAGAGATCGAGCCCGGTGCGGCGCCCCGCCCCCGCTGGATGGACCTGGTCCTCTACGAGCTGCCCCTGTTGGCCTGCATGGCCCTCATCATCGTTCTCTCCAGCAGACCCTCGCTGCCCGGCCCCGGCGAGCGGGGCAGCCTGGTGCGGGACATATTCAACTATGGTAGCCACGCGTTCATCTATGGCGTCCTGGCGATCCTGGCCTGGCGCGTCGTGGCCTTCCGCGCCGCCCTGCTGCCGGCCTGGATCGCGCGCCGCCCCCGGCTGAGCGCGATCTTCTTTGCCCTGCTGTTCGGCATCAGCGACGAGTTCCATCAGAGCTTTGTGCCCGGGCGCACGGCCTCGCCCTGGGATGCGCTGGTGGATCTGCTGGGAGCCGCCCTGGCCATGCTGGCCCTCGGCTATGGCCCGCCGCTGCTGACCCGCCGGCGTCGGCGCCCCTGAGCCGGAGCTGCCTTCAGTCGCCGCCCTGCCCGAGCATGCGCGCCAGCGCGGCCAGCTCCTCCTCCTGCAGGTAGCGCCACTGCCCCGGAGCCAGGTCGCCCAGGGCGATGGGCCCCAGCGCCACGCGGATCAGCCGCAGGGTGGGATGGCCCACGGCGGCCGTCATGTGGCGGATCTGGCGCTTGCGCCCCTCTCGCAGCACGATGCGCAGCCAGGTGGCCGGCCCCGCCGTCCCAGGCTCCGCTGGGGCGGGCTGCTCGGCGGCGGGCAGCAGCGCCACCTCGGCCTCCCGTGTCCGCCGGCCCTTGACCACCACGCCCCGTCGCAGCGCCTCCAGCGCCGCCGCATCGGGCGCCCCCTCCACCAGCGCCCAGTACACCTTGGGATGCTCGTACTGCGGATGGGTCAGCCGGTGCAGCAGGTCGCCGTCGTCGCTGAGGAGCAGCAGGCCCTCGCTCTCACGGTCCAGCCGGCCCGCCGGCTCCAGCCCGCGCACGGGCAGGAGATCGGCCAGGGTTGGCCGGCCAGTGCCCTCGGGGTCAACCCAGTCGCAGAGCACGCCACGGGGCTTGTGGAGCGCCACATAGCGCCTCTCGGGTTGCCGTGCCGTGGTCTTGCCTGATCGCCCTCGCCTCATCTCGTTCCTCCCGACCTCCCCCCGAGTGTAGCACGGCGCGCCCAGCGCCGCCAGCGCCCGGCACGGGCAACGCCCCGGATCAACCTTGACCCGGGGCGTCGCCCTGAGAGGAGAGAGAAAACGAGGGCGCTAGTTGGCCATGGTAAGGCTGTAGGTCATCAGGGCGCCGTCGGTATAGTTGTAGATCTGGATCAGAAACTCGCCCGCTTCCGTCGAAGCCAGGGTCGCCGTGAGCTCGCCGGCGACGTCGCCAGAGGCGCCTGCGGCCACCTCCTCACCCGAGGGGCTATAGACCACAAACCCCATGGCTCCGGCAAAGCTGGGATCCACGGGCGCATGGGTCAAGGTTATGGCAACCTCAGACTCGTCGCCTGGATAGGATAGGGTATGATGCGCATAGGCCCCGCCTGTATTGCCCACCAAGGCGCCCATGGTCGGCTCCATTGACACAGGAGCGGCGCTCTCTGCTTCGGCGGGGGTCTCAGCGGCGGTCGGGGCCATGACGGGCTCGCCCACGCCGCTGGCGGAGAGGTCATAGCCCACCGTCACGTCAGAGTAGTTGTAGACCTGGATCAGGAGGCTGCCGGCCTCTTGGGCGGCATACGTCAGCCGCAGCAGGCCGTCATCCTCCACCCACGTAGGCTGATACTCGTCGCCATCGGGCCCATAGAGCTGGAATCCAATGGCCGAGGCGTAGGACGGATCCCGCGGGGCGTAGACCATCTCAATCGTCAGCTCCTCATCGCCACCCGGATAGGAGATCTGGTGGCCATCGAAGGAACCTGCGGGCGACCCGGCCAGCACGCCGCTCGCCTGCCAGCGCCCCCCGGGCATCGCCTCGTCGGCCTGGGCCAGAGACACTGTCTGCCCCAGGGTCACGAGCGCCAGCGCCAGTGCAAGGACCATCAGGCTGCGGCCAAGAGAACTTGATCTGTCTTTTGCCATCGGTGCATCCTTTCCTTGTTTGGGGCTCTCCGTACGGACCGCCCCCCTGAAGCGTCTCTCTCGGTTCGACGCGCCCAGTATGGCAGCAGAGTGCTGCCAGAGTGTGGTGGCGGTGTTAGCGTTGTGTGGAGATCGGCGCTGCCCGCCGGCTCAGCGGCAAGGCGGGGACGCGGGAGGCCAGCCGCTGCGGCTGCACCGTGCAGGGGCACGGCTTTCACCGGGGAGATACCACGTTACCTACTGTTTTCTCCATTGCGGAGCCCTCTATATGTTGATAGACGCTTGCGGTCGTGCTAGTATACCGTTGGTATCCGGAGTGTCTTGCAGGCGCGCGTCGCCGCGCTCCACAGGCGCCACTCAGCACCTCTGGTATGATCGGCACCGTCTCCTCGCATCGGGGCCAGCCACAGGTGTAGCAGGAAATGCCGTCCAGAGGTCAACGGCTCTTGACTACGATGGGGTAGAATAGGGGAATCTGCAGGGATGGATGATAACCGGCTTGTCCAGTGGCTTCTCAGCCAGATGCGGCGAAACAACCTCTCCGCCCGTGCCGCCAGTTTGAGAGCCGGGCTCGAACGCACGGCTGTTTCGCGCTTCCTGGCTGGAACTACGCCATCCCCGGAGAGCTGCCGCAAACTGGCAGAGTTCTTTGGCGTTCCGATCCAATTTGTGATGCAACTGGCGGGACACCTTGACCCTCCGCCAGAGATGGATCAGTTCTTGGCGCAACTGGCGCTTCTCACCAAGCGCTGGTCAAAAGAGGACAGGGAGTGGCTCCTGGATGTGGCGCGCACCCATGAAGCTCGGCGAGCGCGCGGATAGGAACCTAGGGCCGCCTCTGCACGGAATCATCCGAGGCCCGCGAACAACGCCGGATCATGTTGTGGCTGGGCCCCCGGTCGCCGCTGCTCGTCAACGCCTCTGCTGGCTCTCCTGCTCTTGGTCGGGCTCGCGGCGCTCGTGGCCGCCTCCGGCCCTACAGGCGCCCGCTAGGCTCTGAGCGGTCCGCTTCGCCCCCTCACCACACGCCCGGGAACAGGCGGTAGCGCACCCGCGCCGCATAGTCGCGATAGCCCGCCAGATCTTCATGCAGCGCCCGATCCTCCAGAGCGGTGCGGAGCACCAGGATCACGCACAGCAACGCCGTCGGCGCCAGGGCCCACCACGAGCCCAGGAGAAAGGGCGTGGCCAGATAGGACCACAACGCCCCCGCGTAGCCGGGGTGCCGCACCCAGGCGTAGGGACCGCCCGAGACCACGCGCTGATCCCGGTCCGTCTGGATGCGCACCATGCCGGAGAAGAAACGGTTCTCGATCAGGGCGTAGGAGCCCAGGGCGTAGCCGCCGATCAGGATGGCCAGGGCGACGAGCTCGACCCAGGCGGCGATGGGCGCCGACCAGCCCCACCGTCCGTCGAGGCCGGCCACCAGCGGCACCAGGCCGCTCCCCAACCCCACCATGGGCGCCAGGACCTTGTCCCAGGGCTTGGCGTCCTCGTGCTGCAGAAAGCGGGCCCGCTCCTCCAGCAGATCGGGGTGGCGCCGTGCCGCCAGCGCCCGGCTGATGGCAAAGCCCAGGATGCAGGTCGCGGCATAGACCCACGCCTCCCACCAGTTCCACCGCCACGAGATCAGCAAGGGGAACAGCGGGACCACGATGATGAAAAAGAGCATCGGGATGATCACAGGCGACTTGAGGAGATTCTGTCGCTCACGCATGTTGGCCCCCTTCCCCGGCGCAATGCCCGCACCCTGTTCCGCCCGCCACCTGCCTCCATTCTACGCCCGTGCCGGCCCCGCACAAGCGCCAGAGCGCTCGGGCCGCCCAAAGCAAAACCGCCCGAGGGCGACTCGGGCGGTAGTAGGAGGGAGCGATCGACGACGCGGCGCCGATCACACGGCCTGGCGGTACACACCTTCTCCGTCAGGCATACTGACTGTGCCCCCAAGGGAATTCGAATCCCTGTCGCAGCCTTGAAAGGGCTGTGTCCTAGGCCACTAGACGATGGGGGCCAAGCGCAGCGATTGTATCATGGCGACAGGGCGCGGTCAAATGCGCCGCGCCCTTGTACGCCGCTCCGTTGGCTAGACGTCGGCCACGCCGCCGTCGGACCAAAAGGCGCCGCGATAGTCCCGCGGCTGGTAGGGCATCTGGCGGATGGCCTCCTCGTTCAGCTCCACGCCCAGGCCCGGCTTGGTGGGCAGCGCCACATAGCCGTCGACCACCTCCAGCGGCTCCATCAGCACCTGATCCCGCCAGGGCTGGTTCTCGGCGTACTCCAGGATGCGAAAGCCGGGCAGGCAGGCGCTCAGGTGCAGCGAGGCCGCCGTCGCCACCGGACCGTTGGGGTTGTGGGGCGCCACCTGCACATAGTAGGTCTCGGCCATGGCCGCGATCTTGCGGCTCTCCAGCAGGCCGCCGCAGTGGCAGACGTCGGGCTGGATGATGTCCACGTACTGGGCCTCTAGCAGCTCCCGGTAACCCCACTTGGTGAACAGGCGCTCGCCCGTCGCCAGGGGCACGCCCGTCTCGGCCCGCGCCACGCGCTGCAGGGCCTGCACATTGTCGGGCGGCACCGGCTCCTCCACAAAGGCCATATCCAGCGGCTCGAGGGCGCGCAGCAGGCGGATCGCCTGGCTGGGGGTGTGGCGACCGTGGCAATCCATGCCGATCAGCACGTCGGGCCCCACCGCCTCTCGCAGGGCGCTCACCCGCTCCACCACGGCGGCGATGCATTGGGACTCGGTGGCATAGCTCTCAAAGCCCACGCTGCCGATCTTGAGGGCCTGCCAGCCCCGGGCAACCAGGGCCGCGCCGTTGGCGGCCAGCTCCTCGGCGCTGCGGCCGCCGCAATGGGTGTAGAGCTGGATGCGATCGCGGCAGGCGCCGCCCAGCAGCCGGTGCACCGGCACGCCCAGCTCCTTGCCGGTGATATCCCACAACGCCTGCTCGATGCCGCTCATGGCGCTCAGCAGGACGATCCCGCCGCGCCAAAAGCCGTGGCGATACATGATCTGCCAGTTCTGCTCGATGCGGGTCGGGTCGCGCCCCACGATCTGCCGCGCCAGGTCGTCAACGGCGGAGCAGACCGCCTGCTCCTTGCCCTCGACGCTGGCCTCGCCCACGCCGGTGAGGCCCGCATCGGTGTACACGCGCACAAACACCCAGGTCTGCCGCCCGCCGAAAGCCAGCAACGTATCTATCTTGGTGATCTTCATCCGGCAACCCCCTCGTATGATGGCATGGCCCTGCTTATAGCGCAGCGGTACCGCTGCGTCAAGGCCGCACCGCCCCAGCGCCAACCGACTGAGCGCCCGCGAAGCTTGGGCACGCGGGGGCGAAGACGAGCGCGACGCAGGAGCAGCAGCCTACGGGCACGGGGGGCGAAGACGAGCTTCGCCCCTACGCCGTTGGGTTCTGCCGTATTCCTCCGCAGGAGCGAACACGGCGCATGTGTGCGCCGTGCCACGGCCATGTGGCGCGGGCTGGCTGTTGGCACGGCCGCCGCGAGATGTTACACTGTGGGGGATAGAGGCGCCCCGCAGGCCGCGTCCGCGGCGGTGCCGGGTGCGCAGGCGGATCGGGCCTGAAGGCAGAGTGGCTGGAGACGACACAAGGAGGCGACATGGTCAAGCGCTCGCTATCCTGCTGGCAGTGCGGGCTGCCCATCGAAGATGCGTCGGCGCACTATTGCCCCCACTGCGGGTCGCCGCTGGTGAGTTCCCTCTCCTGGTGGGAGCGGTTCCGCCACCGGCCTGCCTGGGTGCAGGCCCTGGCCCTGCTCGCCATCGTCGCCGTCATCGGCGCGGCGGGGATCGTGGCCGCGCCCAGATTGCTCGACCTGGTGCGCGGAGAGCCCGCGCCAACCGTCGCGCCGCCCACCGCCACCCAACCCGTGGCCGCCGCGCTGCCCACAACGTCGGCCACCGTCGCGGCCACCGGCGAGCCCTCGCCGCAAGTCTCGCCCACCTCAACCGAAGGCCCGACGGCCACGGCTACGGCGACCTCCACGCCGGAGACACCCGAGCCGACGCCCACCGAGGACCTGGAGGCAGCCCTGCTGGATGCGGCCTACCGCTTCCAGGACGCCAAGGCGACCAGCCAGCGCACGGGCGACACCAGCGCCCTGAGCCAGGACCTGACGGGGGACGCCCTGGAGCGCCAGATCGAGCTGGTGGAGCGTTGGCGCGATCAGGGCTGCTACTGGGAGATCTCGCTCAACGCGCCGTTGACCATCCGCATCCTGGAGGTGCGCGGTCCCGACGCGGCCTTGATCGAGGTGGGCAAGGTGGAGACGCGCCTGCTCTACTGCGGCGACACCCTGGAGAGCGAGACGCGCAACGATGCCTACACCACGACCTACCTGATGCAGCGGATCGACGGGCGCTGGTACACGGCCGAACGCGAGTAGGGCGCTAGAGCCCCTTGGCCAGATACATGGCCAGCACGGCTACACCGTTGTACAGCCCGTGCAACAGGATGGCCGGCCAGAGCGAGCGGGTGGTCTGGTACAGCCAGGCAAAGAGCGCGCCCATGAGGGCAATGGGCAGCATGACCCCCGGCGTGAGGTGCACCGCGCCGAACACGGCCGATGAGATCAGCATGCCCGCCGCCAGCCCCCAGCGGTCGCGCAGCCCGGCAAAGAGGAACCCGCGGAAGAAGAGCTCCTCGGCCACCGGCGCCACCACCGCCGCCACCACCAGGGCACCCAGCAGGCCCACGAGCCCCTGGCCAAAGAGGGGCAGGATGTCGCCCTGGCCCTCCAGCCCGAAACGCTCCATCACCAGCCCCCAGGCCACGTTCATGGCCAGGAGCGCCGGCAGGCCGATCGCCACGTAGACCAGGGTGCGGGCCAGGGGCGCGCGCCGCAGCCCCAGGATGGCGGCCCCGGCCCCGTGCTTGCGCATGCCCCACCACCACACCGGCGGAATCATCAACGCCTCCAGCCCCAGAGCCGCGAATCCCAAGAAGGTTTGGTTCTGGGGATCCTGCAGATCCAGCCCTGCGACCAGGCCCGCGGCCACGACGGTCAGCAGGCCAACGAACATGAGCGCCAGGGTGGCCAGACCTGCCGCCACCATGTCGCGCAGCCCCCAGGGCACGGCCTCATGCGCCGCGCCGGTGCTATCGTGTGTCAAGGTTCGCTCGCTTTCTCGTGCGGGGCCAACATGCGCGGATCATCTCCTTACGATCTGAGGGCGCGGCTCGCCCACTGCGATCATGCGGCGGATCAAGCGCTCGCACAACTCGTCGGCCACGCCGCGGTAGGCAGGATCGCCCACCAGGTTGCGCAGCTCGTGGGGATCGTTCGCCAGATCGTAGAGATACTGCTCCTCATACACGCCACTGGCGGGATCGTTCCAGCCATCCTTGTGGGGCGCATTGACGCAGTACTTCCAGCGGGCCGTGCGGATCGCCCGCCCCACCTGGGATTCGCTGATCTGGACCAAGACGTCATCGGGCCAATCTGAGGCCTGGCCCGCCGCCAGCGGCAGCAGGCTCCGGCCCTGATAGTGCGCCGGTATGGGCGCCCCGGCCAGGTCCAGGATCGTGGGCGGGATGTCGGCCAGGCTGACCAGGTCGCGCACCACGCCCCGGCCTCGCAGCCCCGGGCCGCAGGCCACCATCGGGATGCGGATGGAGGCCTCGTGGCAGGAGCGTTTGTACTCGCCGTTGCGGGTGCGAAAGTGGGTGCCATGGTCGCTGGTGTAGAGGATGACGGTGTTCTCGGCCAGGCCCAGGCGCTCCAGCTCGGCCCGCACCCGCCCCAGGTTCTCGTCTATGTTGGCGCAGATGCCATAGTAGTCGGGCAGGTTCTCCTGCCAATCGCCCCCGTGGAACTGCTCCAGGTCGCCGGGAACGGGGTACTCCTCATAGCGCTCGCGGTAGCCCTTGGGCGCCACGTAGCGATCCAGGTTGTTCTGATGGTGGGGCTCCAGGTAGGAGAGGAACAGGAAGAAGGGGCGCTGCCCATCGCGGGTGCGCAGGTACTCGAGCACATGGTCGGTCTGCGAATCCACCCGGAACCCATCAAAGGGCACAAAGCGGTTATCCGCATCATAGTAGCCGCCGCCATAGGCGCTGGAGCTGAACTCGAGCAGGTCGGCCCCCAGCCAGTAATCGTCGTAGCCGCCCCGGCGCTCCTGGGGCACCCACTGGGCCTCATAGCGCCCGCGCCCCGCCAGGTGCCACTTGCCGATATAGCCCACCTCATACCCCGCATCGGCCAGTTCGTGGGCGATGGTGCGCGTGTTCTGGGGCAGCGGGATCCCGTTGCGGAAGCAGCCGGTGGCCGTGGGGTACAGCCCCGATTGGAGCAGCGAGCGCGCCGGGCCGCACACCGGCTGGGCGGTGAAGGCCAGGTCGAACCGCACCCCTTCCTCCGCCATGGCATCCAGATGGGGCGTCAGCCCCAGGGTGTTGCCGTAGCAACCCGCCGTATCGGCCCGCTGTTGATCGGTAAAGAAGAAGAGGATGTTCGGTTGCCGGGTGGGGCTCATGGTCATCTCCTTGAAGGTGTCAGCTCACCAGGATCACGCCGCAGATGGTCAGCGCTGTGCCCACCAGCACCCGCGCGTGCAGCCGCTCGCGCAGCAGGAGGGCGCTCAGGGGCAGCGCGAACATGGGCGAGGTGGAGGTCAGGATGGCCGCCTGGGTGGGGCCGATGAGGGCGACGGTGAGCACGAACAGGGTGCTGCCCAGCCCCCAGCCGATCAGGCCGCCCACCAACAGGATGACCCACTCCCGCCGGCTGAGGGCGCCCAGCTTGCGCCAGCTTCCCCGCGCGATGGTGATGGCCCACAGGGCGATGGAGAGGGCGGGCACGCGCACCGAGGCCACCAGGATCGAATCGTGCCCCTGGATGCCGGGGGCGATCATGAGCATCGAGACCGCCCAGAAGGCCGCCGCCCCCAGGGCGAAGGAGACCCCGCTGGCCGAAGCCTGGCGTTGGGGCTGGGCCATGACGCCCGAGATCCGGCTGATGAGCACGACGCCGCACATGACCAGCACCAGCCCCGCCACAATCCCCGCGCTCACCACCTCGTGCAAAAAGAGCACGCCCAGCACCAGGGTGAGGGCCGGGTAGATGCTGGCGATGGGAAAGGCCCGGGAGACGCCGATGCGCGCCAGGCTGGTGACATAGAGGGCATCGCCGATGCCGCCCCCCACCGCTACGCTGCCAACCATGAAGAGGAGCTGCAGCGGCGTGATGGTCGCATAGCCCCCCTGCCGCCCCGTGGCAAAGACGAGGGCCAGCATGGCCAGCCCCCCCACCAGGGTGCGCGGCGCGTTCAGCGTGATCGGATCCAGCTTGCGGGCCAGGTCACGCATCGTGATCGAGCCCACGGCCCAGGTCAGAGCGCACAAGAGCCCCACGAAAATGCCCAGCATGGCATGCCTCTCAAGAGCCAATGATTGGTCAAGGCCAGGCGCCCCGATCCGCCGCCATCAGCGGAGCGCGGCCCTGGGTCCTTCGCGCCTGTCGGATAGACGTTGGGTCCGACCAGGGGCCAGCACGAGGTCGCGCCTATACGGATAGAGACCGCAGAAAACCGTAGGGCGAAGCCCGTCTTTGCCCGGCCACAGGCACTCTGTCTGTCCCTGCACGAACTACCCCGTTCAGGACCGATCTCTGCCAAGCGGCCAGGTCTCAGCGCGCGCGCTGGCGCGTCTACTCTTCGCCCAGCATCAGGCGGGCCAGCCGCGCCCCCAAAGCCTCGCCCTGGTGCAGGCTCTCTTTGGTGGGCGCGCCCATGAACTCGAAGGTATCCACCCACTCCCACTTGAGGGGGTCGGTCAGTTGCTGCAGCCCCCGCAGGGCGCCCTTGCTCCAGCCATAGCTGCCAAAGTAGGCCGCCTTGCGATTCATGATCCGCTTGTGGACCGCCATCTCGATGGCCTGGGCCACCGGCGGGAAGAGCGAGACCTCGTACGTGGGCGCGCCCACGATGACGCCGTTGTGGGTCCACAGCGCGGGCAGGATGTAGCTGGCGTGGGTGCGGGCGGCGTCAAAGACCGCCAGGGGGCACCCGGTGCTGGCGACGCCCTGGGCCACGGCGTTCATCATGCGCTCCGTGTTGCCATACATCGAGCCATAAACCAGGGTGATCCCGGGCTGGGCCGGCTCGGTGGCATAGGTAGCCCAGGTGCGATAGAGATCGATGATCTGCCCGGGGTTGCGCCGCCAGAGCAGCCCATGGGAGGGCGCCACGATATCTATCTCCATGCCCGCCAGCTTCTCGATGGCCCGCAGAACGGGCCCGCTAAAGCGCGCCACAATGTTCACATAGTAGCGCAGCGACTCCTGGATGTAGTAGTCCAGATCGGCATGCTGATCGTCAAAGATGTCGCCCCGCAACGCGCCATAGCCGCCAAAGGCATCGCAGGAGAAGAGCACCTTGGCGCCGGGCGCATAGGTCACCATGGTCTCGGGCCAGTGCACAAAGGGCACCATGTGGAAGGAGAGGCTCTGGGCGCCCAGGGAGAGGCTGTCGCCATCGCCCACCACCTGCAGGCCCTCGGTGATCCCATAGTAGGCCGCCATCATCTCCTGCGCCTTGGCGCTGACCACGAACTTGGCCTGGGGGGCCAGGCTGCGAAGCAACGCGATGGCGCCGGTGTGATCGGGCTCCATGTGGTTGATGATGATATAGTCCAGCTCGGAGGGGTCCACCAGGTCGCGGATCTGCTCCATAAAGGCGACGCCATGATGCCCCGCAGCCATGTCGATGAGGGCCTTTTTCTCATCCAGCACCAGATAGCTGTTGTAGGATACGCCCTCCTGGGTGATGGGCCACACGCCCTCGAAGAGGTCCGTGGTGCGGTCGTTGACGCCGATCCAGTATATGCCGGGCTTGACGTCGATGGCAGGCATTGCGCCTCCTTTCCTGGGGTATTGCAATTGTCAGGCACGCGCACGGTGCGCACAACGATAGCACGAAACCTGGCCAAGGGCAAGTTCTATAGTTGCCAGCTCAAGAATCCCTCAGACGATGCGGGGCACCCGGGCCAGGATCTGCGACACCACCTCATAATTGACGGTGCCGAGCTGGCGGGCGACGTCGTCCGCCGTGAGCGCCTCGCGCCCCTGGGTCCCGATCAGCACGACCTCGTCGCCCTCGCGTACCCCCGGTATGTCGGTGACATCTACCATGGTCTGGTCCATGCACACCCGCCCCACCAGGGGCGCCCGCTCCCCACGGACCAGGACATAGGCCCAGGTGCACGGCGCCCGCCGAAAGCCGTCCGCATATCCCACAGGGATCACGGCGATGCGCGAGGGGCGCGTGGTGCGGTAGGTGCAGCCATAGCCGATGGCGCTGCCCGCGGGCAACTCCTTCACCTGGGCTACCTGGCACTTGAAGGCCAACGCCGGGGCGAAATCGGGCGGGCAGGGCGCCTCGGGCGACGGGTTCAGCCCATACAGGGCGATGCCCACCCGCACCATTGTATAGTGGCTCTCGGGCAGCCGCAGCATGGCGGCCGAGTTGGCGATGTGCACCCGGGGCGGCAGGAGGCCCTGGGCGCGCAGGGCATCCACCACGCCGGCGAACTGGGCCAATTGCATGCCGGTGTAGGCCAGGTCCTCTTCGTCGGCGGAGGCCAGGTGGCTGAACAGCCCGTCCACCACCAGCCCCTCCCATCCCTGGAGCCGGGCCACAAAGGGGATCGCCTCCTCGGGCGGCAGCCCCAACCGGCCCATGCCCGTATCCACCTTGACGTGCACGCGGGCCACGCGGCCCAGGTCCCGGGCGGCGCGGGCCAGCGCCTCGGCCACGTCGGCCGCATAGACGGTGCTGGTCACATCGTGACGCACGGCGTCGCGGGCCTGCCAGGCGGGGGTGAACCCCAGGTTCAGGATAGGCGCATCGATCCCCGCCCGTCGCAGATCCAGGGCCTCGCCCAGGCAGGCCACGCCCAGCCAGTGGCCCCCGTTGTTCAGCACCGTGCGGGCCACCTTGACGGCGCCGTGCCCATAGGCATCGGCCTTGAGCACCGCCATCAGCTCGACCTTGGGGCCGACGCGCGCCAGGATGCGGCGCGTGTTGTTGGCGATGGCGCCCAGGTCGATCTCGACCCAGGTGGGGCGCCCGGGCCGCCGCAAATGCACGGCCTGCCAACCCCGATTCTGGCGCGGCAGCACCTCCTCGGCGACGAGCCCGTCGGCCAGCAGCCCGGCGGCCACCCGCTCCATGCGCGCCGTGGCGCTGCCCTTGATCAGCACCAGATCGCCCTCGCCCAGCTCGCCCTGCAGCGCCTGCACGATCTCGGCATCGGCATAGCTCACCAAAGCCCGCGAGGGGTCCAGGCCAGCGGCGATGGCCTCGCGGGAGGCAAGCTGGGCCAGCTCGCCCTTGGTCACCAGGCGGTCGGCCACGCGGGCGGCCAGGCGCCCCACCTCACGGTGGGCGCCCTCGGCCTCGCCGCCCAGATCGGCCATGTCGCCCAGCACCACCCAGCGCCGCCGCGCGGGCAGGGTCGCCAGGGCCTCCAGCGCCGCCACGGCCGATTCGGGGCTGGCGTTAAAGGTGTCATCCAGGATGCGGCTGCCGCCCACCCCGGGCAGCAGGTTCAGGCGGCCGGCCAGGGGCGGCAGGCTCGCCAGGGCATCGGCGATCTCCTCCAGCGGCAGGCCATAGAAGCGCCCCACGGCGCAGGCCGCCAGCATCGTATAGGCATGATGGGCCCCGATCCAGGGGACCGACAGCGGAACGGCGCGCCTCTCCACGTGCGCGATGCAGCGCGCCCCCCACGGCCCCGTCTCCACCTGATCGGCCCAGAGGTCGGCCTCGGGCGAGAGACCGTAGGTCGCCACCCGGGCTCGGGTGCCCGCCGCCATGGCCCGCACCAGAGGATCGTCATGGTTGAGCACGGCTAGGCCCTCGGGGGGCAGCGCCTGGACCAATCGGCTCTTCTCGGCGGCGATCCCCTCCAGGCCGCCCAGGTCGGCCACGTGGCTGCGCCCCACCCGGGTGACCAGCCCTACCTGAGGGCGGGAGATCCCGGCCAGCAGGCGGATCTCGTCCACGCTATCGGCAGCCATCTCCAGCACCGCCAACCCCTCGTCGCCCAGCCGCCCCAGGGCGATGGGCAGGCCGTAGCGCCCGTTGTAGCTGCCCTGGTTGCGGAAGACCGGCTGGCGCACCCCCAACACCGCCGCCACGGCCTCCTTGGTGCTGGTCTTGCCCACGCTGCCGGTGATGCCCACCACGGCGACGCCTCGCCGGCGCAGCACGTGCTCGGCATAGGCCAGCAGGGCCTGCTGGGTGTTCTCCACCAGCACCCAAGTCACACCCTCGGGCAGGGGCGCGGGCGGCAACGCCTGGCAGACCACGCCGGTGACGCCCCGCGCGCAGGCATCGGGAATGTACTCGTGGCCGTCGCCGGTATCGGTAACCACGGCCAAGAAGAGCTGGCCCGGCTCGGCGATGCGCGAGTCGTAGCAGAAATCGGCAAAGGTATGGGCACAGGCGGGGCCGCCCAGCCGCCCGCCCGTGGCCTGCAGGAGATCGTCCAGTAGGATCATGGCGCCTTCTCGTGGGTTCGACTGGCGCCATTGTAGCACGGTCGTCGCGGGGCAAAAAGCGCCCCGATCCGTCGCGCGGGACTACGGCGCATCGCGCACCACGCCGGCGAAGACAAGCTTCGCCCCTACGGGTGGCTGCGGTATATGGCGGCGTAGGGGCGAACGGCGCATGGATGCGCGGTGTTCGCCCATTACAGCCCTGTGCCGTTCACGGCGGCGTAGGGGCCAACGGCGCATGGATGCGCGGTGTTCGCCCAGGGCGGTCCTTCGCAGCGTAGGGGCGAACCTCGTGTTCGCCCACTACGGTCCTTACCCCGCCAGCCCCCCAATTGACGCCCGCGCGCCTCGCGAGTAGAATGGGCCCAAGTTCACCTTCGGAGCGTAGCATGGGCGCCAGGACGAGCCGGAACCGAACAGATCGCGGCGCAGGCCAACGGGACGCGCGCGGGCGGCTGGCCGCCCCGCCTCCTTCTGGCGTCTATCGGCGCGCCCGAGCCGCCACGGGCCGGATGGCGGGCCCCACCCCCGCCTAAACATCCCCCCCTACGAGCCCACGATCGAGCCTAACACAGGGCGCTCTTGCCCTGATCCCACTTTGCGATAGATGGGAGCATCATGAATGAAAAGATCCTGATCAGTGTGGCCTGGCCCTATGCCAACTCGCCGCTGCATCTCGGCCAGCTGGCGGGGGCTTACCTGCCACCCGACATTTTTGCCCGCTATCATCGCCTGCGCGGCAACGACGTGCTCATGGTCTCCGGGTCGGACACCCACGGCACGCCCATTACCGTGACGGCCGAGCAGGAGGGTGTGGATCCCGGCGTCGTCGTCGAGCGGTTCCACAAGAGCTTTATCGAGTCCTTTTTGGGCCTCGGCCTCACCTTCGACCTGTATACCCACACCGACACCGAGAACCACTGGGCCGTCACCCTGGAGATCTTTGGCCGCCTGCTGGAAAAGGGCTACATCTTTCGCCAGACCATGGAGGCATGGTACTGCCCCGAGTGCCAGCGCTTCCTGGCCGATCGTTATGTCGAGGGCACCTGCCCCTTTTGCGGGTTCGAAGACGCCCGGGGCGACCAGTGCGACAACTGCGGCAAGCCCCTGGATGCGCTGCAGTTGATCCATCCGCGCTGCAAGTTCTCCGGCGATACGCCCGTGGTGCGCGAGACGGAGCACTTTTTCCTGGACCTCTCCCAGTTCAACGATGCTTTGCGCGAATGGATCGAGCCCCAGACCCACTGGCGCCCGGCGGTGCGCAACTTTTCGCTGAACTTGCTGAACGAAGGCCTGCGGCCCCGCGCCATCACCCGCGATATCTCCTGGGGCATCCCGGTGCCCGTGGCGGGCTTTGAGGACAAGCGCATCTATGTCTGGTTCGATGCCGTGATCGGCTACCTGGCGGCCAGCATCGAATGGGCCAAGAACCGCGGCACGCCCGATGCCTGGCGCGCCTGGTGGGACCTGGACACCCCCGGACGCTCGTACTATTTCATCGGCAAGGACAACATCTTTTTCCATACCCTGATCTGGCCGGCCATGCTGATGGGCTATGGCGAGCGCAAGCTGCCTTACGACGTGCCCGCCAACGAGTACCTGACCCTGGAAGGGCGCAAGATCTCCTCCAGCCGCAACTGGGCCATCTGGACGCCCGACTATCTCTCGCGCTATGACCCGGACCCGCTGCGATACTATCTCACGGTCCAGGCCCCCGAGACGGCCGATTCGGACTTTTCCTGGGCCGAATACGTGGCGCGCAACAACAACGAGCTGGTGGGCACCTGGGGCAACCTGGCCCACCGCATGCTCACCTTTGCCTATCGCAATTTTGGCGGCCAGGTGCCCCAGCCGGGCGAGCTGGCCGACGAGGATCGCGCCATCCTGGCCGAGGTGGAGGCCGCCTTTGGCCCCGTCGCCGAGGACCTGGATGCGTGCCGCTTCCGCCTGGGCCTGGGCAAGGTGATGGCGGTGGCCCGCGAGGCCAATCGCTATCTGGATGCGGCCGCGCCCTGGAAGGCGCTCAAAGAGGATCGCCAGCGGGCCGCCACGGCCACCTATGTCACGCTGCGCGTGGTGGATTCGCTCAAGATCCTGTTCGCGCCGTTCGTCCCCTTTTCGTCGCAGCAGCTCCACACGATGCTGGGCTATGGTGACACCCTCTTTGGCGAGCAGGAGGCCCTGGTCTATCGCGAGTCAGAGCGTGAGCACCTGGGCCTGACCTACCATCACCAGCCCAGGGGCGACCTGTGGCGTCCCAGCGAGCTGGCGCCGGGCCAGCCTTTGCAGGAGCCCAAGCCGCTGTTCGCCAAGCTGGACGAAGAGATCATCGAACAGGAGCTGGCTCGCCTGGGCTAGCTCTGGCAAGCAAGGGGGGCGCGGGCAATGATGGCCTCGCGCCCCTCCCATCAGGGGAGGCGGCAACATGGCAGTTACCCACCCGCGCCCAGGCCACACGCTCCGCTGGCTGATCCCCATCCTGGCGATCTATGCCCTGCTGGCAGGGCTGTACGCCCTCAAGACCCCGGCCTGGCAGGCCCCCGACGAGCCCGCCCACTATAACTATGTGCGGTATCTCGTCGAGCATCGCCAGCTCCCCGAGCTGCAACCCGGCGACTATCCCGCGGACTATCTCGAGGCGATCAAGGCCGCGCGCTTTCCGGCCGAGATGTCCGTCGAGGCGATCCGCTACGAGTCGCACCAGCCGCCCCTCTACTACCTCCTGGCGGCGCCGGTGTACGCCCTCGGCCGGGCGCTGGGGCTGGCGACCCCGTTGCTGCCCCTGCGGTTGTTCTCCGTCTTCTTGGGGCTGGCCTCCATCGCCGCCGGCTACGCGGCGGTGCGGGCGGCCTTCCCCGGCCGGCCCTGGCTGGCCTGGGCCACGGCAGCCTTTATGGCCACCCTACCCATGCACACCGCCATGACAGGGGTGGTCAACAACGACGTCCTGGCCGAGCTCCTGCTATCGCTGACGGTGTGGCAGCTCGTGCTGGCCGACCGACGAGGCTGGACGGGGCGCAGGGCGGCGGTTCTGGGGCTGTTGGTGGGGTTGGCCTTCCTGACCAAGCTGCAGGCCTATGTGGCCGCCGGGCTGGTCGCCCTCGGCTGGGCCCTGGACGCCTGGCGGGCGCGGGCCGCGGGCAGCGGCCTGGGAGCGCCGATCCGTCGTGGGCTGCTCATGGCGGCCCTGGCGCTGGCCCTCGTCTTGCCCTGGCTGGCCCGCAACGTGGCCGTCTACGGCCTGGGCGACCCCCTGGGCATGGTTCGCCACGATCAGGTGGTGGTCGGCCAGCTCACCACCAGAGAGCTGCTGGGGGAGATGGGCGCGGTCGCCTTCCTCCGGCGCTTTGCCCAGACCACCTTCCAGAGCTTCTGGGGGCAGTTCGGCTGGATGGGCGTGCCGCTGCCGCCCAGGGTCTACCAGGCGCTGGCGCTCCTCTCCGGGCTGGCGGCCCTGGGCCTGCTGGATGCCCTGCCCGCATTGCGCAACGCATGGCGCGACGGCGCCACGCGCCATGGCCTGCTGCTGATGGGCGCCTGGCTGGCGTTCACGGGGGCCGGCTTCCTCTGGTACAACCTCAAGTACGTGCAGCATCAGGGGCGCTACCTGTTCCCGGCCATCGTCCCCTTGGGGTTGCTGTTCGCCGCGGGCGTGGCGCGCCTGCTGCAGAGGCGCCCGTGGTGGGCGCTGATCGCGGTGGCGGTTGCCATGGCCGGGCTGCTGGCCTGGGGGCTGGCAGCCGGCGACCTCAAGCTCTTTGCCATGGCGCTGCTGGGCGGCGCCCTGTGCGCCCTTCTTGTGGGCCACGGGCTGGAGCGGCGCGTGGCGGGCCTGCCCCTGGCAGCCCTCTACGGGGCCATGGCGGGGTTGGCCCTGTGGGCATTGCGCTACATGGCCCCCTTGTTGCGGCCATAGAGAAAAAGCCCCTCACGCCATTGTGAGGGGCCCAATCCCAGAACCGCAGCGGCCTCAGGCCGCGCGTTTCCCGGCTCTAGTACATGTCTCCGCCGCCGCCCGCGGGCATCTTGGGCTCCGGCTCGGGGATGTCGGTGATCAGCGCCTCGGTGGAGAGGATCATGGCCGCGATCGAGGCGGCGTTCTCCACGGCCGACCGCGTCACCTTGGCCGGGTCGATGATCCCCGCCTCGTACATGTCCACATAGGCGTTGGTCATCACGTCGTAGGCGATGGCCGTGTCGCCCGTCTCCTGGTGCCGCCGACGGATCTCGGCGATCACCACGGCGCCGTCCATGCCCGCGTTCCCTACGATCCCGCGCAGCGGTCGCTCTAGCGCCGAGCGCACGATCCGGACGCCCGTGTTCTGGTCCGCCAGCGGCAGATCCACCGCGTCCAGCGCCGCCACC
>DCTX01000067.1:0-44121 GCA_002329325.1 Anaerolineales bacterium UBA1429
GGGCTCGGGGAAGTAGCGATAGTCATCGGCGTATTCTTTGGAGCGCTGGAAGACGGTGCAGAGGCGATCCTCGTCCCATCCCATGGTCACCTGGTGGACGCGCCCGCCCTCCTCGATGACGCGGATCTGGCGCTCGATCTCGTAGGCGATGGCGAGCCGCACAGAGCGGAAGGAGTTCAGGTTCTTGACCTCGACCTTGGTGCCGAACTCCTGAGCGCCCACGGGCCGCACCGAGATGTTGGCCTCGCAGCGCATGGCGCCGTCTTCCATGTTGCCTGTGCTGACGCCCAAGTAGCGCAGGATCTGGCGCAGCTTGACCAGGTAGGCATAGGTATCGTCGGCGGAGCGCATGTCGGCCTCGCTGACGATCTCCATCAGCGGGATGCTGCTGCGGTTGAAATCCACCAGGCTGACGCCGCCTTCGTGGACCAGGCGGGCCGTGTCCTCCTCCAGGTGCACCCGGCGGATGCCCAGGCGTCGCGTCGCGCCGTCCAGCTCGATATCCAAATAGCCGCCCGTNNAGCCCTTGGGCAGGTCGGGATAGTGATAGTTCTTGCGGTCGAACTTGCTAAAGGGCGGGATGGTGCAATTGAGGGCCATGCCCGTGAGAACGGTGGCCTCTACCGCCGCCTGGTTGATCACCGGCAGGACGCCGGGCATGCCCAGGCACACGGGACAAGTGTGGGTGTTGGGCGCCGCATGGGCGACGTCGGCCGAGCAGCGGCAGAACATCTTGGAGGCGGTCAGGATCTGCGCGTGGACCTCGACGCCGATGATGGCCTCGTATTGCATGGCTCTCCTTTACTCCCTCTGGTCAGGCACATTATAGTGCAAGGGGGCTCTGAGCCGAAACAGGGCTTTCGCCCTCACTCTCGCGGGCGTCACGCGCGATGGGTGCGTCCGAGCCCCTCGCTGGCTCGCGGGGGAAGGGGGGTGACGACGGCTCCTCGTGCATCGCGCTGCATGGGCCTGACGGGGAACTTGGCGCGGGAGTTGATAACGTGCTATGATACGCCCACGAGTTGATCCCAGGCAGGAGGGCGGATGTTCGGCAAGCAAATCGGCATTGATCTCGGCACGGTGAACGTGATCGTCTATGTGCGCGGCAAAGGTATCGTGCTCAACGAGCCCTCGGTGGTCGCCATCTCCCTGAGCGATAACCGGATCCTGGCGGTGGGCAACGAGGCGCGCGCCATGCTGGGGCGCACGCCAGAGACGATCGAGGTCGCCCGCCCGATGCGCAGTGGCGTCATCGCCGACTTTCGCGTGACCGAGGCCATGCTCCGCTACTTTGTCGGCAAGCTCTGCAGCCGGTTCGAGCGCCGCCCGGAGGTCATGCTGAGCGTGCCTGTGGGCGTCACCAGCGTCGAGAGCCGCGCCGTGCGCGATGCCGCCCTTCAGGCGGGCGCGCGGGTGGCCCATCTCTTGCCCGAGCCGCTGGCCGCCGCCATCGGCGCCGACATGCCCATCGGCACCCCCACCGGCAACATGATCGTCAATATCGGCGGCGGCGCCAGCGAGACCGCCGTGATCTCGATGTTCGGCATCGTCGAATCGAGCTCTGTGCGGGTGGCCGGGAACATGTTCGATCAGGCCATCGCGACCTATGTGCGGCGCAAGTACAACCTGCTGATCGGTGAGCTGACCGCCGAGCAGCTCAAGATCAGCATCGGGTCGGCGCTGCCTCTGGAGGAGCCTCTGACCATGGACGTGCGCGGGCGCGACGCCGTGGCGGGCCTGCCCCGCACCATCACCGTCACCTCCTCCGAGGTCACCGACGCCCTGACGGAGCCGCTGAGCGCCGTCTCCGCCACCGTCAGATCGGTGCTGGAGAAGACGCCGCCGGAGCTGGCCTCCGATATCATCGATCGGGGCATGGTGATGACGGGTGGGGGAGCGCTGCTGCGCAACATGGATCGCTTCTTGACCCAGGAGACGGGTATCCCTTGCCATGTAGCGGAGAACGCCATGCTGTGCACGGCCCTCGGCTGCGGCGAGGCCCTCAAGCATCTGGCGATCCTGCGCCGGGCGCTCCAGCCGCTGTAGACGCGGCCTCGGCAGGTACAAAGACAGGCCATGCCCCGCGGGGCATGGCCTGTTGTGTTCTACAGGTAGTAGGTCATCGTCTGCAGAGTGGTGACCGGGTCGATATAGGCCACGTGCACGTCGTCGGGCACGGAGAGGGTGATGGGCGCATAGCACAGGATAGAGCCGACGCCGGCGGCGATCAACTGGTCCGCGACGGACTGGGCCGCGCGGGCGGGCACCGCCAGGATGGCGATCTCTACGTGGCGCTCCTTGACGGTCTGCGCCATGCATGACATCGGCTGCACCACCAGGGTCCCGATGGCCTGCCCGATCTTGGCCTCGTCGTGGTCCAGCACGCCCTCGATGACAAAGTGCTGCTCCTCAAAGGCGCGATAGTTGACCAGCGCGTGGCCCAGGGCGCCGGCGCCGACGATCAGGACGTGCCAATCCTGATCGAGCTGCAGGATGCGCTTGAGCTCGGACCGCAAGTAATCCACCTCGTAGCCCAGCCGCTGCTTGCCAAAGGCACCAAAGTAGGAGAGGTCCTTGCGGATCTGGGCGGAGCTGACGCCGATCCAGCGCCCCAACTCGGTAGAGGAAACCACCTTCTGCCCGGTCTCGGCGATGTGGTTCAGCGTCTGCAGGTACAGCGGCAGGCGGCGCACGACGACATCAGGCACGTTGTAGCGTGGCATCAGCCTCCTCCCCTCCACCATGTGCGCTCAGGCCGGCGTCCGGCGCCGATGAGTCGGTCTCTTCGCCCTCTCTCAGGGCTGCCAGGAAAGCGCGATCCTGAGGAGTCAGGTCGGCCTGGTCCAGCAGGTCGGGCCGTTGCCGCCAGGTGCGCTCCAGCGCCCGCTCGCGGCGCCAACGCGCCACCCGCGCGTGATCGCCGGAGAGGAGCACCTCCGGCACGCCCCGGCCGCGAAACTCGGGCGGCCGCGTGTAGTGGGGCCCCTCCAGGAGACCGTGGCTGAAGGAATCCTCCACGATGGCGCGCATGTCGCCCAGCACGCCCGGCACCAGGCGCGTGACGGCCTCCACAATGGCCATCGCGGCGATCTCGCCGCCCGAGAGCACGAAATCGCCCAGGGAGACTTCGTGGGTGGCGAACAGGTCGCTGATGCGCTGATCGATGGCCTCGTAACGGCCGCAGATCAGCACGACCCTCTCCTCGCGCTCGAGCTCGCGGGCGAGCTGCTGATCAAAGCGACGGCCTGCCGGTGTGAGCAGGATCACCGGCGTCTCGGTGCGGCCGGTGGCCTTCTGGCGGGCCAGCAGCTCGGCATCCAGGATCGCTTCCAGGGCATTGGTGATGGGCTCGACCTTCATCACCATCCCGCCGCCGCCGCCATAGGGCGTATCGTCGGTGACCTTGTGCTTGCCCGGCGCATAGTCGCGGATGTTGTGCACGTTGATCTCGACCAGGCCCGCCGCAATGGCGCGGCTGACGATGCTTTCTTCAAAGATGCTATCGAACAACCCTGGAAACAGGGTAAGGATATCGAAACGCATGGCACCTCGCCCTCTATTGTACCTGAAGCGCATTCTATCCGCGGCCAGCCCTGTGCGCAAATGATGCAGGCGCCTTTGGTCACGCCATGGGCTGCCCTCGGGACCGGGCCCTCTCTCGCGGCTCGGCGACGCGTCTTTTGATCCTCTGGCGGGGCGGATGCTATAATGCAGCCGAAATCACGAAAGGGGAGTGGCTTTGCTGGGACAAGACAGGCACCCGAGTCTGGCGCCCCAGGTCTGGGTGGTGGCTGTCATCGCCCTGCTGGTGCTGGCGTTGGTCGCCCTGGCGTATGGCGATAGGGAGGGCGCCGGCGACAGCGCCATCCGCTCCTTTGTGGAGCGCGAGCTCGTTCGCCTGCAGAGCCGGGCGGCCGAGACGGAGGCGCCCACGCCGGACGGGCAGGGCGAAGGCGCGGAGGCGCTAGCCACCCTTCCCGTGCCCACGGCCACCCCCGAGTGGCTGGCGCCGACTCCGCGCCCCACCGCCACGCGCCGTCCGCCCGACGCCGATCGGCGCGACCACTACTGGCTGCAGCGGCCCATCGCCCCGCCGGGCAACGCCCGGGTGGCGCGCTTTTACCCCTATGGCTCGCGGCAGGATGGCTCCTATCCGATCCACCACGGCGTCGAGATGGTCAACCCGGCGGGCACGCCGGTACTGGCGCCGGCCTCGGGCGTCGTGGCCGTGGCAGGCGACGACGAAGCGCAGGTGTTCGGCGCGCGCCCGGGATTCTACGGGCAACTGGTGGTGCTCCAACTGGATCAGAGGTACCAGGGGATGCCCGTGTACGTGCTGATGGGCCACCTATCCCAGGTGGATGTGGTCGTCGGGCAGCACGTGTCTGCGGGGCAGGTTTTGGGCCTGGTGGGCGAGACGGGCTATGCCGAGGGGCCACACCTGCACACCGAGGTGCGGCTGGCGCGCAACGACTATGCGGCCACCGTCAACCCCGAGCTGTGGTATCGGCCGCTGGAGGGGCTGGGCACCCTGGCGGGCGTGATCCTTACCAAGGAAGGCGAGCCGATAGACAGCGAGGCCAAGCTGGTGCTGCGCCGGGGCGGCCAGTACGTCTATGAAGCCTATACCTATCCGGCTCAGCAGGTGAACCCTGACCCGGAGTGGGGCGAGAACTTTTGCATCGGAGACCTGGAGCCCGGCGTCTGGACGGTAGAGGTCTTTTACGGCGGCGCGCTGCATACCCACGAGGTCGCCATTACGGCGGGCGAGACGACCTGGCTTGTGCTGAACGTGGACTAGTGGCCCGCCGCGCGAGGGAGAAGGGTGCCGAAGCAGGCAGATGAAGGAGAGAGCCATGGAGTTCGATCTGGTAACGGTGGTCAAGCCGGAAGCGTGCAATGTGATCCTGGGGCAATCCCATTTCATCAAGACGGTGGAAGACCTGCATGAGGCGCTGGTGGGCGCTGTGCCGGGCATCCGCTTTGGCTTGGCCTTCTGCGAGGCCTCGGGCCACTGCCTGATCCGGTCCAGCGGCACCGACGAGGCCCTGGTAGCCCTGGCCGTCCAGAACGCCGAGGCCCTGGCCGCAGGGCATCTGTTCGTCATCGTGCTGGGGGAGGGCTATTACCCCGTCAACGTGCTCAAGGCGGTGCAGGCTACGCCCGAGGTCTGCCGCGTCTTTTGCGCGACGGCCAACCCGCTGCAGGTGGTGATCGCCCAGACGGAGCAGGGCCGGGGCGTCATGGGCGTCATCGACGGCTCGTCGCCCCAGGGCGTTGAGGGGCCCGAAGACATGCGCTGGCGCCACGATCTGTTGCGCACCATCGGCTACAAGCTCTAGCCGCGGCGCGCCCCGCGCAGAGAGAACCCGCCCGGTGACGCGTCGGTCGCCGGGCGGGTTGCTTGCGATGGGCTGGGCTAGGCCTCGGCCTCCGACTCTTGCCAGAGCACGTCGGCATCCACGCGCCGCATGAAGGCCAGGTACTCGGCTTTGGACATGGCGGGGGCAAAGCCGTCCAGGATGTCGCAGCCCCGGCGGGCCCCGTCGGCCAGCAGGTCCACCAGCGTCATGGCCGCCGCCTTGGCGGGGGTGATATAGGCGAGCTCGGGGTCACAGGGCAGATAGTCGTTGCCGTGGCCCGTGCCGCAGAAACCGGCGGCCTGGGCCTCGATGGCGGGCATGATGTGGCTGATATCGCCCATGTCGGTGGAGCCCGCCATAGAGCTGGCATCCCACCAACCGTCCTCGCCCACGAGCTCCAGGGCGTTCTCGCGGTAGACCTGGCCGAAAGACCGGCACACCAGGCGAGGCAGATAGCCAGGCAGGGTGCGGATGCGAACCTGGGCGCCCAGGGCCAGCGCCCCCGCCCGCAGGCAACGATCCACCTTGGCGGCCGCCACCTCGATGGCCTCCACCGAGGCGCCGCGCACATAGGTCTCTAGCCGCACGTCGGCGGGGATCACGTTCACCAGCTCGCCGCCGCGGGTGATGATGGGGTGCACCCGGATGTGGTCCTCGTCGCGAAAGGTCTCGCGGATGGCGTCAATGGCCTGTAGGCCCAGGGTCGCCGCCTTGAGGGCGTTGATCCCCAGGTGAGGGCTGCCGCCCGCGTGGGCGGCGCGCCCCTGGTACGAGATCAGCTTGACCACGCACCCGTTGGACGGCCCGGCGACGCTCAGCTTGCCCGTCTCGCGGCTGGCCTGGTGGGTCATGAAGGCCATGTCCACATCGTCAAAAGCCCCCAGGCGCACCAGCTCCGGCTTGCCGCCCAGGAACTCGATGCGTCCCTGCTCCTTGAGCTGCAGCCGATAGGCGACCTCGACGTACTCCTCCGAGGGGACGGCCATCAGCGCCACGCGGCCGCTCAGGTGGGGCAGGATGCCGCTCTCCACCAGTCCATAGGCCACGGCGATCATGTTGGCGATCTGGGCATTGTGACCGCAGGCGTGGGCCGCCCCCGTCTCGGGGTCGGCATCCGGATGGTCGCGCACCAGCACCGAATCCAGCTCGCCCATGTAGGCGATGGTGAGGCCGGGGGCGCCGCCCGTGGCCATGCCCTTGACCCCGGTGATGGCCAGCCCCGTCTCGTGGGGGATGCCCAACCCTGCCAGGTGCTCGCTCACCAGGCCAGCGGTGCGGTGCTCCTTGTAGCCCAGCTCGGGGTGCACGCGGATGTCCTCGGCCAGCGCCAGGATCGCGTCTCGCCGCGCATCAATGGCCTCGCAGACCCGACGCTTGAGAGTTGCTCGATCCATGCCATGACCTCCTGTGTTGTCAGAGACGTGACCCAACCCTGGGCCGGGCCTGACGGGGAGCCCGATCGGCCTGGCCCAGGCGGAGCGTCACCAGCAATCGACCGATTCAGGCCTCGACGGCGTTGGCCTCTGCCACCTGTCTGCAGAACAGGGCGCTATCCTTGGGGTAGCGACGCAGCGTGTCGAAATCCACATACACGATGCCAAAGCGCCGGCTGTACCCATAGGCCCACTCAAAGTTATCCAGCAGCGACCAGACGAAATAGCCCTTGAGGGGCACCCCTTGGGTGATGGCCTGATGGGCGGCGGCAAAGTGGCTCCGCAGGTAGGCCGTGCGCTGGGCGTCGTGGACGCGGCCCTGGGGCGTCAACGTATCCTCATAGGCGCAACCGTTCTCGGTGACATAGATCTCGCCCGGATGGTAGTCCTGCTCGACGCGCACGAGCAGATCGGTCAGCCCTTGGGGAAAGACCTCCCAATCCATGGCGGTGTACTCGCCCTCAGGCTGTACCGTGGTGGCTCCCGTGGGATTCGCCTCGTCGGCCCGCACCACCGTGCGGGTGTAGTAGTTGATGCCCAAAAAGTCGATGGGCTGACGGATGGTCTCCATATCGCCCGGCGTGATCTTGGGCGTGAGGGGGCCAAGCAGCTCCCAGAGGTCCTGGGGGTAGCTACCCATGAAGACGGGGTCCAGGAACCAGCGGTTGGCAAACCCGTCATGGCGCTGCGCGGCCAAACGGTCGGCTTCGCTATCGCTGGCGGGATAGACGGGGCTCAGGTTGAGGGTGATGCCCACGCGGGCCTCGGGGTTGCTGGCCCGCAGGATCGGCGTCGCCAGGCCGTGGGAGAGTAGCAGATGATGGGCCGTCCGGAGCGCCAGGCTGCCATCCTGCCAGCCAGGCGCGTGGGCGCCGAACCAGTAGCCCAGGAACGACGCTACCCAGGGCTCGTTGTGGGTGATCCAGTTGGTCACGCGATCGCCCAGCCGGTCGGCCACCACCTGGACATAGTCGGCAAAGCGATAGGCCACATCGCGGGCTGGCCAGCCGCCCATCCGGTGCAGCTCCCAGGGCAGGTCCCAGTGGTACAGCGTCACGTAGGGGGTGATGCCTTTGCCCAGGAGCTCGTCCACCAGACGATCGTAGAAGGAGAGACCCGGCTCATTCACCTCGCCCACGCCGGACTTGAGCACCCGGGGCCAGGAGATGGAGAAGCGATAAGCCTGCATGCCCAGGTCGGCCATCAGGGCCACATCCTCGCGATAGTGGCCATAGTGGTCGCAGGCTAAGTCGCCCGTATCGCCCTCAAACACCTTGCCGGGCCACCGGCAAAAGTCGTCCCAGATGCACCAACCGCGCTCGTCGACGCCGCCCTCGATCTGGAAGGAAGCGGTGGCGGTGCCCCACAAGAAGCCATCCGGGAAACGCAGGATCTCGGCCATGCTCATGCTCCTTTTCGTATGTCGGTTTGCCCGTTTATCTTACGAAAGCCTCTGGCGCCAGTCAACCGCTTCGCAGGGCGGGGCCGCGCGGGATGGGCCCCCAGGCGCGGCCACAAGGCTATTCTTGACCGCAAGCGACGGTTTTGCTTTCGCTGCTCCCGTGCACGTGGTATAATGAGCAGGATAGAACGTTGCCAAATGCACTGACGAACGCGTCGCGCCAGCCATGGGCGCCCGATCGGCGCGCTGCCGGCGCCGATGGCTGGATAGCGATGCGCCTGGCTGCACAAGCCGCGTTAGGAGGCTGTGATGCACACAATCAGATCCTGGCTTGCAGAGTGCGCGGCGCGCATCTCACAGCTCTCATGGCTCTCGCCCATATTCGAGATCGCCGATCGGGCGGTGGTGCTGGGCAGCCTGAGCGGCGGCCTGCTGTTCCTGCTCGTGGGGGCGGCGTTGGGCGCCCGCAATCGGGGCTTTGCCGGGGCCGTCATCGGCGCCCTCTCGGCCCTGATCGCGGGGATGCTGCTGGGAGGCCTGGTGGGGAGCCTGTTCGCCTCGCGCCAGGGTGAGGTGCAGGCCGATTTCGACCTCGAGGACCGGCCCGGCGGCTATGCGCCGGGCGATACGCTGGCCGGCTATGTGCGGCTGACGCCGACGCGCAGCGGCCGGATCGCTGGCGGGCGCGTGCTGCTGGTCTGCCGGGGCTTTTACGTCCATGATGATGACGTGGATGCGGAGGGTGAGCCCGATCTGGTGCGCGACGTCAAGACGCTGCACGTGCAAGAGCTGCCGGTCATCCCGGCGGCGACGGTGCGCCGCGGCGCGCCGTTGCGCTATCCGTTCCGCATGACGCTGCCAGAGCGCCCGCTGCCCACGCATCACGGCTTTGCCTGCTCTGTGCGCTGGAGCCTGCACGCCGATTTGGAGGACGCGGTGGATCCGGGCAACCAGGGCAGCCAGGAGGTCTTTGTGCAGGCCGTGGTCCCGCCGGGCGTGGGGGCGCGGTCAGAACGCGCGGCGGCCTCTTCGCCCGCGGCGGAGCTGGTGCTGGCGCTGCCGCGCACGGCCTATGCCGAGGGCGAGACGCTGCAGGGACGGGTGATCGTCAATCCGGAGGACGATCTGCTCGCCAGCGAGGTGCGCGCCATCCTGCTGCGGGTGGAGCACAACCCTCGCGGCGCGGACCATGTGGTCTACATCACGGGCTGGAACCCGGAGACGGGGCGCTTTCGCGGCGAGAGCCGCCCCGGCGGCCAGGGCGGCACGACGTACGTATGGCTGGAGGACGAGGCCGACCTCGCCGAGCATGTGCGCCTGACCCAGGGGGAGAAGCGCCTGTTCGACTTTTCCTTCCAGGTGCCCCAGCAATGGCGTCCCTCCCTCCAGACGGAGCACGGTGACGTGGCCTGGCGGGTGGTGGCCGTGCTCTCGCGCCCCATGGGGCCGGACCTGCGGGTGCAGCAGAGCATCACCGTGCACACCGGCGCGCCCCACGTCGCCCGCGTGCTGGCATCCGATGCAGGCCAGGGGGGCGAGCAGGAATAGGGCAGGCGCGGGCTCTCGGGCCGGCGGATCGAGGGGCAACTCTGCCCCTGCCGGCGCTCCTTCCCTGTGTTTGCCCATCGGATGCGCGCTGAATGCAGGCTAGCGGGCTTTTTGACGAGAACCCCCTTGCACGGTAGAATAGTAGAGTTGCGAACGCATAGGATTGGGTAGGCACGGATGTTTGACGCGCTCTCGGAACGCATTCAGCAGACCTTCCGCAAGCTGGCCGGCAAGGGTCGCCTCTCAGAGGCGGACGTCAAGGCCGCTTTGCGTGATGTGCGCATGGCGCTCCTGGAGGCGGATGTCAACTTTCGCGTCGTCAAGGACTTTACCGATCGGGTAGGCCAGCGGGCCATCGGCGAGGAGGTCCTGCGTTCTCTGACGCCGGCCCAGATGGTGGTCAAGATCGTCAACGAGGAGATGGTCGCTCTCCTGGGCGAGCCTGCCCGGCTGGACCTGGGCGGCAAGCCGCCTGTGGTGCTGATGCTTGTGGGCTTGCAGGGCTCCGGCAAGACGACCATGGCCGCCAAGTTGGGCGTGTTTTTGCGGAAGAACGGGCACCGGCCGCTGCTGGTGGCTGCCGACGTCTACCGGCCCGCGGCCATCCAACAGTTGGAGACCCTGGGGCGCGAGGTGGATATCCCGGTCCATAGCGAAGGCGACAGGGTGGCGCCGCCCCAGATCTGCCGCAATGCCGTGGCGCGGGCGACCCGCGAGGGTTACGACGTCGTCCTGCTGGACACGGCCGGGCGCCTGCAGATCGACGAGCGCATGATGACCGAGCTGGAGCAGATCCGCCAGCAGACCAAGCCCCGCGAGGTGCTCCTGGTGGTGGATGCCATGACCGGCCAGGAGGCCGTGGCCGTCGCTGACGAGTTCCACAAGCGCGTGTCGATCACCGGCCTGCTGCTGACCAAGGTGGACGGCGATGCCCGAGGCGGCGCAGCCCTCTCGGTGCGGGCGGTGACGGGCGTGCCCATCAAGTTCATGGGCGTGGGCGAAAAGGCCAGCGACCTGGAGCCGTTCCATCCAGACCGGTTGGCGTCTCGCATCCTGGGTATGGGGGACGTGCTCACCCTGATCGAGCGCGCCGAAGCGGCCATGTCGCAGGCCGATGCCGCCGCGCTGGAGAAAAAGATGCGCACGGCCAGCTTTACGCTGGAGGATTTCACCGAGCAGCTCAAGACCGTGCGTCGGATGGGCTCCCTCAGCGAGTTGCTGGGCATGATCCCCGGCCTGCAGCAGGCGGGCCGCGAGATCCCGGAGGATGTCACCGAGCGTGGGCTGGTGGTGACGGAGGCGATCATCAACTCGATGACCCGCGCCGAACGCCGCGACCCCCGCATCATCAACGCCAGTCGCAAGCGCCGCATCGCCAGGGGCAGCGGCACCAGCGTACAAGAGGTCAATCAACTGCTGCGCCAGTTCACCCAGATGCAGCAGATGATGAAAAAGATGCAGAGCGGCAGGGGGATGCGCTCCCTCATGCCGTGGATGCGCTAGCCAATCGTCAAGACCGATCCGGTTTCGAATCAACAGTGGGGATGGGAGTATGGTAAGAATTCGACTGTTTCGCGTCGGCGCTATCCGTCAGCCTAGCTACCGCATCGTGGTAGCCGATCAGCGTTCCCCTCGGGATGGGCGCTTTATCGAGATCATTGGCCACTATAACCCGCGCACCGAGCCGGAGACGGTGGAAGTGGATCGGGAGCGCGCCCTCTACTGGCTGCAGAACGGCGCCCAGCCCTCTGAGGCCGTGGCTCGCCTGTTGGAGAAGACCTCCGTCATGGCGATCCATCGCGGCGAGGCCACTTTGGAGGCCGTCGAGGGCAGCAGCGCGGAGGCTGAAGCGGCTGTCGAGTAGCCCGCGAGGCCATCTGTCGTCTGTACGCTGTTCCGTACCGGGAGGAGAGCTATGCGCGAGTTGATCGAGTTCATGGCGCGAGAGCTGGTGGATCACCCGGAAGCCGTGCGCGTTCAGCAGATTCGTGGCAACCGGGCGGCCATCTTCAAGCTCTACGTGGCCGATGACGACAAGGGCTGGGTGATCGGACGCAAGGGGCGCGTTGCCAATGCCATGCGCTCTTTGTTGCAGGTTTCTGGCTCGCTCAAGGGCCGGAACCGTGTGATGCTAGATATCGTATGATGCCCCCCGCCTCGGCTTCAGAGGGCGCCGGCCTGGCCAGTGTCAGCTATCTTGTCATCGGCCAGGTGGTAGGCGCCCGGGGGCTCTCGGGGGAGCTCAAGGTCCGCATCGAGAGCGATGACCCCGAGAGGTTCTTTGACCTCGAATGGGCCTACCTTGGCGACGAGCGCCGCCGCATGCGCGTGGAGGATGTGCGCCTGGTCAAGGGAGTGGCCCTTGTGCGGTTTGAGGGGATCGCCGATCGCACCGCCGCCGAGGCGCTACGGGGCCAATACTTGCAGGTTCCGGTGGACGACGCCGTGCCCCTCGGGGAGGGCGAGTACTATGTCCACCAGATCGAAGGGCTCCAGGTGCGCACGGATACGGGCGAGGAGCTGGGCTACGTCCACGAGGTCCTCGCCACGGGCGCCAATGACGTCTATGTGGTGCGTGGGCCCGGAGGAGAGCTGCTCTTGCCGGCGATCAAGGATGTCATCCTGCATGTGGATCTGGAACAAGGGATCCTGACGGTGCACCTCTTGGAGGGCTTGCGCTAGGCGCGCAGGGGGCACAGCGTGAGCGACCTGCAGTACTGGATCGGCTTCCAACTCACCCAGGGGATCGGTCCGGTTCGCTTGCGAGCGCTGATAGACCATTTCGGCGATGTGGAAACGGCCTGGCATGCCAGCGCCGTTTCTTTGCGTGCCGCCGGGCTGAATCAGGCCGCCGTCGAGCGGCTCCTCTATGCCCGCAGCCGTCTGGACCTGGCGGCGGAGGTGGCGCGCCTGGAGCGCTACGGCGTTCGCGCCCTGACCTGGGCGGATCCCGAGTACCCCAAGTTGCTGCGCGAGATCGACCAGCCGCCGCCGGTGCTGTATGTCAGGGGAACGTTGCTGCCCCAGGACGAGTTCGCCGTGGCCTTGGTGGGCACCCGCAACGCCTCGGTCTATGGCAAGCAGGTGGCGGAGCGCCTGGCCACGGGCCTGGCCCAGAACGGCATCACCGTCGTGAGCGGGCTGGCCCTGGGCATCGATGGGATCGCTCACCGCGCCGCCCTGGCCGCCGGAGGGCGCACCCTGGCGGTGCTGGCCAGCGGCCTCGACGAGATCTATCCGCCGCGCCATCGTCCGTTGGCGCAAGAGATCGAAGCGGCGGGCGCGCTGCTCTCGGACTATGCCATCGGGGTCAAGCCCGAGGCGCGCAACTTTCCCCCGCGCAACCGCCTGATCAGCGGCCTCTCGCTGGGCACCGTCGTTGTGGAGGCGGGGGAGCGCAGCGGGGCTCTCATCACGCTGCAATTTGCCCTGGAGCAGGGGCGCGACACATTTGCCGTGCCGGGCAATGTGCACAGTCGCGCCAGCGATGGGACCAACGCGGCCATCCAGCGCGGCGAGGCCAAGTTGGTCACCCGCGTCGAGGACATCCTGGAGGAGCTGAACCTGGCGATGATCGTGGAGCAGCGCCAGGTGGCCGAGGTGATCCCAGAGAACGCGGCGGAGGCAGCCCTGCTCAGCCGCCTGAGCCATGAGCCGGTTCACATCGACGAGTTGGTGCGTCAGTCGCAGCTTTCGACGGCCGAGGTATCGAGCACGCTGGTGATGATGGAACTCAAGGGCATGGTGCGCCGTGTGGAGCCTATGAGCTACGTGTTGGCGCGCTAGCCCCGCCACGCAACGAGGGGGATATGGGGACGATGCAGTCTATTGACCTATCCGATGTGTACATCACGATCCTGGCCGGTGGGAGTGGCACGCGCCTCTGGCCGTTGAGCCGCAAGGCGCACCCCAAGCAGATCCTGCCGCTGGTGGGCGAGCGCTCGTTGCTGCGGCGCACGGTGGATCGCATCAGCCCGCTGGTGCCGCCCGAGCGCATCTTTATCCTGACGGGCCCGGAGCACGCGCCGGGCATCGCCGAGCAACTGCCCGAGGTGCCCACGGAGAACGTCTGGATCGAGCCTTCGCCCAAGGGCACCGCGCCGGCCCTGGGCCTGGCCGCCATGCGGCTGGCGCAGCGCGCCGGCGGGCAGAGCGTCATGGTCTCGGTGCATGCCGACCACATGGTGGCCGACGAGGAGGCCTTCCGCACCTCTGTGCGGGCCGCCGTCGCCACGGCGCGCCGCGGGTTCCTGGTCACGGTGGGCATCGTGCCCACTCATCCGGAGACCGGCTTTGGCTACATCGAGCGCAGCGAGGCCCTGGGCCCCGAGCAGGGCATCGACGTGTATCGCGTCTCGCGCTTTACTGAAAAGCCTGCCCTGCCCAAGGCCCAAGAGTTCGTAGCCAGCGGGCGGTTCTACTGGAACTCGGGCTACTTTGCCTGGACGCTCGATCATATCTTGATGGAGTACCAGCGTCTGCTGCCCAACCTGCACGCCCAGCTTGACATCATCGGCACTGCCGACGACATCGCTTCGCCGCGCATCCAGGGCATCTGGGAGCAGATCCAGCCGGTGACCATCGACGTGGGCATCATGGAGCAGGCGCGCCATGTCGCCGTCGTGCCCGCCGAGATGGGTTGGAGCGACGTGGGGAGCTGGGCCGCCATCTATGACGTGCTGGAGAAGGACGCCGAGGGCAACGTGACGGCGGGCGTGGGCGAGCATCTAGCCATCGGCACCCGCAACACCCTGGTTCACGGCCAGAGCGGCCGCCTGATCGCCACCATCGGCGTGGACGGCCTGGTGATCGTGGATACGGGCGACGCGTTGCTGGTGATGGACCGCAACCGCGCGCAGGAGGTGGGCGCCCTGGTGGAGCGGCTGCGCGCCCAGGGCAAGCACGGCCACCTGTAATCTCCGGCGAGGCCGTCGGCCGGCTCGTTGCCCTCATCGAAGCGCCGAAGGAAGGCGTTGGCGCGGGCTGAAGCCCGCATCCGCAGATATCCGACCATAGAAGGAGCACACACGTGCAAGCAGAGATCGTGACCATCGGCACCGAGTTGCTGCTCGGCGAGATCGTGGATACCAACTCGGCCTGGATCGCCCAGCAACTGACGACCATCGGCCTCAACCTGTTCTACACCACCACCGTGGGCGACAACCTGGGCCGCATCACCGACGTGCTCAAGCGCGCCCTGGCCCGCTGCGAGGTCGTCATCACCACCGGCGGCTTGGGCCCCACCCTGGACGACATGACTCGCCAGGGGGTGGCCGGCGCCACCGATCGCGAGCTCTACCTGGACGAGGAGTTGCTGGAGGAGATCCGCGCCTTCTTTGGTCGGCGCCGCTTCCAGATGCCCGAGAGCAACAACCGGCAGGCGCTCCTACCGCGGGGCGCCGAGGTGATCCACAATCCGGTGGGCACGGCGCCCGCCTTCTTCGTCGAGCACGAGGGACGCCTGATCATCAGCCTGCCCGGGGTGCCCCATGAGATGCGTTACCTCATGGAGCACGAGGTGCTGCCTCTGCTGGGCCAGCGCTACGGCCTGCGCGCCATGATCAAGAGCCGGGTGCTGCGCACCTGCGGCATCGGCGAGGGTTCTGTGGGCGAGCTGATCGCCGATTTCATGGAGCTCTCCAACCCGACGGTGGGCACGCGCGCCCATCCCGGCCAGACGGATGTCTGCATCACCGCCAAAGGCGAGAGCGAGGCAGAGGCCGAGGCCCTGATCGAGCCGGTGGAGGCCGAGATTCGCCGTCGGCTAGGCAACCACGTCTTTGGCGTGGACCAGGAGACCATCTCTGACGCCGTGACGCGCGCGCTATGTGAGAGAGGCCTGCGGGTGGCGGCCGTGGAGACCACCAGCCAGGGCGAGCTGGCCCAGGCCATGAGTCGCTCCGCCATCGCCGCCGCAGCCAACGGGGCGGCGACCGCCTGGGCTGGGGGGCTCGTCGTCTCGGAGCGGGGGGCGCTGGAGCAGGCGCTGGGCCTGACCCCGGACCCGGAGGGCATCCTGGAGAGCCAGGAGCTGGCCAACGCCGCTGCGGCGGCCCTCTGCCAGCGCACCGGCGCTGACTATGGCCTGGTCATCCTGGGACCCATGGACCCGACGGCGGCCGGCGCTCGCGACGCGGTCTTTGCGCTGCAGACGCCCGATGGCCTGGTGAGCCCGGAGCCGCGCAAGGCCCGCGAGGGCGCGGTGGGTCGGGGTTGGCTCGTGCATCTGGGGCTGGACCTGGTGCGCCAACACGCGCTGGGGATGAGCTGAGCGAAGGCGGCTGACCGCTGTGCCGCGAGGGACATACCGGGAGTGAGATCATGCGCATCGGGATCCTGAGCGATATTCACGACAACATCTGGGCGCTGGAGGAGGCCCTGGGCCTGCTGAAGGGCACCGACGCCCTGCTGGGCCTGGGCGACTATTGCGCGCCCTTTACCGTGGACGCCATCGGGAGGGGCTTTGCCGGGCAGGTGCATCTGGTGTGGGGCAACAACGATGGCGACAAGGCGACCATCGCCCGCATCGCGGCCCAGCACCCCCAGATCACGATCCATGGCGAGTGGGCCAAGCTCCGGCTGGGCGAGCGCTCCATCGCTCTCGTCCACGATCCGGGGCTGGGCCGCGCGCTGGCCGAGGGCGAGGGGTTCGATCTGGTGTGCCACGGCCACGACCACCGGCGTAACCTGGTGGCCGTGGGGCGCACGCTGCTGGTGGATCCGGGCGAGGTGATGGGGCGCTTGGGCGTGCGCAGCGTGGGGATCTATGACGCCACGGCTCACACGGCCGAGCTGATCACCTTCTAACCGCCACGACTTCTTTCGCAGGGCGGCCTGTGGAACCACAGGCCGCCCTCAGAACTTGCCCCGAAGTCCGCGCAACCTTGTGCGAAACGTTGCGTAGAGATAGCTGCGGGGGCGAGTTCGCGCTGCGGGATGGGGAGGCATGGTTGGGGTGGCGATGGAACAGGAGCGCCTGTGGGCCCTGCAGGCTCAACAGGGCGATCAGGATGCGTTCGCGCGCATCGTAGAAGCCTACCAAAGGCCAGTCTACAACCTGGCATATCGGATGCTAGGAAGCGCTGAGGAGGCCGAAGATGCGGCTCAGGAGGCGTTTCTGCGGGCCTACACCCATCTGGAGAGCTATGACGCCAACCGCAAGCTATCCTCGTGGATCTTGTCCATTGTGTCGCATCACTGCATAGATCGGCTACGCAAGCGGCGTGGGCAGACGGTATCCATGGAAGATATCGAGGCCGACCGGTGGTTGCCGGATGGCGCGCCCATGCCCGAGGAATCCACGCTGGACGAGGAGCGTGAAGCCCGTGTCCGTAGACTCCTGGACACGCTGCCCGCCCAGTATCGGCTGTTCATCGTCCTGAGGTACTGGCACGATATGTCTTATGACGAGATCGCCGAGATCACCTCGACCACACAGAGCGCGGTAAAATCGCGCCTGCACCGCGCGCGCAGGGCCATGGCGGAGGCTCTCTGCCAGGACTCTGCCGCGGCGCCGGTTGCCCAGCCTATGCCAAGGAGGACACCACAGAATGTCATGCCCGAGGGCTGCTGAGCTCATGTTCCTGGCCCTGGAAGAGGAGGCCACGCCGGATGAACGCCTGGAGTTGGACGCGCATCTGGCAACATGCGGCGCTTGCGCTGCCCAATGGCGCGCGCTACAGGCTGTAGAGGGCCTGCTGGCGCGCGCCTCAGATATGGAGCCCCCGGCCAGCCTGGCGCCGCGCATCATGCAGGGGGTGGAGCGGCACCGCCTACGCCGGGAGCGCTGGCTACGTCTGCGCTCCTTTTTGTACATCCTGGCGGGGTGCCTGGCCCTGGCGGCGGCCCCCGTGCTGCTGATCGCCTCGGCCCTGGAGCACGATCCCTCGCTGGTGCAGGCCCTGGTGCGCTTCTGGGGCGCGGTCGGCGCCGTGGTGGGGGGGCTGGCCGGCGCGGTTCAGACTTTCACCCGGGCGTTGTTCGGGGGGCCGTGCGGCGCCCTGGCCCTGGCCTGGGTGCTGTTGGCTGCCTTGTTCGCTCTCGGCTGGCTGCGTCTGGTGGCCGCGGCTCGCGCCACGGCGACCAAAGGTCGCGCTGCCTGAGAGTTGCTGATATAGAACCGGTCAAGCTGCTATCGTCCACAGGGCTCGGCCGGCGGGGAGGAACGGATGAAACATCATAGTTGGCGGTTGATGCTACTCCTGGCCCTGGGCCTGTGGCTGCTGGCAACGCCCGTTGCGGCGGACCTGGGCAGCACGGCGCTCCTGGGGCAGAGCTTTGTTCTCGAGGCGGGGCAGAGGCTGAATGGCGATGTGGCGATCTTTGCCGGCAGCGCCGATGTGGGCCAGGGCGCCGTCATCACCGGCGATCTGGCCGTCATCGGCGGCTCGGCGCGCATCGACGGCACCATCGAGGGCGACGCCGTCGTCCTCGGCGGCAGCATGTCGTTGGGGCCGGATGCCTGGGTCAAGGGTGACGTGGTGGCCATGGGTGAGCTGGCCCGGGATCCCGGCGCCCAGATCGGCGGCGACATTGTGGCCGGCTCTGAGCGGAGCCGCGAGCTGGAGGAAGTGCGCCAGAGGCTTCAGGAGCAGAGCGTATTGCCGGAGGCGGTCACGGCCCTGCCGGCCATAGATGGCGGCGATAGCACCCTCTGGCAAGTGCTGCGCTGGGTCATCGGCGTCGTGGGCCTCATCGTCGTCTGCGTCGTGGCTTCGGCCATCCTGCCCGAGGCGGTCCAGCACATCTCCGAAGTGATGGGGCGCTCGGCGGTCCTGAGCGCAGCCGTGGGCCTGGTGACCGTGCTGGCCTCGATCCTGCTGGTGCCGCTCCTGGTGGTCATTGTGGTGGGCATACCGGTGGCCATTGTCCTGGTCATCGCCCTGGGGTTGGCGCTCCTTTGCGGCTGGGCCTCCGCCGCCCGGCTGGTCGGCCGCAAGCTCCTGGACCTGCTCAAGATCAGCAGCTCCAGCGCCGTGCTGCACGTCGCCGTCGGCGTGACCACTCTGGCCGTCCTCGGCCGTGTGCCCTGCCTGGGCACCCTGCTTTCGCTCGTGCTGGCCTTTTGGGGATTGGGCGCCGTCGTGCTCACCCGCTTTGGCACGAGCCGCGACCTGATCTGGGAGCCCTTTGAGCCCCTGGCGGCCTCGGCGGGCATGGCCAAGCACCCGGCCGCTGGCGCAGCCCAGGGCGCGGCCGCCGGCGATGGGCCGAGCGGCAATCCGACGGACACCCGAGAGCTATCTCCCTGGGACCTGGACGAGGAGTGACCCAGCATACCCAACGTTAGGGGAGGGAGCGCTGCGCGTCGCCGCAGGGCGTGCCCCGGCGCCCAACCTATGGGATACGCCTCAAGCGTGGATCGCTGACCGCACGTAGGTCGGGTCCACGCTTTTTCCTGCGTCGGACCGCCCTAATGCCGCTTGGCAGAACTGTGCAGAGTGCCTATAATGCGCCCATTGTCGTTCCTGGCGGACCCTCCCGGGTCCGCCAGTTGGTATAGGGCGGGCGCGGCGAGCCGAGTTCGCCCGTGGAAAGGATGAGCGATGGCTGTTCGTCGCGCGGTGTGGGGCCATGCGGCGTTCAAGGCGCTGCATAGCCGTGACTACCGGTGGTTCTGGCTGGGCCGCCTCGCTTCCTCGGCCACGTTTCAGATGGCCGGCATCGCCCAGGGGTGGTTGGTGTACCAGCTCACGGGGTCGGGCTTCGCCCTGGGTTGGGTGGGCGCCTTTGGCAGCGTGGCAACCCTCGTGGCCTCGCCCTATGGCGGCGTCATCTCGGATCGGGTGGAGCGTCGGCACGTCCTGCTGCTCACACGCCTGGGGATGACCCTCAACATCCTCGCCATCGCAGCTCTGGCGATCACAGGGCGGATCCAGGTCTGGCACCTGGCCGCCAGCGGGCTCCTCGGCGGGGCGCTGAACGCCTTCATGATGCCCGCCCAGAATGCCCTCATGGCCGATCTGGTGGATCGTCCCACCCTGCTGAACGCGGTCAGTTTGACGGCGGTAGGCATGGGGTTGATGGGGATCGTGGGCTCCTCGACAGCCGGATTCCTGATCGACTGGATGGGGGCGGGCTCTGTCTATATCGTGATCGCCCTGCTGTACGTGGTGGCCATCTACACCCTGCTCAAGATCCCCCTGCAGGGCGTCTCTGCCGGCGAGTCCCGCTCCATCTGGAAAGAGATGCTGCTGGGCATCGGCTACATCAAGGACGAGCCCGTGCTGTTGGCGCTGCTGGGCCTGGCGCTGACGCGGGTCATGTTCGCCATGCCGCACTCGACTCTGTTGCCCAAATACGCGGAAGACGTGCTGGGCCTGGGCGCGAGCGGCCTGGGTGCGCTGGCTTCCGCCTCGGGCGTCGGCGCCTTGGTGAGCGCGCTGGCCGTCGCCTCTCTGGGCGATTGCCGCTGGAAGGGCAAGTTGCTGATCGCCTCGGGCCTGGCCATGGGGCTGGGGCTGATCGGCCTGGCGCTGGCCCCCGTCACCAGCGTCGCCTTTGTGCTGATCACTCTGGTGGGGGTCGGCAACAACGCCATGATGGTCGCGAACCAGACCCTGGTGCAGACCAACTGCGACGATGTGTACCGGGGACGGGTGATGAGCACCTACATGATGATGTGGGGGCTCACGCCGCTGGGCACCATCCCCGCGGGCGCCCTGGCCGACGCCTTTGGCGTGCAGACGGTCTGGATCGGCCAGGGGCTGCTGTTGGTGCTGATCTTTGGCCTCGTCGCCGTGCGCAGCGTGCGCGTTCGGCGCCTGGAGTAGGGCGCCCACGGAGGGCGCGCCCGGCTATTGCGTCCGGCGCCGAGAGCGGGCTCTAGCCCCACGCCAATCCTGGTAGCGTCTGCGGGCCAGGACCGCTGTGGCCAGGATCACCAGCGCGAACAAAACGCCGCGCGCCAGCGGCGAAGACACAAAGCTCGTGCCCAGCATGACGGCGTGCACGGCGCCCATGCCAAAGGCCACGTAGGTCAGGCCGTGGACGATGCGCCAGCCGTTCTTGAGGCGGTCTCGTAACCCCGCGGCAGTGACCGCCAGCAGCAGCAGGAACCAGGCCGGCCGCCCTGCATAGGTCCAGAAGCCTCGCCACGAGCTCACGTCGGGCACAAAGACCGCCAACCCGCCTCCCGCAGCCGCCAGCACGAGCGGGTGCATCGTGATCAAGACAAGCCCCGCCAGCGCCACCCAGTGATGGAGCGCCACAAAGCGCCTGCCAAAGCGCCGCACCAACGGCTGGACATAGTTGGTGGAGACGATGGCGAAAAAGATAAAGGCATAGCCCAAAAGCGCGGCGGCGCGGGCGGCCCGGTAGGGCGCCGAAAACGACGGCTGGCTCACGATCAAGATCGCCGCCAGCAGAGCCGCAATGAGCAGCAGCAGTAGGAACCAGGGCCAAACAGCGCGCCTCACTCTGGTCACGGGTCACTCCTTTCAGGAAGCAGCGGGCCTGCTGGCGGCGTCGGTGTCCAGGGCCAGCGGCCCGAGGTCGGGCTCGGCGACGCGAGGCAGGTGCGCCCGCACAAACCCCAGGGTCTGGGCAAAGATCGTCTCCCGCTTGACATCTACGATCATCACGTGCCCCGAATGATGCAGGTGCACCAGCTCCTTCTCCTGTGACCCCAGCCCGGCGTAGACGACGCGGCCCGCGTCACGGGTGATGCTGGCGTCTTGGGAGGAGTGAAAGATCAGCGTGGGCACGGTGATGCGAGGGAGCCGCCGGCGGACGCTCTTGCGCAGCCGCCAGAACTCGGCGACGCCCTGGGTCGGCCACCGGTCGTAGTGCCAGAGCAGCCTCTCCGCATCGGGATCGCTCAGGTCACACTCGTCCCCCTTGGGGACCATCGGGATCAGACGAGAAAGTAGCGGGGCCAACGGCGCGAGCTTGTTCACCGTCTTGATGGCGGGGGAAAAGAGCACCAATCCGGCCAGCTCCGGGTGGCGCGCGGCCAACTCGGCGGCGATCAACGCCCCCAGGCTCAGGCCCATGGCAAAGGTCGGGCACCCTCCCTGCAGCAGGGGGCTCAGGGCCCGCTCGGCCTCGTCCAGCCAATCGTCTCGCGTGACCTCGTTGAGGTCCTCGGGCCTGGTGCCGTGGCCGGGCAGCAGCGGTGCGTACACGCTAATGCCGTGGGCAAACAGATACTCGCCCAGCAGGCGCATCTCTGCCGGTGAGCCGGTCAGGCCGTGGACGAGGAGGCACACCGGGCCAGCCTCGTTTGTCTCCAGTGCAAAAGGCGTTGGGTCGCCCCGTTGCCTCGCCGCGGTCTCGGTCATCGCCGCCTCCTTGTGTCTTGCGCGTCGTTGCGCATGCTTCGTCTGCCCTCACGCCGGCAAGGATACTGGCCAATTCACGCGGTGTCAACGCAACGATGGGGCAGATCCGCGCTCTATCGGTTGACGTCGGGAGTGAGGGCTCTACAATAGCCCCTGTACGAGCGTGCCCGACGGCATCGGGCAACACAAGGAGCAAAGCGACATGACGCCATTCCGGGTAGGCATAATCGGATGCGGGCAGACGCGTGCCAGCGGACGCGCCACAGGGGCGGGCATCTCACACCGGCACGCAGAGGGCTATAATGCCACGCCGGATGCCCAGATCGTGGCGCTGGCGGACATCGTGATCGAGAACGCCAGGGCCTTCCAGGAGCTGCATGGCGGCGAGCGGCTCTATACCGACTATCGGGAGATGCTGGCGCAGGAGAACCTGGACATCGTGAGCGTGTGCACCTGGCCGCACCTGCACGCCCCGATGGTGATCACCGCCTGTGAGGCGGGGGTCAAGGCAGTGCATTGCGAGAAGCCGCTGGCGCCCACCTACGGCGAGGCGCTGGCGATGGTGCGCGCGGCGGAGGAACATGGCGTGCAGCTCACCTTCGACCACCAGCGGCGCTTTGGGGCGCCCTTCCGCAAGGCCAAGGAGCTGCTCAAGGCCGGGGCCATTGGCGAGCTGGTTCGCCTGGAGGCGAGCACCAGCAACATGTACGACTGGGGCACCCACTGGTTCGACATGCTGTTCTACTACAACGACGAGACGCCGGTGGAGTGGGTGTTGGCGCAAATCGACCCGCGCGAGGGGCGCAAGATCTTTGGCGTCTATGTCGAGGGCCAGGGGATCAGCTACTTCCGCTATCAGAACGGGGTCTATGGACTGCTGGTCACCGGCACGGATACCGGGTGGACGGCGGAGAACCGGCTCGTGGGCACCGAGGGCGTGATCGAGGTGGGGGTGAGTCCTGAGGTGCCGCTACGTGTGTGGGCCAAGGGTCGGCCGGGCTGGGAGGTTGTCCCCGTGGAGGATGGCATCCACGCGCAGATCCACTTTCAGCGCGCCATCCTGGACGTGGTGGCGGCCCTGAAAGAGGGGCGCGAGCCGGAGCTGGCAGCCCACAAGGCGCTCCGGACCACGGAGCTGATCTTTGCCACCTATGAATCCAGCCGGCGACGAGGTCGGGTGGAGCTGCCGCTGACCATCGAGGACTCGCCGCTTCAGAGCATGATCGACGACGAGGCCACCGGCGGCGCGTATGAAGGGCTGCAGGTGCTGTAGGCGCGGAAAGACGAACGACGGAATCTCAACAGGAGGCATGGCAGAGATGACACCCTATCGTGTAGGCATCATTGGGACGGGGCGACCTTTGCGCACCGAGGGGGCGACGGGCTATGGCATGTCCCATCGCCACGCAGAGGGCTACAAGCGCTCGCCGGATGCCCAGATCGTGGCACTGGCGGACATCGTGATCGAGAACGCCAGGGCCTTCCAGGAGCTGCACGGCGGCGAGCGGCTCTATACCGACTATCGGGAGATGCTGGCGCAGGAGAACCTGGACATCGTGAGCGTGTGCACCTGGCCGCACCTGCACGCGCAGATGGTGATCGCCGCTTGCGAGGCGGGGGTCAAGGCGGTGCACTGCGAGAAGCCGATGGCGCCCACCTACGGCGAGGCGCTGGCGATGGTGCGCGCGGCAGAAGAGCACGGCGTGCAACTCAGCTTCAATCACCAGCGGCGCTTTGGGGCGCCCTTCCGCAAGGCCAAGGAGCTGCTCAAGGCCGGGGCCATCGGCGAGCTGGTCCGCCTGGAGGCCTACTGCGGCAATATGTACGACTGGGGCACCCACTGGTTCGACATGCTTTTCTACTACAACGACGAGACGCCGGTGGAGTGGGTGTTGGCGCAAATCGACCCGCGCGAGGGGCGCAAGATCTTTGGCGTCTATGTCGAGGGCCAGGGGATCAGCTACTTCCGCTACCAGAACGGCGTCTACGGGCTCCTGGTCACCGGGGCCAAGTCGAGCCTCGAAGCCGCGAACCGGCTGATCGGCACCGAGGGAGTGATCGAGGTGGGGCACTCCCCCGAGGTGCCCTTGCGCGTGTGGGGCAAGGGGCAGAGCGAGTGGGACAACATCCCCCTGGAGGAGGGGCTTCACGGCGGAGACTATGTGGCGCTGGCCATCCTGGATGTGATCGCCGCCCTGAAGGAGGGGCGCGAGCCGGAGCTGGCGGCCCGCAAGGCGCTCCAGACGACGGAGCTGATCTTTGCCACCTATGAATCCAGCCGGCGGCGCGGTCGCGTGGAGCTGCCGCTGACGATCGAGGACTCGCCCCTGCGGAGCATGCTGGAGGACGAGGCGACCGGCGGCGTCTACGCCGGGCTTGACATCGAGTAGAACGCCTCTGGACTTGCCTCAAGACATGAAGAGCGCCGCGTGCCAGCACGCGGCGCTCGTTCTCGTTGCATGACAGATCCGGCTAGAGATCGCTCACGCCAAAGAGGATCGAGGCGGAGAGGGTCTCTCCAGGCTCGAGGATGGACAGGTGAGCCACGTCCTGCAGCCCCTGGGCGTACAGGTTGTGGGCGTCGGTGGAACAAGACTGGTTCTCTACGCAGAAGAAGGGGCGCTCCGGCGGCGTAAAGACCACGGTGTGCGTGAACAGGTCGTCCGCCGTCAGGGTGAGGGCCTTGCCCAACGACTCGTAGCGGATCACCTGGGGGCGGGCGCGCTCCAACCCGTAGAAGACGTCATCCAGGTTGAGGCCGGCCAGCGAGGTGGGCTTGCGGATGTCGGCGGGGCCGTCGGGCATCGCCACCAGGCGGCCGCTGGGCATCAGGTCCTCGGCCTCCATCCAGTGGGTGGCCGGCACCTCGATGGTCACGCTCTCGCGGGGGCCGTGAATGGCAAAGAAGGGGTGGATCGCCAGGCCAAAGGGCAGCCGGTACTGGGCGTCGTCGTTGGTGACGGTGAAATCCATGCGCACCATGTGCGGCGTGACCCGGTACACCAGGGACAGAGTGTTCTCGATGGGGAAGCGCTCGTACCAGGGCGTGCCCGGGACGAAGCGGATCCAGGTCTCGACGGAGATGCCATCGGGCCCCACCACCGGCTCGCCGACCTCCCACGGGGCGCCGCGCACCAGACCGTGCAAGAAGCGCGTGCCCTGATTGGGCTCAAAGGTGAACACCCGCCCATCGAAGGTAAAGGTGGCATCACGGACCCGGTTCGGAGTGGGGTACAGGATGGGCGAGCCCACGATGCGGGTCTGGCCGCCCATGTTCCCCAGGCCGAACATGTACTCTACGCCGCCCACGACAAAGCTGAACAGGTTGCTGCCCTGCCCCGGCGCAAAGGCGATGCTGGTGCTATCGGCAGGGTCGTCGGCCTCGTAGGCCAGGTGAACGGCCTCCCACTCGGTGTCGGGGATAGTCTCGGTGCGATGCGTGTATCGGCCCATCTGGATCTCCTCTTCCGGCGGCCTTGCCGCCATCGTGCTGATTGTACGCCGCCATTATACTCGCAAAGTCGGCGCGACGCAGCCCCAAGCGCCAATTCGGGCTTGCTAGCGCCAGCCCAGCAGCTTGACGCGCGCCGTTACCGGGCCGACCGGATGCGTTTGCCAGAGACGGCCAGTTGCCCTACCATCAGTCCGTGTGAGTGAAGCCCCGAGTAGATCAGGGAGGAAGGCGCCGTGCGCATCGCCATCAACGCCCTCTTTTGGGCATCGCCGGCCACCGGCAGCGGCCAGTACGTGCGCCACCTGGTGCATCACCTGGCCGAGGTCTCTCCCGAGCTGGAGCTGGCGCTGGTGGCGCCCCGGCACGTCTCCCTGGCGGATGCGCCACCCGGCGTCGGGGCCCTCCCCCTCGACGGGCCCCTGGCCGGCAACGTGGGCAAGCTGCTCGCCGAGCAGCAGCTCATGCCCGCGGCGGCGCGGCGGCTCGGGGCCGACCTAATCCACGTGCCCTACTTTGCGCCGCCCTGGCGCCGCCCGCTGCCCGTCGTGGTCACCATCCATGACCTGATCCCGCTGCTTCTGCCTGCCTATCGCGGCGGGTTCCTGGTGCGGGCCTACACCGCCTGGGTGGCCTATGCCGCCCGCCGGGCCGATCGCATCGTGACCGACTCGCACGCCTCGGCCCGCGATATCATCGCGCGGCTGCGGGTGCCGCCGGAGCGGGTGCAGGTGGTCTACCTGGCGGCAGAGGCGAGGTTTCGCCCCGCGCCGCGCGAAAGCGACACCGAGCTGCAGGCCCTTCGGCGGAGGCTGGGCCTGCCGGGGGACTATTTGCTGTACCTGGGCGGGTTCGATCGGCGCAAGCAGGTGCCGGAGCTGCTGCGCGCCTATGCGTGCTCCGGTCTGGCGAGCCAGGGCCTGGCCCTGGTGATCGGCGGGCGCCTGCCGGATGCGGATACGCCCTTCTCGCCGGATCCTCGTCGTCTCGTCGCCGAGCTGGGCCTGGCCGATGCCGTCCACCTGTTGGGATGGGTGGACGAAGCGGACAAGCCCGCCCTCTATCGCGGCGCCCGGGCATTCTGCTTCCCCTCGGCCTACGAGGGCTTTGGCCTGCCGCCGCTGGAGGCCATCGCTTGCGGCACGCCGGCCGTCATCGGCTGTGGCTCATCGCTGGAGGAGGTGGCGGGCCCCGGCGCGTTGGCCGTGCCGCCCGGCGACGTGGAGGCCCTGGCCGAGGCGCTACGTCGCCTCGCCGAGGATGACGCCCTGCACGCCCGCCTGCGGGCCTCAGGGCTGGCCCACGCCGCCACCTTTTCGTGGGCTGCCACCGCTCGCCAGACGGCGGCCGCCTATTGCGAGGTGGCCGGTGGCTAGGGGGGCGCCGCTGAGCGTGACTGTGCGGCGATGGAGCGCCGCGGCCGCTATGCTGGCCCTGGGCCTCTACCTGGGCCGCGTGGCCGCCGAGGCCCTACCGGGGACGCGCCGCACCTGGGAGGCTCTCCTGTTGGCGCTGGGGGGGCTGGCCCTGGCCTGGGCGGCGCGCCAGGGGTGCCGTCGGCTATCTTTGCCGATCGGCGCCTGGCTCGCGCTGTGGCTGGCCGTCCTCTGGCCCGCCGCCAGCCCCTCGGTGACCTGGATGGTGGGCCTGGCGACGCTGGCGGCGTGGCTCTGGTCGTTGCCGGGCTGGCGGGCGCCCCGCCTGGCGCTGGAGGGGGGCCTCTTGCTGGGGGGGCTGGCGCTCTTTGGCGCTACGGTGGCGCCGGGCCTGCTGCCCGCTGATAGCGGCGAGTTCCAGCTCGTGACGGCCGTCCTGGGCATCGCCCACCCGCCGGGCTACCCGCTCTACACGCTGTTGGGCAAGCTGGCGACCCTGGTGCCCCTGGGCGAGATCGCCCTTCGCCTCAACCTGCTGAGCGTGCTGCTGGGGGCGCTCACCCTGGCCAGTCTGGCGGGCCTGGTGCGCGCCGCGGCCGGGGGGCGCGAGCGGGCAACCGCGTGGGGTGGGGGGCTGGCCGCCCTGGCCCTGGCCTTCAGCGCGACCTTCTGGTCGCAGGCGACGACGGCCAACATCCGCAGCCTCACGGCCCTGTTCACGGCCCTCGCTATCTGGCTGCTGGTGCGGTGGCAGCGCCGGCCCACGGCGGGGCGCCTGGCGGCCTTTGGGCTTGTGCTGGGGCTGGCCGTGGGGCACCATGCATCGCTGGCTCTGTTGGCCCTGCCCATGGCCGCCTACGTGCTTTCCGTGGAGCCCCGGCTGATCCTGCACCCACGGCGTTGGCTGTTCGCCCTGGCCGCAATTGCCGCGTCCTTTGCCGTGCTGTTGTACCTCCCGCTGCGCAGCGCCATGCAGCCGGCCTTTGACCCGGTGCCGGTGGATAGCGTGGCGCGCTTTTTCGAGCACGTGCTGGCGACGGGGTTCCGTGGCGACATGCTCTACTTTGCCACGCTGCCCCAGCTCCTGGAGCGGGCGCGGATCTATGTCCAGATCCTGGGGCTCCAGTTCGGCACCATCCTGCCCTGGGCGATGGCCTTGTCGTTGGCCTGGGTGCTGAGGCGCAACTGGCGCCTGGGGCTGCTGCTGGGCGGGCTCTGGCTCGTCAACGCTCTCTCCGCGCTGACCTACCGCGCCCCCCAGACCGTCGAGTACCTCTTGCCCTCCTACGTGGCGATGGTCGCCTGCCTGGGCTGCGGCGTTGCCTACGCCCTGGAGCGGCTGCCGCGCGCCGGTTCGGCGGCGTTGCTGACCGCCCTGAGCCTGGCTGTGGCCTGGAACGGGCTGGCGGCGTGGCCTTCTTTCCTGGCGCTGCACGGCTCGCAAGATACGCGAGAGTATGCCGAGGCGATCCTGCAGCAGGCGCCCGCCGATGCGCTGGTGTTGGCCAACTGGCACTGGGCGACGCCCCTGTACTTTCTGCAGCAGGTCGAGGGCCTGCGGCCCGATGTGACGGTGGAGTACGTGTATCCCGAGGGCGCGCTCACCAACGAGGAGGTGTGGCTGGCCCGCATCGTCGACGCCATCGGCGATGGGGGGGAGGCGGGGAGGCCCGTCGTCGTGACCAATCGCTACCACGGATACGAGGCCACCGGGTACCAGTTCGAGCCGCTGGGCGAGGCCTGGTTGGTGCGGGACGCAGCCCCCGAGAGGCCACCTCTGGAGGCGCTGCCAGTGCAGGTGACCCTAAGCGGCCAGGTGGAGGTCGAGGCCTACCGTCTGGAGGCGGAGACCGTCTCGGCCGGAGGCACGTTGCGGGTGACCCTCTACTGGCGACCGGTGGTCCCGTTGGAGCGCGACTATGCCGTGTTCGTGCAACTGGTGGGGCCTCAGAGCGTCGTTGGCCAGGCCGACCGGGCGCAACCCACCAGGGGCTATGCTGTGGGGGCCTTGCGCGTGGACGCGTACGAGCTGCCGCTGCTCCTGCAGACGCCGCCCGGCGACTATGACCTGATCGCCGGGTTCTATGTGGCGGACGCCAGCGGCTGGGAGCGGCTGACGACCTCCTCCGGCGCCGACCACGTGCGCCTGGGCTCGGTGTCCGTGGTAGCCAGCGACCGCGGCGCAGCCACGCTGCATCCCCTGGAGGCTCGCTTTGAGGCGGGGGTGCGGTTGCGGGGCCTGGACGTGGATCGCAGCGTGGCCGGCCAGACGCGCCTGTACCTGCACTGGCTGGGCGAGAGCGCCGCGGCCAGCCAGGCTCTGCGGGTGACGGTGCTGAGGGACGGGCAGCCCCTGGCCGCCGCCACGCTGCCCTCGCTGATGCGCGGCCAGACTGCCACCCTCGCCCTGGACCTGCCGACCGACGCCGTGCGGATCACGCTGCGCCTCGAGGACGAGCAGGGCCGCGTCGTCCGTTGCCTGGGGCCCTGGGGGCTGCCCTGGCGCGATGGCGTAGCGCTCCGGCTGCCCGAAGGGGACCAGCGCTACGTGCCCCTGGGCGATGCCATGGTCTATCTGGGCCTGGCCGATGCCCCCCAGAGCCTGACGGCCGGCGAGCCGGCGGCCATACGGCCGCGCCTGATGGCGCTGCGGCCCCTCTTGCGCGATTACAGCCTGTCGGTGGGCCTGGTGGGCGCCGAGGCCGGCTGGGAGCGCAAGGCCGACGGCACCCCCGCCATGGGCGCAATCCCCACCCTCAAGTGGCTGACGGGCTGGGTGGTGACGGGCCCCCATGCCCCTGCGCCGCCCGCGGACGCGTCGGCGGGCGAGGCGCAGATCACCCTGAGTNNCTGAGTGTCTATGACGCCTTTACCCTGGCGCCGCTGGCCGTGCTGGACGAGCGCCTGGCCCGCGAGGGGCAAGGGCAGTTCCTGCGGGTGGGCCAGGCGCCGGTGACGGTCCCCGCCGACTAGAGACAGGGGCGCCCGTCCACCAGCCGCTGCCGCGAGGCCCATGCCTACTGCGGCGGCACGATCTCCATGGGTTCTCCCACATCGTACACCCGCATATCGACGTGTTCTGTCTCCTCCACCGTCCCTGCCGAGGTCGTCGTGGTCGTGACCTCGATCACCTCCGCCTTCATCAGGATGGGGTCCCAGCCGCTCTGGTCGGCGATCCACAGGTCTCCCTGGGTGCGGATCGTCACTTCGGCGCTCATCACCACCGGCTGCTGGATGGTCACCTTGTAGGGGTAGGTGGAATCTACCGTATAGTGCTGGCAAGCGACGCCCTCGATGGTCTCCTTGCCGACGGCCGAGTAGGACCCCTCCACGAGGGAGAGACGGTACTGGGCGGGGAGCCAGGTGATGCTAGTGTCGAGTTGCACGGCCGGATCCAGCGTCATGGAAGGCTCTGAGGCCGCCATGCCGCTCAGACCCTCGGCCTCCTCCGCCGTCAGTACGGTGGCGCGCCACCCAAGGGGCTCCATGTAGGTCCAGAACGTGCCCTCTACGTAGAGCATCTCCAGCGTGCCCTCGCCGGTGATGACCTGATGAAAGGCCAGGGGGTCCATCACGACGCTGGACTCCCACTGCTCGCTGATCGGGCCCTCGGCGTCGTTCATGCGCACCACAACCTGAGTGCGATACGAATTCAGGCTGGCGCCCAGGGGCAGCGTCGAAGGTCCCTCGGCGGCGGTGGCCTGAGTGGCGGAGGGTTCGGGCGAAGGCGTCGGCGAGGGCGCCGCGACGGTGGGCGTCGGCGGCTCGGGTGTGGACGTCGGTTCCGCTGGGCTCGCGGGCGTGTGAGAGGCCGCCGGGCTCGCCTCCGCGGTCGGGCTTTGAGCAGCGGCGCCGGTTGGCGCTGCGGGCGAGGCGGCGGCCTGTTCTGTTGCCGCCGGTGATGGCGTGGTGCAGCCGGCGAGCACCGCGCCCACGAGAATCAGGATCAACAGACCGTTAGCGACCCGAACAGGGGAGAAAAGGCGCTTCATGGCTCGCTCCTTTCCACGTGAGTGGACTTGACTGGTGCGCGCCTCGGTCTTGCCGAGCATAGAGCGGCGCGAGCGCCCTGTCAACAGCCAGGGCGCGGACTGGGTTGGCTTGGCGAGCGAGAGCTTGCCAGGGAGCGTGAACGGCACATGCCCAAAGCACGCCGCCCCGCATGAGAATGGAGGCGTCTGGATCGGCCGCGGCTTTGACATGGGGCGCAATCTCAACTACCCTTGCGCAGAGATCATCCGCGCTCGGCCTGTGAGAGGCGGAGCAGGTAGATGGCGTCCGCTGTTTCTCGTCTCGAGGGACGGATAGCGCTGCATGAGTCCTCATGTGACCATCGTTGTGCTGAACTGGAACAGCGGACCAGACACGCTGGCCTGTCTCGATTCGCTGGCCGACGTCGAGTATCCCGACCGGCGCGTGCTCGTCGTGGACAATGGCTCCACAGATGACTCGCTGGCGCAGATCCGAGGGGCCTGGCCGGAGGCCGGGTGGGTGGAGACCGGCGCCAATCTCGGGTTCGCCGGGGGCAACAACGTAGGCATCCGACGCGCCCTGGAGCAGGGTGCGGACTATGTCTGCATCCTGAATAGCGACGTCACCGTGGCGCGCGACTTCCTGGGAGAGCTGGTGCGCGCAGCCGAGGGCGATCCCCGGGCCGGGTTGCTGGGCCCCAAGGTGTACCAGCGCGAGAACCCCGGCCTCCTGCAGTCGGCGGGGCTAAAGGCGCGAAGAGCGGGCCAATGGGAGCTGCGCGGCCTGGGCGAGCCGGATGTGGGCCAGTACGACAGCCTGGAGTACTCGGACGTGCTCTCGGGCTGCGCCCTGTTTGCAGGTCGGCGCGTGCTCGAGAGGATCGGTCTGCTGGACGAGCGCTACCACCTGTACCAAGAGGACGTGGATTGGTGCCTGCGCTCGTTAGGGGCAGGCTACCGCAATCGGTTCGTGGCCAGCGCGCGCGTCTACCATCGTAGCGCCGCTCCCGGAACCGAAGCCGGGGCGCGAAGGGTGTACTACATGAGCCGCAACTGGCACCTGCTGTACCGCAAGCACCGGTTCGGGGCCCGCGCCTGGGGCCTGCTCTATCTGCAACAGGCCTACTGGTTGGCCCGGTGGACCCTGGGCCCCGAGAGGCGTGCGAAGCGGGCTCAACGCGATGCCTTGGCGGCCGCCGCGTGCGACGGGTTTCTTGGGCGCTTTGGTGAACGAGGGCGGCCGTCGCCCCGGTAGGGGGCCCGCCATGTCGTCGCGGCCACCTGCGGCCGACAGGAGATGAGGAAGAGTGAGCATGGAGTCGGATCGTCTGAGGAGCCTGTTCGACATCCGCGGCATGAGGGTGGTCATCACGGGCGGGGGCGGTGTGCTGTGCAGCGAGATCGCTCGAGGCCTGGCCGGCGCGGGCGCGCGCGTGGCCTTGCTCGACGTGAATGAGAGGGCCGTCCGCGATGTGGCCGCCGATATCGAGAGCCGGGGAGGCGAGGCCCTGGCGGTGCCCTGCGATGTGCTGGACCGGGAGGCGCTCTTGCGGGCGCGCGCTGCGGTGCTGGAGGGCCTGGGCGGCGTGGATGCCCTGGTGAACGGCGCGGGCGGCAACCGCCCAGAGGCCACGACGGGGCCCGAGCAACCCTTCTTCGATCTGGACGCCGCTGCCTTTGAGCGGGTCCTGAATCTGAACCTGATGGGGATCGTGTTGCCCTCGCAGGTCTTTGGCGAGGTGATGGCCCGGCAGGGCGCGGGCGTGATCCTGAACATCGCCTCCATCGCCGCCACGCGCCCGCTGACCCGCGTCCCCGCCTACTCAGCGGCCAAGGGCGCCGTCGCCAATCTCACCCAGTGGCTGGCGGTGCACATGTCGCAGGAATACTCCAAGAGCATCCGCGTGAACGCCCTGGCGCCCGGATTCTTTCTCACCAACCAGAATCGCTACCTGCTCACCGATCGGGAGACGGGCGAACCCACGGCGCGGGGCCGCAGCATCGTGGACCACACCCCCCTGGGGCGCTACGGGCAGCCGCACGAGCTCCTGGGGGCTGTGCTCTGGCTGCTCTCTCCCGCCGGGAGTTTCGTCCATGGGGCCGTCATCCCCGTGGACGGCGGCTTTTGCGCTTGCAGCGGCGTCTAGCCTAAACACCAGATATCTGATGACCTGATTGTGCACGGAAGGGAGTGCGAGGTGACGGATTACCCCGAGGTCGTGCGGCCGCTGGTCGAGCTCCAGCCCGCTCACGCGTTCTTTGTGGGCATCGACTCGGACGGCTGCGTCTTTGACACCATGGAGATCAAGCACAAGGAGTGCTTTATCCCCAACATCATCAAGTTCTGGGGATTGCAGCCGGTCTCGCGCTTCGCCCGCGAGGCGGGAGAGTTCGTCAACCTCTACAGCAAGTGGCGCGGCGTGAACCGTTGGCCCGCCCTGATCAAGGTGCTGGATCTGCTGCGCGAGCGCCCCGAAGTGCAGCGGCGCGGCGTCGAGGTTCCTCAGGCGCCCAGAGTGCGCGAGTTCATCGCCTCGGGGCTGCCCCTCAGCAACGCTTCGCTGGCGCGCCTCGTCGCACAAGACAGCGATCCCGAGCTGGCCAACGCCTTGGCCTGGAGCGAAGCGGTCAACGCCACCATCGCCGACATGGTCTATGGCGTGGCGCCCTTTAGCTTTGTGCGCGAGAGCCTGGAGCGCATCGCCGCCCAAGCGGATGCCATCGTCGTCTCCCAGACGCCGGGAGAGGCCCTGGTGCGCGAGTGGCAGGAGCACGATATCGACCGCTATGTGCTGGCCATCGCCGGGCAGGAGCTGGGCACCAAGAGCGAGCACCTGCGCTACGCCTCCGCAGCCAAGTACGCCGACGATCACAAGCTCATGATCGGCGACGCCCCTGGCGACCTGAGCGCCGCGCGGGCCAACAACGCCTTCTTTTTCCCCGTGAATCCCGGCCACGAGGAGGAGAGCTGGCAACGCTTCTACGAAGAGGCCTGGGAACGGTTCCTCAACGGCACCTACGGCGGCGACTATGAGGCGGCCCTGATCGCCGACTTTGAGAAGGCGTTGCCCGAGACGCCGCCCTGGCAAAGGTAGGCACCACGATGCTCATCGGCAAGGCTTTCACCGACCGGCTGTTGACCGAGGACGAGGCGCGCACCGTGTTCGCCGAGGGGCTGGCCCAGCTCGAACTCGAGGGGCGACGCGTGTTGCTCATCATGCCCGATAGCACCCGCAGCGGGCCTTTTGGCCTCTGCTTTCACGCCCTGGCCGACGGGATGCTGGGACGCGTCGCCAAGCTGGACGTGCTCATCGCCCTGGGCACCCACGCGCCCATGGACGAGGCGCGCATCTGCCACCACCTCGGCCTGACGCCCCAGGAGCGGGCTGAGCGCTATGGCGCCGTCGGCTTGCTCAACCACGACTTCCGGACAGGCCTGCGCGCCATCGGCACCATCCCCGCGGCCGAGATCGAGGCCCTCAGCGGGGGACTGATGTCCGAGGAGCTGGTCGTGCGCGTCAATGCGCGCCTGTTCGACTATGACCAGATCATCATCTGCGGCCCCGTCTTTCCCCACGAGATCGTGGGCTTTTCCGGGGGCAACAAGTACTTTTTCCCGGGCGTCAGCGGGCCCGAGGTCATTGACCTGACCCACTGGCTGGGCGCCGTCATCACAAACCGCAGCATCATCGGCCATCAGGATACGCCGGTGCGCAAGGTGCTGGATCGCGCCGCCGCCCTCATCGACCTGCCCAAGGCGTGCTTTAGCCTGGTGGTCAAGGGCCACGACGATCTGGTGGGGTTGTTCTTTGGCGAGCCTGAGGAATCGCAGGCCGCTGCCGCCGAGATCTCGGCTCTGGTCAACATCCGCTGGGTGGAGCGCCCTTACCACACGGTCATCTCGATCATGCCCGATCTGTACGATGACATCTGGACCGCCGGCAAGGGCATGTACAAGATGGAGCCGGTGGTGGCCGATGGCGGCACCGTCATCATCTATGCGCCCCACATCGACGAGGTCTCGTACACCCACGGCGCGCTGCTGGATCGCATCGGCTACCATGTGCGCGACTATTTCCTGGCGCACATGGACCGCTACCAGGGGGTCTCGCGGGGCGTCATGGCCCACGCCACCCATGTCAAGGGCGCGGGCACGTACATCGACGGCGTCGAGGAGCCGCGGGTCCAGGTGGTGCTGGCGACGCGGGTGCCCCGCGAGCGCTGCGAGCGCATCAACCTGGGGTACCTCGACCCCGACGGACTGATCCTCTCCGAGTGGGTGGATCGCGAAGACGAAGGCATCTTGGTGGTGCCCAGGGCAGGCGAGATGCTCTATCGCCTGGCCAGCGAGCGCCCCGGTGCCCAGGGATGCTGCTAGAGCGCGCTTCGGGTTGCTTCCAGTGTCGCACAGGATGTAATTGACATAACATTCCAGGGGGACGAAGGTGGAGAAATACGCGATCGGATTGGTCGGCCTGGCCGTTATGGGCCAGAATCTGGTGCTGAACATCGAGCGCAACGGGTATCCGGTTGCCGTCTACAACCGCACCTACGAGCGCACCCGCGAGTTCCTGGCGGGGGAGGCCAAGGGCAAGCGCATCGCCGGCTTTGAGACGCTGCCGGAGCTGGTGGCCGCCCTGGAATCGCCGCGCAAGATCATGCTGATGGTGCAGGCGGGCCGCGCCGTGGACCAGGTCATCGAGCAGCTCAAGCCGCTGGTCGCGCCTGGCGACCTAATCATCGACGGCGGCAACTCCTTCTACAAAGACACCGAGCGCCGCGCCGTCGAGTTGGCCGCCGAGGGCATCAACTATATCGGCACGGGGGTCTCTGGCGGCGAGTACGGCGCCCTGCACGGCCCGGCCATCATGCCGGGCGGCCAGCCCGACGCCTACGAGATGGTGGCGCCCATGCTGCGCGCCATCGCCGCCGTGGCCGAGGGTGAGCCCTGCGTGGCCTACCTGGGGCCCCGCGGCGCCGGCCACTATGTGAAGATGGTGCACAATGGCATCGAGTACGGTGACATGCAGCTCATCGCCGAGGCCTATGATATCCTGCACCGCGCCCTGGGCCTCTCGGCCCGGGAGCTGGGGGAGATTTTTGGGGCCTGGAACCAGGGAGAGCTCGAATCCTACCTGATCGAGATCACCCGCGACGTGTTCTATGTGGACGATCCCGAAACCGGCCAGCCCCTGGTAGACATGATCCTGGACGAGGCCCAGCAGAAGGGCACCGGCAAGTGGACCTCCCAGGATGCCATGGATATCGGCATGCCGCTGCAGACGGTGAACGCCGCCGTGGAATCGCGGCTGATCTCGGCCCTCAAGGCCCAGCGGGTGGCCGCCAGCCAGGCGCTGCCGGGGCCCGACGCGGCGTATCAGGGCGAGCGTGACGCCCTCATCGACGACGTGCGCCAGGCCCTCTTTGCGGCCAAGATCTGCTCCTACGCCCAGGGCATGGGGCTGCTGCGGGCCGCCTCGGATGAGTACGACTATGGGCTCAAGCTCGGCGATGTCGCCAAGCTGTGGCGGGGCGGCTGCATCATCCGCGCCCGCTTCTTGAACGACATCGCGGCGGCCTATGAGCGCAACCCGGCGCTGGATAACCTGCTCCTGGACCCCTACTTCCGCGACGCCTTCCTCAGTCGACAGGCTGCCCTGCGCCGCGTGGTGAGCACCGCCGTGCAACTGGGCATTCCCTGCCTGGCCATGGGCGCCTCGTTGGCCTACTTTGACGCCTACCGCACGGCGCGCCTGCCGGCCAACCTGACCCAGGCCCAGCGCGACTACTTTGGTGCCCACACCTACCGGCGCATCGACCGCGAGGGTGTGTGCCACACCGAGTGGCAGGAGCAGGCCGAGGCCGCCCGCGGCCAGGCGTCGGCCCTCGCCCGCAACCATAGCTAGGAGAGATTGCCATATGCCCAACCGCAACGTCCTGGTCGCCCAATCGGGGGGGCCATCGCCTGTCATCAACAGCTCGCTTCGCGGCGTCGTCGAGGCCTGCCGGGAGATGCCCGAGGTGTTCGGCGCCGTCTATGCCGGCTACCACGGCATCGAGGGCGTGCTGCAAGAAGAGCTGCTGGATATGAGCGCTCAGCCCGCCGAGGAGATCAGCCTCCTGGGCGTGACGCCCGCTGCCGGCTCCATCGGCACCTGCCGCTACAAGCTACGTCCCGAGAACCGCGAGGACATGGAGCGGGTGATCGAGGTGCTGCGGGCCCATGGGATCGGCTACTTTTTCTACAACGGCGGCAACGACTCGATGGACACCGCCCACAAGGTAGCGATCCTGGCGAGGGAATGCGGCCTAGACCTGGTGGCCGTAGGCATCCCCAAGACCATCGATAACGACGTGGGCGATGCCGAGTTCAAGCTGATCGATCACACGCCCGGCTATGGCAGCGTGGCTCGCTACTGGGCCTATGTGGTGCAGGGGGCCAACGAGGAGAACCGGGGCTCGAGCCCCTCCGATCCGGTGCTGGTGTTGCAGGCCATGGGCCGCCGCATCGGCTACATCCCCGCCGCCGCCCGTCTGGCCGATCCCGAGCGCGAGATGCCGCTGTTGATCCTGCTGGCCGAATCGGGCCTGACGCTGCCCGAGATCGCCGAGCACGTGAACACCCTGCTCCGCCGCAAGGGCCGGGCCATCGTCGTCGTCAGCGAGGGGCTGGAGGTGGGCGAGTTGGGCGAGACCCGCGACCTCTTTGGCCACACCCAGTTCTCGGCCAGCGAGACCACGGCGGCCCAGCGGCTCACCACGTACCTGAACGGCGTGGGCATCTCCGCCCGAGGCGCGGCCCGCTTTGACATCCCCGGCACGATGCAGCGCCACACCATGGCCTACGCCTCCACCGTGGACATCGCCGAGGCCTATGCCGTGGGTCAGAAGGCTGCGCTGCTGGCCGCCGAGGGCGCCTCTGGCATGATGGCCACTCTCCTGCGCGATCCAGGGCCGATCTACCATGTGCGCTACGACCAGGTGCCTCTGGAGCTGGTGGCCAACTCGGAGCGCACCTTCCCGCAGGCGTGGCTCACCGCGGATCGCACCGACGTCACCGACGAGTTCGTGGCCTATGCGCGGCCCCTCGTGGGTGAGGATTGGCCCAGCATCCCGCTGGTCAACGGGCTGCAGCGCTTTGCGCGGCTGCGCCCGGCCTTTGCCGAGCGCAAGCTGCCCGCATACACGCCCCAGGCCTATCGCTAGGCCTCGGGCATCATCCGGGGCTGTCGCCTCAAACAGCGAGCGCCAAGGAGGGAGAGGGCATGGGCCCCTCCGCCTTGGCGCTCTTGGGGTTCCTTTCGCGAGGCATCCGCCCTGGGCGTGGCCTCGCCGCGCCTAGAGCGACGCGACCTGTACCACCAGCAGCGCGCCGAGGGCCAGGAAGAGCAGCGCCATGCCGATCTTGGTGGCGGCTGCGTGCCGCAGAAAGAGGCGCTGGAAACTGCGGGTGTTCGTGCCATAGGCCGCCAACACCAACACCACCAGCAGCGGCGTGACAAAAAGGGCGTTGTAGAGCAGCAGATAGAGGATCGCCGAGGCGCGCATCTCGGGCACGCTGATGACGAACGAGATGGTGGGCAGGTAAACCTGGCCCGTGCACGCCAGCTCCAGCAGCGAGACGATGACCCCCGAGACAAAGGCTGCCCCCCAGAAGGCGTTGCGCCCCGCCCGGATGTGCCCGTGGATGCGCCGCCGCACGGCCTCGGGCAGGTTCAGGCTCATGTCCTCCAGGCGGCCCTGGCGCGCCAGCCGATAGTCCCGCAGGCTCAGGATCGCCAGCGCAAAGCAGCCCAGCGCCAGGAGGCTATAGAGCACCATGCCCACGGTGCGCATGGCCTCGATCAGGGAGAGCAGCCTGATGGCGCCCAACCCTACGGCAAAGTAGGTCAGGAACACGCCCAGGGTAAAGGCAGCGCCCACCAGCAGCATCTCGGCGCGCTGGCGGCGGCTGATGGCCAGATACGACACGAAGAACAGGATGGTGGCAAAGGCGCAGGGGTTCACGCCGTCCAGCAGGCCCGCCGCCACCACCGCCACCACGCCCATGGAGCGGAAGCGCCCCAGGATGCTGCGGGCGCCGGAGGTCGCGTCCAGCTCCTCCCAGAACGCCGGCGCGCCGGTCTCGGCGTAGCGCGCCAGGATCCCGCGCAGCGCGTCGCCCGTTACCTCTTCGTACACCAGGGCATCGCTGCCGATGTAGAGCGAAGGCGCCACCAGCCGCCGGCTCTCCGGCAACCCCAGGTGCGCGCCCATGGCCTCGATCAGGTCCGCATCGGTCACCTGGTCGAACTCGTGCACCACGATCTGAGGATACTCGGTCGCCACCACCTGGAGGGTGACGGCGGCCCGGTCGCACACGTCGCAATAGGGCTTGACCACGTAGGCCACGTGGATGGCGGGGACGCCGTCGGGGGCGCTCGTCGCCTCGCGGGTGGCAGCCGGGGTGGCGGCGGGGGTCGGCGAGACGGCCGTGCCGGGGGCCTCCGCCTCGGGCGCGCCCAGGAGCTCCGTCAGCCGCGTGCGCAGAGCCTGCTCCAGGGCGGCCAGGTCGGCATCGGCCAGCAATTCGCCGTTCAGCAGCAGCACCGGCAGCGGGTTCTGGTAGGAGCCGGCGCTGGCCTCGGCCTGCTCAAGCTCGCGCAGGCCCTCTGCCGTGGCAATGTCCACCTCGCGCACCTGCAGGCGCTGGCCATAGGCGGCCTGGAGCGGGGGCAGTATCCTGGCGTCGAATTCCTGGCAACTGCCGCACAGGGCCGAATGAAAGACGGTGAGTTCGATAGAGCCGCCCTGGGCAGAGACGCGCAGGCCCGCCGCCAGAGACAGGAGCAACGACACCAGCAACCATGCACGCACCAGTCTGCGCACTATCGCCGAGTTCCTTTCTTGTTCACAACGCCAGAGCAGTATACCGTGCGCCAGGGGCGAGGCCAAGCCCTCATCGGTACAGAAAAGGCCCCGACAACATCGCCGGGGCCTCCATGGGTCAGCCTGAGACTATTCGAGATGGCCTAGCTGGGCCGAGCGAAAGCTCTTGGGGGCGCTGGCATAGCCCGAAGCGGTGATCTGGCCAGAGCTGCCGAACAGGCGCATCTTGTGCCGCACCACTTCCTTGACGGCGTCGCGCGAGCGCACCAGCCACTTGCGCGGGTCCACATTGTCCGGCGCATCCTTGTACGCCTGGATGAGGGCCCCCACAAAGGCCTGGTTCAGCATCGTGGCCACGTTGATCTTGCAGATGCCGTGCTGGATCGCCTCAACTTCGCTCTCCTCTTTGACGCCCGAGGAGCCGTGCAGCACCATGGGGATGTCAATCTGGGCGCGAATTTCCTTGAGGCGCTCGATGTCCAGCTCTGCCTCGGCGGCCTGCATGGCATGCACCGAGCCGATGGCCACGGCCAAGGAGCTGATCCCCGTCTTCTCCACAAAGTCCCGCGCCTGGAGGGGATCGGTCATGGCGGCGCGGACGTCATCCTCGCTCACGCTGTCGCGTGACTGCAACACCTTGCCCAGCTCCGCCTCCACCGGGATACCCACGGCGCCGGCCAGCTCGACGATTTGCTTGGTGATGCGCACGTTCTCTTCGTAGGGAAGCTTGGAGCCATCGAACATGAGGGAGGTGAAACCGGCGCGCAGGCAAACCACGTTCTGCACGTAGCTGCCGCCGTGGTCCAGATGCAGCACCACGGGTACGTCGGCCTCCTGAGCGGCGACCTTGACCATGGCCGACGCGTAGCCCAGCCCCGCATAGTCAATGGCGCCCTGGCTAACCTGCAGGATTACGGGGGAACGCTCCTCGACGGCGGCGTCAATGATCCCCTGAATCTGCTCCATGTTGTTGGCGTTAAAGGCGCCAACGGCGAAGTGACCTTCCAAAGCGGCCTGCAGCATCTCTTTGCTGGTTACGAGGGGCATGTGCGTGACTCCTTTTCAGTGGTATGCGGATAGACAAATGGCGGCGACCACAAAAAAGCAAGGCCCGCGCCATCGTGGATCGATCATCCGTGGCACGCCTCGCTGTGTCAGAGATGGCGGAAGAGCCGGTGCTTGTCAAGGAACGCGGTTTCGCGTAGTATAGTGCCGAAGGTGGGAGTTGAACCCACACGGAGCAAATCTCCAATGGTTTTTGAGACCACCGCGTATACCATTCCGCCACTTCGGCATTTGCGCGGTGAGTATAGAACAACGAGTTCCCTTCGTCAAGTCGCAAGCCACTCTGCATTCCCTCGAATCGCGGGTGTGGCCCGCGGACTTTTTTTGCCCTGGCGGTGGCGATGAAAATCACACCCGAGGCCCCGAAACCGGTAGATGAGGAACGCCTGGTAGCCGCCGCCCAGCGCGGCGATGTCAACGCGTTCAACCAGCTCGTCTTGATCTACCAGCAGATGGCATACAACGTCGCATACCGGATCCTCTCCAATCCGGATGCGGCCATGGACGCTACCCAGGATGCCTTTCTGCGCGGCTTTCAGGGCCTCTCACGCTTCCGGGGCGGCTCGTTCCGCGCCTGGATCCTGCGCATCGTCACCAACTGCAGCTATGACCAGCTCCGCTACAAGCAGCGCCGCCCCAGTTCCTCCATCGACGACCTGGTCGAGGAGGAGGAGCACAGCACCTTGCTCCAATCCGATGAGGAGGAGCCCGAGGACCTGGTGGAGCGCCACGAGCTGAACCGGGCGCTGCAGGAGGCGATGGCCAGCCTGCCGGAGGATCAGCGCTTGACGTTGATCCTGAGCGACGTGGAGGGGCTGAACTATCAGGAGATCGCCGAGACCACGCTGGTCTCGCTGGGCACCGTCAAGTCGCGCCTGAGCCGGGCGCGGGCCAAGATGCGGGAATGTATTCTGGCGCACCGGGAACTAGGAGTCGTCCGGCGGCGTCTGAGTGGCGAGAGCTAGAATTCGTTCGGCCCGCCGAAGACCTCGGCAGCGAGGCATCGGGCGGGCGAAAGCAGCAAAGACCTATGGGCAAGTTGGCCGAGCGCCGCAATCACAGATTCACGCAAGAAAACCTCTCGGCGTACCTCGACGGGGAACTGAGCGAGCGAGACGCCGGGCGCGTTCGCGCGCACCTGGCGGACTGCCAGGTTTGCCAGCGGGAGCTGTTGGAGTTGCAGGCGACGATTCGCTCGCTCAGTGAGCTTCCCCGGGCATCCTTGCCCCGTTCCTTTGCGCTCTCCCCCGAGGCGGTCGCGGGCCAGCGGCGCATCCGTCGCCTCGATGCCAGCTATGGGGCGCTGCGCACTGTTGGAGTCGCCGTGACCCTGGCGTTGGTGCTGTTACTCTCCGGCGACCAACTGCTGGCCCGGGGCATCGTGCCCCTCGCCGGCGGCAAGAGCGCTGCCCCGCAGGTGGAGCGAGCCGTCGATGCCGTGCCGGTCGAGAAGCAGGGCGAGGCGGAGGTCAGGCTACAGGCGCTCACATCCGAGGCCGAGATCGAGAGCGAAGCCAGCGCGATGGTCCTGCCGCCGGCGGAGCCGGAGGGCGAGGGCGAGGTAGAGGCCCCGCTGGCCATGGCCCTGGCCACGACGCCGCTCCCGGAGCAGGAGCAGGTCGTCGCCGGTGGGGCGCAGGTGGTCGAGGAGACGCCGCCCATGGCCGAGGCGACTGCGACCCCGCAGAGGGAGAAGCCGGCTACCCCCGCGCCGACGACGGCCGCCGCCGAGGCGGAGGACACCCCGCCCCCGCCGCCTCAGCCCACGCCGCAGGAGACGGCCCCAGCCCAGGGGATGGCCGGTCTCACGCCCGGCGCAGGCTTTGCCAGCGCGCTGACGCGAGAGGCCGGGGCCGAGGGCGAGCAAGAGGCGGATCAGACCGAGGCCGCCCCTGAGGCGGCTCCGGAGCGGACCGAGCCCTCTGGCGGGGGCGGGGTCCCTGCGCCCAGCGCGACGCCCACGCGGACGCCCACGCCCGAGCCCACCGCCACAACCGAGGCGCCGGCGCCCAGCGCGACGCCCACGCCGACCGATGCGCCCCCTACGGCGACGCCGACTCCGGGCGCCCCGCCGCCGACTGTCGCCATCGCCGAGACGGTGGCCGCCGCGGCACCGGCGATCGAGACGCCGGCGATCGAGGCCTTTGCCCTGGAGCAGGCGCCGACCGTCGAGGATAGCACGCCCCCCAGCGGGGAGGCGGTAGCGATGGCGCTGCAGGCGCCCGACCTGGCCGCCGCGCCGCCAGCGGAGGCGGCAGGGCTGGCGAGCACCGCCCCCGAGGATTCGGCGCAGCGAGAGATTACCGAGGAGTTGGTGGCCTCGCCGCCGGCCACCGTGGACGAGACGGCTATCGTGCGCGAGGTGGTGCGCCAGGCGGCGGGCATCCTGGGGGGCATCGCACTGATGACCTTCGGCGGCCTGCTCTGGGTCGCGCACGAGCGCCGCCTGTAGCCCGCGCCATCGCTCGCCGGGTGGTTTGCCGGCGCGCCGGGGCGCATCTATAATGGGCCCGTTGTTGAGCGACGACGCAATCCTCATCGCCGAGACGAGAGGCCGGGCAGCCCGTGCGATATCCCTGCCAGGCCCTGATCCCCTATCGGCACCTACACTGCGAGCGAGGAGACGACGAGATGACCCACGGCGATGAGCGAACCACTGGCAGCAATGGCTATCAGACCAGTTGCATGGCGCGCTTGGCGGCCAGCGATCCCGACGCGGCCGCAGCGATCGGGCGCGAGATCGAGCGCCAGCAGGATACCATCGAGCTGATCGCGTCAGAGAACTATGTCAGCCAGGCCGTGCTGGACGCCCAGGGCACGATTCTGACCAACAAGTACGCCGAGGGCTACCCGGGGCGGCGCTACTATGGCGGCTGCGCCAACGTGGACGAGGTCGAGAGCCTGGCCATCGAGCGGGCCAAGCAGCTCTTTGGCGCGGATCATGCCAACGTCCAGCCCCACGCCGGCTCTCAGGCCAACGCCGCCGCCTACATGGCCCTGCTCCAGGGCGGCGACACGGTGCTCTCCATGAGCCTGGCCCATGGCGGCCACCTGACCCACGGCCACCAGCTCAGCTTCTCGGGGATCCAGTATCACTTTGAGCACTATGGGGTAACCCGTGAGACGGAGTGCATCGACTATGATGCGCTGGCGGCGCAGGCGGCAGAGCTCAAGCCCAAGATGATCCTGGCGGGCGCCAGCGCCTATCCTCGCATCATCGACTTTGCGCGGCTGCGTGAGATCGCCGACTCCGTGGGGGCCTATCTGGTGGCGGACATTGCACACATCGCCGGTCTCGTCATCGCAGGGCTGCACCCCAGCCCCATCCCCTATGCCGATATCGTGACCACCACCACCCACAAG
>DCTX01000067.1:44165-100207 GCA_002329325.1 Anaerolineales bacterium UBA1429
TCATCGCGGCCAAGGCCGTGGCCTTTGGCGAGGCGTTGCGGCCCGAGTTCCACGAGTATCAGCGGGCCATCGTCGCCAACGCCCAGGTCCTGGCTGCGGAGCTGCAGGGATCCGGGCTGCGCCTGACCTCCGGAGGGACCGACAATCACCTGATGATGGTGGATGTGGCGGGCTCCCTGGGCGTCACCGGCAAGGAGGCCGCTGAGGCGCTGGAGGAGGCGGGCATCGCCTGCAACTTTAACCAGATCCCCTTTGATCCACGCCCGCCCAGGGTGTCCAGCGGGATCCGCCTGGGCACGCCTGCCATCACCACCCGGGGCTTCCGCGAAGCCCAGACGCGGCAGGTGGGCCAGTGGATCGTTCGGGTGCTGCAGAACATGGGCGATGAGAAGGTCCGTCGCGAGGTGCGCCAGGAGACGCGGGCGCTCTGCCGGGCGTTCCCCTTGGGGTAGCCGCCGGCACCGGCGAATCGCGTGATGAGCGTTGACCGCCCCTCTCCCGTATGAAAGCGGGAGAGGGGCGGTTTGTGTGGGTTCGTATGCTCTCGTAGAGCGGCGATAGCGGCACGAACGCCGGGGCTACAGCCCCAACAGGCGCCGGGTCTCGGCCACGTGGTCGGTGATGATGGCGTCCACGCCCAGAGCGGCCATGCGTCGGATGTCGGCGGCCTCGTTCACCGTCCAGACGTTGACCCGATAGCCTTTGCGCCGGGCCCAGGCCATGTAGGCGGCGTCCACCATGCCGTGGTGAGGATGGAGAGCCTGAGGAGCCACGAAGTGGCGCCCCCAGGCGCGGCGCAAGGGCAGGGGCATGTCGCCCGCATAGAGCAGAGCGCGGCCCAACGCCGGCGCAGCGCGGCGCATGCGCCAGAGCGCAGCAGGGTTGAAGGATGAGATGATGGCCTCGCCCACGAGCCCGCGCTGCGCCAGCATGGCCGCGATCTCGGCCTCGATCCCATCGGAGCTCAGGCTGCGACCCTTGATCTCGATGTTGAACCGCACCCGATGGCCCATGCGGTCCAGGACCTCCTGCAGCAGGGGCAGCCGCTCGCCCGCGAAGCGCGGGTCGAACCAGCTCCCCACATCCAGGGCCCGCAGCGCGGCCAGGGGCAGTGCGTCGGCTCGGCCCGTGCCATCGGTGGTGCGATCCACGGTATCATCATGGATCACGATGATCTCGCCGGTGGCGCAGCGCGACACGTCGAGCTCGATGGCATCGGCCCCCAGGTCGGCGGCGGCCTCAAAGGCCGCCAGGGTGTTCTCGGGGGCCACGTCTTTGGCGCCACGGTGCGCCATCACCAGCGGACGATCCAGGTAGTAGCTTTCCACGAGACTCCTCCTGCGCGCGATATGCTAGGGCGTCTCCCAGGGAAAGGCGCGGCCCAGCCATTCGGTGGGATCCACAGCCACCCCGGCCACCCGCATCTCCCAATGCAGATGCGAACCGGTCACCAAGCCGGTCGAGCCCACCATCCCGATCTGTTCTCCGGCCTGCACCGTCTGGCCCACCTCGACCAGGATCTCGTTCAGGTGAAAGTAGCCGCTCATCACGCCGCCGCCATGATCCAGGATGACGGCACGGCCGCGCACCTGCAGCTCCTCGGCCAGGGCGACGATGCCACTGGCCGCGGCGTAGACGGGCTCGCCGGTGGCGCCTGCCAGGTCCAGGCCGGCGTGATACGAGGCCAAAGTACTGCCATAGGTGCGACGCGTGCCGAACGCCGAGGTGATGCGCACCTCGCGCGGCCACTGAAAGCCCCCGCTCCAGAGCAGAACCGGGCTGCGGGTCTGGAAGAGGGTCGCCAGACGTTCGGCCTCGGGCCGCGCGATGTCGGGCGCCAGCAACGCCTCGGTCTCGGGCTCAAACGTCAGGGCCTCGCTCTCAAAGTCGCCGGCCGTGGTATAGAGCCGGGTCTCGAGCTGCACGGAGGGGCCATCCTCCGCATAGCAGGCCACCTGCAACGTCTGGACGCCCTCGCCAGCCACGGCGCTGATGCCGATCAGGCCGGCATACCGCCCCGGCCCGAGTTCCACCAGGAACAGCTCCTGGTCTCCCAGCCAGGCGGTGGCGCGGCAGGCGCGGCTGGCCAGGATGCTCAGAGCAGCGGTGTGCCCCTCGACGACGACGGGCGGATCCACCAGTACCTGCATTGCCAGCGGCACGGGCGTAGCCGTCGGCGTTGGGCTGGGCGTCGCCGTCGGCGTGGCGGTGGGCGTGGCCGTCGCCGTAGGGGTGAGCGTCGGGGTCAGCGTCGGCGTTACAGTCGCCGTGGCCGAAGGCGTCACGGTGGGGTGCAGCGTCGCAGTGGGCCGCAGGAAGGCCTGGGGCAACAGCCCGTCGGCCGAGCACCCGCTGAGGGCCAGGGTCAGAGCCAACAGGGCGAGCCAAGGCCACCAGGGCCGGGCTGGACGGTGGGTCGCGGTTTCGGTCCGCCGCCCCGTCACGGCTGGCGCCCGATCTGCTCAGGCGACTGCTCGCCCAGGCGCTCGCGAGCCTGCTGCGCCCCGGCCACCATAGGGGCGTACAGGTCGCCCATGCCCAACTCAGCCATGCGCTGTTTGCTGGGCACGCCGGTGGCCACGTCCCACCCCAACAGGCGGTAGTACTCGTCCATCACAGGCCGGAAGGCCTGGCGATCCAACGCCTGCTTCTCGCCCAGGAGGGGGTTGACCCAGTTCTCCTCATACTCGTAGGAGGCCAGCACACCTTCGTCCGTTTCCCGGTTGCGGTCCCAGTGGCGCACGCACAGGGCGCGCTCCAGGGTGTAGATGCGCTCTGCGGCGCGATCAAAGGCGTCCTCGTCCCAATCCACCCCCGTCCCCAGCCGGAAGAGCTCCAGGTCTACCGAAGGCCCTTCGATGACGCCCATCTCGCCGGGGCCCTGCACGCGAAAGAAGCGGTCATCGGTGGTGATGCTGTAGATCAACGGAAAGACCTGGTCGTCGGTGGGAAGCGTGTCCTTCATCACCGAGCGACGGTCGTGGTAGAAGGCGGGATAGGCCTTGGCCTTGTAGCCGCTGTGGGGGTCCAGGGCGTCGGGCGTGCCATAGACCTGCTGGCTGATGCCGCGGATCTGCTCCCACGAGATGGGCGGCTCGCCCTGGCGGAGCGGGTTCAGCGGACTCCAGCGCATGATGTTCTGCACATAGCCGTGGCTGCTGCTATAGGGGTCGCGGGTGTCGGTGCACCACTGGAGCGCCGAGACCAACCAGTACGGGTACACCAGGTGGTTGGCCCAGCAGGCGTGGCCGTCCCAGTGGCCGCCAAAGCCCCAGCCGGTGTAGCAGCGCGGGAGCAGGTCGGTGGCGAGGCCAAGCTGCTGGGCGGCGCGCACGCCGCCCTCGGCCAGCAGATCGCCGATCCCCTCACGATAGGTGATGGCGTGGAGGAGATGGGCCCAGAACTCGGAGCTGCGCCAGTCCATGGGCATGCCGTTGATCTCGGAGATCAGCCCGGCCCGCTGGGCGCGCTCCAGCCAGGGCACCATGCCGATGATCAGCTCCCACTGGTTGATGCCATAACGGTTGCTGAGGACGTTCAGCTCCAGCCCGCCATAGTCGCCCATGCGCCAATCATAGAGGTCGTCATGGGCGATGGGGCCGCCCTCGGGCATGCCCCGCAGCAAGGTGCCCACGCAGACCCAGTGTCCCTCCCAGGTGCGCTCTGGATAGGCGACCCCCGGCATGTCGCTATAGTAGCGGTTGCATGGGGTAGGGCAGGAGGCGGTGCAGGCGTAGGGGCGCACGCGCCCACCGCGGCTGCATGCCAGGCTGGCGTTCTGCTCCTTCATATCCGGCACCGGGCGATACGCTCGGATCTCGGCGGCCACCGCCTGCAGCAACCCATTCAGGAGCTCCGGCTCGGCCACCGCAACGCGGCCGGTGCCCTGTACCGAGATCGCCTTGAGCTTCTTGGCGCCCATGACGGCGCCAAAGCCGCCCTGGCCCGCCGTAGACGAGGTGCCCGTGTGGATGGTGGCGATGCGGCTCAGCCGCTCGCCGGCGGGCCCGATGCACAGGGTGCGGACGTCCTTGCCCAGGCTCCGCGCCGTTGCTTCCTGCGTGTCAAAACTATCCAGGCCCCACAGCTCCTCGGCCGGGGCGAGGGTAACCTCGTCGTCGCGGATGATGATCTGCACAGGCTCGTCGGCGGCGCCCGTGACCACCAGACCATCATAGCCGGCGCGCTTGAGCTCGGCGCCCCAATGGTGGCCGATGTTGGCGCGGGTATACCAGTTGTAAGGGTACGCCTGCGGGCTAAAGCCGCAGATGCTGGTGCGCCCGGAGTAGGGCGAGCGGGTGCCCGTCAGCGCGCCCGTCATGATGATCAGGGGGCTGGCCGGATCAAAGGGGTCCACTGGCTGCGCATAGTCATCCCAGGCGAGGCGCACGGCGACGCCGCGCCCCCCGATGTAGTCGGGGATGTAGCGCTCCAGCGGCTCGACGGAGAGGCGCGCATCGGAGAGATCGATGCGCAGGAGCCGATTGGCCCACCCGTGACGCGGAGCAAAACGAGGCATGGATGCGGTGACGGGCTTCATGATCCTCCTGAAGGTGCGCCGCTTGGCAAGCGCTGGGCTCGATCGGTCTCGATTATGGCGGTTCTGTACGGCAGCGTCAACTGGACCGCGACAGCAGAGCGATGGCGGCGCCCATGCCGCGGGCAGCGATCCGTGCTGACCATCGTGATGGGCGAACAGGATCGGGACCTATTGACTCTCACGTAACGTCATGGTGTATAGTATGCGGGCGGAGGATGAGATGAGGCTCTACCGGGTTAGCCAGCTGGCGCGCATGGCCGGGGTGAGCGTGCGCACGCTCCACCACTATGATCAGATCGGGCTGCTCAAGCCCTCGGCCCGGTCTGAGGCAGGCTACCGTCTCTACGGAGAGGAGGAGCTGCTACGCCTGCAGCAGGTGCTCTTTTATCGAGAGATCGGCCTGCCCCTGGAGGATATCCGCCGGATCCTGGACGATCCGGGTTTCTGTCCGGTGAGGGCCCTGGAGCAACACCGCACCCTCTTGCGACAGCGCATAGAGCGCCTGGCCAGGCTGGTGCGCACCATTGATCGAACGATCGCCAGACTTACGGAGGACGAAATGGCTTTGACGGATGAAGAGCTGTACGCCGGGTTCGCGCCCGAGGAGATCGCCCGCATGAAGCGCGAGGCGCGCGAACGCTACGACCCGGCACTGGTGGACGAGGCCAATCGCCGGGTGAGCCGGATGAGCCGCGAGGAGTGGCAGGCGATCCAGGCCGAAGGGGAGACTGTCACCGTAAGGTTGGCGGAGCTCATGGACCGGGACCCCGCCGACCCTGAGGTGCAGACCTGGATCGCACGGCATCATGCCTGGATTGAGCGGTTCTACCCGTGTTCCGCCGATGTCTATCGGGGTCTGGGGCAGGGATATGCCCAGCACCCCGAGTTCCGCGCTTTCTACGAGCGCGTAGCCGAGGGACTGGCCGACTTTCTCTGCGTCGCCATGGCCCACTTTGCCGACCACACGCTGGCCGAGCGAGAGTAGGTGAGCTTCGGGGCGTCTGTGGCAATCCTGCCAGCAGGCGCCCCTATCAGAGCCATACTGAGATAGGGTATCCCCGAAAAGCGCAAAGGAATCGATAAAAAGTGTGCTTGACAAGACGCGGCGACTCGCCTAGGATAGGTGCAATGACGGTGCCTGGGCCGCATCGCTGAAGGTTGCCCTAGGAGTGCTTGGGTCTTGATGGAACGGACTGGTCTTTTCACCGAGGAGGAGCGCCCGGGAGGGGCAGAGCCAGCACAGGGGCCGGGGCCGCAGGAGCTGCGGGAGGACGAAGCTGTTCGGACGCCTCCGCGGATCGCCGTGGTTGTGCCGGCCCTCAATGTGGGCAACTTCGGCCTTTCGTTTCTGACCAAGCTTTCCTCGGGCTATTGGAGCGTATTCGATCCCACCAATGGCTGCACGGCGATCCAGGCGTCGCTCATCCCGCTCGTGGGTTGGGCACAGATCCACGACCGCCACTTCCCTGAGCCGAGAATGCCGCTGGAGCTCGGCCTGGCTCGTGCCGTAGTGCGCGACGTGCCCATGCCAGCCCGCGATGGCGACAAAGTGAGCAGGCTTTCGGTGCTACGCGCGCTGAGGAGTTTCCCGCCACCATTGGCGCGTACTTTTCTACGTCGCCTATTGGTGCTATACTATATCCGAGACTTGACGTTGGCATCCTTCTGCATCATCAACGGCTTGTGGATGCTGGTGTTCGCTTTGGCGTGGGGCATTTACCATTGGGTTCTCTCGGTGCGGCCAGGGCCCCCGGCGACGACGGGCACCGTGATGATCGCTGTCCTGCCGTTGATTCTGGGCGCCCAGCTGCTGCTACAGGCGGCCAGCCTGGATGTGCAGTACGCGCCCCAGANNACGACGACCCAGCCCAGCGTGTGACGGGGTAGAGCGCAATACTGGCGAGTACCCCTGGCCATCGCCAGGCAAGACACTGGGGCGCTTCCGAGGCGGTGCACGTGTAGAGTCGAGAGGACAACGCAGGAGCAAGGCCCTCTGCTGCAGATGCGCGGGGGAGTCTCTCCAGCCCCATGGGGCTTCGCGATAGGATAAGGATTGATCACACATTGGTGACAGAGACGATAGATCTCCAGGAAGAGACCGCCGTCGAGAAAGACGAGCCTGTCGCTGGGACGACTGTTGCACCTGCTGCACCGGTGACGGTCATCCAGCCAAGTCGCGGGCTTCTGTTCGTCGATTTCCATGCCCTTTGGCACTATCGGGAGCTGCTGTACTTCCTCGTCTGGCGCGATGTCAGGGTGCGCTACAAACAGACGCTCTTGGGTGTGTTGTGGGTGATCCTGCAACCGTTGGCATCCATGACCATCTTCACGATCCTCTTTGGCGTGTTGCTCAAGGCGCCCTCCGGCGATGTGCCCTATCCGGTGTTCGCCTTTGCGGGGTTGTTGCCCTGGAATTACTTCGCGTCGGCCCTGACGCGGTCATCCACGAGTGTGGTCAACAGCGCCAACCTGCTGACCAAGATCTACTTCCCGCGGCTGGTCATCCCGCTGGCAGCGGTGCTCTCCGGCCTGGTGGACTTTGCCGTCGCATCGGTGGTGTTTGCCGGGATCATGCTGTTCTACGGCATCGTGCCGACGCCTGCGATCCTGCTGCTACCCGTCTTTCTGCTGCTGGCGATGATCACTGCCCTCGGCTTTGGCCTCTGGCTCTCGGCTCTGAACGTTCGCTTCCGCGACGTCAACTACCTCGTGCCGTTCCTGGTCCAGATCTGGATGTACTTGACGCCCGTGGTCTATGCGACTACCCTCATCCCCGAGCAGTACCGCTTTCTCCTGAGCCTGAATCCCATGACCGGCGTCGTCGAGGGATTTCGACGGGCTCTGCTGGGGCCCGGGGTGACCGACACGGTGCTGGCGCCTGGCCTGGTGGCCGTCTCCGTAGGCATAGCGCTGGTGGTGTTCCTCAGCGGGCTGGTGTTCTTCCGCACGACGGAGCGTACGTTTGCAGATATCGTTTAGGTGTAGTGGATGAGTGACGTTGCGATTCGCGTCGAGAACCTGAGCAAGAGATACACGATCGGCAGCAATGGCGAGCGGCACGATACGCTGCGTGATGCCTTGGTGGCCGCTTTGCATCGCAGTGGAAAGCGACGGGCCCAGCGTGCCAAGGGCGCCGAGTTTTGGGCGCTGCGCGACGTCTCATTCGAGATCAAGCGTGGCGAAGTCGTCGGGGTCATTGGGCGCAACGGCGCGGGCAAGTCTACTTTGCTCAAGATCCTCTCTCGCATCACCGAGCCCACCAGCGGCCGCGCCGAGATCCACGGGCGCGTCGGCTCGCTGCTGGAGGTGGGCACCGGCTTTCACCCGGAGCTCACCGGCCGAGAGAACATCTACCTCAACGGCGCCATTCTGGGCATGAAGCGCGCCGAGATCGACCGCAAGTTCGACGAGATCGTGGCCTTTGCCGAGATCGATCGCTTCCTGGATACGCCCGTCAAGCGCTACTCCAGCGGCATGTATGTGCGCCTGGCCTTTGCTGTCGCCGCCCACCTGGAGCCCGAGATCCTCCTGGTGGACGAGGTGCTGGCGGTGGGTGACGCAGCTTTCCAGAAGAAGTGCCTGGGCAAGATGGGCGACGTGGCCGGCGAGGGCAGGACGGTGGTGTTCGTGAGCCACAACATGGCGGCGGTGGAGAATCTGTGCCGAAGAACCCTGTTGTTTGACGAAGGACATCTGAACCTAACAGCCGATGCGAGTGCTGCCGTAAGTGCATACCAGAATACACACAATGACACGCCCGTCGGCGTCTTCCTTCCTGAGCAGTCGCAACAGACCGGCGGTGAAAGAACATGCGTCGTTGCGTGTGAGCTGCTAACTAGTACTCCGGAGACCGGCAAACCACTAGAGCTGCTCATTGGCCTGGAGCGCGACGCGTCATTGCCGACACTTGTCGCTGAGGTCGCGGTCACGTTCTGCACGAGTCAGGGTACGAGGGTTCTGCAGGCGTACTCAGCACACATGGGGCAATCGGTCTCGGTCTGTCCGGGGCGAACCTATGTCGTCTTCAGCATTGAGTCCCTCCCTCTTGTGGAGGGAGAGTACTGGGCCAACCTCTGGGTAGGCGCAGGTGACACCCCTCTGCACTTCCTGCGAGAGTGTATGCGAATCAGGGTTCGGCATGGTGCGATTGCGAGCGGACGAATTGTAGATGCGAGAGGGTATCCCGTGGTGGTGTGCTCGAAGTCCAGGGTAGTTGAGAGGATTGCCAGGTGACCGCACGGGTTGTTGATGGGGAACTCCGCGGGTTCACGATCGAGCGCCTCTGTGCAGCCGTAGAGTGGCGGCTATACTTACTGCGCAGGGCCAGTGCTCTACGCAGGGAGGCCCGCCACCACAGATGCGTGCAACGTATCCTGAGGAATCCGAATCCGCCTGAACCGCTTGACTCTGCTGAGGTGTTCGCCGCGCTCCAAGAGGCACATCCAGCTAGACCAGACTACGGTTATGATCTGTGCGCAACCTGGCGCAGGGCCGCAGTACGGGTACTCCAGCTGCTGTCCGAGTGCGATCTACGAACGCCCGGAAAGCGGCTGCTGGAGGTCGCAGCAGGTGATGGCATGACTGGTTCTCAGCTTTCTTGCTATGGCCATAAGGTCACGCTCCTCGACATTGAGGACTGGCGTGATCCGCGTGCGAGAGAGATGCCCTTCCTGATGGCAGACGTCTGTGAAGGGATTCCTGAGGAGCCCCGCTCCTTCGACGTGGTCTACTCGTACAACGCATTCGAGCACTTTCGAGACCCCTCTTCTGCCTTCAGTGAGATCGTGCGTGTCTGCAAGCGTGGCGGTCTGATTCTGCTTTCGTTCGGTCCACTATATTGGTCTCCTTGGGGATATCATGTCTACAGGGTGATCCGGTTTCCTTACCCACAGATGCTCTTTAGCGAGTCCTTTGTGAGCGCAGTGGTTGCAGAACGCGGCATCTACGATCTTGGGAGAACAATGGTGGAACCTCAGTATGTGCATCACTGGACCGCGAACCAGTTCCGTAGGCTATGGCGAAGGGATGACGTGGAGGTCGTGTCAGAGAGGATCGACCGGAACACGGGCTATCTAGATCTAGTGGAGCGCTTTCCGCAAGCCTTCCGCGGGCGGGGCCTTGAGGTAGCTGATATCGTGTCAGAGAGCATTCACGTAGTTTTGAGAAAGCGGTCCTAGCCCGCCATGCCTATCGTCTCTGTGATCATCCCAACCTACAACCGGCGCGAGTATGTGCAGGAGGCCATCGACAGCGTCCTGGCGCAGACGTTCACCGACTACGAGATTATCGTCATTGACGACGGCTCCACCGACGGCACCGGCGAGGCGCTGCGCGCGCGCTACAGGGACCGCATCCACTACGAGTGGCAGGAAAACCAGGGCGAGTCGGTCGCGCGTAATCGCGGCATTGAGCTGGCCAAGGGCAAGTACATCGCTTTCCTCGATTCCGATGATCGGTGGCTCCCAGAGAAGCTGGAGAAGCAGGTAGCGTACCTGGATGAGCACCCGGGGGTGGGAATGGTTGTCTGTCAGGCGGTGGTGATCGACAGTGACGGTCACCCGCTGGCTTCGGTGCCGATGCTGGCATCAAACCTGGCGCCTGAGGATCTCTCACTTGGGGCACTGTCGATCCGGTGCACCATAGGCAACACATCCATGGTCATGTGCAGGCAGTGCACACTCTCAACGGTGGGGGGCTTCGATCCGGAAATTCGCTACGGAGAAGATTGGGATCTCTACATCCGCGTGAGTGCCTGGACCCGGATTGCTCAGATTGCCGAGGCTCTGTCGTGCACAAGGTATCACGACAGCAACCAGTGGCGGCTAGTCAAGCGGGAACTCCTCGCGCCGACCCTTGAGGACCACCTAAGGATTTTGAGCCGTGCCTATGCCATTTTGCCAGAGGGCATGGACTTAAGCAGTAGACGAGCCAAAGCTGAAGCACGTGTGTACCGCAAGTGCGCGATCGCAGCTCTCGCCTGGGGAGAGTATGAGAGGGGAATCGAGTGGCTTGCTAGCGCCAGATCTCGCGACCCACAGGCCCTTGAGCATGCAGGTGTCGACTACGCTAACCATCTCGCCGCAATCCATGAATTGTCGCAGCGCACTGACTCCCGGTGTGTGTGTGCCAAGCTGGCGCGAACGCTGCAGATTCTTGGGCAGACTAGCCTGGATAGCTGCGAGCGTCGGCTGTTCCGACGTGACGCGTTAGCCTGTCTCTTCTTCATTTCCTCCCGACAGTCTAGTCGGGAGCTTATCCGCTACATATTCCCTCGTCTTCTAGTATCGGCTTCCGGCTATGTGACGAATCTGGGCGTATGGTCCCTATGGTTTAGTAGCTTGGTCGGCGAGCCATGGGCAGACAGGGTCAAAGCTCTACTGCGGCGCCTGGGCATACATCGTATCATGGTGAGGCGAGCATCATGACGCCCTCGGTCTCTGTGATCATACCGACGTACAATCGGCGCGCCTACGTGCAGGAGGCCATAGAAAGCGTCCTGGCGCAAACGTACACCGACTATGAGATTATTGTCATTGATGATGGCTCCACCGACGGCACGGCTGAGGCGTTGCGAGAGCAGTACGGAGATCGCATTCGCTACGAGTGGCAAGAGAACCAGGGGGTGTCGGCTGCGCGCAACCACGGTATCGAGCTAGCTTGCGGCAAGTACATCGCTTTCCTGGACTCAGACGATCTCTGGTGTCCTGAGAAGCTGGAGAAGCAGATAGCGTATCTGGAGCGCCATCCGAGTACGGGCATGGTCTTCTCCGAGGCATGGGTGATCGATTCCAAGGGCACGCTCGTCTCGACCTCCAAATTGAATGAGGCAATCAGTGCCGAGTCACTCTCTCTGGAGTCGCTGTGTTACGAGAACCACATTAACGTGCCCAGTTCAGTCGTAGTCGACAAGGGGATCATTGAGACAGCAGGTGGTTTCGACCATTCCATGTCGCAAGGAGAGGACTACGACCTGTTCTTGCGCGCCCGGGTGCACACGAGCGTCGGGATCGTGAGAGAACCTCTCACTGCATATCGAGTGCATAGTGAGGGAGCCAGCAATCCGTCCTCACAAGTGGCGGAGCGACGTCTGCGTGCTCATCTCCTGGCTCTGGACAAGGTGTTTGCTGCCTGGCCCGAAGCCCCGCCAGGGCTCAAGGAGCGAGCGGTGGCCTGGCAGTATGCCAAGGCGGCACTGATGGAAGCGGCCTTGGGCAACGAGGAGCAGACTAGGGTATGCCTGGGGCAGGCAGTCGCACACGATGACTGGTTCCTGCGAGATCCGGAGCGCTTTGCCGCGAATATTGTGAACCACGTTGTCCCCCTGGCTGGCAGTACTTATGATACCGGTGCCTTGGTTGGTCTACGCCTCGTGCGATCAGTCCTCTATGGCCTCGTTCAAAAGGGCTCCGGAAAGAAGGCAGTAGTTCGTCGCATCTGGGCAAGTGTGTACGAGACGCTTGGCTTCGCAGCTCACAGGCGAGGTGATCGGGCTATGGTGCGCTTCTGTTTCAGTAGAGCGTTGGTCCTGCGACCAACGCTGGTAAGGAACCGAGGGATTCTTTCGCTTCTTGTTGAGGCGGTACTCGGGAACAAGGTCGCATCTTTGATGCGGGAATCGCTGCACTTGTTGGCTGGCCGAAGTGTATAGGTCCAGAGGTTCCAGAACAAGGCCGTCTGGGACACGGGGCGACAGGCCATACTCTGGGGTGCCGCTCTCGGCGATAACTGGCTTGCTCGCACTGTTGGCGACTCTGCTCGTACCGCTGCACTCCGTGGCGCAACGAAGCACGTGGACCGCACCGGTACACCTTTCCTTGTCTGGCGCCGAATCAATACTGGGTTTTCCAGAACTGGCATCCGACGACTACGGTATGCTGCACGTTGCCGTCACGCGCACGGATGCCTCACAAAGAAGCGATATCTTGTACGCAAAGAAGGATCTTGGCGGCTGGCATGACCCTGTAGACATCGTTGCGGCACTCCCGGGGCAGTCTGTGTGGCCCGAGCGACTTGCCGCGCATGGCACGACGCTCTACATGCTGTGGATCGCGTCAGGCGACGGTGTGTATCTGAGCAAGGCTCCGCTCGCTTCCACGGACGCGGTCACGACTTGGGATAGGGCGTGGGTGACTTCTGAGGCGATCAGCGCCGACCTGATAGTCCACGATGGAGACCATCTGGCAGTGGCGTATATTGATCGCTCCTATCGCCTCTGGTGGTTGTTCAGCTCAGACGGCGGAGCCTCATGGCCCGAGGAAACGCTCATCTGGTCGCCGCCGTCCATCAGCAAGGCCAGTCGAAACGTGCGCATCGTGTCTGATGGGCAAGGGACCTATCACATCGTCTGGACAGAGACAGACGCGGCTCTGGACTGGAACCCATCCGGCATATGGTACGCGCGATCGCTCGATCAAGGGCAGACTTGGCAAGATTACTGCTACATACCTGAGCAGGGCAGCTACGTGAACGTTGCCGTTGATGCCGATGCCGTGATACACCTACTCTGGAACCGCAATGTGGGTACAGTGGACGGTCGGTATCACGCGATGTCGCTCGACGGTGGTCAAACATGGACAGAGCCCAGCTGGATAATGAAGGGCTTGAGCGGGCGAACTGGGTACCCACGCATGGTGCTGGACCGTGCAGGCGTTCTCCATCAGCTTACCGCCGGGCAGGGCCTCGGGCGCAGGGGAGCAATCTATCACTCCACGTGGTCTGGTGAAGCCTGGGGGCCTTCGGAGCTTGTCTCTCCTGATGAGAAAGAGTTGGGGTATGAAGGCCCAGCACTAGCCTTGACCAACGGGAACATCCTGCATGCGGTGTGGCTCGACTGGTCGTCAGCAGACCTGATGTACTCGAGTCGCCGAACGGCTGCGCCCTATGTAGAGGGACTGCCGCTCTCGGTGCTGAGCATCGCTACGCCAACTCCGAGCAGCCGGCCTTCACTAGGTGACGGCCCCGCATTGGCATCGCCAGATGTCTTCGGGCAAATTGTGACTGGGGTCGATTCTTCAGAGATTGCCGCAGTTGACCGGCCGCCAACGATCTGGTCGTCACCGCTTGCTCTGGGGACCGCGAGTGCTCTCATGGTGGTCACAGGCGTCCTGTCTCTGCTGTCCTGGACGCGTAGGGATACGAGGTAGCGACAGGAATGTTCTTCGGATACCTCTTGCAGACCGACCATCTTGATCTTTCGCGGGCTAGCGGACCACAGGTTCACGTCGTGCGCATCGTGCAAGGGTTGCGTAGGCGAGGGCACCGTGTACGCTTGGTGCAGCTCGCGGGGCGAGGCATTCGCTGGACCGACGACCTTCAGACGTGGGAATCGATGCCGTATCCAAGGCGCTGGCGGCCGACGCTGCGCTTGATCGAGCGCCCGGTCCGGCTCGCCCAAACGATGGTCCCTGGGATCCCCTACGCCAATCTGTTCGACTCGATGCGGTTTGCCGACATGGCCCGACTTCTTCTCGGCGATGCGGACGTGCTCTACGAGCGGCACACGTTCATGTGTTGTGGGGGTGCCATACTCAGCACCATGCTTTCGGCGCCGCTGCTGCTAGAAGTGAACGGGCACCATTTTGACGAGCTGGCGATCCAAGGCCAGCATCTCTCACAGCAGCAGCGGGTCATCGCGCGCGCGATCACGCGCTGGGTAGTCTCAGCAGCAGATGCGGTCCTTTTCTCCGGATATGGCTGGATGCGCCGCTACAGAGAGACGCGTCTGTTGAGCCACAGTCGAGCGCACGTAGTCTGGCCGGGCGCGGATCTGGATCTTCTTGGCCACCGCGTTGACCCTGCGCGCTTTCGACGCCAGTGGAATCTTGGCGACGCCTCGATCATTGCCTTCGCCGGAGGCTTCTATCCCTGGCAGGGACTCGAAAAGGCGCTTGTCGCCTATGAGCGCGCGACCAGAGACCGCCCCGAGGTACGCTTCGTCTTGGCCGGGGACGGTCCCCTGCGAGGCGAGGTCGAGGCGCAAGTTCATGCCCTCGGTTGTGGCTCGCGTGTCGTTCTTGTGGGACTCCTCTGCCAAGCAGACGTGGCGTCGCTGTTGGCAGCGGCGGATATTGGCCTGTTGACCATTGAGAATCACGCCGAGTTCGTGGGCATGAAACTGTTCGACTACATGCGTAGCGGATTGCCGTCGATTGTCACAGCCCCCGGCCGCGCCCACGATCTGATTCGCGATGGGGAGACGGGCCTGGTCGTGGAGCCAGGGGATGTGGACGGCATTGCCTCCGCAATGACGCGGCTGCTGGACGACGATGGCCTACGCCGAGAGCTCGGGCGCCAATCGCGTGAGGAGGTCGTAGCAAAGCACACCTGGGGGCACCGGACCGCGCAGATCGAGAAGATTGCGGAGAAGTGCATGGGAGAATCCCGTGGCTAGCGCATCTGTCATCATCCCCTGCTACAATCATGGCCACTTCCTGCCCGACGCTCTGGACAGCGTGTTGGCCCAGACCTATACCGACTGGGAGGCCATTGTCGTCAACGACGGCTCCACTGACAATACCGCCGCCGTGGCCGAGCGCTATGCCGACGCCGATGCTCGCATACGCTGCATCCACCAGGAGAACGCAGGTCTGTCCGCTGCGCGCAACGCCGGGATCCGCGCTGCGCAGGGCGAGTACCTGGCCTTTCTCGATGCCGACGATACTTGGGAACCGGCTTTCCTCGAGACGTGCACGGCAGCGCTGGAAGCACACCACGGCTTGGCAGGCGTCTACACGCGTTGTGTCTTCACGGATGAGTGCGGCGTTGCTCTGCCGATGGCTGGTGGGCCGGCACTGGGGCCTGAGCGCACGCGAGCCCGCCTACTGCGCGGCGGGATTGCGCCAGTTCACGCGTACCTTGTGCGCGCCAACGCCATCCTGCGGGCCGGCCTGTTTGACGAGAGCCTGACCAGCCTCGAGGACTGGGACCTCTGGCTGCGAGTTACGGACCAGGGCCAGGTGGCGGGTCTGCCTCAGCTGCTGGCCCGGTACCGCCTTCGCCTCGGTAGCATGGTCACCAACGCCGAGCGTATGCATCTCAACCGCCTGGCTGTCCTGGCAAAGTTCTTCGGTCCGCTGGACGGCGATCCCGCCGTCTGGCCGCAGGACAAGCGCGAACTGGTGGCAAAGGCTCTCTTTGCAGGCGTTCCGGGCTTCATTATCGGAGGCGATACCGAGCGCGGCTTGGCGCTGCTGGCGCAAGCTGCCGCCGTTTGGCCAGGGATCCTGGTGGAGCCAGCGACTCATTACGAGCTGGCGTGCTGGGATCAGCCATGGGGGCTTCGGGGCCACGCCGAGTCACTGGATTTTGAGCGGAGTGCAGAGCATATGCTGTCGGGCCTTGACGCGCTTTTCGAGCACAGCGACGGGAAACTCGATCCCGTCAGGAGTGCAGCCTACGGCCAGGCGTACTTGGCGCAGGCTATGCTGGCAGACCAGGCAGGCCGGTGGGACCTGGCAAAGAAGCACCTGGCCCTGGCGGTGTCGTCTGATCCTATCCTGCTAACACAGATAACTGTGCTGAGACGTGGTCTGAAGCTTCTGCTGGGTCGGCAGGTGGCCCATATCATAAGGCGCTGCGCGCGCGGTATCTTCGTCTGTTCTCGTACGAGGTCGCAGGGCTTGTGCAGGGCCCCATCCGTTGGCACCGAAGAGGAACCTGTCGAGTGACTGTGCAAGCCTCTATCCAGAGTCTAGTCAACACCCTTGCCCTTCGCCTGCGACGCAAGGCCGAGCTCTTGCGTGGAGCATACTGGTGCTGGCGAGGTGTGAGCGCTGGCACGCGTTTTGGTGTGGGCTGCGGAGTTCGTATTCTCTATCCGCAGCACCTAGTCGTGGGTGATGATGTGACTATTGAGGACTATGGTTTTCTGAATTGCCTATCTGCAGGGGGCGTCCGCATTGGAAACCATACCAGCATTGACCATAACGTTTGGCTGCAAGGTGGGTGTGGGGATATGCTCAATCCTGCTGGCTTCTTTTCGATCGGAGATAACTCGTATATTGGCTGTAATGCCGTGCTAGGCGCAGGCAGGGGCGGTATCCGTATCGGTAATGGAGTGCTGATCGCTCAGTCAGTAAATATGCATGCTGAGATGCACAATTTCGCTGATCCTGAGCGATCAATCAGGAGCCAGGGCATAGCCTATCAGGGCATAGTCGTTGAGGATGACGTCTGGATCGGCTCTCGAGCAACTATCCTTGATGGAGTCGTCATCGGTAGAGGTGCCGTGGTGGGGGCGGGTGCGGTGGTATCTCGGGCCGTTCCGCCCTTGGCAGTCGTGGCCGGCGTACCCGCCCGCATCTTGAGATACCGCGGACAGGGCGGCAGGTGAACTGCGGACATACGTCTGTCTTCGGTCGCCTTCGGTGCCCGCGCTGCATTACCCTTCGTGCTGCCAGACCGTATGCCCGATGAAGGAACCGAAGAGCATGCCACTTGCAGAAGATTCACCACGGCTTGTGATGAGCGACACACCGTTGGTATCAATCGTGATAGTGAACTACAGTGCCGGTCATATGCTTCGGCAGTGTTTGGAGTCCGTGCGCGCACAGACCTATCCGAACTGGGAGGTAGTCATCATTGACAACGCTTCCCGGGACGACTCCTTGGCTACGGTTGATGGTTTCCCAAACTTGAGGGTGATTCGGAATCAGGCGAATCTTGGCTTCGCAGCAGGACAGAACCAGGGGATCAACGCCTCTCGTGGCCAGTACATCGTGGCTCTGAACTACGATATCATCCTGCATCGGGACTTCCTGACGGCTCTTGTCGGGGCGGTTGGGCAATACCCTCAGGTGGGGTGGGCCTGTGGCAAGCTGCGTCAGATGACGCCAGAGGGTGAGCTTAGCGAGCGAATCTACGCAGCGGGGCACGAGCTACCGGCCAGCCGGTTTGCCAAGCTCAGAGGTTTTGGCCAGCGCGACCAAGGCATCTACGATACGGACGAGTATGTCTTCGGTGCACCTGGTGCTGCAGTCGTCTATCGTCGCTCCTTCATCGAGAGCCTTGCGCTGGATGGCGGGCTGTTTGACGAGCATCTCTTCACTTGGTACGAGGACGTTGACGTGGACTGGCGTGGGCAACTGGCGGGATGGAAGTGCCTATATGTACCTGCCGCCTTGGCATATCACGTTGGTCACGTAGGAGAAGATTACGACGAGCCTTTTCGTTCTTTCCGCGCTGCGATGACGATCCGCAATCGCTGGCTGGTCATGGCTGCCAACGAAACGTGGCGTTCCTTCATCAAAGCCATGCCCGGAATCGTGGCGTACGAGCTGTCGCTTGTCCTGTACGTTCTGCGAGTCGGTCTTGTTCGGCCTTACCTCCAGGCATTGGGAGCGTTTGCTCGCTCGTTCCGTTATGTGAGACGCAAACGCGCCCATGTCCATTCGCGGATAGCCGTCTCATGAGCCCTGCCGTCACCGCCATCGTCCTCAACTGGAACAACGCACCCGATACCCTGGCGTGCCTCGCTTCGTTGGCCCAGCAAGACTACCCGCACCGTGTGCTGGTGGTGGACAATGGGTCCAGTGACGACTCGGTGGCCCGTATTCGCGCGGAGCGGCCCGAGGTCGCGATCCTCGAGACGGGCGAGAACCTAGGCTATGCGGGAGGCAACAACGCGGGCATTCGCCATGCCCTGGCGCAGGGCGCAGACTGGGTCTTTATCCTCAACAATGACGTTACCCTGGATCCAGCATGCCTCGGCGAGCTCGTGCGTGCCACAGTCGCCGAGCCCGGAGCGGGCATCGTCGGTCCCTTGGTGCTCGACGCCGAGACACCGGATCGCGTTCAGTCAGCAGGGATGCTTCTGAGTGCGCTGGGCGACTCGGTGCGGTTGGGTGCGGGCGAGCTCGCGCTTCCGTCAGCGTCGCGCCATGCATATGTTGACGCCGTGGCAGGCTGCGCTATGCTGGTGAGTGCCGGGGCTGTAGAACGCGCAGGCTTGCTCGATGAGCGCTTCTTCATGTATCGAGAAGAAGTCGATTGGTGTCTTCGGGTTCGACAAGAGGGGATGTGCGTGCTTGTGGTACCTACAGCCCGCATCTGGCATCGAGAGACGTCCGAAGGCGGACCTCGGTATGTTCGCGCCACATACTACATGACGCGAAATGCCTACCTGCTCATGACCAAGCGTGCAGTGCCCTGGGCAGTGCGTGGGCGCGTTCTTGCGCGGGACCTGCTCTGGGTCACCAACTGGACACTCAACCCCAAGTGGCGCCACAAGCGGCCTGAGCGGGACGCGATTGTGGCGGCGTTGCGCGACGCTGTGCGGGGACGGTGGGGCATGCGGGAGGCAGTTCATGGGTGACGAGCGTCCCTTTGCCTCCGTGGTTTCCCTAACGTACAATCGGAGAGAGAACCTGCGGGCGCTGCTCTCGGCTCTGAGATTGCAGACCTATCCACGGGATCGGTTTGAGGTGATCGTCGTGAACAACTGCTCGACCGATGGCACGGCAGAGATGGTCCGCAATGAGTTCTCGGAGGCCAAGCTCATCGACGTCGAAGACAACCTCGGGACGTATTCCTATCGCTACGGGATCGAACGAGCGCAGGGCGAGTTCATCCTTATGATAGACGATGACGGTCTGCCCGCGAGACGCACGTGGATTGAGGATGTGGTTAGTCGCTTTGATCAGAACCCTCGCCTTGGTGTAGTCGCCTGCACGATCCTGATGCATGATACAGGCGAGGTTGCCCAAGACAGCCCCCAGATGCTAGCGCAGGGATCGACCGATGAAGGATATCCCTGTCCCGCCTACAACGGCACCGGCGTCGGGCTCAGGGCGTGCGCAATTAAGGCAGCCGACTCGTTCTACCCCAAGCATATGTTTCACTCTTGGGTCGAACTCCACCTATGCACACAACTCTATGATCATGGTTGGGAAACGCGCTTGTTTCGGTCTATCGAGGTCTACCATTGCCGCGCTTCTGGCAGTGTGCCACCTGCCCAGAGCTACTACGGCCTTCGTAACTACCTTTGGTATGTGTGGGAGCTGTATCCTTGGCCACTTGTCATTACGGAGACGGTGCACTTCCTGGGCAGCAGGATCAAGGCGAGCATCTCCGGCCGCATCCCGCTGGGGCTCTTGACGCGCAGCATTGGGCATGCGTTCGCAGGCATGCGAGAGCCTCTGCGCCGACGTAGGCCAGTTCGCCCAGAGGCAATCCGTGCGCTCCATACTATGCGGGGGATGTCTTCATGACCACCCTCCGCGCTCGCTCTCTGCGCGACCTGCTTCCCGTTTTGATAGTAGCCGGACTGCTTGCTGGCATCGCCTACCTGGCTCGTGACGGCATCGGTCTCCGGCCTCTGCTCCTGGCCGCGGGGGGCGCCGGGGCCCTGATGCTGCTCGCTCGACCGTGGCTGGCGCCGATCGCACTGGTTCTGGCCGCGCTTATGGTGCGTCGCGAGTATGGCACCGGCACCGAAGTGGCCCTCAACACCGCCACGCTTCTGCCGCCAATCCTGGCGGCGGTCTGGTTGGTGCGCGGCATCGTGACTCGCAACCTACGCCGCTTGCCCACACCTGCTGACCGCCCCTGGGTGTTCTTCCTCCTGGCGCTGCTCCTGTCGCTGATCGTGGGCCGCGCCACCTGGGATCCGACCGTGCCGCAGCCAGCGAATTTCCTGCTGGTGCAGCTTGGCCAGTACGCCATTTTCGCCGTGGCCGCCATCGCTTTCTGGCTGCCGGGGCTCAGCCTGCGCTCCGTAATCGATCTGGAGCGAGTCACCTGGCTGTTCCTTGGGGTGAGCGGGGCTCTCGGGTTCCTGCGTCTCGTACCCGGCGTCAACCAGCTCATCGCGCCGATCACTACGGTCGTCTTCATCCGAGCGCCGTTCTGGGCTACGGTCGCAGGCCTGGCCGGAGGCCTACTGCTCTTCCGGACGGGGCTCTCGCGGGCCCGGCGCGTGTTCCTCGTCGCCCTGATCGTTCTCTCGGTCTACGAATCCACCTTCCACGGCCGGCTCTCGGTCTCTGAATGGGTAGGTGTGTGGGCTGCGCTCGCCGTCCTCGTCTGGCTGCGCTTCCCTCGGCTGCGGTGGATCGCGGCAACTGTGGTCGTTGGTTTGGTAGTTGTAGGCATTCTCTTTCCAACAGCGTACGAGTTCGCCGGCGGCGACCAGCGTTGGGCCGAGAGCGGAGGCTCTCGCTTGCTGTTGATTGGCAGGGTCCTTTCGGTGACCCTACGCAATCCTCTCACCGGCTTGGGCCCGGCCGCCTATAGGCCCTACACGAGCATGCAGCCCCTACCGTACATGAATGCTCTGTGGTTTCACCCGCAGATAAGCTCGCACAACAACTACGTGGATCTCTTGGCACACGGCGGCCTGCTCGGGCTTGCTCTGTTCGGCTGGCTCGCAGTGGCCATTCTGCGCTGGGCGCTCGACCTTGCTCGCGCAGCCAAAACCCAATTCGCTGCCGCATACGCCAACGGCATGGCCGCGGTGTGGGCCAGCATGTTGGTGATCATGCTTCTTGCCGATTGGGTCTTTCCATTCGTCTACAACATCGGCTTCTCCGGCTTTCAAGCAGCGACGCTCATGTGGCTTTTCGTCGGCGGGTTGGCCGTGCTGCAGCGGGGCGAGGAGATGGCGCCATGAGCGAAGGACACGCCGCTCCCCCGAAGCTCTCGATCATCATCGTCAACTGGAATACGCGAGACCTTCTGGCCGACTGCCTGAAGTCGGTCTACGAGACCGTTCACGATGTGGCCTTTGAGGTTTTTGTCGTGGATAATGCCTCCAGCGACGGCAGCGCCGCCATGGTCCGCGAGCGTTTTCCGAGCGTGCACCTGATCGAGAATGACGAGAACGTGGGGTTTGCACGGGCCAACAACCAGGCGATTCGGGAGAGCGCGGGAGAATACGTGCTGTTGCTGAATAGCGATACGGTGCTGCTTGACCGGGCAGTCACCAGGTTGTGCGGCGACCTCGACCGATCGCCATACGTGGCCGCAGCGGGACCTAGACTGCTGAATGGTGACTGGTCCGTACAGCACTACCCTTGCCGGACCCTGAGACTGGACAACCTGCTGATCCTTCTTTGGAGACTGCCTGGCTATCGTGCATTCTGGCGCGGTGCCGAGGAAGCGGGCGGCATCTGCTTCGTCGAGCGCATTAAGGGCGCGTGCCTGATGATCCGACGAGATGCCCTGGCAGCCGTCGGCGTGCTGGATGAGGGGTACGATCTCTACTGCGAAGAAGACGACTGGTGCATCCGAGCTACGCGAAGTCAGTGGCATCTACTGTACGATCCTGCAGCAGAGGTGATTCATCTCGGGGGTTCATCTTCGGGCCAGACTAGGCCTCTCTCTCGCGCCCGACTATACAGAAGCAGAGTCAGGTACTTGCGACTGCATCACGGGAGCATCAGTGCAAAGGTGTATAGGCTGGCAGTCTATGTCAGCTACAGTACTCGAGAGCTCCAACGGAGACTGCAAAGGCGAGCCGCTGAGGATGCGCGGTCTGAATACTGGGAGGTACTGAGAGCAATGAAGGATTCACGATGAGAACAGCAGGCCACTTGCGCGGAGACCCAGTATCTCTGGATGCGCTGCATCGAGAGGTCTACGCGGCTGAAGCATCACAGTATGATGCGCACAGATTCTCGTCAGACAGAGGGCGTCGTCACAATCGATACGAACTGAGGGCTATCGCCAGGTTGCTCCATCCGCTTGCCGGGAAGGCCATTCTTGACGTTCCAGCGGGCACCGCGCGCGTTTCTCTCGATCTGCAGAGGCGAGGCTCGCAAGTTGTTGCGGTGGACCTGACTCCTGAGATGCTCAAGGTCGGTATACTCCAGGCCGACGTCGCGTCAGTCACGGCGCCAGCTTGGGTTAACGCAAATGCTAGACAGCTTCCGTTCGCCAGTCAGAGCTTCGACGCAGTCGTGTGCATAAGATTCCTACATCTACTTCCGCCATCGGAGTGGGCCTGTTTCCTCGCTGAGCTCCGTCGTGTGTCGAAGCGAAATGGCACTGTTCTTGTGCAGCTCTTCAACCCTCTCTACGGAGGTCCTGTCGCGCTTTTCAGAGAGCTTGTGCACCGGCTCAGGAACGAACCTCGGGAGCATTTTGTCTGGCCTCACCTCATCAAGCGCGTTTTCCGATCATGTGGTCTTGAGGTGGTCACGATATCGACCTATTGGCTGCCAGGAATGGGGCTCGTAGGAGAGAGCTGCTCACCTTTTCTCGACAGGGTAAGTGATGCCTGCGCACGGAGGCCACTCCGATGGCTCGGAGGCCCCTTTCTAGTCCTGGCGCGTCCGTGCTAGTCAGGCACGACCTGTGAGCTACCGAGGTGCATTTAGAGACTGTGGAACTACGTGACTTGGTTCGTTCGAAGCTTCGTCGAGCGAGGGTGGAGATTCACTACCTTGCGGGCAGCGATGCACCAGCGCAAGCCTTTCTTCGCGAGTTCGGGCGTACTGCCACAAGGTTGCCGTTTGCTGGTAATATTGGCTCTCTTGTCGGCCACGGAACCCAGACCGTCGTAGCAAGTCTTGTCGGCCCGTCAGGCGCACGATCGATCGAAGCAAGCGATGGTTGGGTCGTCAAGTTCGAGATCTACCCTGGGACGATCTCGCTCAGCAGGTTGGTCTCGGAGAACTCCAACGAGATGCTTGCAAGACGCTATCTTGACCGTTTCATGCCACCGACGCTACGTATTGTTGGCCACGGACTGGGGAACCGTCCCAGCGCTCTGGTCCTTCAGCAGAGAGTGCGCGGACTGCAGCTACGCAGGATTCCCTGGGATAGGATTCGGCAGAATCGGCGGTTGTGCAGCGAGCTGGTAGACTTCTGTGATGGCGTTATAGCCATGGCTCGCGACACCCAGCAGATTCCGGATCTGGCGGGAACTCTACCACGAGTGGACCATCTGAGCAATCTGTTCTGGCGGTCGCGAAACATAGTTATTGATCTGCCGGTCGCACGAGTTTGGCTTGTGGATACGGGATGGAAAGATGGTGAGGAGTGCCTGGATCGGGGACGCCTACGGAGTCGGATTCGGGCCAGGGTGCGTCTGATCTCCCTTTGCTTGTTCCGTAGGCGGCTCGCGCAGGTGTTGAGGGGCAAAGGAGAGGGGCGGTGTTGTCGATAGCCTACCTCCTCCTTTCCCGCACCTACGGCATGCACCTGTACACCGCCGACCTAGCCCAGGCGGTCTTGGAGGCGGGCGGCGATGTGCATCTGGTCACAGTCGCGGGCTATCCCGCACACGTGTATGACCCGCGGGTACAGGTGCACGCGATTTGGCCAGGGGAGGGGCGCACCATGTCGGCCGGCCCGCTGCTGCAGGGCGGGGTGGAGCGGGTTGTCCGGCAAGTGCGGCAGATCTCGTCCGACATCGCGCATTTCACGGGGCCGCAGCTCCTGGCGCCCCTGATCGCGCGCCGCCTCCGGGCCTCGGGGATCCCTGTCGTGTACTCTCTTCACGACCTGGATCCACACCCCGGCGCCGTCTATGGTCGGGCCTTGCACCTGTGGAACCGCGGCGTCATCGCCCACGCAGACCGGATTCTGGTGCACGCGACTGTCTACCGCGACCGACTTCTCGCCACGGGCCCTGGGCCCGAACGGGTGGTCCGGCTACCTCTGCTACACCTGTTCGTGGGCAGCGCCTATGTGCCGGATCTGTCAGGAGCAGACTCCGGCGGCACCTTTGGGCCTTGCGCTCTGTTCTTCGGGCGAGTGACGCGCTACAAGGGTGTGGATGTGTTGCTGAGAGCGTGGGATGGGCTCACCACACGGCCCACGGACTGGCAGTTGATCATTGCCGGTCAGGGCGACCGAGATGCCGAGCCAGGCGGCCCTCTTCCGGTGGGCGTCGAGCGCAGGAACCGTCTGGTTGACGATGCTGAGGCGATCGCACTGTTTCAGCGATGCAGCGTCCTGGTGCTGCCCTACACTGGCGCGACCCAATCGGCGCTGATTCCGGCCGCCTACTACTTTGGCAAGCCCGTGATCGCTACTCGCTCAGGTGCGCTGCCCGAGTACGTGGCAGAGGGCGAGACGGGCTGGCTGGTGCCAGAGGATGACCCGGACGCGTTGAGGCAGGCCCTTGCAGAGGCTCTCGGCGATCCGGAGGGCTCGCGTCGGATGGGCAGGGCCGGACGCGCGTGGTATGATGAACAGCGGATTGGAGAGCGCAAGGGAGTCCTCGCGCTCTACGAGGAGATGCGCACGTGACTGGCGATCGGATGCCGGGCCCGACATGGCGGCACGATGCATCATGCTGATGGCTGCAGGCGAAAGGAAGCTGAGTTGGCGCGCGTTCTCTTCCTGACACAGGTGCTGCCCTATCCTGTGGATGCCGGGCCCAAGCTGAGGGCCTACTACGTGCTTCGTCACCTGGCCCAGAGCCACGATGTGACCCTGGTCTCTTTTGTGCGCACCGAGGATACGCCTGAGGCCGTCGCGCATCTAGCTTCGTTCTGCAGGGCTGTGCACACTGTGCCGATGGTGCGATCGTTGGCGCTAAACGTCCGCGCCGTCGCCAAGGCAACGCTGGACGGGCAGCCCATTATCATTGTCCGTGATGAGATCGCCTCTATGCGGCGCTTGATCCGTCGGTTGGTCGCTGAGACCCTTTTCGACGTCGTCCACGCGGACCAGACCTCCATGGCGCAGTATGGATTGTATGCCCGGCGCGTGGCGCAATCTGGGCCACGGCCCAGGACGGTATTCGACGTGCACAACGCCCTGCACAGGGTGTACGCCCAGATGCGCGCCGATGAGCCCTCGCTGCTGCGCAGACTCTACATCGCCCGCGAGCGGGCTGCATTCGAACGCTACGAACATCGCCTCTGGTCACAGTTCGACGCAGCCGTCTTTGTCACCGATGAGGATCGCGCTGCGGTAGGAGCGCCGCTCGAGGATCGCCCCGGCCTGGCAACCATTCCGATCTGCGCTGCGCCGAAGGATCGTGTTCTTGTGGCCCCGGTACCCGATCCGAAGCTCGTCCTGCATCTGGGAACGATGTTCTGGCCGCCGAATGTTCAGGGGATGCTCTGGTTCGCTGGTGAGGTCTGGCCGCTCGTTGTGCGGCGCGTGCCGGAGGCTCGCTTGGCGATCATCGGGCGTCGGCCGCCCTCCGAGGTGCAGGCGCTGGATGCCGATCCCACGATCAGCGTCCTGGGCTATGTGGAAGACCCCACGGCCTACCTGCAGCAGACCGCTGCGTTCGTTGTACCACTGCACGCGGGAGCAGGCATGCGGGTCAAGATACTCGACGGTTGGTCATGGGGAGTGCCCATCGTGACGACCCGCTTGGGCGCAGAGGGAATTGACATAACCGACGGCCATGAGGCTCTGGTCGCCGACGACCCGGCGGCGTTTGCCGATGCTGTCGTGAGGCTGTTGCAGGAACCCGCGCTGCGACAGCGCCTGCGCGAGGCGGGGCATCGCAAGGCAGCTACCGCCTACAACTGGCAGGTGCGCTACGCCGAGTGGGATCGGGTGTACGAGGATGTCCTTGGCAAGGCGGTATAGTGGCGTGGGCCTGAGGCTAGCAGCCATACGTGCCTGAGATTCTGGCAGGCGCCTGGTGTATGAGCGAGGATAGATGACACAGACAGACAGGTCCACCATGGACGCCGCTCTGCGCGACGTTCGCGAGAAACGCCTCTTGATTGATGCACAGGATCGCTGGCTTGTGGGCGGTTTCCGGCCGTATCTTGGCTCGCGTCTCCTGGAGATTGGGTGTGGCTGGGGCAATATCCTCCGGCTTGTGGATGGCTTTGTTGACGAGATATCCGCGATAGACGTGGATGAAGAGAGCGTGCTGCGGGTGAGGGCGCTCTATCGGGAGCATCCCCGTTTCACCGCCCTCGTGGGAGACATCTGCGACGCCGCCACGGTCGAGGCTTTGTCCGGGGAGTTTGATACCGTCCTATCCGTAAATGTGCTCGAGCATATCCGCGATGACCATCTGGCCCTGGCGCACATGAAGCGGCTCCTGGCCCCAGACGGGTTCCTTGTTGCAGTCGTCCCTGCCCACGAGCACCTCTACAACAGGATGGACCGGGCTATCGGCCATTATCGGCGCTACAGCAAGGCGGAGATGACCGCCAAGCTCGAGCAAGCTGGCTGCGAGGTCGTGGCACTGCGCTACATCAACGCCTTGGGCGCCCTTGGTTGGCTGGTGAACGGCTCGATTCTTGGCAGAACGACTCCACCGGCCGGCCAACTAAGGTTGATGAACGCCATCACGCGCGTCTTGCGTGCCCTCGAGCAGCTGGCCGAGCCTCCTTGCGGCGTATCTCTGCTGGCGGTGGCCCGCTGATGCTGCGCAGACGTCTGCTTATTCTCCTGGTATCCAGCGTCTTGGCCAGGTTGGCAGTGGCGCTTTACCTGGGCAGGGACATCGACGCGCCCCCCATGCTTACTGACCAGCGCTCCTACCATGCCCTGGCCATCCGTCTGGTCGAGGGGCAAGGGTTCTCATTCGCCGGCGGATGGTATCCCTTTGCACCAGCTGACACTCCGACGGCTTTCTGGTCTTTTCTTTACTCTCTCTTTCTGGCCGCCATCTATGCTCTGCTCGGGCCACAGGTGCTTGCGGCGCGCGTCGTCCAGGCGGTTCTGGCGGGGGTTCTGCTGCCATACGCTGTCTACCGGCTGGCACAACGGGTCTTCCCCGATCGGGCGGAGCTGGCGGCATGGTCGCTGGTGTTGGCCGCTGCCTATGCCTACTTTATCCTCTACGCGGCAACGCTGATGACCGAGTCACTCTACATCGTATGCCTGCTCTGGTCTCTCCGCGTTGCGCTGGATATCGGCGCTGCATTCCGCGGTGGCCGGGCCGTGCCGAGACGCGCGCCCTGGGAGCTGGGCCTCAGCCTGGGTCTGGCGGCCCTGTTGCGCCAAGCCATCCTGCCCTGGGTGCCTGTGCTGTTCCTATACCTGGTCTGGTGCGGATGGCGAGCCCGGGGGAGCAAGAAGGCGGGCCCTGGAGCAACCGTGGCATGGCGTCGCGTTTGCGGCCCTTTGGCGATCTCTGGGCTGATCCTTCTGGGATGTATCCTGCCCTTTACCGTCCGCAACTATGTGGTGTACGACAGCTTTCTGCTCCTCAACTCGAACACCGGCTATGCCATGTACTCGGCCCAACACCCTATGCACGGCGATCGCTTCGACGAGTTCGCTGCGGCACCCCTCCCCGAGGACCTGCGCGGGCAGGGGCTGAACGAGGCCCAACTCGACCGCGAGTTGCTGCGGCGGGGCATACGCTTCATCCTGGACGAGCCGGTGCGGTATGTGCGTCTCTGCTTGAGCCGGGTGCGGGCCTACTTCTCGCTGTTGCCGGGTGAGGACACCACGCCTCTGCACGCCGTCGGGCGGTTTGCCGCCTTGGGCGCATATGCGCCACTCTGGCTCTACGGCGCCTACCTGGCCCTGAGAAGGCCCGCGCTCAGGGCGCATCTGGGCTTGCCTCTGCTCTTCATGGCATTCTACACCCTCATGCATGTGCTAACCTGGGCCATGGTCCGCTATCGCCTCCCTGTTGACGCCGTTGCCATGCCGCTGGCGGCCGTTGCCGTGGACGACCTGTGGCGGCGCATGCCCAGGAGCGCAAGGGCGCGATGACGCATCCGGAGCGCCGGTGCCTCATGCGTCGCACGGCTCACGATGAGACGGGCGTCGGCGGTTGGCGACGCTGGCTGCGCCCGCTATAATGGGAGCGACAGAAGGGGGGACTGCCTTGTCTCTTGCTCCGATACAGGATCGCCTGCTCGACGTGTTGCCTCGCTGGGTACTGGCCGTCTGCCTCGCCGCCGGACTCTGGGGGCTCTCGCTCGCCCTGCGCCGGTTGGCGATCCGGCGCTTGAGGGCGCGTTGCGAGGAGCCGGGCGATCACACGTGGGCGCCGGTCTCGCTGGGCGTCGTCGAGGCGACCTCGCCAGCGATCGCGTTGATGCTTGCTTTCTATGCGGGCTCCCTCGTCCTGGCGTTGCCTGCGTCTCTGGCCGAGTGGATCGGCAGGATCGCGCTCTTTGCCCTGCTGCTGCAGTGTGGCCTCTGGGGCAATGCCCTCATCGCCGGCTGGCTGGAGGCCTACGAGGCCTCCCACATCCAGGAGGATGCCGCAGGCGTCACGACCATGCACGCCGTGAGCTTTGTGCTGCGCCTGGCGTTCTACGGCGTGGTGCTGTTGTTGGCCCTGGACAACATCCCGGGCGTCGAGATCACGACGTTGCTGGCCAGCCTCGGCATCGGCGGCATCGCCGTAGCGCTCGCTCTGCAGAACATCTTGACCGACCTGTTCGCCTCTCTCTCCATCGCCCTTGACAGACCCTTCGTGATCGGCGACTTTGTGTCTTTCGACGGGCTCTCGGGAACGGTGCAGCACATCGGCCTCAAGACGACGCGGATCCGCAGCCTCACGGGCGAGCAGTTGGTGGTCGGCAACAGCGATCTGCTCAAGCGGGTCATCCTCAACTACAAGCATATGGAGGAGCGGCGCGTCGTCTTTCGCCTGGGCGTGACCTACGAGACGCCACATGCCAAGCTGCAGCGCGTTCCGGGGCTGCTGCACGAGATCATCGAGCAGCAGGAGCAGGTGCGCTTTGAGCGCGCCCACTTTCGCGAGTATGGCGACTCGGCGTTGATCTATGAGATCGTCTACTTTGTGCTGGTGCCGGACTTTTCGCTGTACATGGATGTCCAGCAGGCCATCAACCTGCTGATCCATGCGCGCTTTGAGGAGGAGGGGATTGAGTTCGCCTATCCCACGACCAAGGTATTCGTGGCCCAAGCCTAGTGCTGCGCAGGCCAGGCACGGTCTCCGGGCGGCGGAGCCCCGCTCCAGGGCCGTTGTCGCCGACCGCGTGGCTCCGAGTAGATCTGTCGCACCGATTAGCCTTTTGCTGTAGTTTGTGTTATCCTAGCTCTGTAGGCGCTCTCAACGGCAGCGCCTGATGCCGAGTCCGTCGGAACCGAATCATCTAGAGGCACGCATGCGAGGTGAGTAGACCCAACGCTATGGAGAATCAGCAGATCGATCTGACCCAGTACTGGGCAACGCTGCGCCGCTGGTGGTGGCTGCTCGTGGCCTGCGCTATCGTCGCCGGAGGCTCCTCCTTCTATGGCACCACGCAGATGCCCCGCATCTACCAGGCCACATCTACCGTTATCGTGGGACAGGCCCTGGAGCAGGTGAACCCCAGCAACCAGGATTTCTATATCAGCCAGCAGTTGGCCGAGACGTATCGCGAGATGGTCAAGCGTCGGCCCATCCTGGCGGCAGCGGCCCAGAGCTTGGGCCTCAGTTTCATCCCCTCGTCGGGCGACGTGACTGCCACCACAGTTCCCGCCACCCAGTTGCTCGAGATCAGCGTGCGCGACACCGATCCGGAACGCGCCCGGCTGCTGGCCGACGAGATCGCGCAGCAGCTGATCCTGCAGAGCCCCACGGCGGATCCCACGCAGGACGAGCGGCGTGAGTTCATCCGCGCCCAACTGATCGATCTGGAGGCCAAGATCGACGAGACCGGCGAAGAGATCGAGGCTGAGCAGGAGCGTCTGGAGCAATCCAACAGTGCCCGGGCGATCCAGCAGTATCAGGCGAACATCCAGGCCCTGGAGGCCAAGCGCGCGGGTTATCAGAACACGTATGCCTCGCTGCTGCCCTCGGTGCAGGGCGGCACCAACCGCATCGCCATGTTCGAGGAGGCCACGCTGCCCACCCGGCCCATCAGCCCCAAGGTGGCTGAGACCGTCGCCAGCGCCGCCGCCATCGGCCTGGCCTTGGCGCTGGGCGGCGTGCTCCTGATCGAGTATCTCGACGACACCGTCCGCTCGCCGGAGGAAGTCTCTCGCCTCAGCCAGCTACCGGTGATGGCCGCCATCGCCCGCATGCAGGGCGAGGCGTACACCGAGAAGCTAGTCACGGTACGCGATCCGCTCTCCCCGATCTCCGAGGCGTTCCGCGTGCTGCGCACCGGCGTGCGTTTCGCCTCAGTGGACAAGCCGCTGCAGACGCTGATGGTTGCCAGCCCCGGCCCCTCCGAGGGCAAGAGCGTTACCGCCGCGAACCTGGCCGTGGTCTTTGCCGAATCGGGCCTGCGGGTGGTGCTGGTGGATTCGGACCTGCGGCGTCCCGTGCAGCACCGCGTGTTTGGCGTCTCCAATCTCCACGGCTTGAGCGACGGCATCCTGGAGAGCAACCCCGGCGTGCTGGAGCATGTGCAGCCGACCGATGTGGAGAATCTCTTTGTGCTGACCTCGGGGGATATCCCGCCCAACCCTTCCGAGCTGCTGGGCTCCGAGCGCATGGCCGAAGTGATCGAGGATCTCAAGCGCAACTATGATCTGGTCATCTTTGACAGCCCGCCCGCCCTCGTGGTGACGGACGCCACGGTGCTTGGGGCTCGCGTGGACGGCGTGTTGCTGGTCACCGACTCGGGGCAGACGCACCGCCGGGCGGTGGAACGCGCCACGGACGACCTCCGTCGTAGCCGCGCGAACCTGTTGGGCGTCGTGCTGAACCGGGCAGGCGAGCGAGGCGGCGGCTATGGGTACGGATACGGCTACTACTACTATCATTACCACTATCGCTACCAACACGAGGGCGATGGGCAGGGCTCGGGCAGCGATCGAGGCAATGGCCAGGGTAGCTCGAGAAAGATCATCGGGCGTCGGCACAGGTCGAGCCACTCGTCGCGCCGGCACAAGTCCTCGGCCTCGTCGCGTGAGCAAAGCTCCTCGTAGCGGAGCGACGATCTCCCCGCGCCGATCCCTCTACACGCCGTTGCTGGGCGCGTCGGGGACTGTGGCATAGTCCACACTGGCCTGGTCTTTCACGATCTGGGCCAACTCGGCGCCAAAGCGCTCCTCCAGGGTCGCCAGAGCCCGCTGGGCGATGGCGACCCCGGCAGCACCCGTGTGTTCCGCCAGGACGTTCTGCGTCGTCCAGTACAGATGCCCCACATGATAGCTCCAGGGCAGGGTGGCCGAGTCCCCCAACTCGGCTTGCAGGCAGGCCAGCCTCGCTTCCTCCTCGGAGCCCATCCCAAAGCCGATGTAGACGAACTCGCAGCAAGGGTCGCCCGCGGGCAGTAGACGGCTCACGGAGAGCTCTAGCGCGGGGCTAAAGCCCTGCACGATCGCCCTGTCGATATCACGGCAGTAGCGATGGCCGTAGCGGGCCAGCCCCTCCGCTTGCCACGCATCGTTCCAGGGGCACCTCGCGATCTGCATATGCAGCTGGGGAACCAGGGCCACGATCTCGCTGGTATGGGGCGATTCGGGCGCGATCCACTCCCGGTAGGCGAGGTAGCTAACCCAGTCCAGGGGAAGGCCCCGCGCCGAGGCGCGCTGGGCCATGCGCCGGCCGCGCTGCTGGCCATAGCGTCGGATCGCCTCGCGGAGCAAATCGTCGGCCGGCAGCTCGCCGAAGGTCTGGATCGCCTCGCGAGCTATCCATGCCATCAACAGGGCGTGGTGAGTGGGGCCTAGGGAAGGTCGGATAGCGTTCACGCGCCTATCTCCTCCTTGGGGCGTTGCGGGCGCTCATGGAGAGATGATAGGCGCGCGAGGACGCCGGCGCAAGCCGGTGCGTCACCAACGCCCGGCGCCCGTCGGCGCGCGAGCGCCTACACGGGCGATACCCCTGGCTGCTGGCCCGGCAGCAACGGGCCGCCGTTCCGCTTGTGCTCCGCGTTGTTGACAAAGACCATGCGAAAGACGGCGTAGCCGTTGTCCTCGACGGTGCGCAAGAGGGTCAGCCCGGTGGTCTCGTGGATCAGCAGCGAAAGGGCGGCGGGCAGCGGGATGTAGAGCAGATGGGAGAGCAGCCCGCGCATCACGCCGTCGTGGCAGAAGAACGCCAAGGTGCGCTGGTTCGACTCGCGCACCCGGTAGCGCAGGCCCTCACGCTCATAGCCCTCCTGGGCCAGCAACGCGTCGAAGGAACGCTGCAGCGCGTCGAAACGCGGGCGCAGCCATGGCCCATAGGGAACCTCGCCCTGCCAGGCCTCGTAGCTGAAGGATGCAGGCCGCGCGAACAGGGCCGCCGGGTGCAGCTCATAGGCCGAGAGTCGCGGGTCGCCCGGGCCCCAGTCGGGGACCTCATCCTCCTGGTAGCCATAGCGCCCATCCACCTCGCGCAGCCAGTCGCAGACGATGGCCTCCTGCCGCCGCCGCTGCAGGGTGTAGGCGGCCGTCTCCAGGGCGCGCCCCATGGATGAGACATAGATGCGATCCAGGCGATAAGCGTCCAGAGCGACGGCCAGCGCGGCGGCCTCGGCATGGCCGGTGGCCGTCAGCGAATCGGTGGCATAGTCGGGATGGCCATGGCGCGCGAACAAGAGATCCACAAGCGGTCCTTTCTTGGTGCAACGGTGGTGCCGCTATTCTAGGACATGCGCCCTCTGCCTCAAAACGCCCGCGCCGCCAGGGCGACGGCGATGGCGGAGGAAAGCGGGCACATAGCCACTGACCCTGAATCACGCCGAGTCGTTCTGTGTCTGCCGCCTCCTTGACAGCCGCGCCCCCAGCGGCTACCCTCTCGGGTGTCGCCGTGCTGCGCCCCGAGGCGCATTCCCAATTCACAGGAGGTGACCCTTGCCCCTCTATGACATGCCGCTTTCCGAACTCGTCGCCTACCGCCCGGCCCCAACCCGCGAGCCCGATTTTGACGCGTATTGGGAGCGCACCCTGGCCGAGAGCGCGCAGACGCCCTTGAACGCCCAGATGGAGACGGTGGCATACCCGGCGCTGGGCTGCACCGTGTACCAGGTCTACTACGATGGCTGGCGCGGGGCCCGCATCTGCGCCTGGTACCTCGTCCCCGATGGCGAGGGGCCGTTCTCCGGCCTGGTGCAATACCATGGCTACAGCGGCTCCAAGCAGGACGTCTTTGGCTATCTGCCGTGGGCGCTGCAGGGCTATGCCATCATGGGCGTGGACGTGCGCGGCCAGTCGGGCGATAGCACCGATCCCCAGCACTACCCCAGCGGGCACGTGCGCGGCTGGATGACCCAGGGCATCACCGACCCCGAGAGTTACTACTACCGGGGCGTGTATATCGACTGCGTCCGCGCGCTGGACTGGCTGTGCAGCCGGCCCGAGGTGGATGCCTCCCGTGTGGGCGTGATGGGCATGAGCCAGGGAGGCGGCTTGACCCTGGCGGTGGCCGCCCTCGATCGCCGGCCGGTGTTGGCGATGCCCGAGATGCCCTATCTATGCCACTTTCGCCGAGCCGTCGAGATGGCCGTGCGGCCTCCTTACCTGGAGATCCCCGACTATCTGCGGCGCTGGCCCCAACGCGAGGAGACGGTCTGGCGCACCCTGAGCTACTGCGACAACATGAACCTGGCGCCGCGGATCGCCTGCCCTGTGCTGATGACCGTGGGCCTGCAGGATGATATCTGCCCGCCCTCCAGCGTCTATGCCGCCTACAACTGGATCGGCGCGCCGAAAGAGATGCGCGTCTATCCCTATCACAACCACGAGATGGTGCAGGCCCACTGGGAGACCAAGCTGGCCTGGGCGCACCACTACCTCAAGGGGCTTGACACGCTCTAGCCCCGGCCTCGGTCCACGCAAGCAAGACGACCGCCTCCCCGAGGAGGCGGTCGCCAACGTTTGCAGGATGGGACGCGCTAACGTCGCCGCGAGATGGGCAGATAGGTCGGTATGGTATCTGTGACCACCATCGTCACCGGCACGGCCACGACCGACTGGTTGGCCGCATCGCTCAAGACGCAGAGATTGGCCGTATGCACGCCGCCCTCCACTCCGGTGGAGTCCAGGGTCACCGTGACCATGTCCGTTGCACCGGGGGCGGTGCTTCCCGAGGTCGGCAACACCGAAAGCCAGGGTATGGCGCCAGGCGAGGCGCAGGGGCCACCGAGGGCGGTGTAGGTGACGCTGTCGATCCCGATATAGTTCGAGTTCGTCCCGCTGGGCCCGCCATCGGGCACAAAGTAGCGGAAGGCCAGCCGGCCCGTCACCGGCCCTGGCAGGCCGGAAAGCACGATGTCGTAGCGGGTCCACGTTTCGGGATAGCCCCCGACGGACAGGGTGGGGTTGACGTCCAGCAACAGCGTATCAAAGTCACCCACGCTGGAGCTGGTGGAGCCCACGTCGGTGCTGGCTCCGTTGGTGCTCAGGCGCACCTGGAGCCTATCGGGGAAGGGCGAGCCCGTCGGGACCCGGGTGTAAAAGGTCAGAACGTTGCCGTTCCCCAGCAACACCTCGGGGGTAAGCAGCCAGGTGCTGATGGTGCCCGATCCGAGGGTGCTGTTGTAGTTGGCCGCGATGTACGAGGTCTGGGCGCCGGCCTGGGCGGGGAAGACGCCCGAGTTGCCCTGGAACCAGCCCGCCACACCCAGGGGCGCGCTGTTGTTGATCATGGTCCAGCCGGCGCCAGCCAGGGTCGTGATGTCGGTGAACCCTTCGGCAAGGCTCCCCAAGGCGGCCGCCTGCACCTCGTCGGGTGCAGTTTGGGCCGCTGGCGAGCCGTTGGGGCTCGCGTAAGTCGCGCCCGTGGGGGCCGCCGCCGGCGCTGTGTCCAGGTTCCAGTGCAGATCGGACACGCCGATGTTCTCGATGCTCAGCGGCAGGTCCTGCTGCTGCCCCTGCATCAGCCCGGCTTCGAGCGATGCGGGACTCACCTGGATCTCGGGGGCGCCCGCCACCTCCAGCGTGAGGGGCACGATCACGAGAGGTTGAGCGGGATCGTTGCTCTGGATGCACATGTTGGCGTGGTGCTCGCCCACGGCGACGCCGGTCGCCTCGAGCGTCACCGTGACCGGGGCGCTATCGCCGGGCGCCACGGCGCCGAAGAGGGGCTCGGCAGTGGCCCAGGTGACGCCGCCGGGCAGGTCGCACTCGGGCGCCTCGCCCTCGCCGGTCACACTCATCACCAGATGGGTCTCAGGATGGCCGATGTCGGCCATACTCACAGGATCAGCGATCCCGCACCCGGCCGCCGCGATGTACGAGGGCGCCGTCTGCCCGGCAGAGTTCGCCCCCGCGAAGAAGGCGGCTTGACCTCCCAGGTCGGGCGCTGCCACCTCGACCACCAGCACGGCGCCCTCCGGCACGGTGGCTTCGATGGGCACCGTCGCCATGCTCAGGACCTGGGGAGATAGGACCGCGTCCTCTGTGGCGATCAGCGTCAGATTGGCATAGGTCAGGTCGCCCTCCAGCGTGTACAGGTTCACCGTCACGGTACGGTTCACCAGGCCGGACAGGTTCTCGATCCCGAAGGAGACATCGGTGACGTACCAGTCGCCCAGGATGCCGAAATCGGCGAGGTTGAACGTGCGCAGATACTGGTTCGCCAGCGTCGTCTCGCCGCCATCGCCGCTGCAGGCGATGGAGACGCCGGCCGCAACGTCCTGCGAGACCGAGTGGGTGATGGAAACGGCGCCGCTGGCCGCCACCATCGCCGGCGCCGCGCCCTCCGGCGTAGCGGCCAGCACGGGCAGAGACCCGGCGGCGTGGGCGAACACGTTGTCGCCGATGGTCGTGCGGACGCGGGCCGTGTGCTCCGGGGCCGGCGCCGTCTGCGCGGCCGCGAGGCGCAGCAGGCTCACGGAGGTGGGGTTCTCGGTGATCTCCCACTCCAGGCTGCTCTCACCGCTGTTGCTGATGGACAGGGTCTCGGTCATACTCTCGCCGATCCGCAGAGAGGCGCTCACCTGGTCGGGGTCCACACCGATCACCGGCGGCCCGGTGAAGGGGATCACCACCACGGGCAGGTGAAGCGCGACGGGGCCGGACGAGGCCGGGACTGCGCCCGCAGGGGCGACCTCTGGCACCAGCGCCACGTCGCCAAAGGCGGGCTCCGTGGCGCCCAGGCCGCTGATGTCGGCCGTGATCTCGATGGCCTGCGATCCGCCGGCCGGGATGGTAAAAGTGATCGGGTCAGAGGTGAGGACCATGCCAGGCGCCGCCGAGGTCTGCACCTGGTAGGTGACGGCCGTGTCGAGCACGCTCTCGACGGTGCGCGTAAAGGTGCACGTGCCGCTGCAGGCATAGTCAACCAGGTTGGGCTGGTTCAGCGTCGAAGGGTCGCCGCCGGTGGCCGGGTTGGCGGCGGCATAGTTGGCACCCGTCTCGTCCAGGACGACGCCCACGTGCGCCGCGGCGGCCAGGTCCAGAACGCCGGAGCCCATGTCAAATGGTCCAGCGGGCGTGACTCCGTCCTCGATGAGGAGGTCCGTCCTGGCGGTAATCGCCAGGGCCGACTTGACCTGAGCGGGGCTCCAGGTGGGGTGCAGGGCCATCAGCAGGGCGGCGGCGCCGGCCCCGTGGGGCGAGGCCATCGAGGTCCCCTGCAGCACCACATAGCGCTCGGGATCGCCGGGCGCGGAAGCGGCTGCAGCCAGGATGCTGACGCCCGGCGCGGCATAGTCGGGTTTGAGCACCTCGTACTGGCTGGGGCCACGGGAGCTGAAACTGCCGATCAGATCCGCCCAGTCGTCATCCACCGTCGCCGAGAGGGCGGCATGGATCCGCGCTGTGGCTGTGGGATTGGCCAGCACGTACTCTCGCAGCGCAACGCCGTCGTCCATCGCCACCATCACCGCCGATGGCGTGCCGGTCAGCCCAGTCATGGCGAAGGGCGGGCCTGGCATGCTGTTGATCATCACCACGCCGAGGGCGCCCGCCAGCGCTGCGTTGCTCACCTTGACGCTGAAATCGCAGCCGCCACGCTGGATCAGCGCCAGGGCGCCGAGGAAGTAGTCGGGGCCAAAGGCGGTGCAGCCTGAAGCGTTGGCGGGATCAAAGCGCAGCGCCGCCTCCAGGTCGGGCTCGACCCAGGTTCCTTCGCCGGGGACGGCGGCGAGGCCCTGTAGCGCGGCCGGTGTGGTCGGCCCCGTCACATCCAGCGTGTACCCCAGGACGCGGTTGGTGGTGCTGGCCGCTACCGATGCGTTCCAGGGGGCGGTCTTGCCGACGGTTCCAGGCGTTGGGCCGGTGTTCCCGGCAGACGTGGAGACAAAGATGCCCGCGTTGTAGGCCTCGAGGAATGCCAGGCTCACCGGGTCGAGCCAGGGCGCGTCGGCGCCCGAGATCGAGAAGTTGAGCACGTCCACCTCGTCCACCGCGATGGCGGATTCCACGGCGGCGATGCTGCTGGAGCCAGGGCAGGAGGGGTCGCATACCTTGTAGGCGACGATATTGGCGCGCGGCGCCACACCCGAGATCGGCAGGTCGAGGAGGTGCCCCCCCAGGCCGATGGTAGCGGTGTGAACGTTGCCCGCCGCCGTGCTGGCCGTGTGGCTGCCGTGGCCGTCCGTGTCCTCCGGGCTGCCCCCGTTGGGGTGGAAGGTGTAGGCGCCAATCAGCTTGTTGTTGCAGAACCCGGCGTGAGACGCGCACCAGCCGTGGTACACCGCGCTTCCATACGGGTTTACGTGGGCGTACCCGTCGCCGTCGATGGCGCGGAAGGAGGGATGCTGCGAGTTGATGCCCGAATCGATGATGCCGATGATCACGCCCTCGCCGCGGGTCGCGAGGCCGCTGGTCGTATCGCCGCCCCAGATTGCCGGCGCCCCGATGTGGGTCGGGCTGACATCGGTATCCAGCTCCTGCAGGGTGTCAGCATAGATGGCGGCGACGCCGGGCAGCGCCGCCAGGCGCAGCGCCTCCTGATGGCTGACGCGCACGGCCAGGCCATTGAGCGCCGCATAGTAGTGGTAGACCGTCTCCACGGGGCGTCCCAGGGCGCTTGCCATGGCTCGTTCCACATCGGCGTGGCGGGCCTGGAGGTACTCGGTGTACGCTCGCGTGGCAGGGGCCTGTGCATCGAGCCGGGCGGCCCCCGTGGCGCGAGGGCTGGTCGCCGGCAGGCCCCGGAGGCCGCCGGTGTAGCTGGCCACCGAGGGCTCCGTCAGGCGCAGGATGTAGAGACCCGTCTCGCTGAGGCCGTAAACAGGGGCCAGGTTGCTTGGGGGTGAGGGATCGCGTGCCTCGGCCAGCGCGAGAGGCCCCGGCCAGCCTGACAGAATCACGCAGATCGCCAGGAGCAGAGCCTTGATCAAATGCTTGGTGCGATTCATTCCGGCCATCGTCGTACTCCTTGCATCGTGCAGCGAGGTGCTCTGTTTGCACGATCCAAGATATACGATTCCGCACAGAAAAGCAACCAAATTGGACGCCAAGGGAGCAAAAGACCCTGGAGAGGGTGAAACAGGACTCCCCCGCACAGGGCACGAGAGAGTGCGAGACAAGGCTACCACCGTCCTCCCGAGAGCGCCTTTACCCGGCGGCCTGCGCCTCCGTCTGCAGCGGGTCGCGCAATACACCGATGAACAGAGTGGCGTCTGTCTCCTCATCCTGGATGGCGAACAGGAAGGGGCGGTCGGCCACAAAGCGGAAGGTGTCCATCGGCATAGACTCGGCCACCACCTCCACCGAGGTCACGGCCGCCGCCTCGGTGCCCTCCTCGTTCACCTCGACAAAGGTCTTGTGCAAGACCTCGCTGATCCAGGTGGGCCAGCCGGCCTCATGCAGACGGCTGAAATCCGCAGCCGCCGAATCAAAGGCGATCTCCATGCCCATGGCCTTGAGAGGCGTCTTGAGCGAGGTGCCAAAGGAGAACGAAAAGCGGGGCAGCTCCACAGAGCCTTCGCGGTAGACCATCGCTCCCAGCATCTCGCCCCAGACGGCGGGGGATAGCGAGGCCACCAGGTCGTCCACCGAGCGCCCCTGGCGGGGGAGCACGACGATCATGCTGAGCCGTTGGCCCTCGTAGGGCAGGCGCACGAGCTGGCACTCGGCCGTTTCGGCAGAGGCGAACTCGTCTTCCTGCGCCATAAAGGGAGCCGCCACCTGGGCGCCATCGGCCAGGGTGAAGGTTTGCTCGCGGGTCGCCTCGGGACGGAAGGGCTTCTCCCAATCGCCCTTGAAGTAGATCGCGTTGATCAAGAACAGGATCGTCTCCGGGTCGATCTGCTGCGGCACGATCTCGGCGATGCGGCCGCGAGTCTGGTCGTTGACCCAGGCGTTGATGGTCCTGGACGCGGCGGGGTCGTCGAAATCCAGCTCCTGGATGTGCGCGGCATAGTAGCGCTGTCCGGCGGCCAGGAACTCGGCGCGGAACGGGACGCCCTGCCTGCCCCAGAGCGAGTTGGCGATGGCGAGCTCGACCCCGGTATCGCCGGAGGCAAGGGTCTGGCGAAGCCCTGCCAGGGCTTCATTGACGGCGGTGTCCTCCCAGCCGGAGAGACGCAGCGCCTCCAGCATGGCCTCGCGGGTCTCGCCGGCCGCGCCGTTGAGGGTCATGGCCAGGGCCAGGGCCACGCTGGGCGGCGAGAGAAACAGGTTCTGGTCGGCTCCCGCCAGGGCGTGGACGCCCCGAAGCAGGTCGAACCCCATGGCATTGGTGGCGGCGCTCTGCTCCATGTTCACGGAATACTGCACCTCCTGGGGCGTTGGGCGGGGCGAAGGTTGCGTCGGCGGGGGCGGATAGGGCGTCTCACCCTCGGTATAGGGGTCGGGGTAGGGCGTCTCGTCCTGGAGAGAGGGCTCCGGGTAGGGCGTGACCCGGGAGGGGGCGCCGGGCGTGCAGCCCGCCGCCAGCAGCGCGACGACCAACAGCAAGAGACCGGTTCGAAGGTAGTGCGCCATGGCGTGGTCCTCCTTGTGCTCGCCAATACTGCCCACAAGACGCTGCAAACGCAATCGCGGTTCCGCGGCGGGCGTTGGCGCCCATGCCCTCTCCTGGCTATACTTGCGCCCGAGAGGAGGCGCCTATGGAACCGACAGCACATCCACTGATCCCCCTTGCCCTGGAGCCGCTGCCCCTGGGCACGATCCGCCCCGAGGGTTGGCTGGCTCGCCAACTGGGCATTCAGGCCGATGGCCTCAGCGGCCACCTGGACGAGTTCTGGCCCGACGTGGCCCAGAGCGGCTGGATCGGCGGCCCTGCCGAGGGCTGGGAGCGCGGCCCCTACTGGCTGGACGGCGTGACGCCGCTGGCCTATCTGCTTGGCGATCCGCGCCTGATCGCCAAGGTGGAGCGCTGGATGGACCACATCCTGAGCCATCAGCATCCGGATGGTTGGCTGGGCCCCCGTCACGACCAGGCCACGGGACGCTACCAGCCGCTGGATCCCTGGCCCGTCTCGGTCTTCCTCAAGGCATTGATGCAGTACCACAGCGCCACCGGTGACGCCCGCGCGCTCCCGGCCATGGCGCGCTTTTACCGCAGGCTGGACGCCCTGCTGCGCCAGCGCCCCCTCTTCGACTGGGGGCGGATGCGCTGGGCCGAGCTGGTACTGGGCATTCACTGGCTCTATGAGCGCACCGGTGAGCCCTGGCTGCTGGAGCTGGCCCAACTCGTCCGCCGCCAGGGGTACGACTGGGCGGCCTTGTTCGCGGCCTTTCCCTATCAACAGCGCTCTCAGCGCGGAGCCCTGGACCTGACCACCCACGTGGTCAACCACGCCATGGCCGTCAAGACCCAGGGTGTATGGTATCGCCAGTCCGGCCAGCTCAGCCACGTGGGCGACGTCTACCGCATGATGGCCCTGCTGGACGCCTATCACGGCCAGGCCACCGGCGTGTTCACGGGCGACGAGCACCTGGCGGGGCGCAATCCCTCCCAGGGAACCGAGCTGTGCGCCGTGGTCGAGTACATGTATGCGCTGGAGGTGCTGCTGGCCACCCTGGGCGACCCGGCGCTGGGCGACCGGCTGGAGCGCATCGCCTTCAACGCCCTGCCCGCGACGTTCAAGCCCGACATGTGGGCGCACCAATACGATCAGCAGGCCAACCAGCCGATCTGCCAGATCGTCGCCGACCCCATCTACACCAACAATGCGCCCGAGAGCAACATCTACGGCCTGGAGCCCAACTATGGGTGCTGCACGGCCAACATGCACCAGGGCTGGCCCAAGTTCGCCGCCCATCTGTGGATGCGGACGCCCGCGACGGACGGGGCTCCCGCGGGGCTGGCGGCCGTGGCCTATGCGCCCTCGCGCGTGGAGGCCGAGCTCGGCGGCGTGCGCGTGTGCGTGCGCCTGGAGACCGACTATCCCTTTGACGAGACGCTCCATCTGACCGTCGAGGCCGCGGCGCCCGTCACCTTCCCCCTATGGCTGCGCATCCCGGCCTGGGCGCGAGGGGCTCGTCTGCAGGTGGGCGCTGAACCGTGGATAGCGCCCGAGCCCGGCGCCTTTCACAGCATCCTGCGGCACTGGCAGGGCGCCACCACCGTCACGCTGCACCTGCCCATGTCGCTGCAGGCGGAGACGCGCTACCGGGGCAGCGCCGCCCTCAGCCTGGGGCCGCTGGTATTGGCGCTGCGCATCGGCGAGGAGTGGCGGCAGGTGGGCGGCGAGCCGCCCCACGCCGATTGGGAGGTGCATCCCACCACGCCGTGGAACTATGCCTTGCTGCTGGATCGCCAGCGCCCGGAGCAGTCGGTGACCATCGAGCGGCGCCCCGTGGCAGCGACCCCGTTCTCGCCAGAGGGGGCGCCGCTGCTGGCCCGCGTGCAGGCGCGGCGCGTCGCTGACTGGGGCCTGGAGCAGGGCGCCGCCGGGCCGATTCCGTGCAGCCCCGTGCAAACCGACGAGCCGCTGGAGACCGTGACGCTGATCCCCTATGGGGCGACCAACCTGCGCATCACCGAGTTTCCCACGCTGCCGCCGCCCGCGGCCCAGGCCGCGCCCGCGGAGGAGGCCATGCCCTAGGGGCGCCCGGCCGCTCAGGGCAGGCGCAAGCTGCCAGAGAACACCACCACCGCCTCACCGGTGAGGCCGATCCGATCGTTGGGCAGCGTGGCGACGCGCAGGACGCCGCCCCGGGCCGACGCCTGGTAGGCCCGCATCTCGTCGCGGCCCAGGAGCGCGCGCCAGTAGGGGCCCAGGACCGTGTGTGCCGCGCCGGTGACCGGATCCTCGTTGATGCCCACCGAGGGACCGAAGAACCGCGAGCAAAAGTCGTAGGGCGGGGCGCCCGCCGCCGTGACGATCACGCCCATGGCGCGGGCCGCGTCGCTGGCGACCCGGAGCGCGGCAAAGTCCGGCCGGAGGGCGACCACAGCCTCTTGATCGGCCAGGTGCACAAGCAATATGCCCAGGCGGGGGCTGCGGGCCGTAGCCGTCACCTGAGGATGCCCCAGGGCTGCCGCGATGCCCTCGGGCAGGACGCAGGGCGTCGGCGGATCGGCGGGAAAGTCCAGGCGCACGGCGTTGCCCTCCTGAGCGGCGATCAGGGTGCCGCTGCGGGTCTCCAGACGCAGGGCCTCGGCGCGCACCCCCACCTCAAACAGGAGCACGGCGCCGGTGGCCAGCGTCGCATGGCCGCACAGGTCCACCTCGGTGAAAGGCGTGAACCAACGCAGGGAAAAGGTCTCCGCATCAGCCCAGGGGCGATCGTCCAGCCGCCGCACAAAGGCCGTCTCCGAGAGGTTCATCTCGGCGGCGATGGCCTGCATGGTCGCTTCGGGCAGGGGGGCATCCAGGAGACACACGGCGGCAGGGTTTCCGCGAAAGGGCTCGGCGGTGAAAGCGTCCGCCTGATAGAGCGGGATGGTAGGCATCTGTTTGTTCCTCGCTTGGGTCAGGGCAGCAGGCTGTAGAGATACTCCAGAGAGCGGGCAGGATCGCGGGTCTGGGTCAGCTCGGCCATGGCCTCACGGCTGAGACGCCCCGCCAACGCCTCCAGCTTGCGGGTGATGGCAAAGGACGCCGTGAACGTCTCGGCCGTGTCGTGCTCCTTGGCAAACACGTCATAGCCGTACCAGTCGTCGGTGTAGCCCAGCTCCTGTAGATAGTAAAAGAACTCGACAAACTCCCATAGATGGTACGCGCCGGGGATCATGTCCCAGTCCCAACTGCCGTCGTTGTCGTTCAGATGCACATAGAACAGGCGGTTCGCGCGGGCCAGCATGGCGGCGGACTGGGCGGGGCGCTCGCGGGCGTACAGGGCATGGCCCACATCCAGGGTGACGCCCAGGTTGGGCGCGCCCACGGCCAGGCAGAACGCCAGGGTCTCGCCGGCGCCGCCCAGCAAGGCGCGACCCCGCGGGTCGTTCCACTTGTACTCGATGCAGAGGCGCGTCTCGGGGGCGTGGGCGCAGATCGCGGCCAGGGAGGCCTCGGCATAGGCGTACAGCTCGCGATAGTCCGCCTCGAAGGGATAGTCGTGACCCTCGTTGAGGGGGCAGGTGGTGATGCGGTGGCAGCCCAGCTCGGCGGCCAGGTCGATGCAGCGGCGGCAATCGTCCACGCTGGCCCGACGCTCCGCCGAATCGGCCGAGGTGAAGGAGCCTCGCAGCCATTGGCCGGTGCGCCGCGAGCGATAGTTGACGGCCGCGATGCCCCATCCGTGGTCATCGAGCAGCGCGCGGAGCAGGCGCATATCGGCGAAATCGGCGGGGTAGCACAGCTCGAGGCCATCCAGCCCCACGATGCGCTCTGCCAGGGCGAACTTGGCCTCCAGCCCACGATCGGGCTGATAGAGCATGTAGCGGTTGCGCACCTCGCCCAGGAATCCGGTGATGACGGCGAGCTTGTTCATCGAGGGCCCTCCTCTCCGCCCGTACCCAGCCAGCGCCTGGCCTGCTCCACGCAACGGGCGATCCAACCCTCCTCTTGCAGCAGGGTCTCGCCCCAGGACGGCGCCGGGTCCATCCAGCTCTCCAGGAACACGTCCAGGCCACGCTCCACGGGCTGCACCATGTCGAGCACGGCGCCGATATCCAGGCTGCCCTCGCCCAGCACGCACCCGGTGATCCGGTAGCCAACGGGCGCCCGCGCCACCAGATAGTCCTTGAGATGCAGTTGCCGGGCCAGGGGCGCCAAAGCTGCGACGGTCTCCAGAGGGCGCTCCAGCAGGACCAGGTTGTTGGCCGTATCCACGCAGAACCCGAGCAGGGGATCCCCCAGATCGGCCACGAGAGCAGCCAAGGTCGCCGCGGGCAGCGAGCCATGGTTCTCGATGGCCAGGGGCAGGTCGGCCTCGTGCAGGTGGGGCAGCAGCCAGGCCAGCGCCGCGCGGGCCCGCCCAGGATCGCTCTCGTCCAGCACCAGGCGGAGGGCCCGGCTGCCAAAGAACCGGGATAGCTCGACATAACGCTCCAACAGAGGACGATCCAGGCCCTTGGCGCCCACCTCGATGGCTACCCCCAACTCGCCGCCCAGCTCCCGAAGGGCGGCCAGGGCGCTATCGGGCAGGAGATGCAGCGGCAGGTTGTCCGAAAACTGGACGGCATTCACGCCCAGGGCGTAGGCGCGCCTCAGCAGGGTGGGGGGATCCATAGGGGGCGCGTCGGTGCGGCCGGGGTTGGTGGCATAGCGGTAGATAAAGCTGGAAAGGCCAAGTCGCATCAGGCGCACTCCTTGTGCGGGCAACGATGTGGGCTCGATCACGCGTAGGCAGAGACCCCTCGTAGCGCTGCCACTATGGGAAGCGGAAAGCTGTGGGGCGGCCTACCAACCAAGGGCCAGCCGCGAGATGAGCCGCCCAGGCAGGCCCGCCGCGCGCATGCGCTCCTGGGTGCTCTCGATGGCGTAGGCGACCCGCCGATGCTCGATGGTGAGGGTGTCGGTCTCCAAGAGCAGGTAGGCCGCCCGAGGATCGCCGTCCCGCGGTTGGCCCACGCTGCCGGGGTTCACAATGTAGCGCCCCTTGTCCAGGGTGAGGGGCTCGCCCTCGGGCAGAGGCAACATCTCGGTGGGGCCATCCTCCTCCATCTGCCAGAAGATCAGCGGCATATGGGTATGGCCCACCAGGCAGACGGGGGTCTCCAGATGGGGGAAGTTGAGGGCCGCCGTGCTGGCGTAGAACAGGTACTCCCAGATGGGATAGCGGGGGCTGCCGTGGGCCAGGGTGATCGAATCCATCACCTGGGTCTCGGGGAGGCCGCTCAGGTAGTCACGGGCCTCGTCCGAGAGCTGGGCGCGGGTCCACAGGTTGGCCGCGCGGGCATCGGCATTGAAATCCTCCAGGTCGAGACGCCCCAGCACGCCCCAATCGTGGTTGCCGGGGATGGCCACGTGCTCGCCGGCGCGGGTAGCGGCGACGCACGCCTCGGGGTCGGGCCCGTACCCGACGACGTCGCCCAAGGACCAGAGCACGTCGAAGGGGCCTGCATCTGCCAGAACCGCGTCAAGGGCCTCTAGATTGGCATGGATATCGGAGACGACCAGGACACGCATCGGCCCATCCTCTCTCAAGGCGATCTGGCGGCAGTGTAGCACAGAACTCGCGGGCCGACCAGCCGAATCCATCGCGGCCCGAGGCGGCGGCTCTGTCGCCGGGCCTTGACGCAACAAGGGCGACCCCGGCGCCTTCTGGCGCGGATCGCCCTTGCCCTTCGCGGGGAGCGCGTACTAGAAGAGGGTCCCGAACTCGTCCACCCTGCCGAGCCACTCCAGGCCGCTGGGCCCATGTTCCAGGTGCACCCGATACATCCGCGGGCTTGGGCCCTCGCCCCGGCTGCTGATGCAGATGCGCCAGCCCTCGGCCAGATAGCAGTAGCCCTCCGAGCCGCCCTCAGCCGCGGGCTCCACCCTCCAGCGGATCCCTGGCGCGGGCGCCCGGTCACCCTGGGTCGCGCTCATGTGCGCCAGGACGGCATCCAGGGCCACGATGTAACCGGCGCCGGAGGGCAGCTCCGGCTGCGGGGGCGCGGTGGGCGTCGCCTCGGGCTGCGGCTCGGCGAGCACGGGCAGGGCTGCTGCCAGGGGCAGCAGGCAGACAAGGGCCAGGATGATGAGAAGATATCGTTCGCCGTTCATGGACACACCCCCAGGAGATACTCCCGCTGCCGCACGATCCAGCGCCAGGATGCCAGAGGGCCGGCGGGGAGCCGGCCTCGTCCCAGCGCCCACTCTGCTGACGTCTATGACAACCCCCAGGTTCCCGAAAAGAGGCGGGTGAGCCGCAGGTTTGGCCATGTTGGGCCAAACACTGGGGCAGGCGCAGCGGGCGCGGCCGGGGTGCCTATGGCGAAGGGGCGGGGGCTGCCGTATCGGGCAGAGGGTGCCGCTCGCGATAGAGCAGCTTGACCTGGCGGCGCACCCACGAGAGGGCGACGGACTCGTGTTTGCGGCACAGGAGCACCGTGCAGGGGGCCTTGTCGGCGATCCAGTCATCTACCGCGCCAAAGAGCTGGCGGCTGAGGGGCCACTCCTCCGAGGCGCCGATGATGACCAGGTCATAGGCGGCGCGGCTGGTCTCCTCCAGGATGCCATCGGCCACCGAGCGCGCCCGCGTGACCAGAGGCGACCAGATCTCGAGCACCTGGCCGAGCTCCTCCTCCAGCGTCTCCTGCAGGATGGCCATGTTGTCCTCGACGTCGTCGCTCTCCAGCGAGGCGGTGATCACCCGCAGGGCCGTGATCTGGGCATGTGAGGAGAGGGCGAGCTCCTGCGCCAGGTGGATGGCCAGCCGCGAGTGGGGGCCGCCGCCCACCGGCACCAGGATGCGCTTGATCTGGCCCAGCCCGCGATCGAGCAGCACCGCCACGTGGGTGGGGGCGTGCTGCAGGATGCGCTTGACCGGGTTGGCGGCCAGTTGGGCCAGGTTCAGGGGCGTAGGCCAGCCGGTGAGCAGCAGACGCACGTTATCGCGGCGGCTCACCTCCGCCAGTATGCCCTCATCCACGGTGGCCGCCTCGCGCATCTTGACGTAAAAGGCCACGTTGCGCGCCTGGGCCTCACGATACACGGGGCCCAGGATGCCGGCGGGACCACGAGAGGGCCGGCCCGCCGCAGCTGTCTGGGCCCCCTCGCCTGTCTGCACAGCCAACGCGCAGATGTAGCTATCAGGATCGCTCTGCGCCAGGATCGAGCCGATGTGCACCAGGCTGCGGGCCGTGTCGGGGTTGTCCGCCGCCACGATGATGCAATCATGCTGCATGGGAGAAGCGCTCTTGCGGGCGCCAAAGAGCTGGCGGATGCGCTTGCGGAACGCAAAGGGTATGGCAAAGAGGGCCAACACGCCGGCGCCAAAGGCCAGCGCCTTGGGCGCCGCAAAGGCGATCAGCAGGATGCAGACGCCGCCCGCGATGTACACCGTGGAGGGAAACAAGGGCGCCCGGAAGGGGCGATGCAGATCGGGGTATTGCTTGCGCAGGCGGATCATGGAGAGATTGCCCCAAAACAGTACAAAGAGATAGCCCGCGCTCGAGATGTAGCTCAAGAAGTCCACCTGGCGGCTGAGGGTCACCAGGATGCTCATGGCGCCGATGGCCAGGACGGCCACATGGGGCGTGCGGAAGCGACTGAGCTTGGAGAGCGCCCGCGGCCAGACGCCGTCGCGGCTGAGGGTAAAGGCCTCGCGGGTGGCGCTGAGCATGGCACTGTTGACCGAGGTCAGCGTCGCCACCATGCCTGCCAGCGCCATCAACGGCACGCCCAGGGTGGGCATAAAGCGCCGCGCCGCGTCGGTGAGGGCCGTCTCCGAGCCGGCCAGCTCGCCGAACGGCAAGGTGCCCAGGGTGACGAAGGAGGTGACCACATAGATAGTGGTGCAAACCGTCAGGCTGATCAGGATGCCATAGGGGATGTTGCGATCGGGGCGGCGGATCTCCTCCGCGTCGTCGGCGATCACCTCAAAGCCCACGTAGGCGTTGTACACCAGGGCGATGGTCACCAGCAGCCGGCCCAGGCGCGGCAAGGTGCGCTGGTCCGCAAAGTGTGCGTTGGCCGCGGCAAAGGTCTCCCAGGAGAAGCCCATCGGGTGCGTCAGGCCCACAAAGATGTACACCGCAAAGACGGCCAGCAGCAAACCCCCCAGGACGACCTGGATGTTCCCGATGCTCGTCACGCCCAGGATGTTCAGGAGCACAAAGACGAGGATAACGATGGCGGCCACGGGCAGGATGGGGATGCCGGGGAGGAAAACCTGCAACGAGTAGGCAAAGCCCACCGCCGAGAGGGCCGCGTAAAACGTGCTGGAGGCGCAGTCCATCGAGCCGACGAGGAAGGAGAGGATGCCGCTGCCAAAGCTCTCACGCACATAGCTCATGGCGCCGCCCGCCACCGGGTACGACGTGGCGAGCTCGCAGTAATTGAGGGCGATGGCGTAGCTAAGCAGGCCGCCCAGCAAGAGCGCCAGCACCGTATCGGCGCCGGCGCGAGCGGCGGCGTGCCCCGTCAGCACAAAGATCTCGGCGGCCAGGGTGCCCGCCGTGCCCAGCATCACCACCTGCAGAAGGCCGAGCTGGCGTTTCAGTTTTCGTTTGCTCACTTGACCTGACGCTTCCAGGGCGCTTGGCCCTGGCGATGTATGGCGGGTTTCGGTTATGCGTGCTTGGCTACTTGCGGGGCGCCTTCGACTACAGGGGATCCGGCACCGGCTGCAGCAGGGCGCCCGCGTCGGCCAGGTTGGCCCGCAGCGCCTGCACATCCACGGTGCGCGGCGTGAGGCCGCTCAGGGCGGCCATGGCCGCCGCCGTCCCCGCCGCCTGGCCCGCGACCATGCAGCACACCGTGTTGCGGGTGCTGTTGTGGGCCACTAGGTCAATGGTCATCATGCGTCCGGCGATGAGCAGGTTCTCCACCCCGCGAGGGATCAGGGCGCGGTAGGGGATACCATACGCCCCGCCATCGCGCACAAAGTAGCGGCTGTTGTCGATGAAGGAGAAGCAGCCGATCTGATCGTCGAACTGGCGCCCCTGGGTGCAATCATCCTGGCTCAGCTCGTACTCGCAGTGGATGGCCAGGCCGCGGCGCTGGCCGGCAGCGGGGGCAGGCCCTGCCACGTAACATTGCTCGCACCCGGCAAAGCTCTCTCGAAAGAAATCGGCGATCTCGAACATGCGGGCCCGCAGGGCGATCTCGGCCTCGGTGAGCATCTCGGCGCTCATGCCATCGTTGGGGCCGTGGTTGATGCAGTTCATGTAGGTGATCTCGCGCGGCCGCAGCGAAGAGGAGAGAAAGTAGTGCGGGATGCCGACGGCGCCCTGGGCCTGAAGCTTGCGCATGTCGATCCCCAGCCGCACCAGGTCGGGCTCGAACGTGCCGGGCTTGACGGCGTGGGCGATCTGGGTGATCAGCCCCCGGGCCTCCAGGTCGGCCTCCAGGGCCTGCAGGTCCACATTGCACAGCCGAAAGGTGAACCCGGCCGAGTAGGCGCCGGGATCGCCAGGGCCAAAGCGCTCATAGGGAGCGCCCGCGGCCGCAGCCACGTCGCCATCGCCCGTGCAATCCACCACCTGCTTGGCGCACAGCAGCGTGCGGCCGGCCTTGTTCCACAGCACCAGGCCGGTGATGACCCCGGCGTCGTTGGTGCGCACTTGGTCGATGACGGTGTGCAGCAGCAACTCGACGCCGGCCTCACGGCAGATCCCGAACAGCGCCAGCTTGGCGACCTCGGGCTCCACGGGGGTGAGCATGCTCACAAAGTCGCCGCCCCGCTCCATGCGGATGTGGCCCAGGCCGCCGCCCGCGGCCTGGATGCGGTCCACCAGCTCCTGGGCGATGCCGGCCGCCACCCGTTGCCGCACAAAGCCGGGCGGCACGTCAAAGATGTTGAAGAAGCTGTGCCAGCCGGTGGCGCCCATGACGCCCAACCCGCCCAGGAAGCCGTTCTTCTCCACCAGCAAGGTGCGCGCCCCGGAGCGGGCCGCTGCAACCGCCGCCGCCACCCCCGCCAGCCCGCCGCCGGCGACCACCACGTCGTACTCGCAGTAACGCGTCTCGTCCACGATACTGGCCGTCATGCCCTTCCCCCTCTGTCCCTATCTCTGCAATTGCTTCTATTGTGACACTGACCCCGTCCAGGCGCAAGTAGGCGGGCCGATTTGCACGGCTATCCCATGGTGAAACCGGACAGTAGCATTCCTCTTTCAGATTGACGTTCGGGCCTCCGGCTGCTATCATGGAGTCAACAATGCACGCCCTGACGGGCAAGGGGCATGTGCGCCCCGCTCGCCCCGGGCGTCGAGAGGCAGGAGCCCGGGCATGTCTTCTGACACGCGACCCACGCCTACCGTTGAGGACTATCTCGGCGTCATCTACACCCTCGCGCGAGACCAACAGCCGGTGATAGGCCGCAGGCTGGCCGACTGGATGGAGGTCTCGCCCCCCACGGTCACGGCCACCATCCAGCGCATGGTGCGGGATGGCTGGGTGACCATGCACGCCGACAAGACGATCCACCTGACGGAGGCGGGCCGTCGCGCCGCAGCCTCGGTCGTTCGCCGCCATATGCTCACCGAGCTGCTGCTGGCCCGCGTCTTGAACGTGCCCTGGTCACGGGTGCATGAGGAGGCGGATCAGCTCGAGCATGACCTCTCCGCCGAGACCGCCGCGCGGGTGGCCGAGCTGCTGGACGATACGGCCGTTTGCCCCCACGGGAACCCGCTTCCGGGTGAGGAGAACAGCGTCAGCTCGTTGCGGCCTTTGCTGGAGGCCATTCCGGGGCGGTCGTATCTGTTGGCGCGGGTCCATGAAGAGATCGAGCGCCGCGGTGATCTGATGTCTTTCTTCGAGGAGCAGGGGCTGATCCCCGGCGCAGCGCTGCAGCTCGTGGCCCTGATGCCCGCCAACGAGACGGTGACGCTCAGGGTGAAGGATCGGGAGGTCACCCTGGGGCTGGTGGTGGCCCGATGCCTGTGGGTTCAAGAGGTCTAGCGACGAGGGACGCTGGCGCGAGAGGAGCGATGTGGCGAAAAAGGGCAAGCTGGCGATCGGCGTGGACCTGGGCGGCACGAGTCTGTACGCGGCCGTAGTGGATACGGAGACCGGGCAGATCTATGGCCAGGCCAAGCGCAAGGCCCGGGCGGAGCTGGGCGCCGTCGGCGTGACCAAGCGGGTGGTCAAGACGGTGGAGCGGGCCATCCTTCGTTCAGGCGTCAAGAGAAAGCGCTTGATCGGCGTTGGCGTGGGCGTGCCAGGGCCCATCGATGCCGAGGGAGGCCTGGTCATCCGGCTCACCAACCTGGGCCCCACCTGGGACGGCTTCCCTCTGGCCCAGACCCTGGAGCGACGCCTCAAACTGCCGGTCGTCATCGAGAACGATGTCAACGTGGGCGCCGTAGGCGAGCACTGCTTTGGGGCAGGGCGGGGCGCCTCGGATATGGTGGCTCTCTTTGTCGGCACGGGGCTGGGCGGCGGCGTCATCCTGGATGGCAAGCTCCGCACAGGCTTTCGCGGCTCGGCGGGGGAGGTGGGGCACATGCTGCTGCGCGCCGATGGCGACCCCTGCGGCTGCGGGGAGCACGGCCACGCCGAGGCCTATGCCAGCCGTACGGCCATCGAGCGCTCGATCCGCAAGGCCATCGCCGCAGGCGAACCCTCCATGCTGGCCGAGACGATCGAGGTGGAAGGGCGCCCTCTGCTCACCAGCAAGTACATCCAGCGCGCCTATGAGGCAGGCGATGCCGTCGCCGTCAACGCCATCCGCTCAGCCCAATACTACCTGGGTCTCCTGATCGCCGACTGCGTCAACCTGCTGGACCCCGAGGCGGTGGTGGTGGGCGGCGGCGTCCTGGAGCGCATGGGCGACGCCTATCTGGAGCCGGTGCGCGGCTATGCCCGGCAACACTTTCTCAACAAGCATGCCATGGAGACCGTGCGCATCGTGGCCGCAGAGCTGGGCGATTCGTCCGGGGCTGTGGGAGCCGCCGTGCAGGCGGTGCGCAGGCTCACAGACGGCGCCTAGCTGTCCTCCTCCATCTCCTCCGAGTCATCGGCACCGTCTTGATGGCGCCGGTGCGCCTCGCTAGGCGGCAGGCCATAGGTGGCCACCATGTCGCCCAGCATGTTCTCGTCCGTCTCCCATGCATAGACGATCCGGGTCGTATCCGGATGTTGGTGGCCCAGCAGGGTCGCGACCCACTCCAGCGGCATTCCCTCATCCAGCAGGTCCTGGGCGCGGCGGTGGCGCAAGGAGTGGGGCGAGGTGTTGCCATAAAGCCCCTCGGCCTTGGCGGCCTGCTTGACCAGCAGCCAGGCGTGGGCCGCCGTGATGGCGGTACCCCTGCCGCGCCCGTGGGACACGAACAGCGGGGCATAGATGGCGTCGTCGCGTTCCTTGACATAATCGCGGATCAGCTTGCGCGACTCGTCGGAGAGAAAGACGGTGCGAGGCTTGCCGTTCTTGGTCACCGTCAGGCGCAGGCGGCTGGCCCTGCCGTCCAGCACGTCCTCGCGGGTGAGGGCCAGGGCCTCGCTGATGCGCATGCCGGAGTCATAGAGGACGGCCATCAGGGCGCGGTTGCGCAGGAGAGCCAGCCGCCGCGAGCCCTTGGCTTCGGGCAGCGGCTTGCGCAGGTAGTGGGTGAGCACGCGGGTCACCTGGGGGTCGGTGCGCCGCTGCTTGTAGCCCTGGCGGCGCTGCCCGCGCCCCTGGTCGATGCGACGCCGCATCCGGTCGTAGGTGACGCCGGCGGGCAGGAGTTCGTGGAGATCGAGCCAGTTCATCAGGCGCTTGGCCGCCACCAGATACGTGCGCGCCGTGCGCGTGGCCCGCAGGTCGCCACGGGCGCGGGCCCGCAGATCAGGGTAGCGGTCGCGGAGCCACAGGCCGAACTGTTGCAGTGTATCTTCGTTGATGGCTGCGACTTGCGGTTTTGCCGCCTGCGGGTTGACGCTGTGCAGATACGCCAGCAAGGCGTCGAGGCCGCAGCGATACGTCCGTTTGGAAAGCGGCGAGAGTTCGAGCGCCTGCAACATGGCCGCGGCGTGGTCTGCCAGGCTGTCGCCTTCGGGAGGGGTTGATGAGAGGGGAGTGGTTTCAGCAGCGGCCATTGGGTATCGTCTCCATTCGTCAGATAGAGTATCTTATTTAATCTTTAATAAATCATATAATATAAAAGACCCCATGTCAAGGCCTTGGGGGCTAAAATAGACCCCTTCCACCACTCTCCAGGCCTTTTTGCGGCGGCGCTACCAGGGGCTATCCGCCGCGGTCGGTTGAGCCTTGCACAACCCCTGTGTATACTGGGCCCGGATGAACTCGTGGCGATAAGCTAGCTATTTTGCTGAGGTGCTGCAATGAGTTTGTGGGATGCGATCAAAAAAGCCCTGACCGGCGGCAGCGGTCCCGGTCCCGCTACTGCTCGCCCGTCGCAGAGCCAGGCCGGCGACCCCGATGGCCTGATGCTGTACTTTGCCTGCAAGAACTGTGGCTCGGCGGTTGCGGTGCGCCTGAACAAGCGCAACGATTTTTCACGTGAGGATGGCGGCCCCGGCACGCTGTTCGTCCGCAAAGAGGTCATGGACAACAAGTGCTTTCGCCTCATGCGCGCCGAGATCTGGCTCGACAATGCCTACAACATCGTCACAGCCGATATCGAAGGTGGCACCCTGCTGACACGCGAGGAATATGAAGACAAAAAGAGCAAATCGGCCTGATTGACGCCCTGAATGACACACAGCCGCTGCTCTCTAAAGGCAGCGGCTGTGGCGCTTGTCGCCTGAATAGGATTATGTCTACTTATGCCCCGGCTTCATACGTCAGGATGATCGCCTGGGCGATCTCTTTCATAGACTTGCGCGTGTTCATAGACATCTTTTGGATGCGCCTGAACGCCGCCGATTCGGTAAGCCCCTGGGTATCCATGAGGATGCCCTTGGCGCGATCCACCAATTTACGCGTCTCGAGCTGATCCTCCAGGTCATCCACCTGCTTTTGTAGCTCGCGGAACTCGGCGAAACGCTGCAAAGCGACTTCGATGGCCGGGGCCAAGTCGGCCTCCTGGAGCGGCTTGACCAAATAGTTTACCACCCCGGCCTCTTTGGCGCGTTCGATCAGGTCGCGTTGGCTGTAGGCCGTGATCAGCACCACCGGAGCGATGCGCTCCTCGGTGAGGTGCTTGGCCGCGGTGATGCCGTCCATGTCGGGCATCATGATGTCCATCAAGACGACATCGGGGCGCAATTCGCGCGCGAGATTGACAGCGCTGCGCCCATCACCTGCCTCCCCTACGACCAGGTACCCCAGGTTGCTGAGCATCTCACGCAAATCCATGCAAATGACCGATTCATCGTCAGCGATGACAACGCGAATGCGCTCCAACTTGCCACCTCCGTCGTGCTACTTGGGAAAGTTGATAACCGCTCTGGTCTCTCCCTCGGATCTTGAGATGGAAAAAGCGCCTCCGAGATCGCGCTCCACCATATTGCTCACAATGCGCAAACCGAGATTTGCGTGGGTTGTCAGGTCGAAACCATCCGGTAAACCTTGACCATCATCTTTTACAATGATACTGGCTTTGTCGCCGTGGTCAACTAGCTCGACCACAATCGTGCCTCGCGACAACCCCGCCATGCCATGCTCGATGGCATTTTGCACCAGCTCATTGATCACCAGCGTGCAGCGCGTGGCCTTTTCGGCAGGCAGCCAGATGCTGGGCCCCTCGACGCGCAATACGATCTGCTGTTCGGGGGCGATGAGCCCCTGCTGTACCTGCGAGAGGATGCGATGGGCGACGTCGGAAAGGTTGATGATACCCTTGTCGTTTTGCGAGAGGAACTCGTGCACAACGGCCACGCTCATGATGCGGTTGACCGTCTCGTTCAAGAGAAAGCGCGTTTCTTCATTCTCGGCGCGGCGCGCCTGCATCCGGGTGATCGAGGCGATCACCTGCAAATTGTTCTTGACGCGATGGTGCACCTCATGCAACAGCGAGATGCGGCTCTCCAATTCGGCCTCGGTGCGCAGCCGTTCGGTGGCATCATGGACGAGAATAAAGGCGCCACGCGAACGCCGCGGCGCCCTGCGTGCCGCCGAAGGGCGCAGCACGCTGAGGTGCCAGGGTTGCCCCCGCACGGGTAGCGCTTTGTAGATATAAGTATGGCCCCGCTCTTGTTTCTGAAGTTGGATCGCCTCGCGCTCGTTGATCGCCCGCAGGGCGATCTGGTGGTCCACCGTGTCCAGCTCGCTCAAGCGCCGCCCGATCAGACTATCGCGATAGCCCAGGTTGCGATACAACTCGGCGGCGATGCCACTCATGTACAGGATGCGGCGGTCGGTGCTGACATAGACGATGCCGTCATACTCGCCAAAAGGTGTGATGTTTTCGCCACCCCGCAACTCGCCGCGCACCACCATGAGGGTAAAAGCCAACAATGCCCATTGAAACACGCGGCTGCGGCGGCGATGTCGCTCATGTTGCAGCCAATAGGCGTCTCTGACCACATAAGCGATGACCTGGCCGGCGCTGCCCCAGACCGGGAACTCTTGCCTGGCCACGCTGGCACCGCGCACCGAGACGGTGTGCACAAAGAGCGGCGAAAAGGTGCGCTGCCACCACCGGAGGTCGGCATCGCTGGCCGGCACCGGCTGCCCCACCATCACTTCAGGATAGAGCGGCGTGGCCGAGTGTGGCCGCGCCTGCGCCACCACATAGAGATGCCCTTGGGCGTTGCGGCAGGCCAGCAACAGATCGGCACGAGAAACATCGCTGAGGAGGTCGAGGTCTCCCACGATCTTTTCCAATAATTGCCGGTCTTTTGGTGCAAGCTCGACATCATTGAGCAGGTTTGATGTTGTCGTATCCATACGGCGGCATTATAGCACAGGGTGGCACAATGAAGCGATGCCCTTTGTCTCTGACTCCTACCCACTTTCGTAG
>DCTX01000038.1 GCA_002329325.1 Anaerolineales bacterium UBA1429
GCCCATCGGCTCGGCCACCTTCGCTTGGGGCCAACGCACCTATATCATGGGCATCGTCAATGTCACGCCCGATTCCTTCTCCGGCGATGGCCTGTTCACCGGCGACGACGCCGACCTGGCGGAGCGGGCGGCGGCTCACGCCCTGGCCCTGGTCTCGCAGGGGGCGGATATCGTGGACGTGGGGGGCGAATCCACCCGCCCGGGAGCCGCTCCCGTGGATGCGCAGGAGGAGCTGCGGCGGGTGATCCCGGCCATCCGGGCCATCCGCCGCCAGAGCGACATCCCCATCTCAGTGGATACCTCCAAGGCCGTGGTGGCCCAGGCCGCCCTGGAGGCGGGCGCCGACATGATCAACGACGTGTGGGGCCTGCGGCTGGATCCGGCCCTGGGGCCGTTGGTCGCGGCGCGCGGCGCTCCGGTGGTCTTGATGCACAACCGCAGCCACCCCCGAGATGCCGCACTGACCCAGCGGCTGGGCGGGCGCTATGTGGGCGTCGCCTATGAGGACCTGGTGTTGGATCTGCTGGAGGAGCTGCAAGCCCAGGTGGAGCAGGCCCTGGCGTGGGGCATCGCCCGCCGGAATATCGTCGTGGACCCGGGGCTGGGCTTTGGCAAGACCGTGGAGCAGAACCTGGCCCTGGTCAACCGCTGCGAGGCATTGCGGGTGCTGGGCCTGCCGATCCTGCTGGGGCCTTCACGCAAGTCGTTCATTGGCTACACACTGGACCTGCCGCCGGACCGGCGCGTGCATGGCACCGTGGCCAGCCTGACGGCGGCCATCGTGCGGGGCGGCGTGGATATGGTCCGCGTGCACGACGTCGAGGCGGCGGCCCAGGCCGCCCGCATGGCCGATGCCATCGTGGGGCGCCGCGCGCCCGACGGCGACCGCTAGGCGCACCGCCCATGGCGCATGTCTATCTGGGGTTGGGGAGCAACCTGGGGTGTCGAGAAGGGGCGATACGCGAGGCCTGCGCCCGGCTGGAGCGCTCCGGCGCGCGGCTGATCGCCCTCTCGCCGCTGTACGAAACGGAACCATGGGGCGTCCTGGAGCAGCCCCGCTTCCTCAACGCCGCCTGCGCGGTAGAGGTCGCCTGGCCGCCCCTGGCGACGCTGCGCCGGCTCAAGCAGCTCGAGCGCGAGATGGGCCGCATCCCCGGCGCCCGCTATGGCCCCCGGGTGATCGACCTGGACATCCTGCTGTATGATCAGGTGCAGATAGCCACCGACGAACTGACCGTGCCGCACCCAGGCATGCTGGAGCGCGCCACCGTGTTGGTGCCGTTGGCGGATATCGCCCACCAGATCAAGCACCCCGTCACAGGGCGCACTATCCAGGAGCACCTGAGGGCCTTGGGCGCGATCGGCGGCCTGGCGCCCTACCCCCCTGGCTTGCCCGGCTGAGGCACTGTCTTGCCGGCGCGCGGCTACTCCTCGCCCAGCTCCTCTGCATGCACCGGCAGCAAGACGGGCAGGAAGGTGGCCACATCCAGCGGCTTGCGGAAGAGCGCCTCGGCCCCCTCCTCCATCGCCCGCTGGGCTTCTACCCCGCCCTCCATGCCGGTGATCATGATGACCCGCGTGGCAGGACGCCTCTCCTTGATGCGGCGCAACGTCTCTACACCGTCCATCTCTGGCATAAAGATATCCAGTAGCACGACGTCATAGTCGCGCCCGGCGCACAGGTCCAGCGCCTCTTGGCCCGAAGAAGCCAGGTCTACGTCATAGCCCTGCAGCATCAGGATTGCCTGCATAGATTCGCGTATACCCGCGTCATCATCTACCAGCAGGATGCTCCGTTTCAGCGTCATTAACCTTCACCCACCATTCCCCTGTATCCCTAGTCGGCCGGCCACCCAGAGCCCCCCGCTCCAGGATGCGTTCAGAGGGATTATAGCAGGGCGGGCGAAACAGGGGAGTAAAGGAAGCATGAAATTGGAGTATAGGCCTGTAAATAAAGCATGAAGGAAACAGAGGTGACCAGCGTCGCCTCGAGGGCGCGGGGGCGTTCTCTAGTCAGATCGGGGGCGCCTGCGCTGGGCCAACAATGCGCGCGTCTGGTGGTATGCCAGCTTGGGGTGGCGGTACTCGTTCAGCAGGCCTTTGTTGTTATAGTTCCGGGGTCGTCTCAAGGCCCGACCATTGCCCTCGCCGCGATCGGCCCGCGTGTCAAAGAACTGCCAGAGGTAAAAGCCCACCAGGTCCTCGCGGTCGAGAAACTGGGCGATGCTCTCGGCGAGCACCTGAGCCTGGTACTCCTCGCTCCAGATCACACCCGGCTCGACGGTGCGCCAGCCATAGATGGCGCCCGCCCCGAACTCGGTCACCAGCAGGGGCTTGGACCCGATCCGGCGCCGCACCCGATCCAGGAAGCGCGTCCATGTCTCTTCACTGGAATACCAGCCGTGATAGCCGTTCAGGCACACCAGATCCACGAGATCGAAGCAACGGTCGCTCAGCCCCCGATCCGAGGCAAAGGTCACAGGCCGCGTGCGGTCCACCTCTCGCACCGTCTCCACCAGCCGCGAGACCAGCGTCTCGCCCTCCAGGGTGTCGGTCGCGCACTCGTTGAGCACGCTCCAGGCCCAGATGCAGGGGTGATTGACATCGCGATCCACCATGGCCCAGAGCATGGCGGCGGCCCGATCCGCCAGGATGTCGTGGCCCAGTTGGGCGGCCGTGTACCCCCACAGGGGGATCTCCTCCATGAACAGGATGCCCCGCTCATCGCACAGATCGAGGAAGCGCTGATCGTTGGGATAGTGGGCGCCGCGGAGGGCGTTCCCCCCCCAATCCTGCAGGAGCGCCAGATCGCGCAGCATCAGGTGTTCGGGCAAGGCAAAGCCCCAATCGGGGTGATCCTCGTGGCGGTTGAGGCCCACGATGCGCAGGGGCTCGCCGTTCAGCAGCACCTGCTCGCCTCGTATGCGCAGCTCCCGGAACCCGGTGCGCTCGATGAGGTCATCGTCATCCAGCTCCAGGCGCACGGTGTAGAGCCGCGGGTTCTGGGGAGACCAGCGCTCCACGGCGCCCAGCTCGGCGCCGAACATCAGCACCTGCAGCTCGCCCGGATCCAGGGTTGTGACGCCGGTGCGCACCCGCTCATCGCCCACCCAAAGGGCCCAGCGGTGCTCCTCTGGCTGGTCGGCCAGCGAGATCAGCTCAGCGCGGACGTTGACCGCCGCCTGCGCGCCGTTGAGGAGGGGCGTCACCCGCAGCGAACCGAGATACGCGGCGCCCTGCAGAAGGTCCACCGAGACCGGACGAGGGATGCCGCCGTAGCGAAACCAATCCAGGTTGTTCGAGGGGATCGTATACCGGGCGTCATGGGTGTTGTCCACCCGCACGATCAGCTCGTGCGACCCCGGCTCCGGCTCGGGCACGACAAAGGAGAACGGCAGGAAGCCCCCATAGTGCTCACCCAGGGGCTCGCCATCCAGCCAGACGTTCGCCTGATGGGTGACGGCGGCAAAGCGCACGCACATGGCCCGGCAGGGAGCAGCGTCAAAGCGCACCCGCAGCCAGGCCGGGCCTTCATAGTTGAGAAAGGGATGAAGCGTATTCCAGACCCCGGGCACCCACATGGCGTGGTGCTCCTCGGGGAAGCGCTGATACCAGCCCTCGCTCACCCCGCGATCCTCCGGATCGGGCGCGAAATCCCAGATGCCTTCGAGGGAGAAGGATTGCCTCTTGAGCGATGTACGAAACCTGCGCTGCATCTTGTCCCCCGTTCTGCTCTCTCCGGATGTTGCGCAAGTATAGGCAAATGGCGCCTCTCACGCAATCGGCCGGTGCGACCCTCCGAGGGTTTGCGGTGCCCTTAGCGCATGGGGCTCTTGCCCGCCTCGATCAGCTTGGTGTTGAGGGCATCCCGTTTGGCCTCGGCGCGGGCTGGCCCGACAAAGTAAAAGTCAAAGAGCAGATCCAACACATCCAGGTTCCATTCGGCCTCGCCTGGCTCCACCTCGACGATCTCGCCACTGCGGCTGTTCTTGATGGGGTGCGCAGCAAAGTTGCCGATCACGCGGATCGCGTCCACCTGCTCGGCGATGTAGGTGGGCAGATCGGGCAGCACGGCCTCGATCTGCTCGGAGAGGGTGTTCTGCCGGGCATAGCCCTGCTCGCGCAGCACCGCCTGCAGGCAGCGACGCGAGAGCGCAGCGCTGGCCTTGGCGCTGGCCGGCAGCACCTGAGACGCCTCGCGATAGTCCTTGGCGATGTGCACCGGCACCTCGGGGGGCACGCGGCGCTCCGCGGCGGGCGGCACGATGAGCCGTTCCCAGACGACATCATAGGCCTCCCGGTCCTCCGCAAAGGTCACCTTCTCGATGGCGAGGACGACCTGCCGGCAGTTGGGGCATACGCTGCTATCCAGCCGGTACCCATCGCGCGAGGCCGCCGCCTCGCCCAGGATGTGATGGGGCGTCAGCACGATGCCCTTGAGCCGCTCGCCGATCAACTGGACAGTGACCTGGCAATGGGGACAGGCGACGGTCGAGCCGGGAGAATAGACGCCCATAGACACCTCCGAGGGAACAGATAGCGGATCGGCCCAATGATGGACGGCCGGCCGCCTCCTGTCAAGCGCAGGGGCGCCAGCGTCCTCGCCCGAGGGCCGGCCTGGCGGCTAGGCCCCCTGCAGGGTGCGCTCGATGGCGTCGCGCAGCGTCGCCATGTCGAACGGCTTCTGGACAAAGCCCGTCGGCGCAGAGCCGGAGAGGCGCTCGGTGATGGCCTGTTCGCCGAATCCGCTGCACAGCAGCGCCCTGACCTGGGGGTTGATGCGGCGCAACTCCTCCAGCGTCGCGATGCCATCCATGCCTGGCATGGTCAGATCCAGCAGCACGGCGTGGATCTCGTCGGCCCGCTCCGCATAGATGGCGCACGCCTCCTCACCGTTGGCGGCGGGCAGGGCGGCGAGGCCCATGCGCTCCAACACGGTGCAGCACAGGTGACGCACGACCTCTTCGTCATCCACGACCAGGATGGTGCCGGAGAGATGGGCGTTGCCGGAGCGAGGTTGCTGCTCCGCACCGACGGCCGCTTCGGCAGCCAGGGCGGGGAACGCCACCGTGACGCAGGTGCCCTGGCCCAGAGTACTCTCCACCCAGATGGCGCCCTGGTGGCCGCGGACGATCCCCAACACCGCGGACATGCCCAGGCCGCGACCCGCGCCCTTGCTGCTGAAGAAGGGGTCGAACATGCGCTGCAGCGTTTCATCATCCATACCGCAGCCGGTATCCTCCACCGAAAGCCAGACGTAGTGCCCGGGCGCGGGCTTTTCGACCGTACGGCTCTCTTGCAGCTCCTCAGCCCCATAGTAGCCATGGCCGGTGGTCAGGCTTACGACGCCCGCCTCTTGCCCCAGCGCCTCGGCGGCGTTGATCATCAGATTCATCACAACCTGCTGGATCTGGCCGGAATCGGCCCGTATCGGCGGCAGGGCAGGGGCCAGGTCAAGCTGGAGCTGGGCCGAGCGAGGGATGGCCACCCGCAGCATGTGGGCGTTCTCTTGCACCAAGCTGCTGAGATCCAGGGCGCTCAGAACGAAACGCCCCTTGCCCGAGTAGGCCAGCATCTGGCGGGTCAGGTCCGCGGCCCGCCGCGAGGCGCTGATGGCCTCGTCCAGGCTGGTACGCGCCGGCGCGCCAGGCGGCAGATCCAGTCTCGCCAGCTCGACGTTGCCCAGGATGGCGGCCAACAGGTTGTTGAAATCGTGGGCGATGCCGCCCGCCAGGACGCCCAGGCTCTCGAGCTTTTGCGCCTGCAGGAGCTGGCGATCCATCTCGAGCCGGCGCGCCTCGTCCTCCTTGCGCTCGGTGATATCCTGGCCGATGCCATACAGCACGGTGCGCCCCCGCTGGCTGAGCGGCACCACACTCAACAACAGCGTCTTGACGCGATCCCCGACCTGGTAGGTGGTCTCGACGGTGCGCCGCGCGTCAAAGGGTTCATGCGCCTCGCGCATGCGCGCCAGGTCTTCCGGAGGCGTCACGTCCCACACCGAGCGGCCGATGAGCTCCTCACGCGAGCACTCGAGGAAGCGGAGCGCCGCGTCGTTGGCGTCCACGTAGCGGCCATCCAGATCGGCCACCAGGATCGGATTGAGGGCAAGATCGTACAGGGCGCGGTGTTGCGCCTCGCTTTCGGCCAGGGACGCGGTGCGAACCTCCACCAGACGTTCCAGGGTGTAGGCCTGCCGCCGCAGCAAGGCGACCAGGGACGTCAGCCCGGCGGAGATGACCAGCCCGGCGCACGCCACGACGGGCGTGGTGCGCATCGGCTGCAGGGCGTAGAATTCGGGCGTCGGCTGGTACACCAGCGCCAGGGGCCGGCCAAAGAGGAACAACGGTACGATGTACTCGGGCGCGTTGTCCGCCACCACATAGCGACCGTCGGACGACATACGCGTCTCGGCGTGGCCCGCAGGATGGGTGGCCAGCACAGTGTGGTTTGGCGAGTCGCCGAGATAGAGTACATCAATGGAAAGCAGGCTCGAGTCGTCGCCGCGCGAGCGCATGGCCGTATCCAGCAACGACTGGACCGGCACCAGCGCCAGGACAAAGCCCCGCTGCCGGGCCGAGCTGGCGCTCCCGTCCATCGGGTTGACCGCCCGCAAGAGCCACAGCTCCCAGGGGTTGTCCGGCACCTGCGAGGCCATCGGCGAAGCCGATGTGCGCAAAACGCTCCCCATGGACTCCTCCAGCGCCGCACGCAGGCGAGGATCGGAGCCCAGATCGTAGCCCAGCAACCCAGAGTTGCTCGCGATGGGCTCGACGTACGTCACGGGGTAGTACTGGGGTCGGTCTGGCACGGGGACCCGCCGGCCGTTGGCGCCATACTCCCAGATGGGGGCGTCCTCCGGTGAATCGAACTGGGCGTCGCTCTGCAGAAGATGCGCCTCGGCATGCCCCATGGCGGGAACCCAGGCATAGGTCTGCGCCGGCTGCTCGCGCACCATGGGCAGCACAAAGGCCGAGAACTCCCAGGGCGCCACATGCTCGCTGCCCTCGAACAGGCCTGCCAGCGAGCCCAGGTGGTCGCGCACCCGCTCCGCCTCGTCACGCACGCTGGTCACCTGGGCGGCCGAGAGCATCTGGAAGATGTGGTCGCGCTGATCGGCCTCGATCCCTCCAACCATGATGGTGGCGACGGTGGTGACGAAAAGGCTCCACAGAGCCATCAGGGTGACCTCGAGGTGGCGCCAGTAGCCGTGATCTTTCTTTGACACCCGGGCGCGCCACCAGTGGGTCGCGGCGCTCACCAGGGCGAGCAGGACGACCATCCCTGATGCAAGAACGGGCTCCATGCGTGCCTTGCGGACCTGCTGCTGCCACTCGTCAGCGGGGACATCGATGCCGATGGCAAAGAGCACTTCGCCCGTGCGCGGATCCCGAACAGGCGCCAGCGCCGAGACAAAGGTGCCGTACTCGTCCGTCTCCGGCCCCGTAACGTAGGCCCGGGCCTCGGTGATCACGCGATAGTCCTCCGGGCTCGGTCTCTGGTAGACCGTGCCCAGGGGCGACGCCATGGGGTGGTCAGAAGGATAGCTCTCGGGGCCAAAGACCAGCTGGCCATCGCGCAGAGCCAGGGTATAGATGCCGCCTCGCTGCAGCAGCTCGGCGTAGGCCCGGAGCTGCGTCCGCAGCCTGGCCTCTGCCAGGGAGCCCGCATCAGAAGGGGAGAAGGTCAGAGAGCGCGCCAGGTTGGGATCGATCGCCTGCGCGATCTCTATGGCTTCCTGCAGCAATGGCTCGCGCAACCGTTCGTCCAGGGCGCGGGCGTGAAGCCCGCCCGCCCACCAGCCCATGGGGAGGGTGGCAAGACAAAAGACCGCCACGATGGCCATGGCAAGGCGCCGAGGGATCGTGAACATGCGTCGTTGATGTCCTCCTCGTGATGGCCCCGCACATGGCCGCGAGAGGCCAGCCCTGTGCGGTCCTGGGGGTCACTGGCCAGTTGCGCGTCTCCGCAACACTCTACGAAGCGCCGATCCGGCTGTCAAGCGCAAGCGCCCGAGGTCTTTGGAGAGGTAGCTCCCGGCGCACGGCCCGACCGCGCATGGCCGCGCCAAGGCCATCACGCGGTGGATCGGCTCGCCAGAGAGGACAATCGTGCGTGCCTGGGGTTTCCGGGGGACGCCGCTAGGGATAGTTCTCGCCCCAATCGAGCTGGCGCTCGGGGATCCCCTGCGCCCGCCCGTGGGCCTGGGCCTCGGCGCGCCCCGCCGCGTCTCCCCGTGGGTAGCAGAAGACGCGCCCGCCATAGACGACGCGGGTGTGCTCCTGGGTCATCACATTGCAGTACCAGCGCCGGTCCAGAGCCTGGCTCAGGCGCAGGGCCACTGCCTCGGCCTCGGCGGCGTCGCCCGCGAACCAGATGGCCGTCCAGTCGGCCGGCTGAAAGTCGGCGTGGTCGGGGATGCCCCGCCAGACCTCGGTCTTGGTGATGGTCAGGGTGGCCAGCACGCTTTCGTTCAGCAGGCCCTCCCGCAGCAAAAGGCCGGTGTAGGTCATGGGAACCTCACTTCACCGACACGCATGAGGGAGCCTTGCGGCCCACCAGCGTGAACAGCGCATCCTCCGGCCGCGCCGGCTCCCAAGTGAACTCGTGATAAAGCTCGATCCCTGTCAGGCCGGCAACCTGGAACAGGGCAACGGCCTCGCTCTGGGTATAGGATCGGGTGGCCGGAGAGCGCACGTGACGCTCCTCCTGAACGACCGCCCCGTTGACGATGCGCTGGTACAGGTCATCGGTGTGCTCCAGGCTGCTGGCGGGGTCATAGCGCACGTGCGATACGCGCCGAAAGGTTACCCCATCCTCCGCGCGCACCGCCGACAGTTCCTCGGTCGTCTCGAGGGGGTCGCCTGCGCGCCAGAGGGTCATGAAGGGAGCCACAAGGGCGCCGTCGGGCTCCAGATGGGCCGCCAGGCGCGCCATAGCCCGCGCCGCCATGGTCGCATCCGTCACCAATTGCAGCGAGCTGGAGGGCACCAGGATGGTGCGGTAGCGACGCGGCAACGCCAGCTCCTCGACGTACTGCCGGTAGAGATCCACCGCCAGGCCCAGCGCCCGGGCCTTGTTGCCGCAGAGGGCCAACATCTCGGGCGAGTTGTCCACGCCGTCCACATCGACACCCTGCGCGGCATAGTCCAGCAGAAGGCGGCCTGTCCCACAGCCCACATCCAAGACCGGCTCGCCGTAGCGAGCGATCGCCTGCCGATAGAAGAACCGGTCAGACCAGTTGGACGTGTCGCCGCGCAGGGCGTCCCAGCTCTCGGCCATGAGCCCATAGTACTCATAGGGAGGAAGGGACATGCAGATCCTCCTTCGATGGAGCGCCTCCCGGGATCTCTCCCTGGGAGGCGCTGGGCGAACGAAAGGGCGGGCAGCCTTGCCCTACACCGGTGCCAGGGTCCCCGCAAAGATCATCCAGGCCAGGGCCGTCTTGGCCACCAGGCTGAGGATGATGTAGGCGCGCTCGCCGTACAGGTAGTCCTTCCACCGCCCCACCTTCTTGTACTGCAGCCACATATTCAGGGCGAAAATGTTAAAGAAGACAAAGATGGTGGGGATGATCGCATAGACAAAGGCGGGCGGCTTGGCATCCCCCGAGTTGAGGGCGGCCACAAAGGAGACGATGATCACAATCCAGGGCACGATGCCCGCGAGGCAGCCATAGATAAAGGCCGTCCAGTCGGTGCGGGCCGTGGTCTGGTTGTGGAGCTCCATCAGGATCCCAAAGAGGTTCATGGCGGCGTTGATGCCGAACAGGGCGATGAGGGCGCCCAGGTCCCACACCCCCACCAGCATCGCGATCAGGACGATCATCAGCGACGAGCTGAGGGCGTACTCGTAAAAGCGGGCCGGGTTCATGCCCTTCTCCAGCTTGGCGACGTACCACTTGTAGCCAAAGGTGCCCAGCCAGAAGTGGGCGATGGCGGAGAGCAGCAAGAAGACGGCCACCGCCGGCCCAAAGCGCAGATCGTAGGCCAGGGTCGGGTTGGGCACCAGGGCCTTGGCCTGCACATCGAACCGCAAGAAGTTGGTGTAGATCGGGTAGGTGGTGTCGTTGCTCAGCGCGATCATCAGGATGCCCTGCAGCAGGTGCAGCGCGCCCATGATCAGGTTGAAGCGGCGCAGCCTGATGTACACCGGCATCTCGGCTGCGGGCTTGGCAGGGGGCGCAGCCGCCCTGCGTCTCGACGCGGTTGCTCGTCTCTTGGTCATGGCCCTATTGCCTTTCGATCCTATAACGCCGGATCAGGCGACGGCACACCCCAATGGTCGCGATCTACGTGAGAGAATAGCACACGCACAACCTCGGGTCAATGGGCCAAGAGGGCAAAGGACGGCTTTCCCACGATGTGCGTCGGTGCGCGCGAATTGTCGGGGCTCGCTGAGGCTGATATAATGCCGGCAAATGCGACGCAGCAAAGGAGCCTTTGTTGAAACAGATCGTCCTCGTGCTCAAAGGCATGGCCTACGGCGTAACCCATGTGGCCCCCGGCCTGGGCGGCGGCATCGTCCTCCTCCTCCTCGGCATCTATGAGGAGTTTGTCGAGGCGATGGGCAACCTGCTGGTGCAGCGCTCCCGCTGGCGCCAGCACCTCGCCTTCCTGATCCCTGTCGGCATCGGCGCCGTGCTGGGCGTGGTCTTGGCCGCCGTGGTCATAGACGCGCTCCTGGAGGCCTATCCCACCGAGAGCATGATCTTCTTCATGGGTCTGCTCTTGGGCACCGTGCCCTCGGTGCTCAAGCTGCACCGTGACATGCGCTTCAGCCCCGGGCGCCTGGCGGCGCTGCTGCTGGGTCTGGCCTTTGTAGTGGGGATCCGCGCCGCCGAGCCGTTGCTGGTCGGCCATGGCCCCGCCTATACCATGACCACCTGGCCCCAGATTCTGTACAACGCCGTGGTCAGCTTTGTGGCGGGCGGCGCCAGCGTCACCCCCGGCCTCGATGGCTCGTACATCCTGCTGCTGGGCGGCACCTACGCCCCGGTGCTCGGCGCCGTGGCCGCCCTCAAGGAGCTGGTCATCCACTGGGGCGCATTGCTCTCCACCGGCCTTGGCGCGGTGCTGGGCATCCTCGTCTTTTCCAAACTGATCGACCTGGCCATCAAGCGTGCGCCCTCGTTGGCGTACTATGCCGTTTTGGGGATGGTGCTGGGGTCGGTATACGGCCTGTGGCCGGATCAGCCCGCGCGGCTGCCGGCCTGGGCCCTGGCATTGTGCCTGTTGGCGGGCGGCGGCATCGCCCTGCTGCTGGGGCGCTCGCCCCAAGAGCCTGCCGCCGCGGAGCAGAACGCCCCCTAGCCCACAGGGGGTCACAGGGCATCGGTAGTCAGCGATAGTAGGAGGATTGGTCCGTGCTGTACAACTACGAGTACCCGCACAAGCTGAGAATCGCGTATATCGGGGCCGGAGAGCACTCGATCCGCAACATCCTGCCCACCTTTCAGTATGCGCCCATCGAACTGGTGGCCATGACCGACCACAACACGGAGCGCGGCCTGGCCGCCGCCCGCATGTTCGGCGCCAAGCGCTTCTACCCCAACCACAAGGCGCTCCTGGCCAAGGAAGAGAACCTGGACGCCGTCATGATCGTCGTGGGGCCGGACGAGCAGGGCATCCCGCGCTACCCCGAGCTGGCCGCCGAGACCCTGGGCGCCGGCCTGCACACCTGGGTTGATGCGCCTCCCTGCGTGAGCGCCGCCAATGTCTCGATCTTTACCAACGCCTGCATGAAGCGCCGCAAGTACATGGCCATCGGCTTTCGCAAGCAGTTCGCGCCCGCCTATAAGAAGGCCGCCGAGCTGATCGGGGCCAACGCCCTGGGCCGCGTCACCTCTTACGCCATGCGCTTTCCCTTGCGGCTGCCCGGCCCGCCGGAGCGGCGCACCGACAAGGGCATGGCTCCCTTCCTGCCCTTTACGTCGGTCATCGCCCTGCTCCACAGCCTGTTCGGCGAGTTCGAGGGCCTCAGCATGCTGCGGCACCAGACCACCGGCGCCGGTGTGATCCAGTTTGCCCACAAAGAGGGCGTGATCGGCAGCGTGCACCTGGCCACGGGGCAATCCCCCGCCTCTCCCCAGGAGCGGCTGGAGATCGTCGGCTCGGGCGCCAACCTGGTGGTGGAAAGCGGCGTGCGCCTGGTGTGCTATCGGCCCGTGGGCGGCGGCAACGCTGAGCCTGCAGGCCGCCAGGAGGGTTACGTGGCGGGCGACGCCGACCACGCGCCCCTCTTCTGGGAGCCGCTCCCGGAGGCGCTGGAGCCGGCGACCCATCAGGTGGTCCTGAGCGGCTATCTGGATAGCGTGCGCTCCTTCGCCGAGTCGTTGCTGGCCGGCGAGGCGCCCAAGCACGGCACGCTGATCGAGGCGCTGCACGTCATGACGGTGTTCGATCGTATCCACCAGGGCAAAGAGCAGGAGTGGATCACGATCTAGCGCCCGTTGCCGAGGATAGCGGCAGGGGCGGGTCCGGCGCCGGCCTCGCCTCTGCCTGTAGCATCACCCCGGGGGCCCTTGCGCGGGGCCTCCGCCACAAGCCTGCCACGCGGGAGGAACGATGAGCCAGTCTATCGCCATCGGCATCTGCACGACGCCCGAGCGAGCGCCCCTGGTGGCGCCCTACTATGACTATATCGAGCTTTCCCTCTCGACGACCCTCGATCCGCTGCAGGATGACGAGACCTTTGCCCCCACACTCGAGGCGCTGCACAATCTGCCCTTGCCCGCGCGCGCCTGCAACAATTATGTCAACCCGAAGGTCAAGCTCGTGGGCCCCGCCGTGGATTGGGGCCTTGTGGAGACCTATGTGCAGCGCGGTTTCGCCAGGGCCCAGTCCCTGGGCATCGAGCGCATCGTCTTTGGCAGCGGCGGCGCCCGCATGGTGCCCGAGGGCTTTGGCCGCGAGGCCGCCTGGGAGCAGTTGATCCGCTTCTGCCGCCTCTGCTCGGATTGCGCCTACCCCGGGCTGGTCCTGGCCATCGAGCCGCTCAACCGCGGCGAGTGCAACATCCTCAACAGCTACACCGAGGGCGTGGCCCTGGCCCGGGATGTGGACCGCCCCAACGTGCGGGTTCTGGCGGATATCTACCACTTTGAGGTCGAGTCCGAGCCGGTAGAGGCGATCCGCCCGGGCGCCGACCTGTTGGCCCACGTGCACCTGGCCGATTCGGGCCGGCTGTATCCGGGCAGCGGTAGCTATCCGCTGCGTCCCTGGTTCGCGCTGCTGCACGAACTGGGCTATAGCCAGCGGGCTTCGGTGGAATGCACCTGGGGCGACGATTTCGCCGCCGAGGCGCAGGCCGCGGCTGCCTTCTTGCGGCCCCTGGCCCAGGGCGAGGCCTAGGCGCGCGGCAACACGGCGCACCCTCGCACCCGCGGGCCAAGGGCCGCCTCACCCGCGGGTGCGCTACGACTGGCTGATGTCGCCCCCGGAGGCGCGGCTGCGGCCCCTAGTCCAGACCGAAGGGCTCGTCCGAGTCCTCGGGTTCGTCCTCGGTCTTGGGGCGCGCAACAAAGAGGTCCTGGAAGAGACCCTCGAGGCGGGAGCCCACGGCCTGGCCGATGGTATCCCAGGTGGCCTCGCCATCGACCCCCACGGCCTGGGCGATTTGGCTCCGGGTGGAGCGCTCGATGCGCCGGCCGATCTCCTCCCAACTGGCGTCCTCGTCAGCGCCCGATGCCTCCGCCGTGGCGTGCCGCGCCTTGTCGTCGGCCACCTGGCCGATGGTCGCCCAGGTGGCATCCTCGCCCACCCCTACGGCGCGGGCCGCCTCGCGGCGGATCTGGTCGCCGATCTGCTCGAACAGGTCGCGCCATTCCTGGCTGCTCTTGGCGGTGCGATTCGTTCTCTCATCCATGGTTCCGCTCCTTCCACCCCGCTGCGCCGTGGACGCCAGACCGTCGCCTCCCTCGGGATCAATGGGTGACGGCGTGCCCGACGGGCAGCATGTACAGCGGCGCAAACTCCTCCGGCAGCGCCAACAGGGCGCCCACCTCGTCGACCTCAAAGGCGCCCACTGCCACCACGCCCAACCCCAGGCCCGCCGCCTGTAGATACACGTTCTGGGCGGCGTGGCCCACCTCGATATACACATACTGCTCGCCTCGCTGGCCGTAGCGCCCCGTGGTGCGCTCGAACTCGGCGGCGAACACCAGGGTCACCGCCGCCTGGCCCACGCACGTCTGGCCCAGAGAGGCCCCCGCCAGCGTCGGTCGCATCTCGCCCTCCATCAGGGGCGTGAGGGCGTGGGCCCGAGGATCATAGTGGTAGAGGCCTGGGCTCAGGCCATCCACGGCCCCGACCACCAGATAGAGCTCCAGCGGAAAGAGCGCCCCCGCCGAGGGCGCCGTGCGATAGCCCCGCGGGTCGTTGATGCCCTGGGCCGCCCAGAGAAGCTGCCCCACTTGCTCCAGGGTCAGGGCGTCGCCGTTGAAATCGCGCACGGAGCGCCGGGCATCCAGGGCGGCGTGGAGCCCCAGGCCGCCGCTGCGATCCGGTTGCGGCAGCACAATGGTGGGCCCGGAGGCAGCATGCCACGGCGCCGAGCGCCGGGCGGGCCCAAAGCGCATCCAGGCCGCCATACCCAAAGCAAGCACCATGATGACACCTCCCGCGATCAGTGCGATCCGCTTGGCGCCCATCTCCCATCCCCTTCCTTGCGCAAGCGCTCAGTCGCCCGCCAGCACGGCCAATCCCCAGGGCGAGCCGCCCACGCGGCAGATCTGTCCCTCGGGGGACTCTTGCACGGCCACCGGCACGCCACCGACGAGATCACGCACCTCCCCGGCAAAGGTACCCGACGGGAAGAGGAGGGCGACGTTCTCGGCATGCTCGTAGAAGACAAAGGCCATGGGGCGCCCGGCGCTCTCGCCTGTGCGCACGTGCACATCGGCGGCCGCCCGTCCCGTCGGCTCGATGACCGCCACCGGCCGGGCGACGCCCGCCCGCGCGACCACCCCCGCCAAAAAGGCCTCGAAATCGTCGCCATAGGGCGCGTAGGGCGAGGCAGCGTCGGAGCTGCCCTCAAAGTAGGCGTCGCCCAGGTAGGCGCCGCACTGCAGCACGCGCCCCTGGCCCACCGTCGTCTCCACAAAGAGAGAGTCGCCGCCCAGGGCCTCGCCTGCGCCGGCTGCCAGCGGCGTCAGCCACTGCCTGGCGGGCAGGGTCAGGGCCCGCCCATCCAAGGAGACCTGCACCGAGTGCCCGGTCAGGGTCCGCCTCCCTACCTCCGCCACGCCGGACCACCGGGCCACGTCTCGCTCCTCGGGGTAGCGATAGAGGCCGTTGCGGCCAAAGGCGCCGCACTCGGACTCGCACACCAGGGTTCCGCCGGCCCGCACCCAGGCCTCCAGCGCCTCGGCCTGGGGCGCATCCATGACGATAGCGCGCGGCATAAAGAGCACCTTCAGCCCGTCCAGCGCGGCCAGGTGCTCTTCCTCCACGATGGTATAGGGAATATGGCTGCGCAACAGCCCGCGCATGTAGCCCTGAATGGCCCGCTGCGGCGTGCTGCCCGTGCCCTCCTGGTTCCAGTGCAGGTAGTAGCTTTGGGGGCTAAAGTAGACGCCCACCTGGGGCGCGTCGGGGCGATAGGCGGCCAGCAGCGCCTCGTGCTCGTTCAAGACGGCCGACGTGTGGCGCAGGGCCGCCAGACGCGGCTCCGCCAGGCCATCGGCCCCGGCCAGCCCAAAGCCGGCCGATTCCTGGCCAAAGACCTCATCACGCCAGCACCAGAAGAGAATGGTGTCGGCGCCGCTGCTGATGCCGGTCCAGATCCAGCGCTGCTGATTGGCGGGCTGCACCGGCTCGTGCACGTCGAAGCCATGGGCGGCGCGGCCTCCCTGCAGCTCGCTGAGCCAGATCCGCTTGCCCCGCGCCGCCGAGCGCACGCACTCGATGCGCATGGCCAGGTCGGCATCGGAGAAGTGGAACCAGGTGGGAAAGCTGGAGCAGCCGATGCCGTCCATCTCGTCGGCAAAGAACCAGTCGTTGCCCCGGTTCAGCGCCGTGTTGGGGTACGCCATGCCATAGAGCACCGTGGGATCGCCGCCATGCACCGTCACGGGCCGATCGGGGTCCAGCGCCTTGACCAGGTCATAGCGAGCGAGGCCCAGATCGGTGGCGCGCCAGGTGAGAAAGTGTTGCCAGGCCATCATCTGGGTATAGGGGCTGCGAGGCAGCTTGCCGGGCAACACCTCCTCCCAGCGGTCGTAGCGGCACTGCCAAGCGGCGTTCAGCCCGTCCAGCCCGCCATAGGTGGCATCCAGCCAGGCATGCCAGCGGTTGACGGTATAGGGGCAGTAGCAGACGATGCCATCGGCATGGACGTTCCAGCGCAACTCGTTCCAGGCGTCCCAGCCCGCGATGTTGGGCGCGGAACGGTAGCGGGTGACCACCTCCTCCAGAAAGCCCGCCATGCGCTCCCAGACGCCGGGGTGATCGGTGCAGCCGCCGGGCGTCAGGCCATAGTGGCATTCGACCCGGTTGGAGGAGATCACCCGGTGGCCCATGTGATCCACCATCTCGCTGCCGGGCACGACCCGGTGGATCCAGTAGGGCTGGACGGCCGCGATGGTGCTCAACACCACGCTGAGGCCATTCTTGTCCGCCAGCTCCACCAGCTCATCATAGTCGGCAAAGCGAAAGTCGTCAGGCGCGGGCTCGACCCAGCCCCACACGACCCAGAGCTGCACGGTGTTCAGCCCGGCATCGGCCATGCGGGCCATGTCGTCGCGCCAGAAGCGCCGGTTGGGAAAGGGCGCGCGATAGTACTGGGTGCCCAGGTGGATCATTGCCAGGTCCTTTCATGCCATCGTTGGCATCTCGGCGGTCTGCAACGAGACCGTTTCGTCCTATTCCGTCGGTGCTCCCTTGCGAACATGGAGCGGCTGGATCTTGGCCGCCCCGGTCATGTATGGCTCGCGGCGCTCCACCCGCAGGGTGCCGGCCTGCTGCCAGATCTCGGCCATCATGCCGGTGCCCGCGTTGCGGGCGCCCAGGGTGCGCAGGGCGACCTCCACCAAGGCGGCTTCGTCCACCGCCCCCACGCGAGGCGAGACGATGAGCGAGACGCGCGCCAGGCCGTCCTCCTCTTGCTCCACAAGCTGGTAATCCGCAGGCGCGCCACCGAAACGGCCGGGCAGCACCACCTCCACCAGGTTCAGCAGGTCCACGGCGGTAAAGTGCATCCCCTCGGTGGTGAGCTTCTCATAGCTCCGGATAGTGTGGATGCAGGTGTGCAGGCCCAGCGCGCCCCAGGGGCAGCCGCAGTCACGCTCCTCCACCACGCCATAGTCGCCCGTCTCGACATTGAGCATCAACTTGGGCAGAGTGGGCAGCAGCGTGGTCAGGTAGAACGCCCCGATCGAGTCGTCGCCCCTGTGCCCCGAGGGGGGGCGCTGGATCAGGGCCATCTTGTCGGCTACCAGATGGACCTGATCAAGGGCAGAGGGGTTGCCGCAGGTCACGCCGATGCGCCCGACCTCGGACATGGCATAGCTGTTGATGCTGCGAGCCCCCGCCTGGCGGATGATCTGCGCCTTGGCCTCGGTGTGGGGCTCGCCGCCCACCCGCAGCAGCGCCCCGGAGATGTCCAGCCCCAGATCCTGGGCGGCCGCGCAGGCTCGGATGGCGGAGCTGGCGCCCAGCGACATGTGGCCAGGATGCCCGGCCGCGGTCTGCTCGGCCAGCCAGTGCGCCACGACGGAGGCCTGCTCCGTGGGAACATACTCGGGGACGGCGACCCGAGCGCCCCACATGCGCAGGGTGCGCACCATCATCGTGGTAAAGGCCGCCTGCCTGCTCCCCAGCATGCGCGGGTCTGTCTGCGAGAACCAGCGATCGATGGACAGGCCGGCCTTGGCCCGGCGCAACACATCCTTGAGCGCCGCCGCCGCCGGCGGGATCGGCCGCCAGACCGCGTAGGGCTCGATCTCCTGGCCCAGCCGACGCGCCGCGATCAGGGCATAGGCGGCCTCGTAGCCCAGGGCGTCCAGATCCACACGGATGCGCCGGGGCGTCCCGCCCGAGCCGCCCGTCTCGGCGGCAAAGTAGTTGGTAAAGATGGGGCTGTCAAAGTCAGACGCCTCGGTCACCAGCGAGAACCCGGGCCGCTCGATGGGGGCGCGCCCCTTGAACTGGTCCAGGGTCACATACACGCCCGCGTCATAGAGGATGCCCAGGGTGCCCTCGACTCCTTCGGTGCGCACCCAGGCGGCCACGTCCTCGTAGGTGATGCCATAGTGGGCCAGAAGCTTGCGATAGGGGCTGGGAGCGTGGCCGAACACGCCTCTGCGCATCACCTGCAAAAACGACGCGTCGCGGTGCAGCAGGTTGGTCCGGATCTGCTCCTCCGCCTCTTCCAGCGTCAGGGTATGCTCAACATAGCGGCGCAGCGCCCACAGGAACCGCAGCCCCACGATCAGATCGCTGTCCACGGGCCTTCTGTCCTCCCCTCAAGAGATCGGTCGCCAACCATCTAGGCCTCCAGCACGAGGCACGGCGAGCGCTGCACCACGTCCTCGTTGAGCTCGACGCCCAGACCTGGCCCCTCCGGCACCGTAAAGACGCCGTCCACGGGCTGCAGGTTGGTGGTGCACAGGGCGATGTTATCCGGCTTGAGGGCGCGGGTATGGTGCTCGTGGATGCCAAAGTTGGGGATGACCGTCTCCAGGTGGAGGGCGGCCGCCGTGGCCACCGGGCTGCCGCAGACATGCACCTGCACCAGCACGTCGTACACATGGGCATAGTCGCAGATCTTTTTGCCCTCCGTCAGCCCTCCCACGAGGCCCAGGTCGGGCTGGATGAGGGTGATGGCCTGCTTCTCAAAGTAGGGCCGATAGCCCCAACGGGTGTAGATGCGCTCGCCCGCTGCCGTAGGAATATCCACCCGCCGGGCCACCAGATCGTGCAGGCCGTCGTTCATATAGTGCACCGGCTCCTCGTAAAAGAGGCAGTTGAAGGGCTCCCAGATGCGGCCCAACTGGATGGCCGCCCCTGCCGTGAGATGCGAGTGGATCTCCAGGATGATATCCACGTCGGGCCCCACCGCCTCGCGGATGGCCGCCACCCGGTCGCGGAAGCAGCCGAGCTGGTGCGGCGTGAGCAGGCCGCGCAGCGGCCTGGTATCGCGCCCGCCCTCAGGGCTGTACATCACCGGGTCCACCTTGACGCAATCATAGCCATCGGCCACGGCCTTGCGGGCCTCCTCGGCGTATTGCTCCGGCTCCACGGCCATGATCGTCTCGGGCCCCCAGCCAAACTGGATCTGGCTGGCATAGGTGCGCAGGGCCTCGTTGGTCTTGCCGCCCAGGAGCTGGTACACGGGCAGGCCCAGGGCCTTGCCCTTTATGTCCCACATGGCGGTATCTATGGCGCTCATCCCGCCATAGACCACGGGGCCGCCGCCCCGCGCCCAAAAGCTCTCGCGGAACATGGCGTCCCACAGGCGCTCGCTGCGGAAGGGGTCCGCCCCCAACAAAAAGCTCTCGGCCAGGTTGCGGGCCATGCCCACCCCTGCCGAGTGCCCCACACCATAGGCCAGCCCCACCTCCCCCACCCCGCTGATCCCCTCGTCGGTGGTCGCCCGCAGGATGATGGGATGCCAGACCGGCGCGCTCTCCATGTGGATATCGAATATCTCTACCTTGACGACTCGCATGGTATGCCTCCTCAGATCGTACTCGTCTGCCTCTGCGCCGGGGGCCTTGCGGGTGTGCGCTTCGTCGATCCCAGGCCCCCGGCCATGGGACACGCGCCGACTCCTATTGAAAAGGGTATCCGACCTTGTCTCGGAGCGCAAGCCAGGCTGCCCGGGCGCCGGGATGGTCCAGATCGGGACGAAAGCCCATCTCCAGGTACAGTCGGATGGCGCCGATCCGTTCCGAGTGAGTGCCCAGGTAGGCCCGATCATGCCAGCGGGCCAGTTGCGCCAGGCAGTAGGCCAGGGCCGCTCGGGCCAGCCCCCTGCGCTGGTAGGCCGGGCGCACCGCCAGCCAGTGCACCTGGCCCCAGGTCTCGCCGTGGTAGTTGTTGTTGTACCAGGCGCTGACGGTGCCCACGGCCACGCCTCTGGCGTTGACGATCAGGTAGCAGCGCTGTGGCACGGCGTCCGGGTCGCCGCCGAAGGCCTGGCCGAACCACTCGGACTGCACCTCAAAGAACGGCTCGGCGTCGCGCTGGATGTCGGTCCACAGCCCCGCCTCATCCAGCCTCATGGCGCGTATGCCATAGCCCTCCGGGAAGGGCGCCACAGGCAGGTCGTCCAGCGTGGGACGAATCATGTACAGGCTATCACCCGCCGGCCCCTGTCGCGGGGCGGATTGCCCCCCAGACCGTTCCATCCCGTCATGTGCCATCCCGCACGTCTCCCTTGTCGTTCTCGTGGCCCTCGCCCTGCACCCATCGGCGATAGGCCTCCGTCTCCCAGTGGCTATCGGTGGCCATCGCGTTCGCCGGCAGGCGGGGCCTGTGGCGGATGGCATGGGCCGCCACCAGCGCCGTGGCCCCGCCTGTGAGCAACCCCACGCCCAGGAACAAGGCCCCCAGCCAGTAGAACTCGCGCAAACCCAGCAGCAGCAGCCCCGGCAGCACCAGGAGCGAGGGCACGGCAAACAGAGCCACCCCCGCGATGCCGGCGATCAGATTGACCCACCAGAGCCAGCCGGCATACCGTTCCGGGGCCCGGCGCTTGAGCCGCTGCCCGTAGAGAAGCAGCCCCAGCAACAGCCCGCCCAGCAGGACAAAGGGCAGGCCGACCAGCATCAGGATCGGCTCCCAGAGGGCCCCAGCGACGAGAAGGGCCGTCCCCGTCAGGTCAAAGACGATCGCCGCGATCCAGAAACGCGCCGCCGACATGGTCTCTCCCTCACAACAACAGGCAGGCTTGCAGCGCCAGCCAGAGCACGCGGCTGCGCGCATCGTCGCGGGTGTGCCATTGGCGCGGATCCCACGCCAGCCCGCTGACGTCGTCGCCCGCGTATAGCATCTGCCCCAGCGAGATGCCCCGGAAGTGGGCTACCGCGAACAGGGCCGCGGCCTCCATCTCGACGCACAGACAGCCCTCCTCGCGGCGCAGGCGCACCTTGGCCGGCGTCTCGCGGTAAAAGGCATCGGTGCTCCAGGAGGTGGTGCGCAGGTAGGGTACGCCCTCGGCCTCCAGCACGGCGACGACGGCCGCCACGCCCTCGGGCGGGGCGCTCACCCGGCGACTCGGCGGCAGATAGTGGTACGAAGTGCCCTCGTCGCGGATGGCGTGCTCGGGCACCAGCAGGTGGCCGACGGCGATCTCGCGATCCAGCACACCGCAACTGCCACAGACGATCACCTTGCGCGCGCCGCAGGCGTAGGCCTCCTCCAGCATGGCGGCGGCAAAGGGCGCGCCCACGCCGGGCTGAATCAGGGCCACCGGCTCCCCATCGTGCTGGACCACATAGATCTGGTGTCGCCCCATCTCAGAGCTGAACGACGCCCGCGGTTCGGCAATCCCCCGCTCGGCCAGCGCCTGGATCTGTTCCGCAAAGTAGCAGAGCACCCAGCGTTCGGGTAGGGGGCCTTCTGATTGGGCGTCGTGGGGCTGGATCACCCCCGGCGAGGGGTCATACTCCAGCAGCGGCAGCTCCTTGCGTTCCAGGGTGTGCTCGGGCATATGGGTCTCCCTCTCTCGAGCGGCGCGAAAGGAAGCGAGGGCGATGGATGCGAGGCCACCGCCCTCGTTCTCGGATCTGGGTACTCTGCCTCAGCCTTGCTCGATGGCCGCTATGGCGTCGTAGGCAGGCTTGAGTGCGTGATACAGCGATTGATAGATGGGATAGGCCTCGTCGTACACCTCTTCATTGGCGGTGTCGGGCTCGGTGCGATCCACGATGTGGATCGTCTGGGCGCAGGCCTCGGGCACGCTGGCATAGACCCCCGAGCCCACGCCGGCCAGGAGCGCTGCGCCATAGGCGGTGCTATCGGTGACGTTGATGGTCACCAGCTCGGTGCCAAAGATGTCGGCGAGGATCTGGCGCCAGGCCGCGCTGCGCGCCCCGCCGCCCACGGCCCGCACCTGCTGGATGGGGATGGCCAGGTCGCGGAAGAGCTCGATAGAATCGCGCAAGCTATAGCCCACGCCCTCCAGCACAGCGCGCACCATATGGCGCTTGTCGTGGCGCACCGTCAGCCCGATAAAGCCGCCGCGGGCGTTGGCGTCGGCGTAGGGCGTACGCTCGCCCGTCAGGTAGGGCAGGAAGAAGAGGCCCTCGCAGCCGGCGGGGGCCTGCTCCGCCTCGGCGGTCAGCACCACATAGGGATCCACGTTGGTGAGGCGGGCGATGTTCCTCTCCGCCAGCCCCAGGGTGTCGCGGAACCAGCGGAACGAGCCTCCCGCCGAGAGGGTCACGCCCATGACATGCCACTTGCCCGGCACGGCATGGCAGAAGGTGTGCAGGCGGCCCAGCGGATCGCGGCTGGGCTCCTCGGTGTAGGCAAAGACCACGCCGGAGGTGCCCATGGTCACCGAGACGAGGCCCGGCTCGACGACGCCGGTGCCCACGGCGCTGGCAGCCTGATCGCCGCCGCCGCCCACCACGGGCGTGCCCGCGGCCAGACCCGTCATCTCGGCGGCCTCGGCGCTGATGGCGCCGGTGATCTGGGCGGATTCGACGCACTCGGGCATCCACTCGGGAGGAATGCCCAGCTCGGCCAACACTTCGGCGCTCCAGCGGCGGTGGCTCACGTCCAGCAGCACCGTCCCGGAGGCGTCTGAGACCTCGGTGGCGTAGGCGCCCGTCAGACGATAGCGGATATAGTCCTTGGGCAGCAGCACCATGGCGGCCTGAGCATAGACATCGGGCTCGTTCTCACGGGTCCAGATGATCTTGGGAGCGGTAAAGCCGGGCAGGGCCGGGTTGAGGGTCAGCTTGAGGAAGCGTTCGCGCCCGACGGTGTTCATGATCCACTCGCATTGGGCCGCCGTGCGCTGGTCGTTCCACATGATGCAGCGGCGCAGCACCTGGCCCTTGGCATCGAGCATCACCATGCCGTGCATCTGGCCGGTGAGGCCGATGCCGGTGACCTCGGAGGGGGCCACGCCGGAGGCCTGCAGCACCTGGCGCACAGAGCGGATGGTCGCCTGCCACCAATCCTCAGGGTCTTGCTCAGCCCATTGGGGACGGGGCGTGTACATCGGATACTCGGACACGGCGCTGGCGACGATTGCGCCGGTCTCGTCTATGAGCAGGGTCTTGGTCCCCGTCGTGCCGACATCAATTCCCATGAGATAGGCCATCATCCACCTCCCGATATCGCGTATGGGCATTCCCTGCAGCGCAGTGTAGCGCGCCCGTGCCGTTTCGACAAGTGCAGCGAGGCAAGTGAGCGGCAGTCCACGGCCCTCGCCCCAAGGCGAGCAACGCTTGCCCCTCTCCCGCGTGCGGCAGCAGCGGCGTAGACACGCTCGTTGCGCGCTACACCCGCGGGGGTGAAGGCGGGCGCGGTGATGCGGCAGTGGCCCATTTGCCTCCTGGGCGAATCCGTCTATACTGCCAGCTAAGTGAATAGTCCAGCCAAAAGCGATGACCGGGAAGAGTAGATCGTGTGACGAGGCTCAGAGAGTCGGGGTAAGGTGAGAGCCCGACGCCCACGGCACGGTTGAATGGCCCCGCGAGCTGTGCGCCGAAGGGCACATACGTGCCAGTAGTCCGCACCGGACGCGCGCCCCGTTAGCAGAGCGCAGGATATCGGGTTCACGCCCCCGCGTGTGACGTGCGCCCCGTATCCGACAAGAGAGGTTGGCCAGTATCATCACCCGTCTCGACGGGTGTTTTTGTTTCCGGCCAACAAGGTGGGTGGCACCGCGTGGAGTCATGAGGCTCCTCGCCCCGCTGTGGGTTCTTCCACGGTCGGGCGAGGAGCCTTTTTCGTTGCCGGGCTCAGGCGCCATGGGGAACCCTTGCGTGAGCGAGTTGACCGGGCACGTTCCCTTGGAGGTGGCCATGTACACAGGAACCAGAGTTGAGGAGCGCATTCTCGAGCCGGTGGTGCGCGAGCTATCGGCGGATATGGACACGCCCATCTCGATCTATGCCAAGTTGCGCGGGCTGGGCGCATCGTTTCTGCTGGAGAGCGTCGAGGGCGGCGAGCATATGGGGCGCTACTCCTTCATCGGGACGCACCCCCGCGCCCTGCTGCGCGCCTGGCCCGACCGCATCGTGCTGGAGGAGGAGGGACGCTGGCAGTCCTTCGACCCCGCCCAGGGCCACGTGCTGGATGTGCTGCGGGCGAACCTGCCCACCTACCGGGGCCAACTGCTGGAGGGCCTGCCGCGCTTCACGGGCGGCGCCGTAGGCTATATGGGCTACGATCTGGTGCGCCACTTTGAGCGGCTGCCCGACCGCCCGGCCGATACGCTGGGCCTGCCCGACGCGGCCTTTTTGCTCTGCGACCGGCTGGTGGCCTACGACCACCTGCGCCATCGCCTGGTGGTCATCGCCCACCGGCGGGNNACGCCGATTCCGAGCGCGCCTCGCAGCAGGAGGCCGAGGCTGCCATCGACGAGATCGTGGCCCGGCTGAGCCGGCCGCTGCCGAGCCAGGTCTTGAGCGAGTCCACCCTTGTCGAGCCTCCGGAGGACATGGCCTCGGCCTTTGGTCAGGCCGCCTACGAGGAATCGGTGCGCCGGGCGAAGGAGTACATCGCCGCCGGCGACATCTTTCAGGTGGTGCTCTCGCGGCGGGTGCGGCGGCGCACCCACGCCCAGCCCTATGACATCTACCGCGCGCTCCGCCGCGTCAACCCCTCCCCCTACATGTTCTACCTGGAGCTGCCCGACGGCCTGCGCCTCATCGGCTCCTCGCCCGAGGTGCTGGTGCGGGTGGAGGATGGCGTCGTCGAATCGCGGCCCCTGGCGGGCACCCGCCCCCGGGGCGCCACCGGGGCCGAGGACCGCGCCCTGGAGGCCGACCTGTTGGCCGACCCCAAGGAGTGCGCCGAGCACGTGATGCTGGTGGATCTGGCCCGCAACGACCTGGGCCGCGTCTGCGACTATGGCACGGTGCACACGCCGCTGATGATGAGCGTCGAGCGCTACTCCCACGTGATGCACATCGTCTCGGATGTGCAGGGGCGCCTATCGGACGGCAAGGACGCCTTTGACGTACTGGCCGCCTGCTTCCCCGCCGGCACCGTCTCTGGCGCGCCCAAGGTGCGGGCCATGGAGATCATTGACGAGCTGGAGCCCGAGGCGCGGGGGCCCTACGCCGGGGCCGTGGGCTACTTTGGCTACTCGGGCAACATGGATACTTGCATCACCATCCGCACCATCGTCATGCGGGGCGACGAGGTGATCCTGCAGGCCGGGGCGGGCATCGTCGCCGATTCCGATCCCACGCGCGAGTTCCACGAAACCAACAACAAGCTGCACGCCCTCTCGCGGGCGCTGACCCTGGCCGAGCAAGAGACGCAACGGAATGGAGGCAGCCGATGATCGCCGTCATAGACAACTATGATTCCTTCACCTACAACCTGGTCCAGTACCTGGGCGAGCTGGGGGCAGATGTGCAGGTCTTTCGCAACGACGCCATCACCGTGGACGAGCTGGAGCGCCTGAACCCCACCCACCTGATCATTTCGCCAGGGCCGGGCACCCCCGAGCGAGACGCCGGCATCTCCAACGAGGCGATCCGCCGCTTTCACGGGCGCATCCCGATCCTGGGGGTGTGCCTGGGGCACCAGTGCATCGCCCACGTCTTTGGTGGCACCATAGACCGCGCCGATGTGCTCATGCACGGCAAGGTCTCGCGCATCCTGCACCAGGGCGGGCCCCTGTTCCAGGGCATCGCCGCCTCCTTCGAGGCCACCCGCTACCACTCGCTGGTGGTGCGCGAGCCGCTGCCCGAGGAGTTGCAGGTGACGGCCCGCAGCTCCGATGGCGTCGTCATGGCCATCGCCCACCGCGATGCGCCCACCCTGGGCGTCCAGTTCCACCCCGAATCGATCCTCACGCCCGACGGCAAGCGGCTGCTGCGCAACCTGCTGGGGCTATCGGCGGGCCAGCCCACGGAGAAGGCCGAGGCGCCCAGCGCCATGGGCCTCTCCATCGCCATCGGCCGCGCCCTGGAGCGCGAGCACCTGTCGCCGGAGGAGGCCGAGCAGGTCATGATGCAGATCATGTCGGGCCAGGCCACGCCCGCCCAGATCGGCGCCTTTCTGGCCGCCATGCGCGCCAAGGGCGAGACGGTGGACGAGATCGTGGGCTTTGCCCGGGCCATGCGCCGCCAGGTGACGCCCGTGCGCCCCACGCGCCACCCGCTCATCGACACCTGCGGCACGGGCGGCGATGGCGCCCACACCTTCAACGTCTCCACCACGGCGGCCATGGTGGTCGCCGGCGCGGGCGTGGCCGTCGCCAAGCACGGCAACCGCTCCGTCTCCAGCCGCTGCGGCAGCGCCGACGTGCTGGAGGCCCTGGGCGTGCGCCTGGACCTGGCCCCCGAGGCCGTGGCTCGCTGCATCGACGAGGTGGGGTTCGGCTTTCTCTATGCGCCCCAGTTGCACCCCGCCATGCGCCACGCCATCGGACCGCGCCGCGAGATGGGCGTGCGTACCGTCTTCAACATCCTTGGCCCCCTGACCAACCCGGCCGGGGCCTCGGTGCAGGTAGTGGGCGTCTACGATGGCGCCCTGGTGGAGCCCCTCACCCACGTGTTGCGGCAGTTGGGCGCCGAGGCGGCCTACGTCGTCAGCAGCGCCGACGGCCTGGACGAGCTCTCCACGACGGGCCCCAATCTGGTGGGCCAACTGCGCGACGGGCGCGTGGCCACCCTGCAACTGGACCCCGCCCAGTACGGCATCCCCCGCGCCGAGATGGCCGCGCTGCGTGGCGGCGACGCCGAGACCAACGCGCGCATCACCCGCGAGGTTCTGGCTGGCGAGCCCTCGCCCCGCCGCGACATGACCCTGCTCAACGCGGGCATGGCCCTGGTGGCGGCGGGCGCCGCCGCCGACCCTGCCGAGGGTCTGGCCCTGGCCGCCGAATCCATCGATTCGGGGGCGGCCCAGGCCGTGCTGGAGCGCCTGATCGCCTACACCCAGGAGGCGGCATGATCCTGGACGAACTGGTGGCCGAATCCCACCGACGCGTGGCGCTCGCCCAGGCCGGGACGCCGCTGGAGGAGATGCGGCGGCGGGCGTTGAGCGCCCCTGCGCCCCTGGATTTCGGGGCGGCGTTGCGGGCTCCCGGCATATCCCTCATCGCCGAGGTCAAGCGCGCCTCGCCCTCCCGGGGGGCACTGAACGCCGATCTGGACCCCGCTTTGCTGGCCCGCCGCTACGTGGAGGGCGGCGCCGACGCCCTCTCGGTGCTGACGGAGCCAACCCGCTTTCGCGGGAGCCTGGCCGATCTCCAGGCCGTGGGGGAGGGCCTTGCCCAGGCGCGAGAGCCGCGCCCCCTGCTGCGCAAGGATTTCGCTGTTCACGCCTACCAGGTGTACGAGGCCCGGGCCGCCGGCGCCGCCTCCGTGCTCCTCATCGTCGCCGCCCTGGATGACGCCGCCCTATCCGCCCTGAGCGACCTGGCGCTCGACCTGGGGCTGACGCCGCTGATCGAGGTGCACGATGCCGCCGAGATGGCGCGGGCGGCGGCGTTGCGCCCCGTTGTGGTCGGCATCAACAACCGTGATCTCAAGACCATGGCCGTGGACCTGGCGACCACGGAGCGCCTGCGCCCCCGCGCGCCCGCCGAGGCCCTCGTGGTGGCCGAGAGCGGCATCCGCGGCGTCGAGGACGTGCGCAGGCTGGCCGCGGTGGGCGTGGACGCCATGCTGGTGGGCGAGGCGCTGGTGACGGCGCCTGATCCGGTCGCCCAGGCCCGCGCCCTCAAGGAGGCCGGGCGATGACGCGCATCAAGATCTGTGGCCTGACCCGGCTGGAGGACGCCTTGTGGGCCGCGCGCTGCGGCGCCGATCTGCTGGGGTTCATCTGCTGGCCGGGCAGCTCGCGCTACATCGCGCCCGCGCCCCTGGCCGAGCTCACCCAGGAGCTGCGCGCCCAGGGCTGCCGGGCGCTGCGGGTGGGCGTCTTTGTCGGGCAGGAGCCGGCCCACGTCCGCGATGTGGCCGCCCGCTCCGCGCTGGACCTGATCCAGTTGCACGGCGGCGAATCGGCCGAGTACGCGGCCGCGTTGGGGCTGCCTTACCTGCTGGCGCGCCCCGTGCGCGCCGCAGATGATTTGGCTGGGCTCGACGGCTACGCCCCCTGGGGCTGGCTGCTGGATAGCTATGACCCGGAGCGCCCGGGCGGCACCGGCCAGCCCTGGCGGTGGGGGCTGCTGCAGCAGGCGTCCCACGTCCACGGGCGCGTCCTGCTGGCGGGAGGCCTGGCGCCCGAGAATGTGCGCGCCGCCATCCGGGCCGCGCACCCCTGGGGCGTGGACGTGGCCACGGGCGTCGAGCGCGCGCCGGGGATCAAGGACCCGGCCCGGGTGGCCGCCTTTATCCAGGCTGTGCGAGAGGAGGATTCACGTGACGACAGCTAGAGCCAAGGTCTCCCTGGGCCAACTCCCGGATGAGCGCGGCTACTATGGCGAGTTCGGCGGGCGCTACGTGCCCGAGACACTCTTTGGCCCGCTGGTGGAGCTGGAAGCGGCCTACCGGGCCTTGCGCGACGACGCGACGTTTCAGGCCGAGCTGGGCGCCCTGCTGCGCGACTATGTGGGGCGGCCCACGCCCCTAACCGAGGCGCGTCGCCTCAGCGACGCTTGCGGCGGGGCGCGCATCTGGCTCAAGCGCGAGGACCTGGCCCACACCGGCGCCCAC
>DCTX01000025.1 GCA_002329325.1 Anaerolineales bacterium UBA1429
CCCTCTTTGGCGAGCATACCGCCGCCAACATCGGCAGGTACATGTCCATCGTCCTGGACAAGACAGTCGTTTCCAGCCCCAAGATCGAGTCAGCTATTCCCGAGGGGCGTGGCCTGATCACGGGCAACTTTGGCCTGGAGGAGGCGCGCGCCATCGTGCTTCAGTTGCGCTATGGCGCCCTGCCGATCCCGCTTCGCGTGCTGGATACCCGCGCCGTCGGCCCGACCCTGGGCGCCGAATCGGTGCAAAAGTCCACCCGCGCCGGCCTGATCGGCCTCATCGTCGTCCTGATCTTTATGCTGATCTACTACCGGCTGCCTGGGCTGCTGGCCTGCCTGGCCCTGATCATCTACGCCCTGATCACGCTGGCCCTGTACAAGCTGATCCCCGTCACGTTGACGCTGCCAGGCATCGCCGGCTTTTTGCTGTCGGTGGGCATGGCCGTGGACGCCAACATCCTGATCTTTGAGCGCATGCGCGAGGAGCTGCGCCAGGGCCGCACCCTGCAGCGCGCGGTGGAGTACGGCTTCCGCCGGGCCTGGTCCTCCATCCTCGATTCGAACGTCTCGGTGTGGATCACCTGCGCCATCCTCTGGTGGTTCGGCAACAGCTTTGGCGCCAGCATGGTCAAAGGCTTTGCCCTCACCCTGGCCCTGGGCGTGGCGATCAGCATGTTCACCGCCATCACCGTCACGCGCACCTTTGTCCACGTCGTCTTTGGCTGGACGGGCGAGCGACTGCGCGAGCGCCACTGGCTGCTCGGAATCTAGACGAGAAGGAGACGCACCTGTGTTCCAATTGGTTCAGAAGCGTCGCTGGTATTTCCTGATCTCCGCCACCCTGCTGGTCCTCAGCCTGGCGATCATGGGCTACTCGTGGGCGACCCACGGCTCGCCGTTGGTCCTGAGCATCGATTTCACCGCGGGCTCGCTGCTAGAGCTGGCCTTTGAGCAGCCGGTGGCCATGGAGGATGTACGCGGCATCCTGGAGGAGAACGGTTTCCCCGAGGCCACCGTCCAGACCGTGGCCGAGAGCCGCCAGATCGTGGTGCGGGCGCGCGAGATGAGCATGGACGAGAAGGAGAGCCTGCGCGGCGTGCTGGAGAGCAACCTGGGGGCCGCCACCGAGCTGCGCTTTGAGAGCGTCGGCCCCATCGTGGGCCGCGAGACCACCCGCGCAGCTATCTTGGCGATCCTGGCCTCCTCCGTCGCCATCCTGGTGTTCATCGCCATCGCCTTCCGCCGCGTGCCCAATGCCATCCGCTATGGCGTCTGCGCCATTGCCAAGATGTTCCACGATGTGATCATCCTGCTGGGCATCAGCAGCCTCCTGGGCCTGGCCCTGCAGTGGGAGGTGAATGCCCTGTTCCTGACGGCTGTGGTCACGGTGGTAGGCTTTTCCATTCAGGATGTGGTCGTCGTGTTCGACCGCATCCGCGAGAACAGCGCCCGGCACCGCCAGGAGCCCTACGAGACCATGGTCAACCGCAGCCTCCTGGAGACGTTGCACAGGTCGCTGGCCACCCAGTTGAATGCCATGTTCGTCATGGTGGCGATCATCTTCTTCGGGGGCGTGACGATTCGGCAGTTCATGACCATCATGCTGCTGGGCATGGTCACGGGCACCTGCTCGTCGCTCTTTTTCGCCGTGCCGCTCCTGGTGGTCTGGGAGAGAGGCGAGTGGCGCCGCATCTTTCGGGCCCGCGGGAGCTCCGCCTCGGCCTAGAGCCCTCGTCGTCGGGCCGTAGACGATTTCCAGTTCGGCGCCTCTCGCGGCCATGGCAGCGAGGGGCGCTTTTGCAGACAGAAGCCGCTCATACCAGCGGAGAAAGGATCGAATCGAGATGGTGTCCTTTGCGCCCGAGCTAACCGGCCGAGAGGGAATCCAGGGACAGCGGCGCCGCCAGATCGTCCAGGTGCTGCAGGCGGCGCTGGACGCCGTAGACCCCGCCGCCGCCGTCAAGCGCTTCGTCCGCCGAGAGGGCGAGCGCCTGATCGTTGACGGGCGCAGCTACGATCTGGCCGCCGTGGGGCGAGTCCTGGTGGTGGGGGCCGGCAAGGCCGACGCACCTATGGCCCAGGCCATCGAGGAGCTGCTGGGCGATCGCATCGGCGATGGCGCCATCAACGTCAAGTACGAGCACACCTTGCCCACCAAGACCATCGCCCTGACCGAGGCGGGTCACCCGATCCCCGACGAGGCGGGGGTGGCCGGCTCGCGGCGCATCGCCGACCTGCTGGCCCAGGCGGGCGAGGACGACCTGGTGCTCTGCCTGATCTCGGGGGGCGGCTCGGCGTTGATGACCCTGCCCGTCGAGGGCGTCACCCTGGACGACATGCAGGCCCTGACCGACGCGCTCCTGCGGGCGGGGGCCACCATCGTCGAGATCAACGCCATCCGCAAGCACCTGGACCAGCTCAAGGGGGGCAAGCTGGCCCGCCTGGCCGCGCCCGCCCAGGTGATCGCCCTGATCCTCTCCGACGTGGTGGGCAACCCGCTGGATTCCATCGCCTCGGGGCCCACCGTGCCCGATACCACCACCTTTGCCGACGCCTGGGAGCTGCTGCGCCGCTACGGGCTGTTGGGCAAGATCCCTGCCAGCATCGAGGCGTACCTGCGCCGAGGTGTGGAGGGCGAGATCGAGGACAACCCGGGGGCAGGCTCGTCGGTGTTTCGGCGCACCCAGAACGTGATCGTGGCCAGCAACGACCTGGCCGCCGAGGCCGCCCAGCAGGCGGCCGCCGCCCTGGGGCTGCACACGCTGCTCCTCTCCACCTATGTGGAAGGCGAGGCGCGCGAGGTCGCCAAGGTATTCGCCGCCATCGGCAAAGAGATCCGCGCCTCGGGCCGGCCCCTGGCTCGCCCCGCCTGCGTGATCGCGGGTGGCGAGACCACGGTGACCCTGCGGGGCCGGGGCAAGGGAGGCCGCAATCAGGAGATGGCCCTGGCCGCCGCCCTGGCGATCCAGGGGCTGGATGATGTGGCCGTGGTCTGCCTGGCCACCGACGGCACCGATGGGCCGACGGACGCCTCGGGCGCCCTGGCCGAGGGGGACACCGCCGCGCGCGCCCGCGCCCTGGGCATGGACCCCTGGGACTATTTGGAGCGCAACGACGCCTATCCCTTTTTCGCCGCCCTGGGCGACCTGCTCTTGACGGGCCCGACCCACACCAACGTCAACGACCTGACCTTTGTGTTCGTCTGGTAGCGGCCCGCTAGAAGAACCGCTGCACCCGCTCCTGGGACTGCTGCAGCAGCGGCTCGATGTCGCTGCCCTCCTGGATGGCCATATAGATCACGCGGATGACGGCCTCGCCCACGGCGCCGAGCTGGGGCGATAGCTCCGCCGGCATGGTCATGAGGGCGCCCTGGGGCAAGAGGGCCTGCACATCGCCGCCGGCCCCCGCCGCCTGCGCATAGCCGGGATCGGTGACCAACGACGGGCGCGGCGGCAGGTACGGGCCCGCCGCGCGCCACTGGTCAGAGAGAAAGCGCGCCAGCAGCAGCGCCTCCTCCGGGTGCTCGCTGCTGGCGGCGACATAGTAGCCCTGCACATCAGCCAGAGCCTTGTCGCCGCCCATGCGGGGCAGCGGCATCAGCGCCCACTCTATGGCCCAGCGGTTGGGCGTGCCTTGGCCGCCGCGCTCGCTATAGAGCCCCAGCCACAGGCCGCAACGCCCCAGGGACTGGGCCTGCGCCATGCCACCCTGGGGGAACTCAAGGTTGATGGCCGCCGGGTCGGGCGCCACCTGATGAAAGGTGAACAGGTCCACGTACCAGCGCAGCGCCTCGACCGTCTCACGTTGGGTCAAGGTTGCGCGCTGGGGGGCGTCCAGCCGATCCACCACCGTGCCGCCCCAGGCGTAGACCAGGAGGAAGGGGTCCCAATCCTCGGGCTGGGTGCAAAAGCCGTACAGGGGCACGTTGGGGTGCTCGGGCGTCCCCTCGGGATGGTTCAGCGCCACGGCCAGGGAGAGCAGGCCAAAGGCGTCCCAGCGCTGATCCGGTGCGGGGATGCCCATGCCCAGGGCGTTCACCTCCCCGGCGTTAACATAGACCACCATGGGGTCCACCCCCGCCGGGATGCCCCACTGCTGGGCGCCTATGGCCAGCGCCGACCACGCGCCGGCCACATAGTCGGCGCGGATGTCGGCCCACGCGGCCAGTTGCACCTCCTCGATGGGTCGGATCAGGCCGTCTTCGGCATAGCCCAGCGCCGTGAGCCCGTCGCGAAAGAGGTCCACCTGGCCCTCTGCCACGAGCTGCTTGAGGCCGTCGCTCTGGGGATCGGCCACCAGGGGCTCCACGATGATATCGGGGTGCTGCTCCTGGAACTCGGCCAACAGCGCCTCGACCTCGGCCATGGCGCCTTGGCGATAGGCGAAACGCAGGGTCACAGGCTTGTGCCCCCCGAACCAGCCGCCGGAGCAGGCCGTCAGAGGCGCAGCCAGCAAGGCCACAAGCACGCATGCCACCACGATACGCTTCACGATAGGCCTCCTTCGCTCGCAGACGCGTGTCATCATGCCAGGGCGCCGGGCGAGGCCGGCGCCCCACCCTCCCCCTGCCCTACCAGACGATCGGCACGGGGCGCCTGGTCTCGGCGCTTTCGATGGCGCCGAACACCATCGCCAGGCTCTTGATGTTGTCCTCGGCGGCGGTCTCGGGCCTGCCGCCGCTGCGCACGCAGCGGATGAACTCGCGGATGACGCCGCCGTGGGCGCCCACCTTCTCGCCGGGATCAAAGGCGGGCACCTGCACCGGCTCCATCTCCCAGCGCAGGCCGCCGGCCTTGGCCACCCTCTCGGCCACGATCGCCGTGGCCCCATCCCAGCGGATGCTGCCCTGCTGGCCGATCAGGCGCCAATCGCTCTCCCAGGTGGTGTTCAGCCCCTCGGCGCACCAGCTTCCCCGGTAGGTGTACACCAGGCCATCGGCCATCTCAAAGATCGCCACCGCCGAGGCGTCCCGGTCATACCAGGAGCCCGCGGGGTTCCATTCGTGGCAATAGACCGAGACGGGGTCGGCGCCGGTGATCAGGCGGGCGGCGTCAAAGGTGTGGATCGCCATATCCAGCAGGAGCACGTGGGGCATGTGGTCGCGAAAGCCGCCAAAGTGGGCGCCCAGCAGGAAGTCGCAGTGCACCGTGGTCAGCGGCCCCACCGTCTGGCCCTCCACCAGGTGACGCAGACGGCGGATGTTGGCGTCGTAGCGTCGGTTCTGGATCACCGCCAGGATGCGTCCGGCGCTCTGGGCCGCAGCCACCAACCGCCGCGCGTTGTCCAGCGTATCGGCCAGGGGCTTTTCCGTCAGCACGTGGCAGCCGCGGGCCAGGGCCGTCAGGGTCACGGCCGTGTGGGCTTCGGGGATGGTGCAGTTGAACACCACGTCGGGCCGCGTCTGATCCAGCACCGCCTCCAGATCGTCGCCGATGAGGGCCCCTTCCAGCCCGTACTCCTGCGCCCTGGCGCGAGCGTTGTCCAGCACGATATCCACCAGCCCGACGATCTCCACCGAGCCCATCGCCTGGATGGGCGGCAGCCAGGACCTGGTGATGCCTCCACAGCCTACCAACACCGCGCGTGTCTTTTCCGCCATGGTCACCTCTCAGATGAGTTTGCTGGCGGCATTCTAGCGCGCCCCGGCCTGGGGTTCAACCCGTCCGCAGCCGACAGAGCGGCGGGGCTTTGCGCCGGCCTCGCCCGGCGCCCCCTTGGCCCCCATCGGGTTTGCGCGTCGGATTCGATATGCTAGAATGGCTTTGCGAGCCATATTGCAGCAAATGAGGAGCGACGAGATGAACAAGAAAACCGTGTATGACATCGCGGTAAAGGGCAAGCGCGTCCTGGTGCGCTGCGATTTCAACGTACCCCTGGACGATCAAGGCCATATCACCGATGATCTGCGCATTCAGGCAGCCCTGCCCACGGTCCGCTATCTGTTGGAGCAAGGCGCTGCCGTGATCCTCTGCTCTCACCTGGGGCGGCCCAAGGGCAAGCCGGTGGAGAGCATGCGACTGAACCCCATCGCCCTGCGCCTGAGCGAGCTTCTGGGCCTTGAGGTGCGCAAGGTGGACCAGGTGGTGGGCCCCGTGGTGGAGGAGGCCGTGGCCGCCCTTCGCCCCGGCGACGTGCTCTTGCTGGAGAACACGCGCTTTGAGCCCGGCGAAGAGAGCAACGATCCCGAGTTGAGCCGCAAGCTGGCCGCCCTGGCCGATGTTTATGTCAATGACGCCTTTGGCGCGGCCCATCGCGCCCACGCCTCTACGGCGGGCGTGGCCGATTATCTGCCGTCGGCGGCGGGCCTGCTCATGGGCCGGGAGATCGAGGTGCTGGGCAACGCCCTGAGCGCGCCTCAGCGTCCCCTGGTGGTGATCCTCGGCGGCGCCAAGATCTCGGACAAGATCGGCGTCATCGAGAACCTGCTCACCATTGCCGATCGCATCCTCATCGGCGGCGGCATGGCCAATACCTTCTTCCGGGCCAAGGGCTATGAGATGGGCGATTCCCTGGTCGAGGACGGCTCCGTCGAGACCGCTCGCGACCTGATGGCCCGCGCGGGCGACAAGCTGGTGCTGCCCGTGGACGCCGTGGTCGCCGACGCCTTTAGCGCCGACGCCCAGTCCCGCGTGGTGAACCCGGACGGTGTGCAGCCCGGCTGGCGCATCCTGGATATCGGCCCCCGCACCGTGGCTCTCTTCTCCGAGGCCGTGGCCGGCGCGGGCACCGTCATCTGGAACGGCCCCATGGGCGTGTTCGAGATGGCCCGCTTTGCCCAAGGCACCTTTGCCGTAGCCAAGGCTTTGGCCGAATCCGAGGCCATCACCATCATCGGCGGCGGCGATTCGGCCTCGGCCGTGGAGCAATCCGGCGTGGCCGATGCCATCACCCACATCTCCACCGGCGGCGGCGCCTCTCTCGAGTTCCTCGAAGGGCGCGAGCTGCCTGGCGTGGCCGTCCTGGACGACAAGTAGCAGCGGCGCATCAGGCGCGCGAGGGGTAACCATGGCAAGCCATATCGGCAGCCTGGCGGTGCTCACCGCCGATGACGACAGCCCCGGCATGAACGCGGCGGTCCGCAGCGCCGTGCGCATGGCGCTGCATCAGGGCTGGTCGGCGTGGGGCGTCCGCCACGGCGTCGCGGGGTTGCTGCGGGGCGATCTGCTCCCCCTGCAATCGCGCTCCGTCAGCCACATCATCGAGCTGGGCGGCACCTTCCTGGGTGCGTCGCCCAGCGCCGCCCTGGCTGCGCCCGAGCGGCGGGAGCTCGCCCTGACCCAACTGGGTGAGAAGAGCATCCAGTCGCTGGTGGTCATCGGCGGGCGCGATGGCATGGCCGCCGCCCTCGCCCTGGACGAGGCTGGCCTGCCCACCATCGGCGTGCCCGCCAGCATCGAGAACGATCTGTGGGGCACCGGCGTGGCCATCGGCGCAGATACGGCGCTCAACACGGCCATCGAGGCGCTGGACCGCATCCAGGATACCGCCCTGGCCCAGCAGCAAGCCATCGTCATCGAGGTGATGGGGCGACACTCGGGCTACCTGGCCCTGATGGCGGGCCTTGCGGGCGGCGCCGAGGTCACCTGCATCCCGGAGGCGCCCTTTACGCTGGAGGGCGTCGCCCGCGAGGTGGCCGATGCCCATGCCCGGGGCAAGGGCCACTGCCTGATCGTGGTCGCCGAGGGGGCCACGCCCGATGCCCGCACGCTACACGCCTACCTGGGCGAGCGCTCAGCGGAGATCGGCTTTGCCGTGTACCTGACGGCACTGGGGCCCATGCAGCGCGGCGGCCCCCCCACCGCCAAAGACCGCTTCCTGGCCACGCGCCTGGGCGCCGCCGCCGCGCGCGCCCTGGCCGATGGGCAGCATGGCGTGATGGTGGGCGTGGAGGGCGAGACCATCGTGCAGACGCCCCTGGCCGAGGTGTTGGCACGACCGCGCGGGCCTGACCCCCACTATCTGGAGCTGGCCAAGATCATGGCGCAGTAAACCAAGCGCCCCTCTCCTCAGGGAGAGGGGCGCTCTGCTCTAGCGACTAGAGTCGTGTTACTTGCGCTTGGCCTGGTTGGCCACAGCCGCGGCGGCCTTGGCCGCCTCCTCGGGATCGCCCAAATAGTAGCTGCGGATCGGCTTCAGGTCCTCATCCAGCTCGTACACCAGTGGGATGCCTGTGGGGATGTTGAGCCCGGGGATCTCGGTCTCGGAGATGTTGTCCAGGTACATGACCAGGGCGCGGAGGCTGTTGCCGTGGGCCGCGATGAGCACGCGCTTGCCCGCCCGCACCTGGGGGGCAATGACGTTGTGCCAGTAGGGCAACATGCGCTCCACCGTCTGCTTGAGGGCCTCGGTCCGCGGCATCTGCTCCGGGCTGAGCGAGGCGTAGCGCCGATCGTGGGCCTGGGAATAGGGATGGTCGTCATCCATGGGCGGCGGCGGGATGTCATAGCTGCGTCGCCAGATATGCACTTGCTCGTCGCCGTGTCGCTCGGCGGTCTCCGCCTTGTCCAGGCCCTGCAACGCGCCATAGTGCCGCTCGTTCAGGCGCCAGTCGCGCACGACGGGGATCCACATCAGATCCATCTCGTCGAGGATGATCCAGAGGGTACGAATGGCCCGCTTGAGAACGGAGGTGTAGGCGATATCAAAGGTCAGGCCTTCCTCGCGCAGCAAGACCCCGCCTCGCCTGGCTTCGTCGCGGCCGGTCTCCGTCAGATCCACGTCCACCCATCCGGTGAAGCGATTCTCCAGATTCCAGGCGCTCTGTCCGTGTCGCACCAGTACGAGTTTGTACATAAGCCTCTCCTGAAAGCGAAGGATCGAACATTCGATTCTCTTCATTTTGGCTCAGAACGGGCGGGCGGTCAAATCGCCACCGGGCGGCCACAAGGCAACGTGGCGCCGCCTGGCGGCGCCACGTTGCTCGGGCCATCACATGGATATCGTAGCATGCAGCCTGAGCGACGACGGCTCAGCGATGCCTCACCAGATCGCGCAGGCGCTCCAAAGGGGCCCCAGCGAGACCCAACGCGCCGGCCTCAGCGTCGAGCTGTGCCAGAGTCCCATACCCCGCCAGATATGCGTTCACCCGCGCCGTAGCGGTAGAATCGGCAAACGCCTGGAGATCGGGATAGATGCTCAGGTAATAGTCCCTCAAGAGCCACTCGGAGCGCAGATAGTACTTTTGATGATAGTCCTCGGCCCGGTAGAACGCCGTGAGGGGCTCGACCCTGGTCAGCACATCGGCGCCCGCCTCGGCCTCGCGCTGGGCCTTGGATTCGAGGGCGATGCGCTCTTCCTCGGCGTTGCTGTAAAAGAGAATGTTCTCGTACTGGCGCGATGCGGACTGGCTGGTGCACGTGTGGCTATCCCAAAAGACGGCCACCAGATCGGCATAGCTGATCCGCTCCGGGTCATAATCCACCTGCACGGCCTCAGAGTGATCGCCCAGATCGTAATAGGTGGGATCGGCCGTGGTGCCGCCCGCATAGCCGGCGCGGGTGCGGATCACGCCGTCAAGATGCCCAAACTGGGCATCCACACCCCAGAATCAACCCAGGGCGAAGGTGGCCGTGGCGAACTGGTCGGGAGCGGCCTGATCGATGGGAGGCAGGGCGCCGGTGCTCATGGGGAAATCCTCTCCTTGTGCGACATCGCGGGAACAGCCCGCCAGCAGGACCGCTAGGCCCAGCAGCAGGCCCACGACAAGATAGGGCACTCGATGGGATAGCGACATGGTGAACTCCTATCGTCACTGTGACAGCTCTAGTATAGGCCAAAGTGATCCCCTGGACAAATTCCGGATAAAGCCACTCCAATTAGTCCGCTTTGTAGCGGGCGGCCGAGATAGGGGACGAGAATATGGCCGCGTTCCAGTTGCCTCGCAGCCGCCCGCATGCTATAATCGGAGAGATGGGAATCAGAAACGAGCCTCGGCATCTGGCACGAATAGGGCGCCCCGGGTTGCCCCAAGGAAGGCAGCGCGCCCTATGAGTTCTCTCGTTTTTCCCGGCATTATCGACGCCCATGTCCACCTGCGCGAGCCCGGCGCCACCTACAAGGAGGACATCCTCTCAGGCACTGTAGCCGCCCTGGCGGGAGGCGTGGTGGGGGTCCTGGACATGCCCAACAACACGCCCCCCATCACCATCGCGGAGCGTTTCACTGCGAAACAGGCGCTCTTTGCAGCCAAGGCCGTAGCCGACTACGGCCTTTTTGCTGGCACCGACGGCGTCCATCTGGATGAGATGGTGGCCATGGCGCCCCACGCCGTGGGCCTCAAGCTCTATCTGGATGAGACCTTTGGCAACCTCACCAACCGCGAGCCTCGCGCCCTGGCCCAGACCTTCGAAGCGTGGCCTGGCCCTGGGCCCATCGCCGTACACGCCGAGAGCCCATCCATCCCCACCGCCCTGGATCTGGCCGAGCGCTATCGCCAGCATCTACACGTGTGCCATGTGCCCCATCCCGACGACCTGCTGGTGATAGACGCCGCCCGCCAGCGTGGCATCCGCGTTACCTGCGAGGTGACGCCCCATCACTTGTTCCTGGCTCACGATGCCGTCCGGCGGCTCGGCGCCATGGCGCTGATGAAGCCGCCCCTGGTATCTCCCCAGGCGCGCACCCTGTTCTGGGAACGGCTTCACATGGTGGATCTGATCGCCACCGACCATGCCCCCCACACGCGCCTGGAGAAGGTCTTGCCCAATCCGCCGCCGGGCGTGCCCGGCCTGGAGACCACACTACCCCTGCTCTTGGCTGCTGTCGAAGAGGGCAGGCTGACCTACGAGCGCTTTTTCGACCTGGTGTATGCGAATCCGTTGCGCGTCTATGGCCTGGCCGCGCCCGCCAGCAAGGTCACGGTGGACCTATCGCGCGGGCGCTATCGGCTGCCCCTGGAGGGCTACCACACCCGCTGTGGCTGGTCGCCCTTTGCGGAACAGTGGGGCATGGGCGAGGTCGAGACGGTGGCGCTGCGGGGCCAGGTCATCTGGCGGCGGGGCGAGCTGCTGGTGGCGCCCGGCTATGGGCGCCCTCTGGTGCGCGTGGCAGGTTGATCACGGCTTGAGCAAAGGCAGGAGAACCATGACAGAGAATGGCACCCAGAAGATCGTCGGTCTGGCGCCCAACCGCCAGCACAGCCTCTACGGTCGGGATATCGTCTCCGTCAATCAGTTCACCCGACCCGACCTGACGTACATCTTTCGCGTGGCCGATGAGATGCGCAGCCTCGTCAAGCGAGTCGGGGCCACCGACCTGCTCAAAGGGTATGTGTTGGGAAATCTCTTCTACGAGCCCAGCACCCGCACCTCGTCCTCCTTTATCGCTGCCATGGAGAGGCTGGGCGGCTCGGTGATCCCCATTCACGGGGTCCAGTACTCGTCGGTGAGCAAAGGCGAATCGCTGCCCGATACGATCCGCACCCTGGAGTGCTACGCCGATGTGATCGTCCTGCGGCATCCCGAGATCGGCGCCTCCACAGTGGCGGCCCGCTATGCCAGCAAGCCGGTGATCAGCGCCGGCGACGGCGCCGGAGAGCACCCCACCCAGGGGCTCCTCGATCTCTACACCATCTACAGCGAGCTGGGCGCGGTGGACGGCCTGCACGTCGCCATGGTCGGCGATCTCAAGTACGGCCGCACGGTGCACTCGCTGGCGCGCCTGCTGCGCCTGTACGACGTCCAGCTCTCCTTCGTGGCCCCCGATATCCTGCGCCTGCCGGGCGAGATCAAGGAGGAGCTGGCCGCTGCGGGCAGGCCCCTGCACGAGACCGACAAGCTGGATGAGGTCATCGCCGAGGCGGACGTGATCTATGTCACGCGGGTGCAGAAGGAGCGCTTTGCCGATCTCGCCCTCTACGAGGAGGTCAAGGACTATTACGTGGTGACGCCCGAGATCATGTCGCGGGCCAAGGAGCGCATGGCGCTGATGCACCCGCTCCCCAGGGTGGGCGAGATCCATGCCGACGTGGACGATGATCCGCGCGCGGCCTACTTCCGGCAGATGGAGAACGGCATGTACATCCGCATGGCGCTGTTGGCCGCCGTGCTGGGCAAGGTTTAGCACTGGGAGCAAGGGGGATAGGGCATGGGCTTTTGGAGCAAGCTGGAACAGAGCATCACGCAGCGCGATAGCCTGCTTTGCGTCGGGCTGGACCCCCATCCGGGGAGGGTGCCCGCGCGCTATAGCTCTGTGAGCGACTTTATGCGGAGCATCGTCGAGCAGACCGCCGATGTGGCGGCGGTATTCAAGCCCAACGTCGCCTTCTTTGAGGCCTTGGGGCAGCCGGGCTGGGACGCGCTGCGAGAGACCCTGGCGGCCATTCCGCCCGATATCCCGGTGCTGCTGGACGCCAAGCGCAACGACATCGCCTCGACGGCGGCGGCCTACGCCCGCGCCGTCTACGACGAGCTGGGCGCGGACGCCGTCACCGTCAACCCCTACCTGGGCAGCGATGGCGTCGAGCCCTTCCTGGCCTATCCGGACCGGGGCGTCTTCTTGCTGTGCAAGACCTCCAACCCGGGCGCTGGCGAGTTGCAGGATTGGTCGCAGTATGGCGTGCCCCTCTACCGGCGCGTGGCCGAGCTGGCGGGCGAGTGGGCCCGAGGCCAGGAGATCGGCCTGGTGATCGGCGCCACCTACCCCGAGGCTATGGCCGAGATCCGCGCCGCCTGGCCCAAGACCTGGTTCCTGGTGCCCGGCGTGGGCGCCCAGGGGGGCGACCTGGAGGCGGCGCTGCAGGCCGGGCTGCGCCCCGATGGCCGCGGCCTGGTGATCAATTCCTCGCGAGGCATCCTCTACGCCGATGACCCGCGCCAGGCCGCCCTGGAGACCCGCGACGCCATCAACCGCGCCAGAAAAGCGGCCCTGCAGGGGCCCTCCAGCGCCGAGCAAGCGCACCAGGCGCGCCTCTCGCGGCTGGCCCTGGCCCTGTTCGAATCGGGCTGCGTGCAACTGGGCGATTTCGTGCTGCACTCGGGCGCCCACTCGCCTATCTATGTGGACCTGCGGCGCCTGGTGATCTCGCCCGAGGTCCTGGAGATGGCCGCCGCCGAGTATGCGCGCCTGCTCAAAGGGCTGGATTACCAGCGCATCGCCGCCATCCCCTATGCGGGGCTGCCCATCGGCACGGCCGTGGCGCTGCAGACCCGCGATCCCCTCATCTACCCGCGGCGCGAGGTCAAGACCTATGGGACGCGACGCCAGATCGAGGGCGAGTACCATGCGGGCGAGCGCGTGGTGCTGGTGGACGACCTGATCAGCAGCGGCGGCAGCAAGTTGGAGGCCGCCGGGCCGCTGCAAGAGGCCGGGCTGGTGGTCGAGGATGTGGTGGTGCTCATCGATCGTGAGCAGGGCGGCGCCCAGGACCTGGCCAGCCACGGCCTGCGGCTCCACGCCGCCACCACTCTGCGCGAGATCGTGGCGCTGCTGGTGGCGGCAGGCAAGCTGGATCGCGAGACCCAGACGCGCGTCGAGCGCTATTTGGCCGGAGAGGCGTAGGGCGCCCCCATGCCAGTGGATCTTGGGGTCGAGCTGCTGGGCGTGCACCTGCGCAACCCGCTGGTGTTGGCCTCGGGCATCTGGGGCAGCGCGGCGGGCACCCTGGTGCGCGCCGCGCGGGCGGGCGCCGGCGCCGTCACGAGCAAGTCGTGCAGCCTGGAGCCGCGCACCGGCCACCACAACCCAACGGTGCTGCCCTGGGGCCACGGGCTGATCAACGCTGTGGGGCTCTCGAACTCCGGGGCGCTGGCCGAGCGCGACGAGCTGGCCCGCGCCCGCGCTGGCCTGGCCGCCACAGGCGCGGCGCTGATCGCCAGCGTCTTTGGCGAGACGCCGCGCACCTTTGCCGAGGCGGTGGACATCATCGCCGCCGCCGGCCCCCATATCGTCGAGCTGAACATCTCCTGCCCCAACGTCGAGAGCGAGTTCGGGCGGCCCTTTGCCCACGATCCGCTGGCGGCGGCCCAGGTCACCGCGGCTGTGCGCGCCGTCTATCGGGGACCGCTGCTGGTCAAACTATCGCCCAACGCCTCGGAGCTGTTGGCCGTGGCCCGGGCGGTGGTGGCGGCGGGCGCCGATGGACTGACCATGGGGAACACCCTGGGGCCCGGCATGCTGATCGATCTGGACGCGCGGCAGCCCATCCTCTCGAACCGCGTAGGGGGCATTTCGGGGCCGGCGTTGCGGCCCATCGCCGTGCGCTGCGTCTACGAGCTGGCAGCCGCGCTGGACGTGCCCATCATCGGCACCGGTGGCGTCGCCAGCGGGCGCGACGCCCTGGAGATGGTCATGGCCGGCGCCACCGCCGTGGGCATCGGCTCGGCCCTCTATGCCGAGGGAGACGCCGTCTTTGGGCGGGTGCTGGCCGAGATGGCCCGCTGGATGGAGGAGCGAGGAGTGGCTTCCCTGGACGAGATTCGCGGGTGCGCCCGTGTCTGACGCGCCCCATCGCACCTACCGCATCATCGAGCGGCGGCCGGAGGGCGGCGTGGGCGCCACGCTGATCCTGGATGGCGCGCTGCCCGCTGAGCCGGGCCAGTTCGTCATGGTCTGGCTGCCGGGCATCGAGGAGCGGCCCCTGGCGGTGATGAACGACGATCCCCTGAGCATCACGGTGCGGGTGGTTGGGCCGTTCACCCGCGCCCTGGCGGCCTGCCAGCCCGGGGATCGCCTCTGGGTGCGCGGCCCCTATGGGCGAGGGTTCCCCGCCCGCGGCGAGCGGCTGCTGCTAGCCGGGGGCGGCAGCGGCGTCGCCTCGCTGACCTTGCTCGCCAAGCGTGCCCTGGCCGCCGGCGCCACCGTGCGGGTCGCCCTGGGCGCCCGCAGCGGCGATCAGCTCATGCTGCCCTGGCGCTTTCGTGAGCTGGGTTGCGAGCTGCTGCTGGCCACCGACGATGGCTCATTGGGGTTGGCGGGGACGGCCCTGGATGCCCTGGAGCCAGATCTGGCCGCGGGCTGGCCCGACCTGGTCGCCGCCTGCGGCCCCGAGGTGATGCTGCGAGCCCTGGCGCGGCGGCTGCAGGGCAGCGATGTGCCCCTGTACCTCAGTCTGGAGCGCGCCATGAAGTGCGGCTTTGGCGTGTGCGGCAACTGCCACTGCGGCGACAGGCTGGTCTGCCGCGATGGCCCCGTATTCCCTGTGGACGAGGTCCTCTGCCTGCTGGAGCCGGCGCCCTGAGCTAAAAGTTGAGGCCGATATACTGGCCGAGGCCCAGGTAGCGGGCCGCCAGCACCACTAGGGCGACGCCCAGCACCACGCGCACCATGCCCTGCCCCTTTTCCACGGCGAGGCGGCTGCTGAACCAGGCACCCGCCCCGTTGCCGATGGCCAGCACGATCCCCAGCCACCAGTGCACCTGGCCCCGCAGGGCAAAGGTCGCCAGGGCGAACACCGTGTACACGGCGCCGATGAACACCTTGTGCATATTGGCGTTGATCAGGTTGACCCCCGCCGTCAGCACGAGGCTGGCGATCATCAGGAAGCCGATGCCCGCCTGGATGGCCCCGCCATAGATGCCCACGAAGAAAAAGACGATGTAGATCAGGACCCTGCGCCCGGGCGTCATCCGCACCTCGTGGCCGTTGAGCCACTTCTGGGGATTGAGCACCAGGATCGCCAGCATGATCAGCATGGCGATGCCCAGCACCCGCTGGAACACGACCTCCGGCAGGTCAATGATCAGGTAAGCGCCCAGGATCGCGCCGAACAGGGCAGGGATCGCAAAGTGCAGGCTGGTGCGAAAGTTCGAGGCACCCTTGCTGCGAAACCCGGCGACGGCCGAGATGTTCTGGAACAGGATGGCCAGGCGGTTGGTGCCGTTGGCGACATTGCCCGGCAGGCCGACCAGATCCAGCGCGGCCAGGGTCAGAAAGGAGCCGCCCCCTGCCAGGGTGTTGATGATCCCGCAGACAAAGCCTGCCACCAGAATCAGCACTATGTGGACCCAGGTGATCTCCATGTCGTCTCCTCATGCAAAAGCGCCAGACCGTCGGTGCATTATAGGCAGATAGCATCGCATGGCAAGTGCCCCGCCGGAGCGTCGGCGCGCGGTCTTGGCGCTATCCGCGGGATCGGCTAGAATCCGGCGTCGCCCATTCTATGCCAAGGGGATGCCATGGATGCTTTTGCCCTGCTGACCGCCATCAGCTTTATCCTTTTCATGTCGCGCGGGATTACCGCGCCCGTGGCATCGCTCTATGCCGAGTCCCTCGGCGCCGGCTATGTTGCCATCGGCATGTTGGGGACCGTGTCGTCCCTAACGGCCGTGGCTGCCAACGCCTTCTGGGGCAACCTCTCGGACCGGCTGGGGCGCCGCAAGGTGATCATGGTCGTCGGGCTGCTGTGCCTGGTCTTCAGCGACGCCATGATCACCCTGGCCCCCGACTATCGCTACCTGTACGTCTGGAACGTCCTGAGCGCCCTCTCTCAGGCAGCCTATGGCACGGCCAGCCTGGCCCTCATGGGCGATCTGCTGGAGGCCAGGGCGCAGGCGCGGGGCCGCCGGGTGGGCGCCTACCGGGGCCTGGGCTCCCTGGGCTTTGGCCTGATGGCCCTGAACGCCGGGTTCATCGCCGATCGGCTCTCGCTGCGGGCGCCCTATGGCCTGGCGACGGGCCTGGCCCTCCTCACCGCCATCATCGCCCTGTTCATCCGCGAGCCGGGGCAGCCCGGCCAGAGTTCTCTGCTGAGGGGTGCGCGGCAGACCCTGCAGGATGCCCTGGCCAAGGTGCGTCATGCGCCCGCCGCCGTAGCCCGCTGGCTCCGGTCCTCGCGCCAGGTCCGCCGCGCCGCCGAGGAGCAGACCGCCTTGCTGCCCCTGGCGCCGCTCCTCATCTCCGCCTTTCTGTGGTCTCTGGTGACCGGCGCGGTGTACGCGGTGTGGGCCAACTACATGGTGGGCGAGATCGGCTACAGCGCCACGACCATGAGCCGTCTCTGGGCGCTGGCCTCCCTCTCCGAGTTCCCACTGATGGTGCTGGCGGGCTGGCTCTCCGACCGCACAGGCCGTCTGGCGATGCTGAGCCTGGGCTTTGCCGCCTGGTGCCTGGTCTTTGGCGGCTATATCGTGGCGCCCACTATGCCCTGGATCCTGGGCGTGCAATTGGTTCGCGGGTTCGCCTACTCGGCCGTCACCGTAGCCGCCATGGCCTATGCGACCGAGGTGCGGGGCCAGGCGCAGCGGGGCCGCGTGGCGGGGCTGTTCGGCTCCGCCGGCGGGCTGGGCTCCATCGTAGGGGCCGCCACCGGCGGCGCCCTGACCCAGTGGCTGGGCTTCCGCCCCATGATAGGCATCAACGCCGTGCTGATCCTAGGGGGCGCGGCCTATGTGGGCTGGGCAGCGCTACGCCTCTGGCGCAAGCAGCGCCAGGGGGAGACAGCGGCCTAGGAGATGGCGGGCGCAGGTCCACGCATCCTCCCTGCAAGAGAGGTTGCCATGCGCCATCCGCTTTGGTACCATACGGCCGTACCCAGTGTTGAAGCGATCCAGTGAGCGGGGGCGCAACGAACCGCCCCATCGGAGAGGAATGAGCCAAGGTCGCCCTCGTTCCGGTGCTCGGTCAGCCTTGATGTCGCGCAGGGAGGTGCTGCGCCTTCTCCTGTATGGTGCCGGTTCCGTGGCCCTGGCGGGCTGTGGCGTGGGGCAGCCTCAAGGGGTCGCCGCGGGGGAAGCCCCCCATACCACGCCCTTGGTCCTGCTCGACGGGTCGCTGCAGCGTGGCGGCACCCTTGTCATGTCCATGAGCGTCGGCAGCCCTCGCCACCTGAACCCGGCCCTCCTCTCGGGTGGGGCCACTGCCGTGCCGGGCACGCAGATCTTTGCCAGCCCCCTGCGCTATGACGACCAGTGGCGCCCGGAACCCTACCTCGCCGAGTCCTGGGAGGTATCTGACGATGGCCGCACCGTCGTCCTGCATCTGGTGCAGGGCGCGATCTTTCACGATGGGCAGCCCATCACCTCCGAGGATGTCGCCTTCTCGATCTGGACGGTCAAGACCTATCACCCCTTCAAGCCCATGTTCGCCCCGGTGGAGAGGGTGGACACGCCTGATCCACTGACTGCGATCATACATCTCGCGCACCCTCATCCTGCCATCATGCTGGCCATGTCGCCAGCTCTGCTCCCGATCCTGCCGAAGCACATCTACGGCGATGGCCAGGACATAGTCACCCATCCGGCGAATCTGGCCCCCGTCGGCTCTGGTCCCTTCAGACTCGCGCGTTTCGTGCCAGATGATCTCATCCTGCTGCGGAGGCATGAAGGCTTTTTCATCCCGGGCCTCCCCTATCTGGACGCCATCGAGCTGCACATTGAGGAAAGCGTGGAGCAGCAGCTTGTCGATCTAGAGCGCCGGGAACTCCACATGCTGACTTTTTACAGCCAGCCCAGCGGGATCGAGCGCCTTGAGCGGGCGCCGCATCTCAGGATCACTTCGGCCGGTAACGAGGGTGTTGGGCCCATCAACTGGCTGGCGTTCAATCTGCTGCGAGAGCCGCTGCGAGATCGCCGCGTCCGCCAGGCCATCGCCCATGCCGTTGACCCGGAGTTCATCTGCGCGCATCTGCTTCAGGGATCCGCCCAGCGCGCTACGGGGCCCATCGCCCCTTCCAGCCCCTTCTATGAGCCGGATGTGGAGCGCTACCCTCTGGATCGGGCCAAGTCAGAGGCCCTGCTGGATGAAGCGGGCTATCCGCGCCTGGATGACGGCGTGCGCTTCGCCCTGACTCTGGACTACTTGCCCATCGCAGGGGCCGCCATTCATCGTGAGATGGCGCTCTACCTGAAACGTCAGCTCGCGCTTGTCGGCGTCTCTGTGGAGGTGCGCCGCACAGAGAGCTTTGCGGCATGGGCGGAGCGTATCGGGCAATGGGACTTTGATATGACCCTCGACCTGGTCTACAACTGGGGAGACCCGGTGATCGGCGTGCATCGCACATACGAATCGGGCAACATCCGCCAGGGCGTCGTGTGGTCCAATACGCAGAACTATGTCAACCCCCGCGTGGATGACCTGCTGGCGCAGGCCGCTGTGGAGCTGGACACTGCCAAGCGCAAGAAACTCTACAGCGAGTTTCAAAAGCTCGTCGTCCTGGACTTGCCCATCCTGTTCATCAACGTCATGCCCCACAAGACCATCTACAATACGCGGCTGGCGAACCCGCCTCTGACCATCTGGGGAGCCCACTCGCCCCTTGATCGTCTCTTCTTCCGTGAGTCCATTGACCGCCACTACAACACGCCCGATCCCTCCAGCCTCAGCCCGGACGAGCCGAGGCTGAAGCTGCTCTGCCTCGAGGCGATCCAGGTGCTGCAAGCGAACGATGCCGACACGGCTCTACGGATCCTGGAGGATACGCAGGGGGCCTATCTGGATCCAGGCCCCTCCGGCACGCACATCATCGGCCTGACGATGGACGGCTACCTGTTCATGGACAACTCGGGGCAGATCCAGCGCGGCATGGACCTGAGCGATCTCCTGGATCTCCAGGGCGAGCGGCTGTTGCCCCAACTCATCAGAGCCGCCCGGGGCGTGAACGGGGGCTGGGTCCAGTCGACCGGCGCCTGGCCCAATCCGTTCACACACCGAGCCGATCCCATGACTGCCTACTGTGCTTTGCTGAGCGACCTCGAGTTCGTCTGCGCCCTTGAGTGGGACCAGACGGGAGAGGAGACAGAGTGAGCTACCTGCAGAACGTCCCGATCGGCATCAAGGCGCTGGTGCCGCTGGCCATATTGATCGTGGCTCTGGTGCTGGCGTGCACCCTCGCCATAGTGGGGCTTGGCCAGCAGCACGCTGCTCTTGCGGAGGCGAACCAGATCGCCGTCGAACGGATGCCCCATCTGGATGCCCTTGTGTGGCTCTGCGAACGGGTGCAGTCTGACGTCTTTCAGGTGTCTGTGCTCACCCTCATGGGCCTCCCTGCGGAGATGATTGAGCCTGTCCAGACCAGTCTGGAGGAGAACCTGAGCGAGCTCGAGATCAGCTACGGCGAGATCGCCCTCAGATGGTCGCTGGACGACGCGGAACGGGAGCTTGTCCGCCAGATGGAAGGGCCGCTGCGCGACTTTGCGCACCAGGCGCGCCAAGCGGCGGCCACGGTGACCACGGAGCCCTCTCTGGGGGCGGTGATGGTGCGCTCTTCGACTGTGTCGTTCGCCGCCTATCGCGACGTTCTCGAGAAGCTGCTCACGTACGAGCGGCAGCAGGTGAACGAGGCTCAGCAGACCGCCCAGGAAGAGGTGACGGTCGTACTGGCTGCGCTGATTGGTTTGGCGGTCTTGGTCGCCTCGAGCGGCGTCGCCGTCTCGGTGTGGGTCAGCAGTCGGATGATCTCGCGTCCGATCCTGGCGATGACCGGCCTCATGGGACGTCTGGCAGACGGGGATCTCTCGATTCAGGTGCCCATGCTGGATCACAGAGATGAGTTGGGCGCCATCGCCCAGGCCGTGGAGGTCTTTCGCCGCAACGCCGTCGAGAAAGAACGGCTCGACGAACAACTGCGCCAGAGCGAGCAGCACTACCGCCTGCTCTTCAGTCACTCCCCCGCGGGCATCCTGCATTATGACCACGAGTTGGTGGTGACCGACTGCAACGAACGTCTGGCCGAGATCATGCAGACGACGAGAGAACAGGCGACGGGCTTCGGGCTGCGCCGCCTGCTTGACCTGCGCCCCCTGAATGCCCTTGAGCAGGCTCTGGACGGCCAGGAGGGTCATTACGAAGGTCCGTACGAGGCGACCACGGGGCCCGCCCGTGTATGGGTCTCTCTGCACACGGCGCCGCTCTACGATGAGCTGAGCCAGGTGTCCGGTGGCATCGGCCTCGTAGAGGACATCACCGCCCGGCACGATGCCGAGGTGGACCGCGAACGGCTCATCGAGGAGCTTCAAAAGTCGCTATCCCAAGTCAAGCAGCTCAGCGGCATCATCCCCATCTGCGCCTCGTGCAAAAAGATCCGCAACGACACGGGCTACTGGGAACAGGTGGACGAGTATCTGCGCAGCCATTCAGAGGCCGAGTTCTCGCACAGCATCTGCCCGGACTGCATGAGAAAGCTCTATCCGGACATGGCCGACGACCTGGAGTAGCCGGCGTCCTCTCCGCGGCCTGTCGCAGGCCCGCCACGAGGGAAGCGAAACCGCCCGGGCATCTGGCCCGGGCGGTTTCGCATTCAGCAGGTGAGCGGCGCTCACTCCTCCGGCGGCACCGGGGCAATGGCCCCCTCGTCCATCATGGCATTGATCATGGCGCGGGCGTTGCGGATGCGCTCGTCGGCCAGGGTATAGAGCTCCTCGCCCGTCAGCTCCACCCGGGCCAGCCCCTGCTCGATGGCCTTGAGGCCCACGGCCACCGCCTCGCGGGGATAGAGGGTCTCCTCCTCCATATCGGGCACGATGTGGTCGTCGTCCAGGCCCTTCTCCTCGCCCAGGGCGGCCAGGGCCTCGGCGGCGGCCAGGCACATCTCGTCGGTGATGGTGCGGGCGCGCACGTCCAGCGCGCCGCGAAAGATCGCCGGAAAGCCCAGCGAGTTGTTGAGCTGGTTGGGAAAATCAGAGCGGCCCGTGCCCACGATGCGCGCCCCGGCCTCTTTGGCCTCCCACGGCCAGATCTCGGGCACCGGGTTGGAGCACGGAAAGACGATGCTATTGGCGGCCATGCGCGCTACCCACTCGGGCTTGATGGTGCCCGGCCCCGGCTGCGCAAAGGCGATGCAGACATCGGCGCCCGCCAGTGCCTCGGCGATGCCGCCACGGACATCATCCGGGTTGCTGCCCAGGCAGGCGCGCCACTTGTCGGGATAATCCTCGGCCTGCGCGGCAATATCGCTGCGGTCTTTGTGCAAGATGCCGCGGCTGTCGGTGGCGATGACCTGCTCTAGCGAGACGCCGCTGGCTTGCAGCAGGCGCAGCGTCGCCACATTGGCGGCGCCCAGCCCCACCAACGCAAAGCGGGTGTTGTGAATGTCGCGGTTGGTCACTTTGAGGGCGTTCAGCAGCCCCGCCAGCAGCACGGTGGCCGTGCCCTGCTGGTCATCGTGAAAGACGGGGATTTGCATGGCCGGGTCGGCGCGCAAAGTGTCGAGCACGCGAAAACACTTGGGCTGGGAGATATCCTCCAGGTTGATGCCGCCGTAGGTCGGTTGGATGAGCCGCACCGTGCGGATGATGTCGTCGGCATCCTGGGTGTCGAGACAGAGGGGCACGGCATCCACGCCGCCCAGGTACTTGAAGAGCAGCGCCTTGCCCTCCATCACCGGCATGCCGGCCTGCGCGCCGATGTTGCCCAGGCCCAACACGCGGGTGCCATCGGTGACGATGGCCACCGTGTTGGCTTTATTGGTGTATTCGTAAGCCAGGGCGGGCTCTTTTTGGATCGCCTTGCAAGGCGCCGCCACGCCCGGCGTGTACCAGATGGAAAAGTCCTCAAAGGTGCGCACCGGGCACTTGAGCATCGTCTGCACCTTGCCGCGATAGTAGGGGTGCAGGCGCATGGCATCGGCAGAAGGCTGGTTGGCTTTGGCGAGCAGTTCCTCTTTAGAGAGCATGAGCAGCTTCCTCATAGGGCAAGGATGGAGACAGGTCGGCCTCAGGTGTCACCGGCGCCTCTGCGGGCAGCAGCCCTTCAGAGCGCAGCACCATCTTGAGCGACTGAATGCTCACTGCAAGCATGTCCAGGCTGGGCTCGCGGGTCGAGAGCTGTTGCAGCGCCAGGCTGGGCGCCATGATGATACGCACGAGCGCCGAGCGGTCATAATAACGCGCCGAGAGCCTGATGATCTCGTAGGCGATCCCCGAAACGACCGGGATCATCACGATGCGCGACACCAGGCGCAGCCAAAAGGCGGGGCGCCCCAGCAGCGTCGAGACGATGACAAAGATCACCAGCACGATCAACATAAAGCCCGTGCCGCAGCGGGTGTGCACGCGCGAATAATGGCTCACCGCCTCTGGGGTGAGCTCGGCGCCGGCCTCATAGGCGTTGATGGTCTTGTGCTCGGCGCCGTGATAGGCAAACACGCGGCGAATGTCGGGCATCAGGCCGATGGCCCAGAGATAGAGCACAAAGATGCCCAGGCGCACCAGGCCCTCGACCAGGTTGCTCCACAGGGCGCTGTCAATAAAGCGATCCAGCAGGCCGATGATAAAGGTGGGCAGCAAAAAGAACAGGCCCACGCCCAGCAACAACGACAGCGCGATGGTGCCCCACGCCAACGGCCCCGAAAAGCTGACGTTCTCTTCTTCACTGAGGGCGACATCGGCCGACCAGTTGAGGGCGCGCATGCCCAGCCCCAACGAATCCCACAGCATCACCAGCCCTCGCAAAAAGGGCAGCTTGAGCACGCGGCTGTCGTATACGGCCTTGGGCAGGCGGTCGCTGTGGGTGACGATCTCGCCATTGGGGGCGCGCACGGCCACCGCCCACTCGCGGGCGCCGCGCATCATCACCCCTTCCATCACTGCCTGTCCACCATAGTTCAAACGGCTCATGCCGTGCCCTCCTTGTGTGGCACCTCATGGCAGGCGCGGCAGCGGGCTTCATAGACCTCGCTGGCGCCCACCAAAATCACCGGGTCCTCATAACAAGCCGGTCGGCCATCAATCAGGCGCTGGGTGCGCGTCGCAGGCGCGCCGCAGCGCACACAAATCGCTTGCAGCTTGGTCACATCCTCGGCCTGAGCCATCAACAAGGGCATGGGGCCAAACGGCTCGCCGCGAAAGTCCTGATCGAGCCCGGCCACGATCACCCGCCGGCCGCTGTTGGCGAGCTGCGCGCAGACATCGGCCACCGACCCGTCGTAGAACTGCACTTCATCAATAGCGACGACCGTCGTATCGGGCAAGACCTGCGCCAGAATAGCGGCGGCTGTGGGCGCCGATTGGGCCTGAACGTAAAAGCCGGAATGTGAAGCGATGCGCTCGGCGCCATAACGGTCGTCAATGGCATGATGGAACACCTGCACCTTTTGCCTGGCGATCTGCGCGCGGCGCACGCGGCGGATCAGCTCTTCGCTCTTGCCGCTGAACATGCAGCCGCAGATCACCTCGACCCAGCCACCGTTATAGTGCTGCAAGAACACGCCGATGCCTCCATGTTTTGACATGCCTTGAGAGGGAAAAGAAACAGGGCAGAGTGCCTGCACTCTGCCCTGCAACGAACATCATCAAGCCCTGCTGCTGCCTGGATCATCGCCGCGGGCAGCACATGCCGCCTAACGGAAATGATAACCGGAGCGCAGCGTTTGTGTCAAAACGCGGCTCAGGCTTCCGGCGCGCTGGGGCCGGTAGTCAGCGGCTCGACCTCGTCATCGCTCACGATCTCGACCAGACGACGCGCCTCTTCGCGCTTGCGACGCGCGGCCGTCCGCTTGGTCTCTTCTTCTTGTCGCTCTTGCGCCACCTGGAAGCGGCGATTGAAGCGATCCACCTGGCCGGCGCGGTCTACCAGGCGCTGCTGCTGCCCCGTAAAGAACGGATGGCAGGCGCTGCAAACGTCGGTGCGCAGCTCGGCCACGGTCGAACCTGTCGTCCAGGTATTGCCGCACGAGCACGTCACAACGGCATTGGGATAGTACTTGGGATGAATATTAGCCTTCATCGTGCCTAGGCCCTTTCGGGGTAGACCGACACGAGCTTGCGCCCGCGGGTCCCAAACTCGAACTTGACGTACCCATCAATGGTCGCATAGATCGTATGATCGCGACCCAGCCCTGCATTCAGGCCGGGGTGAAAGTGCGTGCCGCGCTGGCGCACGAGAATGCTGCCAGCCGAGACTTCTTCACCACCATAGGCCTTGACGCCCAGCCGTTTTGCCTGGCTATCCTGCCCGTTAGCGGTCGAGCCGCCACCTTTTTTGTGTGCCATGATCTATCTCCTCGCGCCTAGGCCTGAATAGCGTCAATGCGTAGGCGGGTGAATTCCTGACGATGGCCCTTCTTACGACGATAACGCTGCTTGGCCCGGTACTTGAAGATGATCACCTTGGGGGCCTTGGCCTGCTCTAGTACGGTGGCGCTGACCTGCGCCCCATCGAGAGCGGGCTGACCAACCCGGATGCCGCCTTCGTCCGAAACCATCAGCACACGATCGAGGGCTACCGCCTCGCCGACCTCGGCATCGAGCCGCTCGACGTCTACGGTGTCGCCAACCGCGACCTTGTACTGCTTGCCGCCGGT
>DCTX01000021.1 GCA_002329325.1 Anaerolineales bacterium UBA1429
CATTATCATTGATGAATGACACGTGGTGACCCCTTGCTTGACCTTGAGCATGCCATCGTGGAGCATGGTGCGCATGCCGAGTTCCAGCGCCCGCTGCTGCAGCTCGTCCGAGTTGGCGCCGTGCAGCACCATGCGGCGAATCTCGTCGTTCAGCGTCAACAGCTCAAAGACGGCGACGCGCCCCCGGTAGCCCGTATCGGCGCAGTAGTTGCACCCCGCGCCATAGGTGAAGCGGGTGCGTTCCTCGCCCAGCACCTCCTCATAGGCGGCGCGTTCCGCCGAAGGCACCTCGCGCTCGTGGGCGCAATGGGTGCAGACGCGCCGCACCAGGCGCTGCGAAAGCACCGCCAGCAGCGACGATGTCACCAGGAACGGCTCCACGCCCAGGTCTACCAGGCGCAGGATGGTGCCCACCGAGTCGTTCGCGTGGATGGTGGAGAACACCAGGTGCCCCGTGAGCGAGGCTTGCACGGCGGTGCGCGCCGTCTCCTGGTCACGGATCTCGCCCACCAGGATGATGTTGGGGTCCAGGCGCATGGCCGCGCGCAAGCCGCTGGCGAAATCGATGCCGGCCTGGCGGTTCACCTGCACCTGGCTGATGCCGGCAAAGCGGTACTCCACCGGGTCTTCGATGGTGATGATCTTGTTCTCATCCCGGTCGAGCTGGTTCAGGCTGGCGTAGAGGGTGCTGGTCTTGCCGGAGCCGGTGGGGCCAGCCACCAGGATGATGCCCCAAGGCGCGCGCAGGAGCCGCTCGTACTGGTTCTGCATGTCGGGCAGGAAGCCCAGATCGCTGAACCCGAGCACCGATACGGACTTGTCCAGCACGCGGAGCACGGCCATCTCGCCGTGCACCGAGTTGATAGTGGCCACTCGGATATCCACCGAGGTGTTGCCGATCTGGACGCTGAACTGGCCGTCCTGGGGGCGCCGCCGCTCGGCGATGTTCAGGTTCGAGAGCACCTTGATGCGCGAGAGCAGGGGCGCATGGACGCGCAGCGGCAATGACATGGTGTCGTGCAGCACGCCGTCGATGCGGTAGCGGACGCGCAGGTGGTCCTCCTGGGGCTCGATGTGGATGTCAGACGCGTGGTCGCGCACGGCCTGCCGCACCATGAGCTGCACGGCGCGGGCGATGGGCGTCTGCGACACCATGTCGGCCGAGAGGTTCCCCTCGGCGAGCTCGTCCTGCTGCCTGTTCAGCGGCGTGATCTCCTCGATCTGCCGCTCCAGCTCGCCGGTCTGGTCATAGTGGCGCGTAAAGGCCCGCTCGATATCCTCGCGGGCGGCTCGCAGCGGTTTGATGCTGAGGGAGGTGCGCACCCGCAGGTCTTCGATGGCGTACAGGTTGGTGGGGTCGGCCATGGCCACCACCAAGAAGCCCTTCTCGGCGCGCAACGGCATGAGCGTGTACTTGCGCGCCATCTCCTCGGGGACCAGGTTGACGGCCGCCGGGTCGATCTCGTAGCCGCGCAGGTCGATCAAGGGGGATTCCGCCTGATCCTGATCCCGGCGCTCGATCACGGCGATCACGTCGTCGATCTCAAAGGGTTTGTAGAGCACGCCATCCACGCCCGACCACAACGCCTCCGAGACAAAGCCTTCGAGCTGGCTGTGGCCCGTCATGATCAGGGTCAGGATCTTGGGGCTGATGGTCTTGATCTGCTGCAGGGTCTCGACGCCGTTCATGCCCGGCATCATGATGTCGATCAGGACAAGGTCGTACTCCCGCTGGCGCAGCATCTGCAAGGCCACACGGCCATCCTGGGCCGTATCCACGCTGTAGCCCTTGATCTCGAGGATATCGGCCAGGGTCTCGCACATGCCCGCATCATCATCGATGATCAGGATCGTACGCTCGCTGACCTGGCTTTCTGTCTTGGGTGCTATGCGCTCTACCATCTTGTCACAACCGTTCTTGCGTGCTGATATCGTGAGGCGGGGTCCACGCTCCGGCCCTGGCGCCCGCCAGGGTCGGGATGAGAACGCGGAACCGCCAGGGTAACTCGCCAGATTCGGCCACCGCGAGCCGACATTTGTTGGCGGTCAGGAGCTCGTAGGCGACCAGCAGGCCCAGCTGGGCGGGAGAGAAACGCTCCCTGGAGGGCAGGTCCAGCAAGCTCGCGGCCGTGCCCGGAGCAAAGGGCGAGGCCGTATCGTGCAGGCAGAAGGCTACCAGCGAACCATCGCTCCGCGTCGAGACGGCGACCTGACCGTCCTCCAGCAACGAGCCCTCGTAGGCCAGGAGATTCTCCAGGGCGCGGCTCAACTGGGCGGCGTCGGCGTACACGGGAGGCAGGTCGTTCTCGAGCTGGGTGACCATCTCCACGCCCGGCCCGAGCAGGCTCTGTGTGCACAGGCTCTCCACCAGGGGGTTCAGAAGCAGCTCCTCCGCCAGGGGCTCCTTGGGCCCGACCCAATCCATCAAGTTGGCCACGATGCGGCTGCTGGCGACAACCTCCTGCGAGATCAGGCTCAGATGCCGCACCATCTTCTCATCGCTATCGCCGAGGCGCAGGCTCAGGTAGTAGACCGAGTTGGAGAGAACCCCCAGCCGGTTGCGCAGATCATGCCCGACCATGCGCACCACTTCGGGAGCGCTCGTTCGCAGGGTGGCTGTGGCTTCTGTCACTGTTCCTGTTCCCTCTTGGCCAGCATGGCATGGATGAGTGGCATCAATCTGGGCAGATCCAGCGGCTTGGACACGACGGCTGTGGCTTCGTGCTGGACCCTGGCTACCGCCGATTCGCCCGTGTTGCCGGACATCAGGATCACGGGAAGGCAAGGCCGCAGCGCTCGAATGCGCCTGAGCGTCTCGACGCCATCCAGAATCGGCATGCGTACGTCCATCAGCACCAAGTCAATCTCCTGTGAGCGGATCTTGTCCAGGGCGGCCTCACCGTGGACGGCCTGCTCGACGAGATAACAGGTCCCCTCCAGAATATCTGTCAGCGTGTCGCGCATACCTTCGTCGTCGTCCACAATGAGCAGGCGAGGTTGCCGGGTAGTCGCCGTCACGCGCACAGTTCCTTCGCAGCCGCCTCGTGGACTGCCATGGGAACACATATGGTAAAGGATGCCCCCTGGCCCGGCTCGCTGGCCACCTGGATCTGGCCCCCGTGGGCCTCGACCAACATGCGGACGATCACCAGGCCCAGGCCGATCCCGCGCGCCTTGGTGGTGAAGAGCGGCTCAAAGATGCGCTCCAGATTCTCGCGCGGGATGCCCTCGCCGCTGTCCTTCACGGTCAGGCAAAGAGCCCCTTCCTGGGCATAGCCGCGAATGGCCAGCATCCCCCCATGCGGCATCGCTTGAACGGCGTTATCGATCAGGTTGAGCAGCACCTGCTGCATCTTGTCCGAATCGACGGCCACGGGCGGTAGGTCCTCGGGCACGTCCACCGTCACCCGCACCTGCGAAGGGATCTGGGCGCGCTCCAGCACAGCGAGCACCAGGTTGCTGGGCCCAACGATCTTGGTCTCGATCTGGCCCACCCGCACAAAGTTCATCAGATCCGTGATGATCTTGTTGGAGGCCTGGATCTCGCGCATGATGATATCCAGGTGCTTGGTCAGCTTGTCATCCAGCTCGCCCAGGCGCATCTTGATATAGTAGACCGAGTTGCTTATCACCCCCAACGGATTGCGCAGCTCGTGGGCGATGCTGGAGCCGAGTTGCCCCACCGTCGCCAGCTTCTCGGCGCGCAACAGACGCTCCTGGGCCGCCTGCAGCTCTTTGGTGCGCTGCGATACGCGCTGCTCCAGGGTGTGGTTCCACTCACCCAACTGCTGCACCAGCCGGGCATTCTCCAGCAGGGCGGCTGCCTGCCCCCCCAGGACGGAGACGATGTCCAGCTCACTCTGCTTGACCTGCAACGGATCCCGCGAGAGGGCGATGACCAACTCGCCGACGGTGCCCGTAGGCGCGTCGAGGGAGGTGTACAGGATCGTGCCCAGGGCGTCGGCCTGCCCATCAAGCCGAGCGCTCACCCCCAGTTGCGCCGGGGTCCAGGTTTGCACCAGGTCGCCCTGATTGCGGGGCTGGGCGGCGCGGGCATAGGCCCGCAGGCTATCCGGCGGAAGGCCCGCGTAGAAGGCCTTGCGGCGATCCCTCAGGAGCAAGGCTGCGCCCAGGGCCTGGGTCTGGGTCATGGCGATCTTGAGAATGGCCTGCCCCAAGTTCTCCAGGTCCCTCTCGTACAGCGCCTGCTGGCTGAGCTCCAGCAGCGGCTCCAGCAGCCGCAGGCGGGCCCTCTCGCGGATCAGGCGGACCTGCTCCAGCGAGTATTCCACGGCGCGCGCAAGTTCTGCGGCGCCAAAGGGCTTGACGAGGAACTCGTGGGCGCCCGCTCGGAGGGCCTGCACGGCGACGTCAAACGTTCCCATGCCGGTGATGACGATGACGGCCAGATCCTCGCGCGATTCGAGGGCCTGGCGCACCAGCTCCAGGCCCGACATGCCCGGCATCTTGATGTCGGTAGCGAGCAGGTCAAAGCGCTCCTTCTGCAGGAGCTCCAGCGCCTCAACTCCGGAGGACGCGCCCTGCGCCTCGTAGCCCTGGCGCCTGAGCGCCCGGATGCAGAAGGTGCGCACATTGGGCTCATCGTCGACGATTAGCAGTTTCTCGCGCATGGTGTCAGGCCAGCTCTGCCATAGGCACAAGGGATCCTTCCGGCGTCACCTTGATCCATGCTTCCACCAGGGCAGGATCGAACTGAGCGCCAGCCCCCTGCAACAATCTCTGGCGCGCCTCATGAACGGTGAGGGCCTTGCGGTAAGGGCGATCGGTGGTCATCGAGTCATAGGCATCCACGACGCCCAACAGGCGCGCGCCAAAGGGTATCTCCTCGCCTCTCAGGCCGTCGGGGTAACCCCCTCCGTCATAGCGTTCGTGGTGATGGCGTACAATGGGCACAACCTCGGCCAGGGCCTCCAGCCCCGCAAGGATGCGGGCGCCCTGCACCGGGTGCAGATTGACACGGTCCCGCTCCGCGGCGGTTAGCTGGCCGTTCTTGCGCAGGGTGGTCTCGCCGACCCCCAGCTTGCCGATATCGTGGAGCAGCCCGGCGATCTCGATCACATCGCATTCGTGCTCGCTCAACCCCAGCGCCTCGGCCAGCCGTCGCGCGTGGCTGGCGACGCGGCGCGAGTGGCCGCGGGTGTACTCGTCAAAGGTGCCGAGGGCCTCGGCCAGCGTCTCCGCCGCCGACATGCTCAGCTCCTGCAGCTCGCTGAAAGTCTTGTGAAGCCGTCGCTGCGCATCGCCGTGGAGCACTGCCAGGGCGATCTGGGCGCCGAACAGATGGAGCAGCAACGCGTCCTGCTCGGTGTAGCGCGGCGCCTGGATGTCCCGCCCGATCTGCAGAGCGCCGATCACTTCCTCGCTGCTCGCGATGGGCACTGTTACGCAGTGCCCCTGGGAGAGGCGCTCCGCCGCCACGCTGTCGCCGGGTTCGTCCAGCCACCAGGGTTCGGGGCTCAAGGCCAACGCCTTGATCTCCTCGGCCGACCGCTTGACGATGGCGCTCTCGATCCGATCGCAGGCGCCGCCGGCCGCAGCCAGGAGATCGGGGCGCCCCCAACCGTTCAGCAGCTCGACGTGCACATGGTCCGGCCGGAAAGTGCTCCTGATCAGAGAGAGGATCTCGCCCAGCGTCGCCGCCAGATCCGTCGAGCGCGAGAGGATGCGGTTCAGCTCCAGCAGGGGCATGGTGGGCGCTTGCTGCGCCGCGAGGCGCTTCTCCCGCTGGCGGAAGCACGCCGCCACCCGCTCCAGCAGCTCGTTGATCTCGAAGGGCTTGGCGAGATAGTCCAGGGCCCCGAGCTTGAGGGCCTCCACGGCGCTGCCGATGGTGCCATAGGCTGTCAGGACGATAATGTCTACATCCGGGTAGTGGGTCTTGACCTCCCTCGCCAGGTCCAGCCCGCCCATGACGGGCATGCGCAGATCGGTGAGAATCAGATCTATGTCGTGATTCTGCAGCGTGGTGAGGGCGTCGCGCCCATTCATCGCGGAGCGAACCCGATACCCCCCTCGTTGCAGAACAAAGACGACAAGCTCCCTTACAACGTCTTCATCTTCGACTACGAGCACGGTCCCACGTGATCCAGTTGTCATGCGAGTTGCTCTCCTTCAGTCGCTCGCTTGAGGTCTCTAGGGGTAGGGGGTGTTGCTCCTCTACCCCTACATGTCGTGGATCGGTCGACAGCGTCTCCCTGCAGAGAGTATATCAGCACGGCCAGAGAGCTAGATAAACACTCTGTAAATTATTGATAAAACAAGCGTGAATGATGGGAGCGCGGGAGAGCAGAGCACGCGAGCCAACAGGAGAGCCATAACAACAGCAATGTGCGCGGATGAAACGGGAACATAAGGCAACTGCAACGGACCATTCCAAGTCAGTCGGATCCCCGAAAGCTACCTCTGACGGCGATCGAGCAGGCGCAGTCGGCGCACGAGGGAACGTGCCGGAGTATCGGGCGGGGTGGCATCGGATGAGGGATCGGTGGAAGATTCTGCCACACCGATGGGTTGCGCGGCGGACTGGCCGGCTACGGCCTCTTTGGTGAGATCTGCCGAAACAAAGCTCTCGGCGGGGGTTCTGATGGCGCGCTGCAGGAGCTGGCGCGCACGGTCGTCCTCCGCCGAGCGGAGCCGCGTCTCGAGATAACGCGAGATGTCGGCCTGGGTCTTGACGGCTCCCAGGGCGCCGATGAGCACCCCCTCCCGCGAGGCGGGGGCCTGGAGGAGGGCGTTGACCAGGGGCTCGCACGCGGCCTGGCCCTCCTGGGCCAGGGCCGAGACGATGCCCGCGTGGTGTTCGGGCGCGGCCCACAGCAGCGCCTCGGCCAGCTCCTCGCGGGCGCCCAGGGCGCGCAGCAGCCGCGCCGCCGCCGAGGTGACCCGGGTGTCCGGGCTGTGCAGGGCGTTCACCAGGGCCTCGCGTGCGCTCTGGCCCAGGGCTTGCAGCAGGCGAAAGCTCCGCTCACGCACCGCCAACGGCTCGGCCGTCAGGCCGGCGATGAGCGTGTCCACAGCGGCGACGCCGATCCTAGCAAAGGAAGCCTCCGCGGCCTCGGCCACCTGGCGGCTGCGGTCGCCCAAGGCCTGCAGCAGAGGCAGCATGTCCACGAGATCGGCGACCTCGCCGAGCTGGGCGGCGGCCTCGATGCGCAAGGAGCGGTCACGGCTGCGCAGGTCGGCATAGAGCGCCGCGGTGCGCCGCAGGAAACGCACATCGCGATAGTAGGGCGTCTCCTCTTCGATGCTCTGGAAGGCCTGCACGGCGTTGGGCCAATCGCGCTCACGGTAGGCGCGGAGCCCCGTGGCGTAGAGCTGTTCGCGGCGCCAGGAGGCTGTCTCGGCGGTGCTGATCATGGTGTCCAGGCGATCCAGGTCACGGTAGGTGGGCGCCAGGAGCCGCAGCTCCTCCACGCGGGTGCGCGCCTCGGGCCAGTTCTCGACCTTGATCTCGTCGCGGAGCCGCGTGTAGATAGCCGAGAGCCTCTGCTCACGGGCCAGGCGGCGCTGCCGCCGCGCCTGGCTCACCAGGGCCCAGACCGGCGCCGCCGCGGCTAGCAGGGCTGCCACCAGCAGCCCCCAGCTCGAGAGCCACGCGCCCAGGGCGCGGACCATCTGCCCAAGTCGGCTTTCCAGCCGGGTGTCGAACGCCAGCTCGGGCACGGCCACGGCGCCCTCGGGCGTGCGCAGCATGGGCGTGATGCGCACCGTCCGCCCAAAGAGCATCGTGGGCTGGAGCTGGGTATCGGCATGGGCCAGCAGCATCGTGTAGGGCAGCGCGTCGGGATAGCCGGGAAGGATATGCAGACGGCCGGGCACCGGCAGCCCTTGCTCATCCACAAAGGCCAGCGCCTCGTTGGGCAAGGGCAAGATCAATTCGAGCTCGGCCGATGGCTCGGCCTCGGCCCGGGCATAGACGGTCAGGATGCCGGGATCGGGCGACCCCGGGGAGTAGTTGAGCCGCGCGGGGTAGACGATGCTCAGCTCAACGCCGGCGTAGCCGTAGGGGGCCAGCGAGACATGGGGACCGGCGCGCCGGGAGGGGGGCGCCATCAGCCGCGTGCCCCAGCTCAGAGTCGCCAACACGGCCAGGCAGGCCAACGCCGCCAATGCGATGTGGAGCGGTCGCCACGCGCCGGGCCGAAGGCGCACGATGCGATCCCGTAGGGCCTGAACGAATCTGGCAACCGCCATCATCTACACCGATCCTCTAGCGACCTGTGGATCCGAAACCGGTCTTGAGGGAGACGAGGCCCTCTGGGGCCTGGGGCAGAGGGCGGAACGCCCCCCGAGCCGCGGGCAGGACCCACATCTGGGCGATGCGCTCCCCGTGTCGCACGATGCGCGGCCAGGGGCAGTAGATCAGGGCGCACAGCTCCTGGCCGTTGAACTCGGACTCGATGAGGCCATCGTGGACGATGATCCCCCGTAAAAAGTTGCCGCTGCGCCCGGTAAGGCGCACGACGACGCTTTCTGGCATGCGCAGCGCGATGCCGGTGGGGATGCGGGCGGGGCCCCACACCAGGCGCCAACCCCTGCCGGGCAAGCGCGCCCGCACGTCCAGCGCTGCCCCCAGATGCTCCTCGGGGGGCTGGGCGCCCTGACCCGTCAGCCAGTAGTCAACGTGTGTCTCGTCTGCCTGCATGGGGATCCTGGATTCCTTGGTCTGGCTCGAGCCAACTGAGCGTATTATAGCACATTGTAGCACAGGCCGCGAGCATCGCGTAACCCATTGCAGATGTCGCAGCGAGCCGCGCCGCAGGGGCGGCCCTCCGCGCTTTGACGCGCTGCGCCCCCAAGGCTACACTCTGCCAGGCAACAGGAGGTCGCCCATGTCTCGCCGCACACCAACTCCCCGACCGTCCAGCCCGCTCAGCGGGCTCGCCCGCGTTCTGGCGGTGCTGGTCTGCGTGGTGTTGGGCTTGCTGCTGCTGGTGGGGCTGGGAGATGCGGCCAGCATCCAGGGGCTGCGGGGGCTGTTCGGCTCTCGCCAGGCCACCATCGGCCTGGTGGCGGGCCACTGGCAGAACGACTCGGGAGCCGTCTGCCCCGACGGCCTGCAGGAGGTCGAGATCACCCTGGACGTGACCCGCCGGGTGGCCAGTCTGCTGCGCCGCCAGGGCTACGAGGTGCAGGTGCTGCCCGAGTATGCATCCCAACTGGATGGCTTTCGCGCCGAGGCGTTCCTGGCCATCCACGCCGACTCCTGCGTCGAGCTCTCCGGCTTCAAGATCGCCCGGCTGACACAGGCGGAGGAGCCGACCCAGGGCGCCCTGCTGGTGGAGACGCTGGAGCGCGCCTATGCCGAAGCCACAGGCCTGCAGCCGCACCCCGATACCATCACCGATGACATGCGCCAGTACCACGCCTTGCATCGCATCGCCCCGGAGACCCCCGGCGCCATCATCGAGATCGGGTTCCTGGGGGGCGATCGCTACCTGCTCACAGCGGAGCCGGAGCGCGTTGCCGTGGGCATCGCCAACGGGCTCATGGCGTTCCTGCGCCAGCAAACCCCCACGCCCGCCGGAGATTGATCACACCAGAAGCGGAGGAATCGCCATGCGCGTCAACGGCGTCGAATACCGCACCGTCACCATGGCAGGCAGCACGGTGCGCATGGTCAACCAGCCCAAGATCCCCTGGCAGTTCGAATTCATCGAGCTGCCCACCCATCGCGACACGGCCCATGCCATCCGCACCATGATCGTGCGCGGGGCCGGGGCGATCGGCGCGGCGGCGGGCTATGGCATGGCCCAGGTGGCGCTGGAGGCCCCCGATGGCGCCGGCTTTGCCGACTATGTCCGGCAGGGGGCGGAGACGCTGCGCCGCACCCGGCCCACGGCCCAGGACCTCTTTTACGCGGTGCAGCAGGTGCTGGAGGCCATCGAGGGCGCCGGGTCGGTGAGCGCTGCCCGGCGAGCCGCCGTCGAGGCGGCCCAGGCCCTGGCCGACGAGAACGCCGCCGCCGGGCGCGCCATCGGCGAGCAGGGCGCGGCGCTCATCCCCGATGGGGCCCGCATCCTGACCCACTGCAACGCCGGCTGGCTGGCCTTTGTGGATTGGGGCAGCGCGCTGGCGCCCATCTACGTGGCCGCCCGCCAGGGCAAGCGCCTGTTCGTGTATGCCGACGAGACGCGGCCCCGCTGCCAGGGCGCCCTCCTGACCGCCTGGGAGCTCCAGGGCGAGGGCATTCCCCACGCCGTGATCTCCGACAACGCCGCCGGCCGGTTGATGCAGACCGGCCAGGTGGATCTGGTGATCGTCGGGGCGGACCGGGTGGCGGCCAACGGCGACGTGGCCAACAAGATCGGCACGTACGAAAAGGCGCTGTGCGCTGCCGATTGTGGCGTGCCCTTTTACGTGGCCGCACCCAGCAGCACCCTGGACGCCCGCTGCCCCGACGGGGCCACCATCCCCATCGAGGAGCGCGATGCCGATGAGGTGCTCTACGTCACCGGCCGCAGCGATGGCGGGGAGCTGAGCCGGGTGCGCATCAGCCACGACCAGGCGACGGCCTGCAACCCGGCCTTTGACATCACGCCGGCGCGCCTGATCCGGGCCATCATCACCGAGCGAGGCGTCTATGCGCCCGGCGAGCTCCCCTGGCCTGCGGGCGCCTAGCCACGCCAGACATAGTCGCGGGGGATATCGCGGAGCAATGGCAGCGCCAGGTCCTTGTCCGAGAGGATGGGCTCTTGCACGGGCCAGGGGATGGCCAGGTCGGGATCATCCCAGCGCACGCCCCGCTCGTCCGCCGGCGCATAGTAGCTGGTCACCTTGTAGAGAAAGTCGGCGCTCTCGCTGAGCACGCAAAAGCCGTGAGCGAAGCCCACGGGCACATAGAGCTGTAGCTGATTCTCGGCGGAGAGGGTCACCGCCACGTGCTGGCCAAAGGTGGGCGAGCCGAAACGCACGTCCACGACCACATCCAGCACCTGGCCGGTGACGACGCGGACGAGCTTGGCCTGGCCCGGCGCCGCCTGGTAATGGAGGCCGCGCAGCGTCCCCCGGACGGAGCGAGAGTGATTGTCTTGCACCCAACGGTCCGAGATGCCGTGCTCGGCGTAGGCGCGCTCGTTGTAGCTCTCGAAGAAAAAGCCGCGCCGGTCCTCGAACACCCGGGGCTCGATGATGAGCACTCCCTCCAGAGCCGTCTCCGTCACTCGCATGGCTTGTCTCCCGTCGCAGATTGGTGTGTAGGGCGCTTCGGGGCATACTGTATCCGTCGGCGCCGGCCGTGTCAACGCGGGGGTAGCATACCGGTACAGCCCGGCCTGCTGCTGTGTCACAGAGAGTGGGCGCGCAAGTGCGACCTGCTGGCGGCGGCCCGTCAGGGAAGGCTCGCGCCCCATGGTACACCCGGGCGGCGAGGCGGCTCCGCGGCCCAATCCGGCCCGAACCCCCAACTTTGACATGGTTGCGTCGTCGTCGCATAATCCTGCATCGCAGTGCCTGGAAGGAACGAAACGATGATTTCTCTGCTCCGCCGGCCGCAGACTGCGCCAGAGGCGATGCCGTGAACCATCCAGACCTGGCGTATACCCGCGCCGTATCGATGCTCGGCGTCGTCCCCCTCTGGCCCGACGGCTCTGACCGCAATCCGCGCAATCCGATGGAGCGCCCGCGCCTGGAGGTCTATCTGCCCGATGACGGGCTGGCCGCCCCCCGCGCCACGGTGGTCGTCTGCCCCGGCGGCGGCTATCGGTTCCGGGCGCCCCACGAGGCTGCCCCGGTGGCCCAGTTTCTCGCCCAGCGCGGTTTGGCCGCGCTGGTGTGCCACTACCGCGTCGCGCCCCAACGCTTTCCGGCCCCCATGGCTGACGTGGCCCGCGCCGTGCGCATGGCCCGCAAGCTGGCCCCCGAGCTGGGGCTGGATCCGGCGCGGGTGGCGTTGATGGGCTTTTCCGCCGGAGGACACGCCGCCGCGACCGTCGCGACCCAGCCCGATTTCCCCTTTGACCCGCAGGATGACCTGGTCGGCCAGCATGCGGCCAGGCCCGACCGCCTGATCCTGGCCTATCCTGTGGTCTCGATGGCGGAGGATGCCCACGAGGGCTGCCTGCTCAACCTCTTTGGGCGCGAGCCCCGGCGCGAGCAGCGGGAGGCGCTGAGCGCCGAGCGCTGGGTGGATGCGCAGACGCCGCCTTCCTTTCTCTATCACACCAACGATGACCCAGGCGTGGCTGCGACCCACAGCCTGCGCTTTGCGGCGGCCTGCCGCGCCCACGGCGTGCCCGTCGAGCTGCACCTGTTCGCCCACGGGCGCCATGGCGTGGGCCTGGCCGAGGATGAGCCGGCTCTGGCCCTGTGGCCGCACCTGCTGGTACGGTGGCTGGCGGACTGGTTACCCGATGACGAAAGGAGGCCGACGCGATGAATGCCCTGGAACGCATGCGCAGGCGTCTGGCAGGCGAACCGGTGGACCGCCCGCCGAACTTTGATATCATGATGCAGTTCGCAGCGCATCACATCGGCGAGCCGCTCTCCCGCTACTATCAGGATCACCGCGTGCTGGGCGAGGCCAACTTGGCTATGCTGGAGGCGTTCGAGCTGGACATCGTCCAGGCCATCTCCGATCCGTATCGCGAGGCCGCGGACCTGGGCCTGGAAGTGGTCTTTCCGGAGGACGACCTGCCCCTGGCGACGCGCCCGCTGCTTGCCGATCCGGAGGATCTGGACAAGCTGCGGGTCGTGGAGCCCTCCCACGGGCGGCGCATGAGCGACCGGATCGAGGCGATCCGCTGGTTCCGCCAACGGGTGGGCGGCGAGGTGCCCATCATGGGGTGGGTCGAGGGCGCCATGGCCGAGGCAGCCGATCTGCGGGGTATCAGCAACCTGCTCCTGGATCTGTACGATCGGCCCGCGTGGGTGGCCGAGCTCCTGGAGAAGACCGGTGAGCAGGCGGTGGCCTTTGCCCGCGCTCAAGTCGAGGCGGGCGCCGACATGATCGGGCTGGGCGAGTCGGTGGCCTCGCAGGTCTCGCCCCGCATGTACGAGCGCCTCATCCTTCCGTGGGAGCAACGGGTGTTCGCCGCCGTGCGCGAGCTGGGGGCCATCCCTCGCCTGCACATCTGTGGCGACACGACGGGCATCCTGCGGCAGATGGCTGCCAGCGGCGCCGAGATCGTTGATTTGGACTGGATGGTGGACCTGGAGCGGGCGGCGACGCTCTACGCCGAGGGAGGTCCGGCCCTCTCGGGCAATTTCGACCCGGTGGCGGTGCTGTTGCAGGGCACGCCGGACCAGGTGTACGCTGCCGCTACGCGCTGCCTCGAGATCATGGGGCCGCGCGGCATCAGCAACGCAGGCTGTGAGGTCCCGCTGGGCACACCCCACGCCAACCTGCACGCCCAGACACGCGCTATCGCCGATTTCGCAGCGACGCATTCTTAACGATAGGGCTTGCGGGGGGCGAATGGCTGCCGCTCTGCGCAACAAGGAGCACGCCCGTGACTTGGCAATATGGATCGTTCGTGGTCCCCCTGACGGTGTCTGCCACGGTGAGCATCATCGTTGGCCTCTCCCTCTGGTCGCGCCGCCGCATGCCGGGCGCTGGCCCTCTGATCGCCCTGCTTGGCTCCACAGCCTGGTGGGCCGCGATGGAGACGATCCAGTATGGGGCGCAGGATCTGGAGGCCAAGGTCTTCTGGACCAACATGGTCTACTTTGGCATCGTCAGCGCACCCGTCCTCTGGTTCAGCTTCTGCCTGTACTACAGCCGCACCCGCCATCGCCTGCGCCTCAGCGAGAAGGCCTCGCTGTGGTTCATCCCTATTGCGAGCCTGATCCTGCTGTGGATCGACCCGACCAATGGCCTGATGCGCCGCAACGTCTCCCTGGATACGAGCCACGCTGTCACCCACATGCTCAAGACCTATGGCCCCTGGTTCTGGGTCATGGTCTCTTACAGCTATGCGTTGATGCTCGCCGGGTTCGTGCTCCTGGTGCGGATGGTGCGATCGTCGGGCCGTGTCCTGAGCACCCAGGCCGTGCTGTTGGGGGCGGCCCTGCTGCCTCCCTGGCTGACCAACATCCTCTGGCTCCTGGGCAAGTATGATTGGTTCCAGTTCGATCCCACCTCGATCGCCTTTGGCGTCTCGGGCGTCCTGCTGGCGGCGGGGATGCGCTGGAATCAGTTATTCGACCTGGTGCCCGCCGCCCGTGACGCTGCCATCGAATCCATGCGCGATGGCTGGCTGGTGGTGGACGCTTCGGATCGCATCCTGGACCTGAACCCCGCCGCGCGCCGTGTGTTGGGCGGCCAGGATCTGGTGGGGCGGCACCTCAGCACCCTGGCGCCCCAGCTCTCGCCGCAGTTGCGCACCCAGATGGAAGCCTCCGGTCGGGAGGAGACCGTGGTCCTGGGCACAGGCGCTGGCGCCCGGCACTTTGTGGTCGAGATGTCCGACCTGACGGAGGACTCGGGCATCCCGGCGGGCTATGTGATCACCCTGCACGACCTCACCCGCCGCGTCAGGGAGCAGCGCGAGCGCGAGGAGTTGATCCAGGCGCTGCAGGATGCCCTGGGCGAGGTCCGTCAACTGAGCGGCCTGTTGCCGATCTGCGCCCACTGCAAGAAGGTGCGCGATGACCAGGGCTATTGGACCCAACTGGAGCACTATATCGCCAAGCACTCCCAGGCCAGCTTTACCCATGGCCTCTGCCCCGAATGCATGGAAGAGATGATGCGCGAGGCCGGTCTGCACGATGGACTGGAACCCATTGAAGGAGACTCTCTTGAACCCAAGCTTTGATGTGCTCGGCTTTGGCGCCATCGCTGTGGACGACCTGCTCTATGTGGAGCACTATCCCCCTGCCGACGCCAAGATGCCCGTCAGTGACATGGTTCGGCAAGGCGGTGGGCTGACTGCCACGGCCCTGGTGGCGGTGGCGCGCCTCGGCGGCAAGGCGGCCTACGCCGGGGTGCTGGGCGACGACGACCTCTCGCGCTACGCCATCGCCTCGTTGGAGGAGGAGGGCGTGGATTGCAGCCTGGTGCGCCGCGATCCCCAGGCGAGGCCCGTGTGCGCCATCATCGTCATTGATCTCGGCACGGGCACGCGCAACATCTTTTCCGATGCCCGCCGCTTTGTCGCGCGGGCGCCAGAGGAGCTGACCGAGGCGTTGGTCTCGCGAACCCGCGTGCTCTTTGTGGACCACCGGGTGGCCAAGGCGGCGGTGGCGGCCGCCCGGCACGCCCGCCGGCTGGGCATCCCCGTGGTGGCCGACGTGGAGCGCCTCCTGAGCCCGGAGGTGCCCGAGATGATGGAGCTGTCCGATCACCTGATCGTCAGCCAGAGCCTGGCCAGCGAGGTGACGGGCCACGATGACCCGGGCCGCGCCGTCGAGCACCTGGCGCGCGCCGAGCGGGCGGCCACCGTCGTGACCGTAGGCGAGGCGGGGAGCTGGTATGCCGAGGGCCTGGGCCCCGTGGCGCACCAGCCCGCCTATCGCGTGGACGTAGTGGACACCACCGGCTGCGGCGACGTGTTCCACGGGGCCTATGCGGCCCTGCTGGCGCGGGGCGTGCCGGTGCCCGAGTGCGTACGCTATGCCTCGGCGACGGCGGCGCTCAAGGCCACGCGCCCCGGTGGCCGCAGCGGCATCCCCACCTACGCGGCGGTGGAAGCCTTCCTGCAGGAGAGGGCATAGCCCGCCAGAGGCGCACCGCCTCTGCCCGGCGCTTTCGCCCGCGCCGCTCCACGCACATGCGTGCGGGCCACCCCACCTCTGGGGCGGCCCGCCTCTTGCATCAGGTTGCCTGTCGCTAGCCCCCCAGGCGGATCCACAGCAGCCCCAGGTACTCGTAGATGGCCCGCTCCGTGCTCCAGAGCGCCCCGGAGTTCGGATAGATCGATTCGATGCCGAACGACTCGCGGCTGAACAGCCCGTACAATCCGGTGCCGTGGTCCGTAGGCGCGGCGATGGGGTGCAGCCCCTGCGCCTCCAGCAGCGCCATGGTGCGGGGCATGTGAGAGGCCGAGGTCACGATGAGAAATGGTTGCTCCCCCAGCATCTCCTTCAGGATGCGCGCCTGATCGGCCGTGTCTTGCGAGGCCCGCTCGATCACGATGTCGTCGCCGGAGACGCCAAAGGCCTCGGCGAAGCGATAGTTCGTCAGGCTCTCCACCGGCGCCTCGGGATCGCAGCCGCTGCCGCCCGAGAGCACCAGGGTGCAATCGGGGCACTCGTGGTACAGGCGAATGCCCTCCACCAGGCGAGCCAGGGGCGTGCCGCCCACCTGGCGGGTGATGGGGGCATCCTCAAAGCCGACGACGCAGCCGGCCAACACCACGATGGTGTTCGCGCTCTCCCAATCCAGCTCGGCGAGCTGGGCGGGGCCCAGGGGGGGATACTGGTCCTCCAGGGGCCGCAGGATCGCTGAGCTGAAAGCGGAGGAGGAGAAGAGGAGCAGCAGGGCGGCCGCCAGGGTGGTCAGGGCGGCGCCCAACTTGCGACGACGCTCCGTCCAGATCAGAATGAGCCCAACGATCAACAGCAGCACGGTCAAGGGTAGGGGGAACAGCAGACGCGACACGGCCTTCTTCAAGAAGAACAGCATGGACATCTCCCTCCTGGGCGCTGGGTTAGGCTGGCAGAGAATAGCCTCGGTTGACACGGCGCGCAAGGCCGTCCGGTGGCCAGGCGCAGGAGGGGATAACGCACAGCGCCTCCCCACCTTCTTGACAACTCCTTCACATCTCTCGGCTAGTATGTGGAAGCTATGGAGGGTTCGCGCAGGGCTGCAACCCCGTTGTTGACAGCGCCGAAACCGGGGCATACCATCGAACTGCACCCGCGGCGTGGCCCCAGGAGCGACAGAGCATGCATGAGAGAATCCTGATCGTTGATGATGAGCCCGAGATCGTGCGCGTGTTGCGCGGCTATCTGGAGCAGGCCGGCTACCGCGTGTTGACCGCCTACGATGGCGCCGAGGGACTGCGCCGCGCCCGCCAGGATTCGCCCGACCTGGTGATCCTGGACCTGATGCTGCCCGCCATGGACGGCATAGACGTCTGCCGCGTGCTGCGCCACAGCTCCGACGTGCCCATCATCATGGTCACCGCGCGGGTCGAGGAGACGGATCGGGTGCTGGGCCTGGAGTTGGGCGCTGACGACTATGTCACCAAGCCCTTCTCGCCGCGCGAGGTGGTGGCGCGCGTCCGGGCGGTGCTGCGCCGCTACCGGAATCCCGGGACCGAGGAGCCCGTCCTCGTGGTGGACGACCTGCAGCTCGATGTGGGCCGCCGCACCGTGCAGCGCGGCCAGGAGAGCGCCGAGCTGACGCCCTCCGAGTTCGAGATCCTCCGCGCCCTGATGAGCGCGCCCGGCCGGGTTTACACCCGGCTGCAACTGCTGGAGGCGGCCCAGGGCGATGCCTACGAAGGTTACGAGCGTACCGTGGATACCCACATCAAGAACTTGCGCCGCAAAATCGAGCCCGATCCGCCCAACCCCACCTATATCCTGACGGTGCATGGCGTCGGCTACAAGATCCGCGAGGCGTGACATGCTCAAACGCCTGCCCCTCCCCCTCAAGCTCTCTCTGGTCGTGGCGCTGGCGGTAGCCCTCTCGACCGCCCTGGTGGCCACCTCGGTGCACTGGGCTGCGCGCACCGGCCTGAATCGCTACCTCACCGTGGAGGCTATCCGGCGCACCGACTCCTTTCGCGCCCTGTTGGAGGAGTACTATGACGAGGAGGGCGACTGGGGCGACATCGAGCCACTCTTTGGGCGGCAGGCGGGCCACGCCTACGGCATGGGTATGGGCATGCGCGAAGGCATGGCCCCCGGCACCGCCTATCTCCTGTTGACGGACGCCGCCGGCCTGGTGCGGTACGATCCCACCGAGACTCTGGTGGGCAAGGTCCTGCCTCGGGTGGCGCTGCGCTCCGGCGTGCCCCTGACAGTGCAAGGCAAGGTCGTGGGATATCTGGTGACCCAGGTGGGGGCGGAGGAGAGCGAGTTCCATCAGCGCCTCATGTCAACCATTCTGCGGGCCGGCGGGCTGGCCGCGCTGCTGGCCATCGGCGTGGGGCTGGTGCTCACGAGCGCGACGCTACACCCTCTCAAGGAGCTGGAGACCGCCACCGAGCAGATCGCCGCTGGCGACCTGACCGCGCGCGTGGAGGTGCGGGCCCAGGACGAAGTGGGCGCCCTGGCCTTGCGCTTCAACCGCATGGCCGCCGACCTGGAGCGGCAGGACCAGTTGCGCCGCCGCCTGATGAACGATATCGCCCACGAGCTGCGCACGCCGCTGACGGTGATGCAGGGCGAGCTGGAGGCGCTGCAGGACGGCGTGTTTCCCATGAACCAGGAGAACCTGCAGCCCGTCTACGAGCAGACGCTGCTGCTCAAGCGACTGGTGAACGACATGCGCGACCTGGCCCTGGCCGAGGCGGGGCAGATGACCCTGGACCTCGCTCCCACCGATGTGGCCGCATTGCTCCAGAGGGTGGCCGCCCGCTATCGGCCCGAGGCAGAGAAGCGCGGCGTCGCCCTGGATACCACTTTCGCGCTGCCACTCGCGCCCGTCCGGGCCGACGCCCAGCGCATGGAGCAGGTGTTGGGCAACTTGTTGAGCAACGCCCTGCGCCACACCGCCGCGGGGGGCAGCGTCCGACTCAGCGCCGCGCAGAGGGCCGGCGGGGTGCGCATCTCCGTCCAGGACACGGGCGAGGGGATCGCGCCGGAGGACCTGCCCCACATCTTTGAGCGGTTCTACCGGGGCGACCGGGCGCGCCACCGGGGCGAGGGCCACTCGGGCCTGGGGCTGGCCATCGCCCAAGAGCTGGTGCGCGCCCATGGAGGCGAGATCACGGCGGAGAGCGTCCTGGGGCAGGGGGCCACCATCCATGTGGATCTTCCGCTCCACGACGCATAGCGGCGGTTTTGACCTCTGGCGAGAGTAGACGTACATTCCCCTGCGCTCAGCGGTTGTCCCGATGGTGGACTTGTAGTAATATCGGGGCGGCTCTAGAGGAGCGAGAGGTTCGCTACAGCACAAAGAAGGAGACAGATTCGATGGCGAGTGTCAACGTAGATCGCGACGAATGCATTTCGTGCGGAGCTTGCTGGTCCACCTGCCCAGAGGTGTTTGAGGAGAACGACGACGACGGGCTCTGCCAGGTGGTGCAGGAGTATCAGGTTGACGGCGACCCGTCCGAGGGCGAGATCCCTGATGACCTTGAGGATTGCGCGGCGGATGCCGCCGATAGCTGTCCTGTCGAGATCATTCACGTCGGCTAGTCCAGCGGACGTTGTCTCACCGGCAAACCAATAGGCAGCCGCCCACAGGGCGGCTGCCTTGCTGTATGCCCCGAAACGATCCCCGGCAGGGGATGCCTTCACCCCCCAACACCGTGCCGAGCCAGAGTGACCGGCGCAAAGCCAGGGGCTGGACGGCGGCGCATCCGATGGCTATCATACCGGCGTAATACAGGCCACATGACCACAGGAAGGAGAACCATGACGCACAGTGACCGTACGGCTGCATCCCTCGCCCCCGTCGTGGAGACCCAGTTCGGCAAGGTCCGCGGCCGCACCGTGGACGGCGTGCACGCCTACCTGGGCATCCCCTACGGCGGGCCGACCCACGGAGCGGGGCGTTTCATGCCGCCCGGCCCTCCGGAGCCATGGTTAGGCGTCCGCGATGCCAGCGCCGGCGGCCCGCGCTGCGTGCAGTCGCCGGGCAACATCCTGCTGCACCCCGAGATCGGCGAGTACTTTGCAGGAGGGCGCCCCGAGCGCACCGACGCGGCGGCGCAGACCGATAGCGAGGATTGCCTCAACCTCAACGTGTTGACGCCCGGCCTGTCGGGCCGCCGCCCGGTCATGGTTTACATTCACGGTGGCGGCTTTGCCTCAGGCTCGAGCGTCATCACGCTGCTGGGCGATGGCCTGCCACGGGAGCAGGACGTGGTGCTGGTGGGGGTGAACCATCGGCTGAACGCCTTTGGCTACACCTACCTGGGCGGCCTCAGCGACCGCTTCGCCCAGGGCAACGCGGGCCAGCTCGACCTGATCGCCGCCCTGACCTGGGTGCGCGACAACATCGCCGCCTTTGGCGGCGACCCTGCCAACGTGACGGTCTTTGGCGAATCAGGCGGCGGCGCCAAGATCGGCGCGCTGATGGCCATGCCGGCCGCCCGCGGGCTGTTCCACCGCGCCGTCGTCGAGAGCGGCTCCATGGTCTCCGCGGCGACGATCGAGGAGGCCACGGCATCGGCCAGAGCGCTGCTGGCGCGCCTGGGGTTGGGCGAGGGCGAGCTGGATAGGCTGCAGACGATCCCGCCCGGGCAGGTCTTCCGGGCGACCCAGGCCGTCTCGGGGCCCGGTGGCCGCCCGGCGCGCTTGGGCGCCGTGGTGGATGGGCGCACCCTGCCGGAGCTCCCCTGGAAGGATCGGGCGCCGGCCCAGTCGGCCCATATCCCCATGATCATCGGTTGCTGCAAGGACGAGGGCACCCTCTTCCATCCCGAGAGAGACCGATTGCAGCGCCTCGATTGGGCCGGCCTGCGCGAGACCCTGACGCAAGAGGCCATGGCCCCTGACATGGCGGAGGACGTCGTCGCCCTCTACCGCCGCGCGTATCCCGCCGAGAGCCCTGGCGACCTGTACTTTCGCATCCGCACCGACCGCACCCTGCGCCCGGCGACGGTGGACCAGGCCGAGCGACAACTGGCCCAGGGCCAGGCGAGCGTGTTCCTGTATCACTTTCGGTGGAACACCCCCTGTGGTGACGGCTCCCTACGCGCCTTTCACACCGCCGAGCTGCCCCTGGTGCTGCGACTGGTGCGCTACCCGGAGGCGGAGCAACTCTCGCGCCAGCTCAGCGGGGCCTGGGCGGCCTTTGCCCGCAGCGGCGACCCGCGCCACGCCGGGCTTCCGGACTGGCAGCCGTATACGCTGGAGCGGCGCACGACCATGGTCCTGGACGGCGCCGAGAGTCGGGCGGTAGATGATCCCGACGGCGAGGCGCGGCAGCTCTTGCTGCGAGGGCGCCTGCCCGAGTTCCTCTAGCGTCGCCGCGCGATTCGCGCCGCCCGCATACTAGGAGGCCCGCCATGCCTTTTGCCGACAAGTTCCGCGCCATGATGGAGATGCCCTTCCCGGGCGAAGCGTTGGGTGAGCTGGTGGTGGAGAGCGTCGAGGTTGGCCACGAGGGGCGCGCCGCCGGGCACTATGCCTACCCGCTGCGGCTGGTGCTGCGTGGGCGGGGCGGAGTGGCCGCCGTCAAGCGCGCCATCAAGCCCCTTTTCGCCCGGCGCTGCACGACCTTCTCCGGCTATGGCACGCCTTACCAGCTCTGGTTCGGCAAGCCGGAGATCGAGAACCTGGGCCAAGAGCGCTATGCCGTGACGGGCGAGGGCGCTGGCGTCCGGGTTCACCTGGAGGCCGACCTGGCCCGCTTCTGCGCGCATCTCGCCGCGCAGGGGCAGTTCGTGGCGATGCCCGAGGAGCAAGCGGGCCTCATCACGGCCTATTTGACAGAGTATCAGGCCGAGATACAGCGGCAGGTGGGGCGCTACCGCACGCGCATCCGCAGGGCAGAACGAGGTTAAGCCCGGCTGGGGCGAGTTCAGGCACGGGGACAATGCGCGTACACCGTGCGCGGGACCACCCCTGGCAGAAAAGGCGCCACGTCACACGCTGCCGCGCGTCTTTACGGTGCGCAGCAGCCCTGCGTTGCGTGGGCAGACCCGGCCGTCGAACCCGTTGCTACCGGCCCAGCGCCGCCCGCAGCTCGGCCACAAAGGCGCGGACCTCCTCCGGCCCCCGGGCCGCGCGCTCGACGATGGCGCTGCCGACGATCACCCCGTCGGCCAGGGGCGCCAGCAGGCGGGCCGCCTCCGGGCGCGATACGCCAAAGCCCACGGCCACGGGCGTACGCGCCACCTGGCGCACCTCCCGCAGTTGGCGGTCCAGGGCCCCATCGAGGCTGTGCTCCCCGCCGGTGGTGCCCAGCCGCGAGACGACGTACAGGAACCCCTGGGTCTCGGCGGCGATCAGGGCCAGGCGCGCCGGACTGCTGGTAGGCGCCACAAGGTAGATCAACGCCAGGCCATGTTTGGCGCAGGCCATGTGAAGGGGCCGGGCCTCCTCCGGGGGCAGATCGGGGACGATGAGGCCATCGACGCCTGCCTGGGCGCAGCGCTGGGCATAGGCCGCCGGGCCGTAGCTCAGGATCGGGTTGTAGTAGCCCATCAGGATGAGGGGCGTCTGCACGCCCTGGCTTCGCAGCGTCGCCACCATCCCCAGACAGCCTTCGGGGGTGAGCCCCGCCTCCAGGGCGCGCTGGCTGGCCCGCTGAATGGTGGGGCCATCTGCGACGGGGTCGGAGAAGGGCACGCCCAGCTCGATCAGGTCCGCTCCGCCGGCCTGCAGGGCCGATACCAGGTCGGGCGTGTCGTCGGGCGTCGGGTAGCCCACCGTCAGGTAGGTGATGAGGGCCGCGCGCCCCTGCAGGGCGGCGCTGCGGAAGGCGCCCTCGATGGCGGCCACGCCGTGTCCGTTCGCTTGGCTCATTCCTTTGCCTCCTCCAGATAGGCCGTCACGGTATCCAGGTCCTTGTCGCCCCGGCCCGAGAGGTTCACCAGCAGGATCTGATCCCGCGGCCGCTGGGGCGCCAGGCGCATGGCCTCAGCCACCGCATGGGACGACTCCAGGGCGGGCAGGATGCCCTCGTACCGGCTGAGGGCGCGGAACGCCCCCAACGCAGCCGCGTCGTCGGCATAGGTGTAGCGCGCCCGCGCCAGCGCCCGCAGATGGGCGTGCTCGGGCCCCACCGAGGCGTAGTCCAGCCCCGCCGAGACCGAGTGGGTCAGGGCGATCTGGCCATCAGGCGTCTGCAGCACGTAGGTGCGCACGCCGTGCAGCACGCCGAGCCTGCCGCGCTCCGGGTCGGCGAAGCGGGCGGCGTGGCGTCCCTCGGCGATCCCCTCGCCGCCGGCCTCCACGCCGATCAGCTCCACGTCGTCGGCGAGGAAGGGGTGGAACAGGCCGATGGCGTTGGAGCCGCCCCCCACGCAGGCGATCAGGGTATCGGGCAGGCGGCCCATCTGCTCCAGGCATTGGGCGCGGGCCTCGCGGCCGATGACGCTCTGCAGGTCGCGCACGATCATGGGGTAGGGGTGCGGCCCCAGAGCCGAGCCCAGCAAGTAGTAGCTATCGCCCACGGTGGCGGCCCAATCGCGCAGCGCCTCGTTGATGGCGTCCTTGAGGGTGCGCGAGCCCGCATCCACGGGGCGCACCTCGGCCCCCAGCAGGCGCATGCGCAGCACGTTGGGCGCCTGGCGGGCCATGTCATCGCATCCCATATAGACGACGCAGGCCATGCCCAGCAAGGCCGCGGCGGTGGCCGTGGCCACGCCGTGTTGGCCCGCGCCCGTCTCGGCGATCAGACGCGTCTTGCCCATGGCCCGGGCGATGAGGGCCTGCCCCAGGGCGTTGTTGATCTTGTGGGCGCCGGT
>DCTX01000044.1:0-201 GCA_002329325.1 Anaerolineales bacterium UBA1429
GCCCGCGGGAGAGGGGGCGCAGACTCACTCGCTGCGCGTGGCGTCCGTGGGGGTGAGGGCCATCCGCGGGCTATGCGGCGCGACAGTCGCCCTCACGCCCCTTCGCCCTCTCCAGCCCGCGGGAGAGGGGGCGCAGATCCGCTCGTCGAGCGTGAGGCGCGTGGGGACAGGGCCACCCGTGGCCTATGCGGCGCGACCGCC
>DCTX01000044.1:253-73069 GCA_002329325.1 Anaerolineales bacterium UBA1429
CCCCTCTCCCGCCCGCGGGAGAGGAGGCGCAGACCCGCCCGTCGCGCGTGGCGTCCGTGGGGGTGAGGGCCATCCGCGGGCTATGCGGCGCGACAGTCGCCCTCACCCCCCTTCGCCCTCTCCAGCCCGCGGGAGAGAGGGCGCAGACTCACTCGCTGCGCGTGAGGTCCGTGGGGACAGGGCCATACGTGGACTATGCGGCGCGACACCCGCCCTCACCCCCTTCCCCCTCTCCNNGCCCGCGGGAGAGGGGGCGCAGATCCGCCCGTCGCGCGTAACGCCCGTGGGGGTGAGGGCCATCGGCCGGCTATGCGCCACGATCGTGGGGGCAGGGCGCCTCGCCCGCGGACCGCACGGCCCGCGCAAAGGCCGCCAGCTTGCCGGCATCCAGCCGCCCCTCCGTGCGCACGCCGGAGCACACATCCACGCCAAAGGGACGCACCTGCTGGATCGCCTGGCCCACGTTCTGCGGCGTGAGGCCGCCGGCCAGAAAGACGGGCACCGGAACGGCAGCGCAGATCTCCCGGCTGATCTCCCAGTTGTGGGTGCGCCCGGTGCCGCCCAGCTCCTTGACCTCGCCATCGGGTCTTCCGGAATCCAGCAGCAGGGCATCCACATCGGGGGCGAGGGCCAGCGCTTGCGCGATGGCCTCCTGCCCCGTGACGTGCACGACTTGGATGATGGCGATGCCCGGCAAGGCCGCCCGGATGCGCCGGTGCGCGCCCGGCGGCAGGCGGTCCACAAGCTGGAGCGCACGGGTCCGCAGACGCCTCTGCTGGGCGATGATGGCCTCGGCGTCCTGTAGGCTGGTCAACAGCACCGACGTCACGCCCGGCGGCGTGGCCCTGGCGATGCGGGCAATCTGCTCCTCGGAGATGACGCCGGGGCCGCTGGGCATGGCGGAGACCAGCCCCAGGGCGTGGGCGCCCTGCTCGATGGCCAGGCGCGCCTCCTGCAGGGATGATATGCAGCAGACCTTGAGCCGGGGGAGGTAAGGCATGGCGCCTCCGCTATCGGGGCCGCGGCCGATCGGTGGCGCGGGCCCGGCAGGTGAGGGATGCTCGGCGAGTGGGCCGATAAGCCGAATTCTGTACCCTCGCACTGCTGCGAGGGCGGCGATCATCTATCTGGGGCGCCGATTGCTCGACGCCTCGCGCGACCTACCCGAGGCCTGGGACGAGCAGCCCCTGCCCCCGACCGGGGTCGAGGGCGCCTCATGCTTGGTCTTGCTCCCGATGGGGTTTGCCTAGCCGGCCCGGTCACCCGCGCCGCTGGTGGTCCCTTACACCACCGTTTCACCCTTACCCCGACCCCTCGCGAGGCCGAGGCGCTTTGCTCTCTGTTGCACTGTGCCGTCGGGTCACCCCGCCTGGACGTTATCCAGCATCGCGCTCTATGGAGTTCGGACTTTCCTCACACCCCCTGGCGGGGGTGCGCGATCGCCTGGCCCACTCACCAGATCAATGATAGCATCCGACCCGCCCCTCGCCAAACCCCCCGGCATGGCATCGCCCCCCACGTTTGACGCTCCCTCGCCGCGCCGCTATCATCGAGGCTACAGCGCAGAAGGAGCAGATCCATGGCCTGGCAAGACATTGAGACCGCGCGCGCCTTTTTGGCGAGCGAGACGGGCGCCCTGGTGCGCAATTGGGGCGGGCAGGTGCCCATCGCCCTGGTGTACCCCAACAGCTATGCCGTGGGCATGTCCAGCCTGGCCGTCCACAGCCTCTACCAGCACCTGAATGCCCTGCCCGGCCTTCTGGTGGAGCGAGCCTTTGCCTGGCTCGATCGGCGCCCCCGCGCCGACACCCCGGTGCTCACCCTGGAATCGCAGCAGCCCATCGCGGAGGCCGCCGTGGTGGCCGCTTCCCTTTCCTTCGAGATGGATTACTTTCACCTTTTGGGCGTGCTGCGGCGCGCCCAGATCCCCTTGCGGGCGGCCGAGCGCGGGTCGGGCGATCCCCTGGTGTTGCTGGGCGGCCCGGCCGTGTCGGCCAATCCGGCGCCTCTGGCTGCGTTGGCCGACGCCATCGCCATCGGCGAGATCGAGCCNNAGCCGATCCTGGAGCCGCTGGGGCAGGCCCTGGGCGGCATGTGGAGCTGCAGCCGCGACGAGACCCTGGACGCCCTGGCCCGCATCCCGGGCGTCTATGTGCCGCTGCGCCACACCGGCGCCCCCGTGGTGCGTCAGCGGTTGGCCGATCTGGACGCCTTCCCCACGGGCACCGTCATCGTTGCGCCGCGCTCCGAGTTTGGCGACATGCACCTCGTCGAGATCTCGCGGGGCTGTGTCCACGGCTGCCGCTTCTGCCTGGCCGGCCAGTGGTACCGCCCCTACCGCGAGCGCTCGCTGGAGAGCATCCTGGAGCAGGTGCGCCAGAGGTCAGACCAGCTCACGCGGGTTGGCCTGGTCTCGGCGGCCGCGTCGGACTATGGGCGGATCGAGGAGCTGGCCCAGGCGCTCCAGGAGATGGGAGCCGAGGTCTCGGTCTCCTCGCTGCGCATTCGCCCCCTGTCGCCCGCCCTGGTGGACGCCCTGGCCCGCACGGGCAGCCGCTCCATCACCCTCGCGCCCGAGGCGGGGTCAGAGCGTCTGCGAAGCCTGATACGCAAGGGCATCACCCACGAGGACATCTTGCGGGCCACGGATCAGGTCAAGGATCGCTTTGCCTCGTTGAAGCTCTACTTCATGATCGGCCTCCCCACCGAGGAAGACGACGATATCGAGGAGCTGCTGTCGCTGGTCGGCCAGGTGCGCGAACGCTTTGGCCGGCAGGTGGTGGTCAACCTGACCCCCTTTGTGCCCAAGGCCCACACGCCCTGGGAGCGCATGGCCATGGCGCCCGCCCCGCTGCTGGAGGCGCGCACGGCCCGCATTCGCGAGGGCTGCCGCCGCCTGCGGGTGGAGCTGCGGGCCGAGGCGGCCAGCGCCGCGCGGGTGCAGGCGGTGCTGGCCCGGGGCGGCCCGCAGGTGGGCGAGGTACTGCTGAACATGCCCAACCCCGATCCGGCCCGCCTGGAGCGCGCGCTGCAGCGAGCCGGGCTGAGCATCGAACAGGAGCTGGCGGCCCGGGCCCCCGGGGAGCCCCTGCCGTGGGACATGGTCCGGGTTTTCGCAGGGCGAGAGTCCGCCCCCTCGCAGGACGAGGCCGGCGATGGCTGACCCGTTGGCTCTTCACCGCTTTGAGGGGCTGGCCGGCGCGCCCCTGGTGCACGCCATCACGACGCGCCTGGGGGGCCACAGCGCGGGGCATCTGGCCAGCCTGAACCTGGGCCACACCGTCGGAGATGCGCCCGAGGCGGTGGCCCACAATCACGCGCGGCTCCTGGCCGCGCTGGACATCCCGGCGGAGCGCGTCGTCACCGCCCACCAGGTGCATGGGACGCGCGTGGCCGTGGCCACGCCCGCAGATGGCGGGCGCGTCATCCCCCAGACGGACGCGTTGATCACCGTCACCCCCGGCCTCTACCTGATGCTCCGCTATGCCGATTGCGTGCCGGTGCTGCTGTATGACCCGCGCCGCGGCGCCATCGGGTTGGCCCATGCAGGGTGGCAGGGCACCCTGGCCGGCACGGCCGCCCGGGCGGCAAAGACGATGATCGCCGAGTTCGGCTGCCGCCCGGAGGACCTGCAGGCCGCCATCGGCCCCTCCATCGGCCCTTGCTGCTACGAGGTGGGGCCGGAGGTTGTGGCCGCAGCGGAGGCGGCCTTCCCCCAGGCGCCTGACCTCCTCCGGCGGCGCCGTCCGAACGGCCATGCCTACCTGGATCTCTGGTCCGCCAACGCCTATCAGCTCGCCCAGGTGGGCCTACGGCAGATCGAGTGCGCCCGCCTATGCACCGCCTGCCGCACCGACCTGTTCTACTCGCACCGCGCCGAAGGCGGGCGCACCGGACGTTTCGCCGCGATCATCGGCTTGCGGCCAGATGGTGTATAATCAGGCATCGGCACCGCTGCGAGGAGTAGTCAATGGCGCCCGATGAGGTCTGCCTCCGCATACGCGCCAACCTGGAACGGATCGAGGGTCGCATCCTGCGCGCCTGCGACCGTGCGGGGCGCGCACGGGGCGAGGTGACCCTGGTGGGCGTGACCAAGACCCGCTCCCCGGCCGAGGTCGAGGCCGCCTATGCCTGTGGGCTGCGCCACCTGGGCGAGAACCGGGTCGAGGAGCTGGAGGCGCGCCGCTCGGCTCCGGGGCCCTGGTTGGCCCAGGAGCCGCCCACCTGGCACATGATCGGCCATATCCAGTCGCGCAAGGCCGCCCGGGCCGTGGCCGTCTCGGATAGGATTCACTCGGTGGATTCGCTGCGCCTGGCCCAGCGCCTGGATCGCGCCGCCGCCGAGGCGGGCCGGGTGCTGCCGGTGCTGCTGGAGATCAACGTCTCGGGCGAGGCCAGCAAGTACGGTTTCGACGCGTCCACGCCGGCGGCCGAGGACGCCCTGCTGGCCGAGGCGGCCCAGCTTGAGGGGTTCGCGCACCTGGAGGTGCAGGGCCTGATGACCATGGCCCCCGTGGTGGCCGAACCGGAGCAGGCCCGCCCTGTGTTCGCGCGGCTGCGTCTGCTGCGAGAACGGCTGCGCCGAGAGCTGCCATTCAGCACCTGGCGCGAGCTATCCATGGGTATGACCGACGATTTCGAGGTGGCTATCCAAGAGGGGGCCACGTTGGTGCGCATCGGGCGCGCCATCTTTGCGCCACAGATCCACGAGTAGAGGGAGCAAGCCATGCCTGGAGCACTGGAGAACCTGCGCATCGCCTTTATCGGGGGCGGCGTCATGGGCGAGGCCATCATGCGCGGCCTGCTGGGCCGCGAGCTGGTCGCGCCGGGGCAGATCGTCGTCAGCGACCCCGTGGCGGCGCGCTGCGCCTACCTGCGCGAGTCGCTGGGCGTTGCCACCACCGACAGCAACGCCGATGCGGTGGCGAATGCCGACCTGGTCGTGTTCGCCGTCAAGCCCCAGGTGCTGGAAAAGGTCCTCCACGGCCTGAGCGGCCGGGTGCGTCCCGAGGCGCTGGTGCTCTCCATCGTCGCCGGCGCGCGCATCGCCCAGTACGCCGCTGCCTTGGCGACGCCCGCTATCGTGCGGGTGATGCCCAACACGCCGGGCCAGGTGGGCCAGGGCGCCTCGTTGTGGACGGCGACCCCCGCCACCAGCGAGGCCCAGCGCGAGCAGGCGCGGGCCCTGGTGAGCGCCCTGGGCGTGCAGGTCTACTCGGACAAGGAAGACGATGTGGACATGGCCACCGCCCTGAGCGGCTCCGGCCCGGCCTATGTGTTCCTCTTTATCGAGGCCCTGACCGATGCGGGGGTGCAGATGGGGCTGGCGCGGGATGTGGCGGCCACTCTGGCGCTGCAGACGGTGTTGGGCTCTGCCGCCTATGCCCGCGAGGTGGGCGAGCATCCCGCCATCCTACGCAATCGAGTGACCTCGCCCGGCGGAACCACCGCCGCCGCCCTGTTCGAGCTGGAGAAGGGCGGGCTGCGGGCCCTGGTGGCTCAGGCCGTGATCGCAGCTTATCACAAAGCCCGTGAACTTGGAGATATGTCGTGATTTCCTGGTTGAGTAGTTTCGTCAGTATCCTGGCCCAGGTCCTCTACTGGGCCATCTTGGCCCGCGTGCTGGTCTCCTGGCTGCCCATAAGCCGCGAGAGCGCCATCATCCAGTTTCTATATGCCATCACAGAGCCGATCTTGGGGCCGATCCGGCGCATCCTGCCGGGCATGGGCGGCCTGGACCTCTCCCCCATGGTCGCCTTGATCCTCATCATGGTGGCGCAGCAGGTCTTGCAGCAGGTCCTGATGCGGCTGGCCTAGTCGGCCTGGCGACAGAGGGCGGCCTCAGGGGGCCCAGACGGGGTACTGCTCCACCGCGATGCTCTGGGTGAGGTTGGCGCGCTCGCCCGTCTGCAGATCCAGCGTGGCGATATCCCAGCCGCCATCGCGGTTGGTAAAGTAGGCGATGCGCTGCCCGGAGGGGCACATGCTGGGGCCATGGTCATCGGCATAGGAATCCTGGCTCAGGTTGCTCGGCTCGCCCCCCTCCAGGTCCGCCATCAGGATCTCCATGTTCCCGTACCGATAGCTCTCCCACAACAGGCGGCGCCCATCGGGCGCCCAGGTCGGCGATTGGTCGGTGGCGGGATCGTTGGTGAACTGGCGCAGCTCGCTGCCATCGGGACGCATCAGGAAGATATCCAGGTTCCCGCTGCGATCCGAGACAAAGGCGATCCACTCGCCATCGGGCGACCAGGTCGGGCTATAGTCCGCCGCGGAGCTGTTGGTCATGCGCTTCTGGCCGGAGCCATCGGCCTGCATGACATAGATCTCCCAGTTGTTGTCGCGGAACGAGGCAAAGGCGATGCGCGAGCCATCGGGCGACCAGGTGGGAGTCCAATCCTCCGCCGGGTTGTGGGTCAGGTTCTCCGGCGTCGAGCCATCGGCGTTCATCAGATAGACCTCGCGGTTGCCGTCCCGATCGGAGATAAAGACGATGCGCCGACCGTCGGGCGACCAGGCGGGCAACATGTCATCGGCCTCGGTCTCTGTCAGGCGCACCGGGTCCAGCCCCTCAGCCGTCATGGTATAGATGTCCCAGTAGTGACCCGCCTCCTCCTTGGCCATGTAGGCCAGGCGCCCCGAGGGTAGCGGGCGTTCCGGGGTGACGATGACCAGCGGCGCTTCGGCCGTCGCCTCGCCGTCGGGCTCGACAGTGGGGGGTTGGTCGGTCCAGGTGATGCGCAGCTCGCGGCTGCGCCACACGGCGCCGATGGCCACCACCAGCGCAGCGATGAGGACCCACAGCCCCAGGCCCAGCCAGTCGATCTTGCGGCTCAACAGCGGCGGCGTCGTCGGGCGCGGCAAGCGCCGGTACTCGCGTGAGCGACGCACCGTCTCCACGGCGCTCTTGTTGGCCCGCAGCCACTGCAGCAGCAACGCGCTGCGGAAGCGGAACAACCCGCCCCCCAACTGCTCGACCAGATCACGCCGCCTCAAGTCGGCCAGGGCTCGCTCAATGTGCTCCAGGGGCATCTCGACCCGCAGGCGGGCCAGGCGGCGCCGGATGTCATCGGCGGACCCGATGCCGTGGGTGCCCAATCCCTCGGCAAAGACGCACAGCACTACGCGGGTGGCCGTATCGCTGCGCGCCCAGGTTTCGACGAACTGCGCCTCGGCTTGCTCGATCACTGACGGGATCGCCGCATCCACCTCAGCCGTGCTCACCCAGCCGCGCCGGGCCCGCAGCTCGAACAGGATGTGGCCAAAGAGCTGCACCAGATACGGCTCGCCCCCCGTCAGGGTGTGGATACGCCGCATCGAATCCAGGTCGTAGGTCAACTGCCCGCGCGTGGACATGAGCAGCAGATCCTCGGTCTCCTCGAGGTTCAGCCCTCCCAGCACGATCGGGTGGGGCACCATGTCGCCGGCCTCGCACTCTTCGGGGCGAGCTTCGATGGCGAGGAGGAGCGTCAGCTTGCCCCCACGCAGCGAGTCATCCAGCGCCTTGAGCACCGCTGCCCAGCCGCTGTTGGGGGCGCAACTGGTCGGCGGGATGCCGTCCACGCAGACGATGGGCGCCGGGCCGGGGGGCAGCTCGCCCGCGTGCTCGGCGAGATAGGCGGCGCCGCCGGATGCGGCGTCCTCGGGAGCGGGCTGGGGCCAATCCAGGGCATGGGCCACGGCCCAGAGGATGCGATCCAGGGGGCGCGCCCGATCGTCGGGGATCGCCTCCCATGCCACCCGCAGGACGCGGTACCTCTCCCCCAGGTAGGCGGGCAACTGGCCCAAGAGCGACGTCTTGCCGATACGGCGCTGGCCAAAGAGCAAGAACAGGCGTTGCTCCGCCTCCAGGGCCTGCCCGAGGTCAGCCAACACCCGCTCTCGACCGAAAAAGAGGTCCTGATCGCTCAGGGGGCGATCGGTGATGTAGGGGTTATGCAAGGGTACCTTTCCTACGCGAGGTACAGAATACGCCCGCACCCTTCGCACGTGGCTACGGTGTCGCCGCCGCCCTCGGCGATGGTCGCCTTGTGGGTGGGCACGCTGACGCGACAGATCTGGCACACCCGATCGACCATGGGAGCCAGGGGACGCCCGCCCTTGCTGCGGCGCAGTTCGTCATACAGGGCCAGCTCGCGGCGCGGGATGGCGGCGCGCAGCATGTCCCGTTCGGCCTTGAGCTCCTCCAGGCGGCTGCGCAGCGTGGTGTACTCCTCTCGCACCGAGGCCGTCTCCTCGCTCCAGTCGCGCTCGAAGGAGGCCAGCTCGGCGGCCCCCTCCTCGACGGAGGCGCCCAGCATCTCCACCTGCTCCATCAGCTCCAGGGCCTGGTCCTCCAGTTGATCCATGCGTCGCTTGAGGGACTCACCATCGCGCCGGAGATTCTCCAGCTCGCGGGGGGCCAACACCCCACCGCCGTACAGATCCGCCTCGACCTGGCGGGCGCGCTCCTGCAGCCCCTCCAGCTCGAGCTCGAGATCGTGCAACCGGCGGCGCCGGGCGGCCAGCTCCTCTTGGCGGGAGCGCTGCTCACCGCGCCTGGTCTCCAGAGTGGCAACATCGCTCAAGCGGCTGCGCGCCTGCTGGAATCGGCGCCCCTTGTCGTCCCACTCGTCGTCCACATCGGCCAGGCGCCGCAGCGCCTGCATGAGCTCCATGCGCGTCCTCCTCCCTTGGCGGTGGCGGATCGTACGGCCGTTCGGGGCCAAAGTATAGCATGGCCGCTGGGCCGGAGCAAGCGATGGCCCAGGGGCGCGCACCGGCGGCGGTTGACAGCCAGGGGCCGTCTGGCTACCATCGTGCCAATGGGTGCGTAACGCCGCCACAGAGCGCCGCATCAGGGGGTACAGATGGAGCTTGCCGGCAAGGTAGCGTTGGTCACAGGCGCCGGGGTGCGCATCGGGCGCGCCATCGCCCTGGGCCTAGCTGCAGAAGGCGTCCGCGTGATCGTCCACTACCACAGCTCGTCCGCCCAGGCGCAGAGCGTCGTGGACGAGATCCAGGCCCTGGGCAGCGAGGCGCTGGCCGTGCAGGCCGACCTGCGCGAGACGGCTCGCCTCGCGCCGCTGGTGGAGGCGGGCCTGGCTCGGTTTGGCCACCTGGACATCCTCGTCAACTCGGCGGCCATCTTTGAGCGCGGCACCATCCTCTCCACCGACCAGGAGAACTGGGCCCGGCACATGGATATCAATCTCAAGGCGCCCTTTTTCCTCTGCCAGGCCTTTGCCAGGAACCTGCAGCCCGGCCAGCGGGGCCACATCGTCAACATCGCCGATTGGCGCGCCGAGCGGCCGGGCACCCAGTATATGGCCTACACCCTGGCCAAGAGCGCCCTGGTGGCCCTCACCCGCAGCCTGGCGCTGGCCTTGGGGCCGGATGTGCAGGTGAACGCCCTGGCGCCCGGGGCCATCCTGCCACCGCCCGACGACGCCGACCGCTACTTTGAGCGCCTGGCGGAGCGGCTGCCGCTCAAGCGCACGGGATCGCCCGACGAGATCGTCGCGGCGGTGCTGTACCTGCTGCGCTCGGACTTTGTGACGGGCGAGCTGCTGCACGTCACCGGCGGCGAACACCTGTAGAGACGGGGGAGCCAAGCATGACCGATCGCATCCTGATCCGCAACCTGCTGCTGCGCGCCGTGATCGGCGTGAATGAGGACGAGCGCAACAACGTGCAGGATGTGGTGCTGAACATCACCCTGGAGGCGGACACGCGGGCCGCCGGCGCGTCCGACCGGATCGAGGACACGGTCAACTATCGCACCATCACCAAGCAGATCATCGCCCATGTGGAGGCCTCGCGTTACTACCTGGTGGAGAAGCTGGCCGCGGAGGTAGCGCGGGTATGTCTGGCCCACCAGGGAGTGCAGCGCGCGACGGTGCGCGTGGAAAAGCCCGGCGCCCTACGCTTTGCCGATTCGGTGGGCGTCGAGATCACGCGCACACGAGAGGATTTCCCCGAATGACCCGGGTGCTGCTGCTGCTGGGGTCGAATCTGGACCGGGAGTCCAACTTCTGTCGGGCGGCCCAACGCCTGGCCGAGCTCGTGCCGGTGGTGGCCTTTTCGCCCGTGTACGAGACCGAGCCGATGGGCGGCCCAGCCCAACCCAGGTTCCTCAATGCGGCAGCCCTGATCGAGACCGATCTGGAGCCGCAGCAGCTCAAGGATCAGGTGTTGCGGCGCATAGAGGGAGAGCTGGGGCGCGTGCGCGGTCCCGACAAGTTCGCCCCCCGCACCATTGACCTGGACATCATCCTGTTCGGCGAGCGGGCGTTCCACCTGAGCGGAAGGCAGGTGCCCGATCCCGAATTGCTGCGCTATGCGCACATCGCCAGGCCCGCCGCTGACGTGGCGCCCGACTGGCTGCACCCCGTGACGGGCGAATCGTTGCGGACCATCGCAGGCAGGCTGCCCTCGCAGCAGATGGTCCCCCGCCCGGATATCATCCTGAAGGCATGCACGGAACAAGAAGGAGACTCATGCCACCGCTAGAAGTGGACCCCGCCGATTATGATGCGTTTCGCGTGGATTTGCTGGACATCGAGGAGCAAGAGTGCACGGGCGACATCGCCTGCGCCATACGCGCCATCCTTGAGGCCATCGGCGAGGACCCCGAGCGACAGGGGCTGGTGCGGACGCCCGATCGGGTGGCGCGCGCTTATGTCGAGTTGACCGCCGGCTATCACGTGGACCCCCAGCGCCTGATCAACGATGCCATCTTTGACGTGACCTATGACGAGATGGTGGTGGTGCGGGATATCGATTACTACAGCCTGTGCGAGCATCACCTGCTGCCCTTCTTCGGACGTTGCCATGTGGGCTATATCCCCGATGGCAAGGTCATCGGCCTGAGCAAGATCCCGCGCATCGTCGAGATGTACGCCCGGCGCCTGCAGATTCAGGAGCAGATGACCCAGCAGATCGCCGAGTTCCTCCAGGAGACCCTGCATCCCTTGGGGGTGGCCGTGGTGTGCGAAGGCGTGCACATGTGTGCGGCCATGCGCGGCGTGAAAAAGCCCAACGCCCGCATGGTGACCAGCTCGATGCTGGGCGTGTTCAAACGCAATCCGACGACGCGGGCCGAGTTTCTATCGAACATCGGCCGCGATCGCGCCGAGCCCTAGGATCGGAGGGGGAGCTCACGGGAACGCTCCCCCTTTTCTGTATATTGGCCGCTCTGGGCATACCCATGAGGGGTGTGGCGTGGTATAATTCCGCCATCAACAGCCCTTCCATCCAATTCGAGCTCGTCCATAGAGGGAGGTTTGACATGAAAGCTGTGGTCATGGCCGGTGGGGCCGGCTCGCGACTCAGGCCGTTGACAGTGAACCGTCCCAAGCCGCTGGTGCCCATCGTGAACCAGCCCGTCATCGCCCACATCCTGGACCTGGTCAAGCGGCACGGCATCACCGACGTGGTGATCACCCTCCAGTTCATGGCCGAAGCCATCCAGGACTACTTTGGCGATGGCTCGCAACTGGGGATGCATATCGAATACTCCATCGAAGAGGTGCCCCTGGGGACCGCCGGCAGCGTCAAGCAGGCCCAGGCTCTGCTGGACGACACCTTTGTCGTCATCAGCGGAGACGCCCTCACCGACATTGACCTCTCGGCGGTGATCGAGTTTCACAAGCAGCGGGGCAGCAAGGCCACCCTCACCCTCTACCGCGTGCCCAACCCCCTGGAATATGGCGTCGTCATCGTGGACGAGGAGGGGCGCATCCAGCGTTTCCTGGAGAAGCCCAGTTGGGGCGAGGTGATCTCGGATACCGTCAACACGGGCATCTATGTGCTCGAGCCCGAGATCCTGGACTACTTTGAGCCGGAGACCAAGTTCGACTTTAGCCAGGAGCTCTTCCCCATGCTTCTGGAAAAGGGCGATCCGATGTACGGCTATGTTGCCGAGGGCTACTGGTGCGACGTGGGCAACCTGGCCGAGTACATGCGCGCCAATGGCGACATGCTCCATGGACGGGTGCGCACCGAGCCCCTGGGGCAGCAGATCGGCGAGGGCATCTGGGTTGGCGAAGGGGTCGAGATCGCGCCAGACGCCCAGATCTTTGCCCCCGTCTTCCTGGGGGACGGCGTCAAGCTCAAGCAGGGCGTCATCGTCCACGGGCCGACGGTGGTGCGCGACTATTCGGTGATCGATCGCTACGTCCACCTGGATCGCAGCGTCGTCTGGCGCAACTGCTACATCGGCGAGGGCGCCGAACTGCGCGGCGCCGTGGTGGGGCGGCAGTGCAACATCAAGCGCAAGAGCGTCCTCTTTGAGGGCACCGTCATCGGCGATTCCACCGTCATCGGCGAGGGGGCCATCATCCACCCCAACGTCAAGATCTGGCCGAACAAAGAGGTGGATGCGGGCGCCAGCGTCAACTCGAGCATCATCTGGGGCGCCCAGGGGCGCCACGTGCTCTTTGGCCGCTTTGGCGTCACCGGTCTGGTGAACATCGACCTGACGCCCGAGCTGGCCGCCCGGTTGGGCGCCACCTTTGGCGCCAGCCTGCCCAAAGGCTCTGTCGTCACCATCAACCGCGACCCGCACCGCAGCCCCCGCATGCTCAAGCGCGGGATCATCTCGGGCCTGCCCTCGGCGGGCGTCAACGTCCTGGACCTGCGCTCCATGCCCATCCCTGTGGCCCGGTTCTACACGCGCCATGCCCGCGCCGCGGGGGGCGTCCATGTGCGCCTTTCGCCCTTTGACAACCGCGTCGTGGACATCAAGTTCTTTGATAGCAACGGCCAGGACCTGACCAAGGCCCAGGAGCGCAGCATCGAGCAGGTGTTCTTCCGCGAGGACTTTCGGCGGGTGTATCTCGATGAGATCGGCACCATTGACTATGCCGACCACGTGGCCGAGCGCTACTCCGAGGCCTTCCTCGGCGTGCTGGACGTGCAGGCCATCCGCGATGCCAACCACTATCTGGCGGTGGACTTTGCCAACGCCCCCACGGCCGCCGTCTTGGCGCCCCTGCTCACGGCGCTCAACTGCCGTGTGGTGGCCCTCAACGAGGCCCTGGACGAGACCAAGATGTCCATCCTGCCCGAGGAGTTTCAAAAGTCGCTGAACCAACTGGGCAAGATCTGCCACACCCTGGATACCATCATGGGCGTGCGCCTGGATGTGGGGGGCGAGCGCGTCTTTGTGGTGGATTGCGGCGGAAGCGCCGTGGATGGCGTCCGCCTGGCGGCCTTGCTGGCCGACATGGCGATGAAGCACAAGGGCGGCGGCACGGTGGCCGTGCCCGTCTCCATGCCAACGGTCTTTGAGCGCATCGCCGCCAAGTACGGCGGGCGCGTGATCCGCACCAAGGTCAACCTGCCCGCCCTGATGCAAGTGGCCAACAACTCGGATGTGCTGATGGCCGCCGATGGCAACGGCTCGTTCATCTGGCCCGAGTTTCAGCCGGTGGTGGATGGCATGATGACCGTCGCCAAGTTGCTCGAGTTCATGACTCTGCAGAAGACGAGCCTGATCGAGGCGTTGGCGGGCGTGCCCACCTACCATCTGGCCCAGAGCCAGGTGAGTTGCCCATGGGAGGCCAAAGGCAAGGTGATGCGCCTGCTCAACCAGCAGTACAAGGACCGCCTGGGCGATCAGATCGACGGCGTCAAGGTTCACCTGGGCGAGGGTGAGTGGGTGCTGGTGCTCCCCGATGCGGATCACCCGCTCTTCCACATCTTTGCCGAGGCCCATAGCGACGACCAGGCCGCCAGCCTGGTGGAGCGCTATCGCCGCATCGTGGAGAGCTTTCAGGACTAGAAACGCCGAGGGCGGCGCCAACGCCGCCCTCTCCGGACACCTCTGGCGGCGCGATCGCTCCCCGATCGCGCCGCCTCAGCGTTGGTAGACGATCTCGCCGCCCACCATGGTCATCTCCACATGGGCCTCCAGCAGGGCCTCGGGCGGCTGGGCCAGGATATCGTGGGAGAGCACCACCAGATCCGCCAGCTTGCCCGGCGCCAGGCTCCCGCGACTGCCCTCGCCATAGGCCGCATAGGCGGCGCCCAGGGTGTAGGCGTGCAGGGCCTCCCCGAGGGTCAGCCGTTGCCCGGGATACCAGCCGTCGGTGGGGACGCCATCGGCACTGCGCCGGGTCACGGCTGCATAGAGGCTGAGCAAGGGGCTCAGGGTCTCCACCGGGGCGTCGGTGCCAAAGGCCAGGCGGGCGCCGCTCGCCAGCAGGCTGCGCCAGGCGTAGGCGGTGCGGCAGCGCGCCCCCCACTGGCGCTCGGCCATCACCCGATCCTGGGTGGCGTGGAGCGGCTGCATCGAGGCGATCACCCCCAGCGCCGCCAGCCGCGGCAGGTCCTCGGGGGAAAGCAACTGCACGTGCTCGATGCGCTGGCGCAGGGGGGCACCGGAGAGCTCTTGGGCCACCTGGGCATAGATGTCCAGCACGCGCCGGTTGGCGCCATCGCCGATGGCATGAATGGCCGAAGCGAGCCCGTGGCGCGCAGCGAATCGCACGGCCTCCAGCAGCGTCGGCGTGTCGGTGGCCGCAACCCCGCGATCGTCGGGCCGGCTCTCGTAGGGCGCCAGCATCTCGGCGGTGGCCGAACCGAGGGCTCCATCGGCGAACATCTTGACGTGGCCGATGCGCAGTCGCTCGCTGCCATAGCCGGTGACGAGGCCGCAGCCGGCCGCAGCCTCCAGCGCCCGCAGGGGCAGCATATGCCACACCCGCGCCGTCAGCTCGCCCGCCTGCTCCAATCTCGCCAGGGCGTAAAAGGCATCGGGGCCTTCGCAACTATGCACCGCCGTGATGCCGAGGCGGGCGCAATCGGCCAGGGCCGCCCGAGCGGCCTCGCGCCGCGCCGCCTCGCCGGGCTCGGGGATCGCCGCCGTCACCAGCTGGCGCGCGCTCTCCGAGAAGATGCCCGTGGGCTCGCCGGAGGCATCGCGCCAGATGCGCCCCCCCAAGGGGTCGGGTGTGCCGGCGCCGATGCCCGCCAGGCGCAGGGCCAGGCTATTGACCCACAGCGAGTGGCGATCCTTGGAATCGAGGGCCACGGGCCGCGTGGGCAGCGCCCGGTCCAGGTCATGCCGCGTGGGCGGCGCCGCCTGGGGCCACAGGTTGTGATCCCACCCTCCGCCCAGCAGCCACTCCGCCTCCGGCAGGCGTGCGGCGGCCTGCCTCGCCCGATCCAGCGCCTCCTGCAGCGTGAGGGCGCCGGCCAGGTCGGCCTGGGTCAAAGACGCGCCGTGCATGCAGAGGTGCAGGTGGGCGTCCTCAAAGCCCGGGAAGGCGGCGCGCCCCGCCAGGTCCAGGGTGCGCGCATGGGGCGCACGGGAGCGCAGCGCCTCCAGCGCGCCGCGGGCGACAATGCGGCCGGCGCGAATGAGCAGCGCCTCTACGACAGGCTGGCCCCGATCCATGGTATGGATGGGGCCATTGAATACGAGCAGGTCATCCAGCATCTCTTGGCAGGTACCCCCTGAGCGGTTTGGCGGAGCAAGAGCGTCAGGCAATCGGCGGCACCGGCCTCTAGAACGGGATCTCTTCTTCGTCCAGGATGGAGCCCGCGCCCGTGTCGCCGGCGTCGGCCTCTCTGGAGCCGCCCTCATACCCGGCCCCCGCGTCGCCGCGCCCGCCGAGGAACTTGACATCGCGGGCCGTGATCTCGAGGGAGGCGCGCCATTCGCCATCGCGGCTCTGGTACGGCGTCGGCTCCTGGAGCTCGCCCTCGACCATCACCAGCCGACCTTTGGAAAGGTACTGGTTGCACGTCTCGGCCAGGCGCCGCCACGCCGAGACCCGGAACCACACGGTGCGCTCCTGCCGCTGGCCGCTCTGATCGGTCCACACGCGATCGGTGGCCACGGAGAAGCTGGTTACGGGCGTGCCCTGGGCGGTGTAGCGCATCTCTGGATCACGCCCCAACCTGCCGATGATGATAATCCGCTGATACATGGTGCATTCCCTCCTAGCGACCCATGTTGACGCCCCTACACTGGGACGAGTATAGCACGAGGGGTGTTGGCAGGCAATCGTACCAGCGTCCCGTGAAATCCCTTCTGTATAGTTCACAGCATTCTATAACCATGTGAAACCGCTTCTATGCTGTGGGAGCGGTTCGTTACGCGTGCACCCTGGCTGAGGGTGGATCGGTTGCTCTCCATTCTCTGAAACACACTGCCTATGTAGCTGTGGCATCAGACTATGCGCCTGATACAAAAGCCGATTCTCATTACGCTTATTTGTACTTGACTTGGATAGGTTTATTCTGTATACTACTTGCAGTAATAGCTAGTGCGCATTGGGCGTAACACTCGAGCCCCCTGGCGGGATGTGCGTAGCAGCGCTGTTTCTCATACGAGGCAGCAAGCAGCAGGATCTCTCCAGGTAGGTTTGGCGTAGTTCGACCCGGTGGGCGCCAGAAATCGGGGGGGACAAACATGACGCAGGACACGCTACTCAACGTCAAGCAGGTGGCCGGCTATCTCCAGCTCAAGGAGTCCACGATCTACTCGTGGGCTCAGGACGGCAAGATCCCGGCGATCAAGATCGGTCGCACGTGGCGCTTTCGCCGCAGCGACCTGGATGCCTGGCTGGAGCGGCATCTCCAGGAAGAGACCGACGAAGGGGACATGCCCGCCTAGTGGCGGCGCAGCGATCCGTTGTGCCCGACCCACCCCGGGGTGATTCCGTGCGCATGTGGCGCCGGCCCCCGGGGTGTTCTTGTGCCTCCCGCCCGTCCGCATCTGCACCCACAAGCGCGAGGAGCGTCGCCCGTGAGGACCCATCAGGTCCGGGTCACCGGTGTGCTGATTGAGCAGGATCGGCTCCTGCTGGTGCGCCAAAGGGTGCGCCCTGATCGGGAGTGGTCGCTACCGGGCGGGCGCGTTCAAGGGGGCGAGTCGCTGGCGCAAGCGCTGATCCGCGAGATGCGCGAGGAGACCGGCCTGCGGGTTTCCGTGGTGCGGCTGCTCTATGTGGCCGAGGAGGCGCAGGAGGCGCTGCTGCACATCACCTTCCTCCTGCGGCGCGAGGGCGGGCGCCTGGAGCTGCCCACCAACGAGCACGACGCAAACCCCATCTCGGACGTCCGCTTTGTCCCCATCGCCGATCTGCCTGGCCACGGCTTTGCCGCCCTCTGGCGCGATCTGGCGGCCGGCGGCTTTCCCAACGCCCCGGCCTACGTAGGGCCCAAGAGCGCCATCGGGCTCTAGGACGCCCTCGCTACGGCGCTACCTGGATCGTCGCCAGCGGCATGCGGCCATCGGGCAGGGCGCTTCCGGCGGGATCGACCACAGCCCACCGCTCCCAGGTCACCTCGTCGTACAGGCCCACATAGACGACATACTCCCCCGGCGCCAGGTCGCCCGGCAGAGCCATAGTGTGGGCATCGACCACCACCTCGCCGGCGCTCCAGCCGCTGGTGGGGCGCGCCCAACCCGCCGGCACACTGTCGTCCTGAATGGCGATGCGCCCCTCGGCATCCACCAGATGCACGAACACCTTGGCGTTGGCGCCGGGCGTCCGCAGGGCCTGCCAGTAGAGGGTGAGGCTCCACGGGCTGCCGGGCGACGGCCGCTCCTCCCCCAGGTCGTAGCCCAGCAGCAGCGTGTCCGGCCCTACCTGGGCCCCCACCGAGTGCTGCATGGGCGGCGCCTCGTACAGCCGCAGGGCCCCCGGGCTCTGCACGCTGCCCAGCTCCACCTGGCCATCCAGGCCCGGCACCGTCAGAACCACGCGATAGCTGCCCTCAGGCAGCTCGGGCAGCTCGACCTCGTAGCGGGCCAGCACCACCTCGCCGGGCGCCCAGTCGGCCGTGGCGTACTGGTACGCCAGGGGCAGCATGGCGCTGTGGGCCACCTGGCCATCGGCCCCGATCAGGTCGAACTGCGCCGCATAGTCCACGCCGGGGCGCTCCCGCGCCTGCCAGGTGGCCTCCACGGTGAGGTGCGGCGTCTCAAGCCGCTGGCCGGTGAACCGGGTGCACTCGACGAGGCGCAGGGCGGTCCCCAGATCCTGGCCCTCGATGGGCGCGGCGGCCACGTGGGCGCCCTCCTGGGTAAGCAGCACATCGCCCAGCGCCAGATAGAACCCGGCGGGTTGGCCCTCCACCAGCACGGCAAAGGGCTGCGGGCGGGCGTCGTCCACCAGAAAGCGCAGGCCATAGCGCCCCGCGGGGATCCCCTCGGGCAGCGGAATGGAGAACTGCTGCAACACAAGGTCGCCGGGGCGCCACTGCTCGGGCATAAAGCCCAGGTCAGTGTGCTGGCTCCAGCGGTGCCCCTGCTCATCCACCAGATGCACGGAGAAGGTGCGCCCCTCCGTGGTCTCTGCCCGGACGCGCCAGCGGATCGTGACCTGCAGCGGCTCATCGCGAGGCGCCTCAGCGGGCAGCTCCCACCCGACGACCTCCACCTCGCCCAACGTCGCCAGCGCCGGCGCGGTGGCCAGCTCTTGCAGGGCCTCACCATCCATGCGGTAGATGGCCACCGCCGGATCGCCCTGGGGATCCAGGATGGTCGCCACCGGCTCCACCAGCGGCAGGAGGGTCTCCTCGACAAAGGGCTGGCTGCGGAAGGGGTCGCGAGGCCAGTAGTAGAACACCTCGCCCGACTCGCGGTGCGGCACGACCACGGTGCGATCGGCGACGAGCCAGAGGGCCTGGCGCATGGCGGGCGATTCGAACAGGGCCGTCGGATGCTGATAGTGGTCGGCCACCACGACCACGGTGTCGCCGGCCTGCAGGTGGGGCGCGGCGTGCCGCGCCAGGGCAGCGTAAGGGCCATGGAACCGATAGTAGTTCAGCGGCTCCCGGGCCCACACGTCAAAGTAAACAGAGCCGGCCAGCAGCCCTTCCAGCAGGAGCAGCGCGCCCACGAGCACCGCGGGGATCGCCACCCAGCGGGCGCCCATCCGCCCCCGCAGGAGCGCGATGGCCCGATCCAGCCCCAGGGCGACCAGGCCAAAGAGGGCGGGCATGATGCCAGAGATGCGCTGGCTCTGGGGCATGGCGTCAAAGGTCAGCACGGCGGGCAAGCACATGCCCAGCACCCAGATGGGCAGCAGGGCGTATTCGGGGCTCCGCCAGTGACGCGCGGTGACGGCGAGGCCGATGAGGGCGAACAGCGCCAGGGCGGGCGAGAGGGCCGGCTTGCCCGGCAGGTTAAAGAGCCAGCGGGGATCGCCCTGCCAGAACAGCCCCCGCAGGTTCTGCAACAGGTTGCCGCCCATCAACCGTATGGCCGAGAGGGTGTCGTCCGTCGTCTCGAACACCAGCACCTGGCTGGCCCGCTCGTAGAAATCGGCGGGGTTGCGGTAAAAGTGGTACCCCAGGGGCGCAAAGACGACCACGGCCGCCGCCGCCGCCAGCACCAGCAGCCAGAAGCGCGTGAAAAAGCGCCGCGCATCCACGATCAGGACATAGAGGAAGAACAGCACCAGGGTTACCGGGAACAGGCGGGCTGCCAGGTAGGTATAGAGCACCAGCCCGACAAAGGCGCCGCCCAGCATCGCGGCCCCCCAGCGGCGATCGCGATAGCCGCGCCACAGAAAGGTCATGGCCAGGCACTCGATGGGCGGGATCAGGATATTGGGATAGCCGTTGCGGCTCATGGAGAGGTGCCAGTAGTTGGCTGCCATGACGGCGGCCGCCAGGACTCCGACCCGCGACGAAAACAGCTCGCGGCACACCAGGAACACCAGGGGGATGGTGGCGATGCCGATCAGGGCCGAGGTGAGCCGCAGGGTAACGCCCGAGGAGCCCAGCAGACGAAAGACGCCCGCCATGGCGTACATGTAGAGGGGCTCGCGCCCGGTGTAGGTGTGGAAGAAGATGGGCCAGTTGCCCCGCCCGATCATGCGGGCCATCAGGCCATAGACCGCCTCGTCAAAGTGAAGCGCCGGCGGGGCGGCCTGCAGCCACAGCAGCCGCAGGATGGCGCCCCCCAGCATGGCGGCCAGGAGCGGCCACAGCCAGGTCGCAGGTCGCGAGCGGGTCTCAGTATACTCAGTATCCATGCCTCTCCATTGGGTCGCTCAGCTCGGGCGGCCGGGTGCCGGGCCCGCGGCGCAAGGGCCTCGTAGCGCCGATTATCGCCCGAGGGGCGCAGCCTGTCAAAGGGCGCGGCCCGCAGCCAAGGGCCGATGGCAACACCGACGGCAGAGGCGAGAACGAGTTTGGCCGCTTCTCTGTTCCATCGCGTCCCTTCCCGCAAGGGCGAGGGTGCCTCTATGCGCCCCGATCGCCCGGCGGGGTGTACGGCCTCGATCGGCGAACCAGGCACACATGGCATGGGCATGGGCCGCGCCCTGGCGCAGCCCCGCTGATGTTTGACACCCTCGTCTGGCTGTGCTACCATGCTTCCGTTACTGGCCATATTTGGCATGAACGCTCATCCAGAGGGGTGGAGGGACCTGGCCCTACGAAGCCCCGGCAACCTGACAGGCCACTCAGGCCGACCATGGTGCCAATTCCGGCAGGCGACTGGGAGCGCCTGAAAGATGAGGGTTCTGAGATAGAATCTCCCTGACGGGAGGTTTTTTTGTGCCCCTGCTCGAGAGGACCCGATGACCGAAGCCACGGATAGCCCGCACATGGAACTCGCCTGGCTCCCCCTGGTGTTTGGGGGGCTCCCCCACACGGACGTGTTCGAGGCGTGGGATGTGTCGCTGAGCCGGCTCCCCGAGATCCCTTGTTGGCCGCGCCTCCCCCGCAAGAGCTACCTCGAGAATATGTACACCCAGTTCAGCGAACGCTTCCCGGGCATCACGCTGGACGACGCGGCCATCCACGTGGATCGCCGCAAGGATATCGACCGCGGCCTCGAGGTGCTCTACCTGGCCTATCTCGAAGACGACCTGGCCTATGGCCGCATCAGCGGCGCCTATGCCGCCGGCCTGGACGCCTTGCGGCGCGGCGACATCGCCTTTCCGCGCGAGCCGCTGGCGATCCGCGGCGAGATCACCGGCCCCGTCAGTTGGGGGCTCACCATCGTGGACGAGAACCGCCGCCCGATCCTCTACGACGATGTGATGGAGGACGCCGTCGCCAAGCACTTGCGGCTCAAGGCCGCCTGGCAAGAGGAGGCGCTGCAGCGCTTTTGCCCCCGTACCATCATGATCGTCAACGAGCCGTACATGGCTTCCTACAGCTCCACCTCCGTCGCCCTGAGCGCCACGCGCACCGTCGAGCTCTTTGAGGACGTCTTTGCCGGGCTGCAGGGGCTCAAGGGCATCTACTGCTCGGGGGCCACCGACTGGTCTGTGCTGACCAGCACCTCCGCCGATCTGCTGTGCTTTGACGCGTATGACTATGTCCAGAGCCTGGCGGACTATGCCGAGGACGTGGCCGCCTTTATGGCCAGGGGCGGCATCTTGGTGTGGGGCATCGTGCCGGCCGGGGCGCCGGCGCGCTCGGAATCGGCCGAGTCGTTGGTGGCCCGGCTGGAGGCCGCCATCGAGCTGCTATCCAAGGCCGGGGTGCCCCGCGAGCAACTGATATCCCAGGGCATGATCTCGCCCTCCACCAGTTTGGGGGCGTTGAGCGTATCGTTGGCCGAGCAGGTGCTGGATCTCACCCAGGCGGTCTCGGTGGAGCTGCGCAGGCGTTATGGCGCGCCCGCTGCACCCGCCACGGAGCCGCCCCAGCCGCAAGCCTGAGAGGAGCAACCCTTGTCCATTCTGGTTGTAGGTTCCGTCGCAATCGATAACATCGAGACCCCCGCGGGCAGCCGATCGCGCATCCTGGGCGGCGCCTGCACCTACTTTGCCACCGCTGCCAGCCTCTATGCCCAGGTGCGCATGGTGGGCGTCGTGGGAGCCGATTTCCCGCCGGAGCACCTGCGCTTTCTGCAGAGCCGCAACATCGATCTCCGCGGCCTCCAGGTGGTCGAGGGCGAGACCTTCTCCTGGAGCGGGCGCTATGGCCACGACCTGGGCGATGCGGAGACCCTGGATACGCGCCTCAACGTGTTCGCCGACTTTCACCCCGCCCTGCCGGAGGAGTACCGCTCCACGCCCTACGTGTTCCTGGCGAACATCGATCCCGAGCTGCAGATCGAGGTGCTCTCGCAGATGGACTCGCCTCGCCTGACGGCCCTGGATTCGATGAACTTCTGGATGAGCTCCAAGCGCGAGGCCCTCACCCGGGCGATGCAGCAGGTGGACGTGGTGCTGCTGAACGAGGCCGAGGTGATCCAGTATGCCTCGGAGCCCAACCTGATCGTCGCCACCCAGGCCATCCTGGACCTGGGGCCCCGGGCGCTGGTGGTCAAGCGCGGGCGCTATGGCGCCATGTTGGTCACCCGCGGCGCATCCATCGGCGAGCGCTTCTTCCTCACGCCCGCCTACCCCCTGGAGCACGTGGTGGATCCCACCGGCGCGGGGGACACGTTCGCCGCTGGCTTTATGGGTTATCTGGCCCAGACGGGAGACCTCTCCGTCGCGGGTTTGCGGCGGGCGGTGGTGCACGGCACGCTGGTCGCGTCGTTCACCGTTCAGGATTTCTCCATCGACGCCCTGCGCAACCTTACCCTGGCCGACGTGGTCACACGCTATGATGATTTTGCCCTGCTTACCCACTATGACGACGGCGCTTGCCCCGGTAGGGAGCGCCTCCAACGCCCCATCGCCGAGAACCGGCTCTAGATTCGGATCGTGAGAGAAAGGATAGCCCCGTGAGCCAATCGTATGATGTACTGGACCTGAACCTGGCGGGAGCCGGGCTTGACCGCATCCTGTGGGCCGAGCGCGAGATGCCCGTGCTGCGCCTGATCCGCGAGCGCTTTGCGCAGGAGCGCCCCCTGGAGGGCGTGCGCCTCTCGGCCTGCCTGCACGTCACCACCGAGACCGCCAACCTGATGCGCACCCTGCAGGCGGGCGGCGCCGATTGCGTTCTGTGCGCCTCGAACCCCCTCTCGACGCAGGATGACGTGGCTGCCGCGCTGGTCTCCCGCTTCGAGATCCCGGTGTATGCCATCAAGGGCGAGGACAACGAGAGCTACTACCGGCACATCGCGGCGGCCATCGACCACCGCCCCCAGATCACCATGGACGACGGCGCCGACGTGGTGTCGACGCTGCACAGCACGCGACGCGAGGCGCTGGCGGATGTCATCGGCGGTACCGAGGAGACCACCACCGGCGTGATCCGGCTGCGGGCCCTGCAGCAAGATGGGCAGCTCGCCTACCCCATCGTGGCCGTCAACGATGCCAACACCAAGCACTTTTTCGATAACCGCTACGGCACGGGCCAGAGCACCATCGACGGCATCATCCGCGCCACCAACACGCTGCTGGCGGGCAAGACCCTGGTGGTGGCCGGCTACGGCTGGTNNTCCGCGCCCTGGAGGCGGTGATGGACGGTTACCGCGTGATGCCCATGGCCGAGGCGGCGCCCCTGGGCGATATCTTTGTCACCTCTACGGGCAACATGAACGTCATTGACATGCACCACATCGAGCGCATGAAGAGCGGCGCCATGCTGGCCAACTCGGGGCACTTTAACGTCGAGCTGAACCTGGCTGCCTTGGCCCAGGTAGCCGTCGAAGTGCGGCGGCCGCGCCCCTCGGTGCAACAGTACGTGCTGCCCGATGGCCGCGAGATCAACGTCTTGGGCGAGGGTCGTCTGATCAACCTGGCCGCCGCCGAAGGCNNCATGTCCTTTGCCAACCAGGCCCTCTGCGCCGAGTACATGATCCAGAATCACACCACTCTCCAGAAGGCCGTCTACGGCGTGCCCAAGGAGATCGACGACCAGATCGCCGCCCTCAAGCTCCAGGCCATGGGGATCCAGATCGATACCCTCACACCGGAGCAGGACCAGTATCTCAACTCGTGGAGCATGGGCACCTGAGTCACTGGGGCGGCGGCCGGCACCAAGCCCGATTGCCTATTGAAAGGATCTGCTGATGATCAACTTTATGCGCTCGCCTCGCTTCCTGTTCACGTCCGAGTCGGTGGCCGAGGGTCATCCGGACAAGGTTTGCNNGCGTGGCCTGCGAGACCGCCGTCACGACGGGCCTGGTGCTGACCACGGGCGAGATCACCACCAACTGCTATGTGGACATTCCCGACATCGTGCGCAAGACCATCGCCGAGATCGGCTATACCAGCTCGGCCATGGGCTTTGACTATAACACCTGCGGCGTCATCACCTCGATCAAGGAGCAATCCGCCGATATCGCTCTGGGCGTGGACCAGGCGGCGGAGGCCAAGGAAGGCGCCATGTCTGACGCCCAGATCGAGGCCGTGGGCGCCGGCGACCAGGGCATGNNTGATGTTCGGCTATGCCTGCACCGAGACCCCCGAGCTGATGCCCATGCCGATCCTGCTGGCTCACGCCCTCGTCAAACGGCTGGCCGCCGTGCGCAAGGATGGCACCCTGCCCTACCTGCGCCCCGATGGCAAGAGCCAGGTGACGGTAGAGTATCATTATGGCAAGCCGGTGCGGCTGCACACCGTCGTCGTGGCCGCCCAGCACGATCCCGACGTGACCCAGGAGCAGATCCACCGCGACATCATCGAGCACGTGGTCAAGCAGGTGGTGCCGGCGGAGATGCTGGATGCCGAGACGCGCTACTTTATCAATAGCACGGGTCGCTTTGTCATCGGCGGGCCGATGGGCGATGCGGGGCTGACGGGGCGCAAGATCATTGTGGATACCTACGGCGGCATGATCCCCCACGGCGGCGGCGCCTTCTCGGGCAAGGACCCCACCAAGGTGGACCGCTCCGGCTCATATGCCACCCGCTGGGTGGCCAAGAACATCGTGGCCGCCGGGCTGGCCGAGCGCTGCCAAATCCAGATCGCCTACACCATCGGCGTGGCCCAGCCGGTGTCGCTGAACATCGAGACCTTTGGCACGGGCGCCCTGCCCGATGAGCGCCTGGAGGCGCTGGTGCGAGAGGTGTTTGACCTGCGCCCCGGGGCCATCATCCGCGACCTGGGCCTGCGACGCCCCATCTACAAGCCCACGGCCGCCTACGGCCACTTTGGCCGCCACGACATCGACGCGCCCTGGGAGGAAACCGACCGGGTGGAGGCCCTCAAGAGCGCTGCAGGGCTCTAGCGCCAGGATCGCGTACACGGCGCGCCGGAGGCGGGGGTTCCCGCCCCCGGCGCGTTCCTTTGGCGGCGGCCGCCTGCCGCCCCGCTGTTTGACAGCCCCCATCCTGCTGTCTACACTCTGCTCGACTGCCAACCAACAAGAGGTGAGCCCGTGGCAGAGCACGATTCCATCCCGCCGAACGCCCAGGATCCTCTGTGGCGCGGCGTGGACCTGTCTGGCATCACGGCGGTGCTGGGCCCCGCCGGCGGCCAGTTGCTCCAGGCTCTGGCCCAACAGGCTGCTGCCGTGGGCAGCGGCTGTGTGCTCGCCATCGGCTACGAGCTGGAACCCCTGACCCAGATCCTGCCCCTGGCCGATGAGTTGCCCATCGCGGTGCTGAACGCGCGCATCCGGCAACTGCCCCTGGCCGAGGGTTCCGTGGATCTGCTGGTGATGAACGGCACCCTGCGCCAGGTGCCCCTCCGGCACCTGGAGACCATGCTGCAGGAGATCTGGCGGGTGCTGGCGCCGGGCGGGCAGTTGCGCGTCGCCGACATCATCGAGCCCAGTCAGGAGCCCCACGCCGAGGCCTGGCGCGTGCGCAACGAGCTGGTCGTCAAGCTGGGCGCCGCCTTGGAGCGCCCCGTGGCAAATTATGTCAATTTGCGCGACGCGGCAGCGGCCCTGGCCAGCGTCGGCTTTGAGGAGCTGGCCGTCACCATCCTGCCGGGCATGCCCCTGACCGACGCCTGGCTGGAGGCCACCCACAGCGCCATCGAGGCCATGGCCTCACGCGTCGGCGATCCGACGGTGCGCCGCGCGATCATCGAGCGCGATCTGCCCCGGCTGGCCGCCGCCTATCGCCAGGGCGATCAGCGGGCGGCGGAGCGCTTTGTCTTGCGGGGCCGCAAGATCGGCGACCTGGCCCTGAGCATGGAGGCCGCCTTCACCGAACAAGACCTGGTGGATGACGACGATGATGACGACGATGGCTGAGCCGCCATGACCATCTATGTGGACGTGTCCGCCGCCGTTCACGGCAAGGCCGGGCTGAGCCGCTATGCCGAGAGCCTGGCTACCGCGCTGGCCCCCCTGCTGGGCGAACAGCTGTCCCTCTTTCAGAACAGCCTGGGGCGGCTGGGCCCGTTGCCGGGCTGGCCCGCCACCCGCGTCGCCGGCGTGCCCTGGGGCTACAAGCCCTGGCGCGGGCTGGTGCTGGCGCGGCACCTGGTTCGCTGGCCCATGCGGGGACTTCTGCCCGGCGCCCGGCTCTTTCACGCCACCGAGCATCTCTTGCCGCCCCTGGGCGACCTGCCCACCGTCCTGACGGTGCACGATCTGATCTTTGAGCGGTTCCCGGCCTATCACAAACGCTCCAACTACCTGTATCTGCGCGCGGCCATGCCGATCTTCTGCCGGCGGGCCTCCGCCGTCATCGCCATCTCCGAGAGCACCCGGCAGGACCTGATCGAGCGCTATCGGCTGCCCCCGGCCAAGATCGCGGTCATCCCCGAGGCAGCCGCGCCCCACTTTATGCCTCAGCCCCCCGAGGTCATCGCCGAGGCACGGGCTCGCTACGGCCTGCCGGAGCGCTATGCCCTGGCCGTGGGGACGCTGGAGCCGCGCAAGAACCTGACGCGCCTGGTGGATGCCTGCGGCCCCCTGTTCGAGCACGGGCTGCTGGATGCCCTGGTGCTGGTGGGCGCCCGGGGCTGGCTCTACGAAGGCTTCTTCCAGCACCTCGAGGCCTCACCCTGGCGAGAACGCATCATCCTGCCCGGGTTCGTGCGCGATCAGGACCTGCCGGCCGTCTATGGCGGGGCCCTGGTCACGGCCCAGCCTTCTCTCTATGAAGGCTTTGGCCTGCCGGTGCTGGAGGCCATGGCCTGCGGGAGCCCCGTGTGCGCCAGCGCCAGCTCCAGCCTGCCCGAGGTGGGCGGCGACGCCGCGCGCTACTTTGACCCGCAGGACACCGAAGCGATGACGGAGGCGTTGCGCGCCGTCGCCGAGGACAAGGAACGCCAGCGACAGATGCGCGAGGCGGGGCTGGCCCGCGCACGCCAATTCACCTGGGCCGAGACGGCCCGCCAGACGATGGCGCTCTATGAGCGCCTGTTGGGATAATCCAAGACGCCCGCATACGTTGTGCGAAAGGAGCGATGATAGATGGGTGTGAAGCAAGCAACCAGCCGCGAGTTCGGCCATTCTTGGCTCTTTGATCCGGCCGAGGGCGTTACCATCGTCAGCCCGGCGGGCACCGGGCCGGGCCACTGGGCGGGGGCGCCCGGCGTCATCTATGACCCCGAATCCGCCCGCTTTTACCTGAGCTACCGCGTGCGCAGGCCCCAGCCCATTCGAGGCGGAGAGTGCTACGTCGCCTCCTCGGAGGATGGCGTCCACTTTGACGTGATCTGGTCGGCCACCAAGGGCGATTTCGGGTCGCCCTCTGTGGAGCGTTTCTCCATCACCAAAGCGCCCGATGGCCGCTGGCTGCTCTACCCCAGCTATGTGGACCCCGCCGACAACCGCTGGCGGATCGACGTGATCCAGGCGGACGACCCCGCCTCATTCGACGTGAGCCAGCGCCAGAAGGTCTTCACCGCCTCGGAGCTGGGCGTCGAGGGCGTCAAGGACCCCTGGGTCATCCGGCTGAACGGCGTCTACTATATGCTCATCAGCTATGCCATGCGTATGCAGGACCTGTCGGCGGATCAGCAGGCGCGCATGCACGCCACCGGGGACATCTACAACACCGGCCTGACCCTCTCCAGCTCGGCGATGGCCGTCAGCCTGGATGGCCTCAAGTACGAGTGGCTGGGCGACGTGTTCCCGCCCAACATCGGCGCCTGGGATGGCTATGCGGCGCGGCTGGGCTGCGTCATCGCCACCGACCATGGCTGGATCGGCTACTATGACGGCAGCGCCTCGGTGGAAGGCAACTATGAGGAGCGCACCGGCCTGGCCCACTCGTGGGACCTGCGCCACTTTCAGCGGCTCAGCTTCGAGGGCCCGGTGCTCGTCTCGCCCCATGGCAGCGGCAGCTTGCGCTACATCGACGCCGTGCCCCTGAAGGACGAGATCCTGCTCTACTATGAGTACTGCCGTCCCGATGGCTCCCACGAGCTGCGCATGAACCGTCTGCCGCGCTAGGAGCCGAAAGCAGCAATACATCGAGGAAGGGGGCCTGAGGACATGCGGGCGATCCTGCTGATGTTCGATTCGTTGAACCGGCGATACCTGCCCTGTTATGGCAACACCTGGGTGCAGGCCCCCAACTTTCAGCGGCTGGCCGAGCGCTCCGTCGTGTTCGACAACGCCTACGTGGGCTCGATGCCCTGTATGCCGGCCCGGCGCGAGCTGCATACCGGGCGATACAACTTCTTGCACCGCAGTTGGGGGCCTCTGGAGCCCTTTGACGACTCGCTGCCTGTGCTGCTGCGCCAGCAGGGCGTGCACTGCCACCTGGTATCCGATCACCAGCACTACTGGGAGGATGGCGGCGCCACCTACCATCAGCGCTACACCACCTGGGAGGCGATCCGCGGCCAGGAGGGTGACCGCTGGAAGGCCCACGTGGGCGAGGTGACGGCCCTCAACGACCAGTTGCGCCCCCAGGATCGCGTCAACCGCCAGTACATGCCCACCGAGGCCGACCAGCCCCAGAGCCGCACCATCGCCGAGGCCCTGGCCTTCCTGGAGAGGAACCACGAAAAGGACAACTGGTTCCTGCACGTCGAGACGTTCGATCCCCACGAGCCGTTCTTCACCCAGCAGCACTACAAAGCCCTCTACCCGGATGGCTACGGCGGCCCCGACCTGGATTGGCCCGAGTACCGCCGTGTGGACGAGAGCGAGGACGAGATCCGCCGCTACCGCCACAACTATGCCGCGCTGGTGACCATGTGCGATACGAACCTGGGCCGCCTGCTGGACGCCATGGATCGCTACGACATGTGGCGGGATACCATGCTCATCGTCAACACCGACCACGGCTTCTTGCTGGGCGAGCACGATTGGTGGGCCAAGTGCGTCATGCCCTTTTACAGCGAGGTCGCCCATATGCCCCTGTTCATCTGGGACCCTCGCGCGGCCCAGGCGGGCGTCCGGCGTAGCGCCCTGGTGCAGACCATTGACCTCGCCCCCACCCTGCTGGACTACTTTGGCGTAGCGGCGCCGCCGGACATGCAGGGCCGCGCCCTGGGCGCGACGGTGGCGGACGATACGCCCGTGCGCGAGGCCGGGCTGTTCGGCATCCACGGCGGCCAGGTGAACGTCACCGATGGCCGTTATGTCTATATGCGTGGCCCGGCCGCGCCCGACAACAGCCCCCTCTATGACTATACCCTGATGCCCACCCACATGCGCGGCCTCTTTACCGTCGAGGAGCTGCGCCGGGCCACCCTCCACGAGCCCCTACCCTTCACCAAGGGGGCGCCGGTCCTGCGCATCCCGGCGGCGCGCTCCGATAACCCCGACGTGCGCCCCGCCATCCTGGATACCCTGCTGTTCGACCTGCTGGCCGACCCCCGGCAGGAGCATCCTCTGCAGGATGCCGAGATCGAGGCCAGGATGTGCGCCCATCTGGTGCGGCTGATGCTCGCCAACGACGCCCCACCGGAGCAGTTCACGCGGTTGGGCCTCACGCCCGACCCCGGGGCCTATTCATGAGCCCGAGGGGCGCAAACCTCCGCCGACCAGGGGCACCATGAAGCTGCTCTACGTCACCCCGGCCTATCCGCCCATGGTGGGCGGCGGAGAGCTCCTGGTGTATGCCCTGGCGGAGCAGGCCGTGGCCGCCGGCCACCAGGTCACCGTGGTGACCTCGGATGTGGCCGGCAGCGAGGACTTTTGGCGGTGGCGCCCGGCCCACGGGCGGGTGGCTCCCACCACCGCGCAGGAGGGGGCCGTGCGGGTGATCCGCTGCCCGGCGACGGGCGTCCCCGGGGGATGGCCGGGGCTGCTGCTGTGGCGCCGCGCCATGATCGCCGCGGCCGCCTGCCCCGGCGCATCGGAGCGATTGCTGATGCGGATGGCGCGACGCGTGCCCACCATACCTGGCCTGGAGCGCGTCCTGGCCGGGCTTGACGATCACGATCTGGTGCACGGGTTCAACCTATCCTGGGAGCACCCGCTGGTGGCCGCCTGGCGCCATGCCCGCTCCAGGGGTGTGCCCTTTGTGGTGCGGCCCGACGTGCACCTGGGCGCCCCCGGCGACGGGCGCATCGCCCGCAACTATACCATGCCCCACCAATTGCGCCTCCTCCGCGACGCCGACGCCGTGGTGGTGAACACGCGTCTGGAGCGCGACGCCCTCATCGCCCTGGGGGTGGCCCCGGAGCGCGCCTCCGTTGTGGGGAGCGGGTTCCACCCACGATCGGCCGCCACCGATGCGCAGACGGCCGCCGATGTGATGGCCGCCAACGGCCTGGCCGACCCGCTGATCCTCTTCATCGGGCGGGTGGGGCGCGACAAGGGGGCCATAGACGCCGCCAGGGCGATCCTGACGCTGGCCCAGCGCAGCGACGCGCCCGCGCGACCTTGCCTCGGCCTGATCGGCGCCGTGGGGCGCGACTTTGGGCGCTACTACCGGCGGCTGCCGGAGGCCGCCCGTAGGTGGGTGCGGCCCCTGGGCTTTGTCAGCGAGGCCGACAAGCATGCCCTGTTGAGTCGCGCCCGCGCCCTGGTGCTCCCCTCGCGGGTGGACTCCTTCGGCATCGTGCTCCTGGAGGCGTGGGCCCACGGCAAGCCCGTCATCGGCGCCAGGGCGGGCGGCATCCCCGGCGTGATCGACGAGGGACACGATGGGCTCCTGGTGGATTGGGGCGACGTCGGGGGTCTGGCCGACGCCATCGCCCGCCTGCTGGCCGATCCTCAGGCCGCCGAGCGCATGGGGGCCGCGGGCCGTGAGAAGACGGCCCGTGAGTACACCTGGCAGGCGGTGTACGGCCGCCTGGAGCGGGTGTACCAGAGCCTGGCCGCCGCCGATCGGCCGGAGTAGGGAGGTCCTGTGCGCATCGCCATGGTCGTGCACCAGTTCCCGCCCGAACACCTGGGCGGCACCGAGGTCTACACCGAGGGTGTGGCCCGCGCCCTGGCCGACGAGGGCCACCAGGTAGCCGTCTTTCACCCGCGCGCCGGCTTGCAGGGCGACCGGCAGGTCCGGCGCGACGGCCTCGTCCTGTGGGAGGCGGCCCGCCCGCCCCTGCCGGCGGCGGCCCACCCCCTGCGCCAGTTCTGGCAGACCTTTCGCAGCCGCCGCCTCGAGGCGAGTTTTCGGCGCTTCCTCGCCGACGAGCGGCCCGAGGTGGTTCACTTTCAGCACGTGCAGAACGTGTCGGCGCGGCTGGTGGCGCTGGCGGCGGGCCTGCCGCGGGTGCTCACCCTCCACGACTACTGGTACATCTGTGCCAACGGCCAACTGCTGCGCCCGGATGGCTCCCTCTGCCAGGGGCCGGGCCTGGGCTGCGGCGCCTGCGCCGCGGCGCGGCTGGCGCGCCCCTGGCCTCGCGGGTTGCAGCCCGCCCTGGCCCTGCCCTTCCTGGCCCGCAACCTGTACATCCGCCGCGCCCTGCGGGGTGTGGACCGGTTCGTCTCGCCTTCGCATTTCCTCATGGACCGCTACATCGCCGCGGGGTTCCCGGCCGGCCGGCTGCGCCACCTGGAGAACGGCATCCCCGTGGCGCGCATCCGCCGTTTCGCCCGTCAGGCGCCGGAAGGGCTACTGCGGATCGGGTTCATCGGCTCGATCGCCTGGCAGAAGGGCGTCCATCTGCTGGCCGAGGCCTTTGGCAAGCTGCCCGCCGGCCGCGCCCAACTGCGCATCTGGGGCGACCCGACGATCTTTCCCGCCTATGCGGCGCAGGTGCGTGAGCTGCTGCCGGATCCAGAGGCGCAGATGATGGGGCGCATCGCCAACGAGGAGGTCGGGCGGGCCCTGGCGGAGAGCGACGTGATCGTGGTGCCCTCCCTGTGGTACGAGAACTCGCCCGTGGTCATTCAGGAGGCCAGGGCCGCCGGGGTGCCGGTGGTGGCCGCAGGCCACGGGGCGCTCGCGGAGAAGGTGCGCCACGGCGTGGACGGCCTGCATTTTGCCCCTGGCGATGCCGATGCCCTGGCGGGAGCGCTCCGCCGCCTCCTGGAGGAGCCCGCGCTCCTGGCCGCCCTGCGCAAGAGCATCCCCGAGCCGATGGACATGGCTGCCCACGCCCAGGCGCTGCTGGCCATCTACGAGGGCATCAGCCCCCGCTAGCCGCTCCCGGCTCCTGCGCTATACCTCTTCGGCAAAGCGCTCGCGGTAGCGGCCAAAGATCCACAGCCCGAACAGGAAGCAGAGCGCCGCCGTAACCAGCGTGCGCGCCAAAAAGTCGAGGGCGGGGGCGTGTGGCGGGCTGCCCACCGTCGAGCCATAGAGGATGGCGCGGTAGGAGGCGATGATCGAGGCCATCGGGTTGAGGACGTACACCAGCCGCCGCACAGGCAGCTCCAGACCCCACACCAGCGCCGAAGGCGGCAGGATCTCCAGCGGGTAAAAGACGGGCGTCAGGAAGAACCAGGCCTGGATCAGCACCTCCATGATGACGCCCGTATCGCGGTAAAAGACGTTCATGGTGGCGAGAATAAAGGCCACCCCGCCTGTAAAGAGCAGGTGCGCCAGGATCACCACGGGCAGCCAGAGCAGCGCGCTGGTGAGGGGAATGCCGAATACGACGACCATCAACAGGAGCACGACGAACGCCAGCAAAAAGTTCACCATGTTCGAGAGCACCGTCGAGAGCGGCAGCACCTCCAGCGGAAAGTAGACCTTCTTGATCAGGTGGCCGTTGCTGGAGATGGAGTGGATCGAGGAGAGGATGGCGGTGCTGAACAGGTTCCAGGGCAGCACGGCGCAGAGCACAAAGACCGGAAAGTTGGGCACCCGCATGTCCGGGATCATGATGGTGAACACGATGGTAAAGACGATCATCAATAGCAGCGGGTTCACAAGGGACCAGAGAAAGCCCAACACCGAGTTCTTGTAGCGCAACTTGAGGTCGCGGGCGATCAGATTCCCCAGCAACTCGCGATAGGTGATGATCTCGCGTAGGCGGCTCAGCATGGGCATCTTGCCGGACTTGTCCTTCCGATGGGGCGGGTTCAGCCGACGGGCACCTGCTCGTGGGCGTGCACCGACGCGATATAGTTATCGACGACGGCGTCGCACGGGCCGTCCTCCAGGAGCACCCCCTGGTCGAACCAGAGGGCCCGCTCGCAGAGGGCCCGCACCGAGTCCAGCGCGTGGGAAACGAACACGATGGTGGCGCCCGTCGCCCGCACCTCCCCGATCCGCTGGAGGCACTTCTCCTGAAAGCTCTGGTCGCCCACGGCCAGCACTTCGTCGATCAGCAGGATATCCGGGTTGACGCACACGGCGATGGAAAAGCCCAGGCGCATGGTCATGCCCGAGGAGTAGAACTTGATCTGGGCATCCACAAAGCGCTCCAGCTCGGCAAAGGCGACGATCTCGTCGAACCGACGGGCGATCTCGCGGCGGCTGAGGCCCATGAGCGAGCCGTTGAGATAGATGTTGTCGCGGCCGGTCAACTCGGGGTGAAAGCCAGCGCCCAGCTCCAGCAGGCCGGCCACCCGCCCCCTGACCGCCACAATCCCCTTGGTGGGCGTCAGGATGCGGGTCATGAGCTTGAGGCAGGTGCTCTTGCCGGACCCGTTGCGCCCCACGATGGCCACCGCCTCGCCCGGCTGGATCTCGAAGGAGATGTCACGCAGGGCCCAGAGGATCTCCCTGGCCGACCGGCCGCCGCGCCGGAAGAGGTGCAGCATCAGATCCTGAAACGAGCGCGCTCTGTCATGGGACATGACAAAGCGCTTGGACACATTCTGAAAGCGCATCGCATACATGGCGCGCGGATCTCCCCTGGGCGTCGTGCCGGATTCGGCCTGGCCGAGAGGATTATAGCCGCGGGCCGACGGCGATCCAAATCGAGACGCGCCGAGCCCTTTCATGCGCTCTTTCGGTTTGATGGATACTGCGTTAGCAGGTATGATTGCGCCGAGGTATGTCCACGGATGCCGGGCGGGATGGAGATGTCTGATACGCTGCCAGGAACTCCCCAGGCGGATAGCGCGACGGGTGATGCACAGCGCGTGCTGGAAGAGCTGACAACGCTGCTGAATCGGCCAGGTGCGGCCCTCGAGGGCCCCCTGGGCGCGGATGGTGATGTGTGGGCCAGGCTCGAGGAGCACCACTGGGTCAACCCTCACCTGCCCATCGGATGGCCTGTGATGCCCAGGGGCCTGCTGCCCAAGCTATCCGCCTATGCGAAAAAGATCGTCCGCGTGGCGCTGCGCTGGTATATCAATCCCCTTGTGGCCCAGCAGAACGACTACAACGAGGCCGTCGCCGATGCCTTTCGGACGATGTGCCAGGAGATCTCGCGCCTGGAGAACAAGGTCTTTGACCTCGAGGCCAAGCTGGAGCGGGCCGAGAAGCCTGCCGACGACGATCACGCCCCCGGTTCCGCCTAGATCGCCGAAAGGAGCCCCTTGCGCATTCTGGTCTGCACCGGCTGGACTCCTTTCATCGAGGGAGGCGCCGAGTTACTGGCCGAAGCCCTCTGCCGCGAGTTGCGGCAGCTCGGCCACGAGGCCCTGGTCTACCGCATCCCTTTTGTGACCCACCCCAAGGCCGAGATCGTCAAGAGCTACCTCGCCTGCCGCCTGCAGGACCTCTCCCTCAGCGTGCCGGGCGTGGATCGCGTCATCGCCCTCAAGTTCCCCGCCTTTGTGCTGCCGCACCCCCAGAAGGTGGTGTGGCTCATCCAGCAGTATCGCCAGGTGTACGACCTGCGGGGCACCGAACACAGCGATTTCGGCGTCTCGCCTGAGGATCACGAGGTGCGCCGGGCCATCTACCAGATGGATCGGCGGGGCATCGGCGAGGCCAGACAGGTCTTTGCCATCTCACGAAACGTGGCACAGCGACTCGAGCGCTACAATAACGTTGACGCCGAGGTCCTCTATCCCCCGCCCCCCCTCGATGGCGCGTATCATCACGGCGGCTATGGCGACTACGTGCTTAGCGTGAGTCGGCTCGATCCCCTCAAGCGAGTGGATCGGCTGGTGCGCGCCATGGGGCGCGCGCGCTCTGGCGTGCGCTGCAAGATCGTGGGCACCGGCCCGGAGATGCAGCGCCTCCAGCAGTTGGCGGCGAGAGTCAGGGCCACCGACCGCATCGAGTTTCTCGGGCACGTGGACGACGCCACCCTGGTCGAGCTATACGCCGGGGCCCTGGCTGTGTACTATGGCCCCTTTGACGAGGACTATGGCTTTGTCACCATCGAGGCCTTCAAGTCCGGCAAGCCGGTGCTCACCCTCGCGGATAGCGGCGGCGTGCTCGAATTCGTGCGGCATGGGGATACGGGATACGTGATCCCGCCAGAGGATGCCGAGGTCGCCCTGGCTGATGCGTGCGACCGGCTCTTCCTGGACCGCGCCACGGCGGGGGCAATGGGCGCCCGGGGCCTTGAGCGGGTCGCCGACATCACCTGGAAGTCGGTGCTGCCCCGCCTGCTGGAGAGCTGACGTGTTGCCCACCGTCGCTCTCTTTGCGCCCCTATCGCCCCAGCGGACAGGCCTGGCGGAACATATCGAGACGCTTCTGCCGCACATCGCGTCGCACTTGCAGCTCACCATCGTCACCAGCGGCGAGTATCGCGTGGCGCGCTCCACGCTGGCGGTGTGCAACAGGCTGGGCATCGCGTGCATCCCTTACAGCGAGTTTGCCCCGGAGCGCTTTGACCTGACCGTGTACCAGCTCGGCAACGACGCCCAGGCCCACGGCTACATGTACCGGGCGCTGCACGAGCACCCGGGGATCGTCCTGCTCCACGACCTGACCCTCTACCACGGCATCCTGCACGACTGCCTGCGGCGGAGCGCCCCCGGCGAGTTCGTGGGCGAGATGCAGTACGCCTATGGGTTCCAGGGGCGGCTGCAGGCCGAGGCGATCCTGCAGGGGCACAAGGACGCAGCCAGCCAGTTCCCCCTGGTGGAGCGGGTGCTGGACGATGCCCTGGCGCTGGTGGGCTTTAACAGCTTTATCACCGAATGGGTCTCTCAGGTGAGCCCTGGATTGCCCTGCACCTGGATCCCCCTGCACACGGCCTGCCCTCTGCACTTTCCCTCGCGCTTTGATCCCTCGCGCTTTCGCGCGTCGCTGGGGTTGGAGGGTGTGCCCCTGGTGGCCACGGTGGGCCTGTACAACCCCAACAACCGGATCGAGATCGTCCTTCGGGCCTTCAGGATGCTGCTCCAGGATTGCCCCGACGCGGTGTACCTGCTGGTAGGCCAGCCGCCCAATCGCGGGCAACTGGTAGAAGAGATCGCGTCCTTGGGGTTGGAGGAGCGGGTGCGCTTTACGGGCTGGGTCTCCGCCATCGACTTTGAGCAGTACATTCGCATCCCGGATGTGGCCGTGCAATTGCGCTATCCCCATGCCGGCGGCACGAGCTACAATCCGATCCGGCTGGCCGCCGCAGGCGTGCCCACCATCATCAGCCGCATCCCGCCCATGCGAGATATCCCGGAGGACGTGATGCTCGCCGTGGAGCCGGGGGCCCCCGATGAGGCAGACCAAGTATACGCGGCGCTGCGCAGGCTGATCACCGATCGCGCCCACAGAGAGGCCGTGGGGGCCAGGGGCAGGGCCTTTGTGGAGGCCAACCACACGCCCGAGATCGCCGGGCAGCGGCTGACGGCGTTCATCCACCAGGTGCTGGCCGAGCGCCCGGCGCTGGAGGCGCAACGGGAGCGCCGCTACTGCCCTCGCACGCTGGCACTGGGCCTGCAGGGGCGCCTGGTGCAGGAGGCCGGCGCGGCCATGGTCGGCATGGGCCTGCGAGGGCCGGCCTCCGGCTGGCTTGCCTCCATCGCCCAGGAGATCGTCGCCGTGGCAGAACCCACGGATGTAGGGGAGCAGGGATGAGGAACGGCGCAAAGGAGATCGCCAGGCACCTGGCCGTGGTGCTGGCCTATGCCGCCCTGGCGGCGATCATGCATTGGCCCCTGGCGCAGGGCCTGGGCACCGTGGTGGCCGGTCCGACCGGCTCCGACAACCTGGAAGCGCTGTGGCACATCGCCCGGGCGGAGAGGGCCGTTTTCGAGCCATCCGCAAGCTTGCTCTTTGAGGAAGCGATCTACCATCCCTATGGGTGGCATCTCGCCAGCGGCGCTGTGCCTCCCTGGTTTGCCGTCTCCCTGGCACCCCTGACCCATCTGGTGGGGCCTGTGGCGGCCCTGAATCTCACGTACCTTGCCCTGCTCGTGATCGCGGGCGCAGGCGCCTACGGCATGGCCTATCACCTGACGCACAACCGGGCGGCCGCCTTCGTCGCCGGCCTGATCTATATGACGGCCCCCGTGCTCACGCTGCGGCTGCGCGGCCACGTGCATTTGCTGGCAGGCGCCGCCCTGCTGCCCCTGCCCTTTCTTTCCGCCGCGCTATCGCTGGATGGCGAGACGGCCAGGCGGCAATCCAGGTTCGCTGTGGTCTCAGGCCTGGCCCTGGCCCTGACGATAGTCCAGCACTGGTACTATGTCTTCCTGGCTACACTCCCTTTCGCCGCCTTCGTCCTGGCCTACGGCGTCAAGCGCCGCCATTGGGGCGCCCCCCTCAAACTGCTGTGCATCGCGGGCCTGCTGAGCCTNNTGCTCTCACCTCTGGCGCTGCTGGCAACGCGGGCCCGAGAGGCCATGCTGGGGGATTCGGCCAGCTTTGCCCTGGTCGAATCGGACCTATTCTCGCTCAGCCCCGATCTGCTGTGGGCTCCGAATCGGTTCCACCCTCTCCTGGCGCCCTGGGCAGCGCGCACCTTCCCGCTCACCGGCGAGCAGGATGTCTCCTCGCTGGGCTATGCCGCCACGGTGCTGATGGGGATCGGGCTCTTTCGCTCCGCGGACAGGCGCAAGTGGCTGCTGCTGATCGCTTGTGGCTGCGCGCTGGTGCTCGCCATGGGCACCACCCTCCATTGGCACGGGCAGCGCGTCGAAGTCGGTCGCCTCGGATTGGTGGCCGCGCCGCTCGCGCTTGATCAGTTCTACCCGAACGGCGCCACGGGGCAGATGCCCATTCCCTTGCCAGGGCTGTTGCTGGCGCGCTTTGTCCCCTTTTACAGCTCCATGCGGGTGTGGGGCCGCTTCTCGATCCCCCTGGTCTTCCTGGTCTCCTCTCTGAGCGCCCTGGGGCTGGCGACGTTGACCCGGAGGCCCCGGGTCGCCTGGGGCCTGGCGGCGCTGTTCGGCTTGATCGTCGTGGCGGAGGGGTGGGTCGCGCCGTATGTGAGCCCGTACTCGGGCATGGTCCAGCTCACCGATGTGGGTATCAACCGGCGGCCTGCGCTGGAGGCCTGGCTGGCCCGCTTGCCCGAAGACGCGGCCATCATCGAATACCCGCGCCCGGAGCTGGATGTTCTGGCCTTATACAGTCAGTCGTTCCACGGCAAGAAGCTGGTGAACGGCTATATGTCCATCCCCCCGCGGCACCTACAAGAGAATCAGGCGCTCCTGGGCCACCTACCCGGCGGCGATACCCTCGCCCTCTTGAGGGAATGGCAGGTGGGGTATATCCTTGTGAGCGAGAGCGCTGGCCCAGAGGTGGCGCAACAGATCGCCGAGATCGCGGCGCTGCCCGGCCTGCGGCGTGAAGCGAGTTTCGATGAAGCCTTTCCCGGATATGTGCGCACCCATGTCTTTGCGATCGTACCCGATGAGCCCTAGAGCAGCCTCGTTCGCAGGCGCCCCCTGGATGCAGGCCGGACCGGCCTCGCCCTTGGCCTGCGCCACGCGCCGGGAAGCAGCATCGTGATGCTCCTCTCGGTGGCCAAGGCCCTGCTCTCGGCGGCGCTGCTCGTCCTGCCGGGCTACCTGACGCGGCTGGCCTGGCCGCGGCGGACGCCGCCTAGCGCGCCACCGGACGCCCTCGCCTTCTGGGGCGAGGCGTTGCTCTTTGGTGTCCTCTGGATGGGCGGATGGGGCGTCGTGCTCGCTCAAGTCGGCTGGTTCAGCCTGGGGGCGCTGTGGCTCCTCTCGGCGGGCTATAGCGGCGCGCTGGGCGTGTGGCTGTGGCGCAGGGGAGGCAGCCTGCGGCCGCACCTGGCCCTCGACCGCCGTGAGGGCGCCGCCTTCTTGCTGCTCATGCTGGCAGCGGCGCTCCTCTTCTTCCACCCCCACGAGTTCATCTGGGGCGGCGCCGACGCGGGCGTCTATGTGAACCTGGGCGCAAACATCTCCCGCACGGGATCGTGGCGCATCCAGGAGCCGCTCATCGCCGAGATGGCGCCCGAGCTCTATCCCGGCATGTTCCGCGAGCAGCCGGCCCCCATGATCCCCCAGTACATCCCCCTGCCGGGCACCTACCTGACCGACGCCGCAACGGGCCAGGTGACGCCGCAGTTCTTCCCTCTGTTCCCCGTGTGGGTCGCCATTCTGTATAGCATCGGCGGCCTGGAACTGGGGCTGTACGCCACGCCGCTATGGGGATGGCTTGGCTGCGCCATGGTGTATCTGGCGGGTCGCGCCCTGCTGGGGCGGCGCGTGGGCCTGATGGGCGCTGCCCTGCTCGCCTGCACGGCCACCCAGATCTGGTTCTCCCGCTACCCCACCTCCGAGACCCTCACCCAGATGCTGCTATTTGCCGGCATCTATGCCTTCACGCTGCACCTGGAGCACGGCGAACGCTCCCCATGGTGGGGGGCGCTGGCGGGCCTGGCCCTGGGCCAGGCGTTGCTCAGCCGGATCGACCTCTATGTGCTCTGCCTGCTGCCCGTCGGGTACGCGCTCTACCTACGCTTCCGCAGGCTGCCGCGCCGCCTGTTCTGGGCGTTCTCGCTGCCCTTCGGCGCCCTGGGCGGCTACTCGCTGCTGTTCGCCCGCCTGGATTCGTGGCCCTATTTCTACAACGTCTACGGCTCGTTTCTGGACCTCTCTGCCCCTTTGGCCTGGCTCCCCTACGCCGTGGCGGGGCTGCTGGCCCTGGCCCTGGCGTGGCTGGCCGCGGGATGGCTTTCCCCCCATCGCGACCGCGCCTGGGCAGCATCGGCGGGCAGGTGGGCGCTGCGCAGCGCCGCCGTGGCCATCGTGCTGCTGGCCGCCTACGCCTACTTTTTGCGGCCGGTGGTGGAGCAGTCCGGCGGCAGCTACTACTACTGGTACGGCGACCATCAGGTGCCTTATGTCGAGCCGTACAACCTGGTGCGCCTGGGCTGGTACCTGACGCCCCTGGGGCTGTTGCTCGCCACGGGGGGCGTCTTTCTGGTCCTCTGGCGCGGCTTTCATCGGCGCCTGGCCCTGCCCCTCGCACTGGGCCTGCTCTTTACCGTCTTTTTCGTCTACAACAGCCGGAACAATCCCCATCAGATCTATGTCATGCGCCGCTACGTCCCCGTGGTGATCCCCTTCCTGATGCTCATGGCCGCCTACGGCCTGGACCGGTTGGCCTCGTTGCCCAGGCGCGGCGGCGCGCTGGCGGGCGCGCTGGCGGCCGTCCTGGTGGTCTGGCTGCTGTTCAGCGCCCGCACCGTGATCCGCCACGTCGAGTACCGGGGGTTGATCCCCCAGTTCCGGGCTCTGGCCGCAGCGCTGGGCGATGGGCCCACGGTGCTCCTGTTCAACGACGTTCGCCCCGTCGGCCCGGCCGCCTCTGTGGGCACACCGCTGCGCTACCTGGAGGGTCTGGCCGTCTTTGACCTGCAGGAGGATCGCCTCGATCCGGCTCTGCTCCTGGAGCAGATTCGCCGCTGGCAGGCGGAGGGCTACCGGGTGCTGATGGTCGAGGGCGAGCAGGCCGCGCCGCTCCTGCCCGCCGAGATGGAGCCAGCCGTCAAGGGGTACTGGGCGTGCCACTACCCGATGCTGGAGACGAGCTACGAGCATGCGCCCCACCAGATCTGGGAGATCACGATCCCCCTCTGGTATTGGGCCGTACCGGCCCTGTCGCCGGTCTCCGATGCGCTCATATCCTCGGGAGGCGCCGCATGGGCCGTCGGCTGAGCCTCTGGCCCGGGCGGAGAGGTGCGGCGGGATGTTAGCGTTGCAGGCAGGCGACCTGGCGGGCGGGCTGCTGGGCATGGCGCTCTTGGCGCTGATCTGCGGCGGCTATGGCTACCTGCTGGTGGGCGGCGCCGTGCGGGTCGCCAGGGGCGCCCACCTGGAGCTGGCGGGCATCTCGATCCTGGTGGGGTTCGTGACCCTCTCCTGGATCGGCAGCCTCCTCGCGGTGGCCAGCCTGTTCACCTGGTGGCTGTACCTGGCCGCGGCGGCGATCATCGCCCTCGCCCTGCGCCAGTGGGGGCCTCGCTGGCCACGGATAGCGCTGGCGCCCGCGCCCATCGCCTTCCAGATCGCGGCCCTGCTGCTCCTGGCCGGGGCCGCCTGGCTGTTCGCCCGCCCGTCCGAGACCTTTCTCCTGTTTGAGGATTCCTCGGTGTACACCATCGCGGGAATCAACCTCTCACGAACGGGCACGCTGATCCCCTCCATCGAGCCGCTCATCTCCAAGACCTACCAGGCCAGCCGCTATCTGGGGCCGTTCTACTGGTGGGATTCCCGTCCCTTCACCGACGGCCTGGCGATTGGCTTTTTGCCCACGCCCAAGGTGTGGGCGGCGGTGGGCGCCTGGCTGTTCGGTCCTGGCGGCACGGTGTGGATCGCGCCCTTGAGCGGCCTGCTGGGCTTGCTGGCGTTCCTGCTGTTCGTGCGCCGGGCCGTGGGCCACGTGGCAGCGTTGGTGGCCACGGCAGCCGTAGCCGTCTCCTTCCCACAGGTCTGGCACGCCAGGGTCCTCATGTCGGAGACCTTTGCCCAGATCGCCCTCTTTGCCGGGCTTCTGCTGCTGGGCATCGAGAGGCAGGAAACTCGGGACCGCCGCCCAGGGCTCTGGGGCATTCTGGCGGCCCTCTCACTGGGGCTGCTCTCCTTCATCCGCCTCGAGGGGGGACTGATGGCCGGCGCCGTCGTGCTGGGCTGGCTGGCGGCCCACTGCACCGCGCAGCCCGGGCCTCTCGCTGGCCGGCCCCCGCGCTGGGCCCCGCGCTGGCTGGTGTGGGTGGGCGCCGCGTCTCTGGTTGCCATGGGCCTATCCTACGGCGCCTCTCCCCACTACTACCTCCGGCAGGTGATCCTGGTGCTCACCCGGCAGGCGCTGCAGTACCTGGTGATCGGCGGCATCGGCCTGGCCATCGCGGGCGTGTTGGTGCACAGGTGGGGCATCGAGCGCCTGCGGCGCGTGATCCCGGGCAAGCCCTGGGCCCGCATCGGCCTGGCAGCGCTGGCGCTGGCATGGGTGTTGGTCGCGGGGCTCGACCTCTGGCTGCGGGGCACATCCAACCGAGGGGTCACCTCCTGGCTGATTGCCTATCCAGGATGGGCCGGATTTGTGGTGGGCGTTGCGGGCCTGGTGTGGCTCTCCTTCCGGCGCCCGCGGGCAGAGCTTTACGCACTGCTGGCGTTGACGATGCTCTCGGCCATAGGCCTCACGTTGCGACCCCTGGTGATCCTGTGGCACCCCTGGGCGATCCGGCGCTTTGTGCCCTATGTGATGCCCGCCCTGGCCCTGGGGGCGGCCATCGTTTTGGCCCGCGCCTCCGAGGCGCTGCACTCGGTCAGGGGCCGCTTCCGGTTCTGGCGCTGGCCCGGCCAGGCCGCGCTGCTGGCCTGCGCCGTCCTGTATATCGCCTCCGTGGCCCAGGTCACGCTGCCCTTTGCCACATTCCGCGAGCAGGCGGGCGTGTGGGGTCAGATGGAGGAGCTCGCGGCCCTTTACCCCCAGGATTCGATGCTGATCTTTGACGATGGCGCCATGGGCCAACGCCTGCCCCAGGTGATGGAGTTGGTCTTTGATCAGGGGGCGATCGCTCACATCGAGACGCCGGGCTCAGCCGAGTTCGTCCAGCTGGAGGCGGCCGTCGACGCGGCCCTGGCCCAGGGGCGCCGCGTGTTCCTCAACGTGGTTGACGGCAACATGGCGTGGTATCCCGAGGGCTATGCCCTGCAGAGCCATGGCTCGTACACGGTGGAGACGCCCGTGCTTCGGTACGAACCCACCCCGCCTCCGACGGAGGCCAGCATCGCCACGCTGCGCTTCCTGGTGGACATCTATGAGGTCCTTCCGCGCGAGGCCCTGGCGCCCTCTCGAGAGCCGACGGTGGCCGTGCCCCTGGGAGCGGGGAGCTACCCGTATCTGCGCCGGGGATTCCACGGGGTCGAGACCGACGCCCAGGGGCGTGTCTTTCGCTGGACCGGCCCCTATGCCCAGATCAGCGTGCCCATCCCTGCGCTGGATGAGCCGGTGATGGAGGTAGAGTTCACGCTGGATGTGGCGAGTTGGCGCCCGGCCCCGGCAGACGATATGATACTCGCCGTCGAGATGGAGGGAGAGACGGTGCTGGAGACGAGCATCGGGCACAGCGGCGAACTCCAGCAGATTCGGGTGCGCGCCCCGTACGCGCCGGGCCAGGGCCAGGCGCGCCTGGCAGTGGGCATTCGGAGCGACACATGGCAGCCCAAGGAGTGGGGCATCGAGGATAGCCGCACCCTCGGCATCATGCTCTACGGCCTCACCGTGGCCTTCCATGGCCCCGCTGGCTGAGGCCAATCGCACCACATACCACGAGAGTGAGGGCAGGACCATTAGCGCACGGGAGAACCTGGGAGAGGTACTGATCGTCGGCGCGGGGCCAGCAGGGCTGGCCGCCGCCTACGAGTTGACGCGCTTGGGCATGCGACCCCATGTGCTGGAAGGTCTGCCCCGGGTGGGCGGCCTGGCCCGCACCGAGGAGCACAACGGCTACCGCTTTGATCTGGGCGGCCATCGCTTCCTGACGCGCATGCCCGAGATCGAGCGCCTCTGGCAGCAAATGCTGGGGCCGGACCTGATCACGGTGCAGCGGCAGTCGCGCATCTACTTTGACGGGCGCTTTTTCCGGTATCCTCTCCAGGCGTGGGACACCTTTGCCAAGCTCGGGCTCTGGGAGAGCGTTCGCATCGTGGGCAGCTACCTGGGCGCCCGCATCTCGCCGCCCGCGGGCGATCACACCTTTGAGCAGTGGGTCACCCAGCGCTTCGGCGCACGCCTCTACCGGACCTTCTTCAAGACCTATACGGAGAAGGTTTGGGGCATACCCTGCAGCGAGCTCAGGGCTGATTGGGCCGCCCAGCGCATCAAGGGCCTCTCGCTGGTGACGGCCGTGATCGGCGCCCTGGGGTTGGGCAGCCGCGCCAAGACCCTGGCCGACCGTTTCAGCTATCCGCGCCTTGGCCCCGGCATGATGTGGGAGCGTTTCGCCGACGTTGTGCGGGCTCAGGGAGGCGACGTGTCCCTGGGCAGCCGCGTCAAGCAGGTGATCTGCGAAGGAGGGCGAATCAGCCGCCTGCGGGTGGAGAGCGCCGAAGGGGAGACAGAGCTGCCCTGCCAGGCGCTGATCTCGAGCATGCCCCTGGATGATCTGGTGGCCGCGCTGCGCCCCGAGGCCCCCGCCGATGTGCTCGCGGCCGCCCAACGCCTGCGCCACCGGGCCTTTGCCATCGTCCAGCTCGCCATCGGGAGACCGGGGCTCTTTCCCTATCACTGGATCTACATCCATGATCCGGGCGTCCGGGTGGGCCGCATCCAGAACTTTGGCAACTGGAGCGCCGATCTGTTGCCCACGCCGGAGAAGAGCAGCCTGGGGCTGGAGTACTTTTGCTCCCAGGGCGACGAGATCTGGTCCCTCTCGGATGCCGAGATGATCGCCCTGGCGACACGCGAGTTGGCCGCGTTGGGTCTGGCCCAGCCGAGCTGGGTCGAAGGCGGCGTCGTCGTGCGCAACGCCAAAGCCTATCCGATCTATGACGAGACCTACCGGGCCAGTGTCGAGACCATCCGGGGCTACCTGGACGGCCTGGAGAACCTGCAGACCGTGGGGCGAAGCGGGATGCATCGTTACAACAACCTGGATCACTCCATGCTGACGGGCATACTGGCGGCCCGCAACCTCCAGGGCGCGCAGTACGATCTCTGGGCGATCAACGCCGATCACGAGGGCGAGGTGGACTGATGCCGATCGCCGCCAACGCCTCCCGCCGCAGCCGGCAGGCCAGGCAGGAGCAGCCATGAGCCTGGATGCCCCCTACTGGGATCGAGTGTCCGATAGGATCGCGCGCCAGGGGCACTATATGGATGCCTTTCTGGGCGAGCTCAAGATCCAGGCGTACCTCTCGCTCCTGGAGCGCTGGGGGTGGCAGACCGACGGGCCCCAGCTCAAGACCGATCTCTTTGAAGAGTCCACCGGCGTCGATGCCCTGCTCTGGCGCATGCCCACAGGTGGGCTGCGCGTCGGCATGGACCTGTCGCCCAGCATCGCCCGGCGGGCGGGCCAACAGGACCCTCAGGGGACGCTGATCTGCCTCGCCGCCGACGCCAGAGCGCTCCCCTTTGCCGAGGACAGCTTTCGCTACGTGCTCTCGCCCTCGACGCTGGACCACTTTGACGTGGAGAGCGATCTGCACGTAAGCTTGTGCGAGTTGTACCGCGTCATGGCGCCAGGGGGTAGGCTCGTGCTGACCCTGGCGAACCGCAGCAACGTGGGCGATCCCCTGCTGCGGCTGGCGATCCGCCTGGGGCTGGCGCCCTACTTTATCGGCAGCCGCTACACCGCCGCCGAGGTGCGCCACGCCCTGAGGCAGGCGGGCTTTGACGTGCTCGATGAGACGGCCATTGTGCACCACCCGCGTCTGATGGCCACCCTGTTCGCCCGCATCACCCGCATGGTGCCCTGGAGGCCTCTTGGGCGCGCCATGCAGCGGCTGCTGCAGGCGATGCAGCGGCTCGAGGGCACCCGCTGGCGCTACGCCACGGGCTGCTTTGTGGCTGCCCTGGCCCAGAAACGTGAAGGAGAGCGGTGATCCGGCTAGGTCCTGTGCGTACGATGCCCCGGCGGCTCTGTTGGTCCGCCTACACCGCCTGGTACGCCCGGCGCGAGGCCACCCTGCCCTACTGGCCGGCCGAGCGCCTGCAAGCCCTACAAGACCACCGGGTGCGCCACATGGCCCGCTATGCCTACGACACGGTGCCCTACTACCGGGAGCTATTCGACCGTGAGCACGTCTCTCCCGACGAAATCCGCACAGCGGAGGACCTCAAGCGCCTGCCCATCGTCGAGTCCGACGCACTGACGCTGGCCCCGGAAAAGTTCATCTCCAGCCGCTTCCGCCCGGAAGATGGCGTCATGCTGCACAGCAGCGGCGTCTCCGGCAACGCCAAGACGGTCTACTGGGATCATGCCGGGCTCTTTCAGACCCTGGCCAGCAAGCACCGCTATCGTCAGGTCTTGCGCCACTATGCCGGCTCGACCTACGGGTACCGCGAGATGTCCGTCTCGAACCCTCTGAACGTAGGGGCAGCGCTGCGCGACTTTTACACGCGCTATGCCTGGTTCCCCCCTGGCGTCGAGTTCGAGCGGGAGCGCGCCCTGACCACATCCTCCTTTGACGAGATCCTGGAGCAGATCGGCGTCTTCAAGCCGAGGGTGCTGGGCGGCTCGGGTCTCACCCTGGGCGCCCTGTTCCGCTACGCCCACCAGAACCAGATCCCCGTGTACCGCCCCAACGTCATCCGCTACGGCACCGCCAACATGCCCGTCCTCGATCGGGCGCTGATCGAGAACGAGTACGGCATCCCGGTGATCTCTTCCTACCAGGCGACGGAGATGCTGCGCATCGCCTTCCAGTGCGAGCTGCGCCAGGGTTTCCACGTCTGCACCGATCAGGTGGCCTTTCGCGTGGTGGATGAGGACGGAGAAGACGTCTCGCCGGGCGAGACGGGGCGCATCGTGCTATCCTGCCTGGTCAACCACGCCACCGTGCTGCTCAACTATGTTCTGGGCGACCTGGTCCAGCTCGGCGAGGGGCCGTGCGCCTGTGGCCGGACCCTACCCGTTCTCACCTCGCTGCAGGGGCGCGCTTTTGACCTGATCGTTCTCCCCGGGGGCCAGCGCGTGCATGCCGACGTGCTGTTCAAGACGTTCCCGCACAAGACGCATCTGGTCCAGACCCAGCTTGAGCAGTTCACCCTCAAGCGCTACACCTTGCGTGTGGTGTCGGATGGGGCCATCCCTTGGCCAGAGTTGCAGAGGGGCATCGATCGCCAACTGCGCCAGACCATCGCCGAGGATATCGATCTGGCCATCGAACCTGCCGAGTATCTGGCAGCCGGGACGACCGGCAAGTTCCGCGCCTGCATCTCCCATATCTCATAAGGAGCGCCCATGGGCTCACGGCTGACGGTCATCATCCCGGTCTACAACGATAGCGCCAATCTGGCGCGCTGCTACCGGGCGCTCTCGGCCTCCACCCGGCTGCCCGATCAGGTGGTCGTCGCCGACGACGGCTCGAGAGAGCCCCTGCCCGAGCCGCCGGCCGCGCTGGCGGTCCAGGTGCTGCGCCTAGGGTCGGGGCCGCAGGGCTCGGCGGTGGCCCGCAACCGCGCCCTGCGCGAGGCCACTGGCGAGCTGATCGTCTTTGTGGATGCCGATGTGGCCGTACACCCCGACGCTCTTGAGCGGCTGGAGCGCCTGATGGACCAGTCTCCCACCGTGGCCGCCGCCTTTGGCTCTTACGACGACCAGCCGGGCGACCCGCATTGGGTTTCGCGCTACAAGAACCTGCTGCATCACTGGGTGCACCAGCATGGCGCCGCCGAGGCGGGCACGTTCTGGACAGGCTTGAGCGTCATCCGTCGCGATGTGATCGAGGCGTTGGGAGGCTTTGACACCGGCGCCGGCATGGTGCGCGATATCGAGCTGGGCATGCGCATGCGACGGGCCGGCCTGCGGATACGCCTGGCGCCCGAGATCCAGGGCACCCACCTGAAGCGCTGGACCCTGGCGCGCATGCTGCGCTCGGACATTGGCGACCGTGCCGTTCCGTGGACGCGTATGATCGTCAGAAGCCGCCGCCTGCCCGCCGACCTGAACCTGGCGCAAGAGAGCCGCCTCGCCGCGGCGTTGGCCTGGCTGATGGTGGGTTTGCTGGTGGCCGCGATCTGGCAGCCGCTGGCCCTCGTCGGGGCGCTGGGCGCTGCAGCGTGCGTGGCGCTCCTCCATCGCAGGCTGTACGCGTTCCTGTTTCATCACGGCGGCGCCGCCTTTGCCCTGGGGTCGGCGGCCCTGCATCTGCTCTATCTCCTCTACAGCAGCGCCACCTTTGCCCTGGTGGCGGCCCACACCCTCTGGCGCGACAGACGCCAGGCGAGCCCGCACGAGGCGGCGAGCCAAGATACGCAAGGAGGCGTCAGTCGCTAGACTGACGCCTCCTATGTGTTGGTCGGGGCGAGAGGACTTGAACCTCCGACCTCACGGACCCGAACCGTGCGCGCTTCCGGACTGCGCTACGCCCCGACAACACAGCCAGTATAGACCCAACCAGGTCAGAGAGCAAATCAGGCGGCGCTCCCTCAGGCGCCCGCCCTCACCCAGGCTCGCTTTCAGCGCCCCGTAGCCCATCCCATAGCGCGGCCCACTGGGACCGCGCCAGGTCGGGGCTGCCCTGAACGGCAAAGCGCAGAATACGCGCCCCCTCCTGAGTCAGGAGAAGCAGCGCCGTCCAGAGACGCACAAGTCCCTTGGTGTGCTGCATATAGAACCGCCAACGGTTCCGCGTGCGGTGATACCGGTTCGTGCTGGGTTCTCGGGCCGCCGTGGACCCCACCATGTGCCACATGCGCGCCGCGGGCACGACCTGGATGCGGTACCCGGCCTCGCGCATGCGTTGGCAGAGGTCCAGGTCTTCATAGTACATCCGATAGCGCGCGTCGAACGAGCCGACGCGTTCCAGGGCCTCGTGCCGCAGCAGCATGGCGCAGCCCGTCACATAGTCCACGTCCAGCGGCTCTGGGCCCAGCGTCGGCGAGCTCCCTGGGGGCGCTACCGGGTGGGGAAAGGGCCAGCCTCGCCTGCGCCGCGCTCCGGCGTTCCAGATCTGCTCAGGGGCGCCTGCGTAGTAGATCAGCGGCGCGACGATGGCCACATCGGCCTGCGAGCGGGCCGCCGCCACCAGTTGCGATACCATGGCGGGATCCACATAGGTATCGTTGTTCAGCGCCAGAACCCAGGCGGCGCCTCGCTCCAGCGCCCAGGCCAGCCCGGCATTCATGCCGCCGGCGTAGAAGCGGTTCTGCGCAAGCGAGAGGAGGTGAACAGTCGCCGGCAGGCGGGAGCGCAGCTCCTCGGCGGAGCCATCGCACGAGCCATTGTCCACGACGAGGATCTCTAGCTCGGGATAATCGCTCTCGAGGAGCGAACCCACGCAGCGTTCTGTCTCCCGCCAGAGGCGATAGTGGAGGACCACCGCCCACACGCTGCCCCCGGAGGTCATGCGGGGGCCAGCCATCGCTGCAGAGGCCGCATCACTCTCGCAGCCGCCCGGCCTTGACGATCAGGTCGGCCAGCAGGCCGATGGCCCCGACCTGGATGCCGGCCAGGATGATGATGACGGTGGACGCAGGCACATGAAAGGTAAAGCCAAAGCGAAAGATATCGGTGATGGCCTTGATCAGGCCGATGATCAACAGCGAGACGGTCACCGGCAAAAAGATGCGCAGCGGGTTAAAGTACATGACGGCGCGCACCACCAGCGTCAGGTAGTTGTACGTGTCGCGGATGGGGTGAAAGGTCGAGTGCCCGATCCGCTCGTGGTACGCGATGGGCAACCAGCGCACGGTGCGGCCGCTGCTCAAAAGCGCCATGGTGATGGTGCTCACCCAGGAGTGGGTGTTGGGCAAAATCGGGATAAAGCGCAGCACGGCCTCGCGCCGCATGGTGCGCATGCCCGAGTTCAGGTCGGGGATCTTGTACTCGACCATGTACGAGGCCAGCCAGCGGATAAAGTCCTTGGCAGGCCGCCGCAGCCACGCCACGGTGCCCGCCTCCCGATCCCGCGCGCCGATCACCATGTCGGCCTCGTCGAGCATCGCCAGCATGGCCGGGATCGCATCGGCCGGATAGGTGCCATCGGCATCGATCATGACGATGCGATCGCCCTGGGCCGCCCGGACGCCCGTGGTGCGCGCCGCGCCCGTGCCCCGGTTGCGATCGTGGGCGATGACCCGCACCCTGGGGCGCGTGGCGCTCAGCTCCACGGTGCGGTCGGTGGAGCCGTCGTCCACCACCAGGATTTCGTATGCCAGCCCCAGCGGCTCCATGGCCGCGATCACGTCATCCAGCACGGGGAGGATCGCCTCCTCCTCGTTGTAGGCAGGGATCACAACGCTGACTTGAATGGGGTCGCTTCCCACGGATCTGCCTTCCCGGCAGCGCGCAGTGTGGCGGGGGCGCTGCCGACACGCATTATAGCCACACCCGGCGGCGCGGCAAAGCGAGAGCGCCGCAAACAGGTGCTGGGGGGCGCCTCCCGGCGGACTCGCCCCCCAGAACAGAAGCTCATCTCGACTAGAGGCCGAAGGCCCCGAACGGGTCGACGCGCAGCCGTTCGGCGTAGCGCCTCACCACAGTCTGAGCCGGGAAAAAGTGGCACATCGCCTGGCCGATCCGCGCGCTGCGCACATCTCCCGCCTGCACGGCGTCATCCCACACCGCCTGCCAGGTCGCCTCTATCGTCGGCCCATAGCCCACCAGCCACTGGTCGTCGGGATAGTAGGGCGCAACGTCCTCCGGCAGGCGCTGCATGGCCCGCACCTCCTCGGGCACGCCGCCATCGGCCACATGCATGCAGGAGCAACGCATGATCCCGACGCCGATGAGCAGCACGTCGCCTCCATCGGCCGGGACGCCGCTGAATCCCTCACTGTAGCGCTGCGCGTCGCGGCCCCAGGCGCAGGTGCGGTAGCGCTGTGTCCCGCAGATCACGTCCGGTCTCTGGCGAAAGGTGTCAGGGATGAGGCCCATGCCGGTGCGCTCCGGGCTGTCCAGATCCAGCACGCGCACCTTCCATGCGATGCCGCGCGCCATGTCTTCCTCCGTCAGCGGCACGGGCAGGCTAACCGGAATGGCGGGCATCACCAGAGCCCCCTCGGGCCCCACGGCCTCGATCAGGGCCTCGATCACCGTCTCGGCTCCGCCCTGCACCCAACCCAGGCTGCTGAGCGAGCTATGCACCTCCAGCAGAACCCCGGGGCGTATCCCCAGCCCCTGCAGGCCGGCGACGATCTCCTCCTTGGTGAGGCCGGACGCTTGAGAATCTGTCACTCGTTCCCTCCTTCGGTCCGGCCTCGGATCCCCTCACGGCCTGGCCGGCTCCCTCCCTGCGAGGTTGTAGAGCTGGCTGGTCGCGATGATCTGGCCGGACGCATCGCTGCACTGGACCCGAAACGTAAAAGCGCCCGTCCTGCCGTTGTCCGGGCGAATCAGAACCCCAAAGCCCGCTTTGGTCTCGCCGGGCTGGATGGGCCTCTCGTCATCGTAGAAGCGCAGCCTGGCTACTGGGCCGGCGGGCACGGCGACGCCCAGGAGGGCCCAGGTGTCCTTGCAGGGCTCGCTGGCGATGGCGATGTTGCCGCTGACGGCATCGCAGCTCCAGTTGCCCATCGGCTTGTCGGGCGTTGACCACACGGAGAGCCGATACTGGTCTATCGGCAGGCCGCCCATATCGGCGGTATCGATCTCGACATCGTGGATGGGCACCGCGCCGTCGTTCCGCACCTCAAAGGTGAGCCGATACGAGCCGGAGCAGGCCTGCGCCCCATGCTCGAGGCGCGCCCAGCTGATGCTGCAACCTCCCTGGACCTCTGCGGCCACGGGCAGCGGCGCAGCCGTAGCCACAACCGGCCCGCCCTCAAGCTGCGGGCTCGCCTCGCCGCAGCTCGCCAGCGAGGCACATACTGCGGCAACCCCGAGCAGACGCATCCATGCCTTCATGCTGACCTCCCTCCTTAACGCAGAGCGGCTGGCCTCGAACTGCTGGGATCGCGGCGGCGCCTGCGGAGAGGGAGTAAGCAATGGGACAGACGTGGTTGCCGGGCCCATTGGCCCCAGCATACAGCATGGCGGCGCTTACGTCAACGGCCGGAGAGGCAAGGCGCCGATAGCCCCGCGCCTCAACCCCTCGCCCTACCCCAGCCCCGCGGCGATGACGCCGCGCCGCTCGAGCTGCCGCAGGAGCGCTGCCGCTGCCAGCCCCACGGCATAGCCCACGGCCATGTTGGTCGCCACGCCGAGGAGGCCCGTCAGGAGGGCGAGGGCCAGGGCCCAACGGCGCAGCGCCAGCAGCGGCCGCAGCAACTGGACGCCCACCATGAGCATCATCCCGCCGATGAGGGCCATGGGGAAGGCGCTCAGGATGCCCCGCAGCGAAGACCCCAAAAGAACCCCCAGCCCGATCTCGATGAGGCCCTCCAGGATGTTGGCGCCGCCGGTGCGCGCCCCAAAGTAGTACTGTCCCGCCAGCCCCTGAGAGCCGTGGCACATGGGCATGCCGCCAAACAGCGACGAGCCGATGTTGATGAGGCCCTGATTCACCAGGAGCCTGGTCTCGCTTACGGCCTTGTCGGGGAACAGGTCGCGGATCATGGTGGCCGTGGCCATGGTGGCGTTGGTGAGAGTGAGGGGGATCTGGGCGAACCCGGCCAACACCAGCGCCCGCCACACGTCCTCGAGATCAGGCACGGCAAAGCGCGGCAGGCCGATATCGAAGCGCAGATGGGGCAGCAGCTCGCCGCGCACGGCCATGAGCGCCACGCCCAGCCCCATGATCACCAGGGCAGCGGGGGCGAAGCGGTTCTTGCGCAGCAGGAGGATGATGGCGATGGCCAGCAGGCCCAGCCAGGGGTCCAGGGCCAGCAGCCCGCGGGCCGGCTCGGGCGCCATCATCCGCAGGGCCTGCCACCCCAGGGTGAGGCCCAGGGCGAGCTGGATGCCCCGGATGAGGCTCTCGGGCGTAACGCGCACCAACTTGCGCATCAGGCCGGTCGCCGATAGCGCCAGCCAGATGACGCCCATCCCGAGGCCCGAGGCTACCACCATCGAGGCGGGCCAGACCTGACCGATGGCCGCCACCGAGATCACCTTCTTGGGCTCGACCGGCATCGGCAGTCGGTAGATGAGCCCCAGAGCGATGTTCGTCAGCCCCATCATGACGAACAGGCCTGTGGGATCCATGCGGTTGACGGCGATGAGGCCGAGGGCCAGGGGGAAGAGCGTGCCGAAATCGCCCATGGAGCCGGCCAGCTCCCGCAGGTTGAACTCGAAATCAGGATAGGTGCGCGGATCACGTTCCATGATTGTCGCCCCTCTCCGGCCAACAGGGCGCGTCAAGCCAGGCCTTTGGGGCACACGAGAGGCCATGGCTGGGCCGCGTAGCCGGCGGGCGAGGGTCTCGGCGGAGCCTAGCGCCAGCGTTGCGCGACGGCTCCCTACGCCTCAGCCCTCGCCCAAGCCATGCACCGCCTCTGCGCGGGCGAACTGGCTCATGTACAGACGGTGATAGAACCCGCCCGCAGCCAACAGGCTCGCGTGGGTGCCCCGCTCGATGATCCGCCCGCCATCGATCACCAGCAGTTGATCGGCATTGCGGATGGTGCTCAGCCGGTGGGCGATCACAAAGCTGGTGCGCCCGCGCATCAGCTTGAGCAGCGCCTGCTGGATATGCACCTCGGTGCGCGTGTCCACGCTGGAGGTGGCTTCGTCCAGGATCAGGATACGCGGATCCGCCAGGATCGCTCGGGCGATGGCCAGCAACTGGCGCTGCCCCTGGCTCAGAGTGCTGGCGCGCTCGGCGAGGTGCGTCTGATAGCCCTCGGGCAGGCGCTGGATGAACTGGTCCGCGTTGGCCAGCCGCGCCGCAGCGATGCATTCGTCATCGGTGGCCTCCGGTCGCCCATAGCGGATGTTCTCCATCACCGTATCGGCGAACAAGAAGGTCTCTTGCAGGACGATGCCAAGCTGGCGACGCAGGCTATCCTGGGTCACGTCGCGGATATCGTGCCCGTCAATGCGGATGGCGCCGGTATCCACATCGTAAAAGCGCGAGAGCAGGTTCACAACGGTGGTCTTGCCGGCGCCGGTGGGCCCCACCAGGGCCACCACCTGGCCCGGCTGCGCCTCCAGGCTCACATCCCGGAGCACAGGGGCGCCCGGCACATAGCAAAAGTCCACGTGCTCAAAGGTCACGTGCCCTCGGATGTCGGCGAGCGCGATGGCATCGGGACGGTCGGCCACATCGGGGGTCTCGTCCAGCATGTCAAAGACGCGCTCCGCACCGGCCAGCGCCGCCTGGATCGAGTTGTACAGATCTGCGATGGTGAGCAGCGGCTCGAAGAAGCGCCGCGCATAGAGCACAAAGGTGGCGATGACGCCGACGCTGACCAGGCCTTGCAGCGCCAGCCAGCCGCCAAGCCCTGCGATGACCACCAGGTCGAGATTGCTGAACACCATCAGCATGGGGCGCAAGAGGGTCATCATGAGTTGGGCGCGGATGGTGGTATCGCGCACGGCGACGTTGGTGCGGTCGAACTCGGCCTGCAGGGTGCGCTCACGTCGAAAGGCCTGCACCACCCGCACGCCGGTGATCGTCTCCTCGGTGAGAGCATTGAGCCGGCCCAGGTTGGCCTGCACATCGCGAAACCCCCGGCGAGTGCCCCGGCCCATGCGCAGGGTGAAGACGAGCATCAACGGCATGACGGCTATGGTCGCCAGCGCCAGCCAGACGTTGAGCAGCAGAACAACCACCACCATGCCCACCAACGTGAGGGCGCTGGAGATGAGCTGGATGACACCCTGGGAGAGCGCCCGATTCACCGCATCGATGTCGTTGGTGAGCCGGCTCATGATCTCACCCGTGGTGCGCTGATCGAAAAAGCGCAGCGACAGATTCTCCAGATGGCCGAACAGATCGCGGCGCAAGGCCTGCAGGATGCGCTGGGTCACGCTGACGACGTGATAGCTCTGGCCGTATTCCGCCAGCCAGTACAGGGTGTAGGTGGCAAAGAGCAGCGCCGTCATCCCCCAGAGCCCCTGCAGGTTGCCCCTGGCTGTGTAGCGGTCGATCGCCACGCCCACCAGATAGGGTCCCAGCAGCGCCAGGCTCGTGCTGGCGAGCACCAGGGCGACCACAAGCGCGATCGCCCTACGGTGTGGCCGCAGATAGCTCAGCAACCTGGCAAAGCTCTGCCTCGGGTCGCGCGCCTTTTCGGTGCGCGGGCCCGCATGCATCCCCTGGAAGGGCATCGGGCGCCCCAACGCCGGACCATCTCCCTGCCCTTGCCCAGGTTGCCCAGGCATCCCGCCGGCCTGCCTGGCTCCGCCCGGCGTTCCAGCGCCTGTGCCCGCTCCCCTGTTCCCTACGCCGCCCTGCCTATCGCTCATGCTGCATCCCCCGCGCTCGCGCCGTTGCCCAGTTGCGAATCATAGATCTCCCGATAGGTCGCGCTGGAGCCCATCAGCTCTCGATGGGCACCGGCCGCCACGATGCGGCCGCGGTCCAGGACGATGATCCGATCGGCCCCCAGCACGCTGCTGATGCGCTGGGCCACCAGCAGGGTAGCCCGCCCGCCGCCGGTCTCTTCCAGCGCCTCCTGCAGGGCGGCCTCCGTCTCGACATCCACCGCGCTGGTGCTGTCATCCAGGATGAGCAATCCGGGATCCACCAACAACGCCCGCGCGATGGCCAGGCGCTGTCGCTGCCCGCCGGAGAGGTTCACGCCACGCTGACCAAGCTGTGTGACATAGCCCTCGGGGAGGCCGATGATAAAGTCGTGGGCCTGGGCCACCCTGGCGGCCGCGATGACCTCCTGGTCGCTGGCATCGGGCCGGCCGAAGCGGATATTGTCTCGGATGGAACCGGTAAAGAGCACGGTCTCCTGCGGCACCATGCCGATCTCGCCGCGCAGCGAACGCAGCGTCAGATCGCGCACATCGGCCTCGTTCACGGTCACCTGGCCGCGGATCACGTCATAGAACCGGGGCAGCAGGCTGACGAGCGAGGTCTTGCCGGAGCCGGTGCTGCCCAGGAGCGCCACCGTCTGGCCGCGCCCCAGCGCCAGTTCCACATCTTGCAGCACCGGCGCGTGCTCTTGCCCATCGTAGGCAAAGGCCACATCGCGCAAGGCCACCTGATGCACGGGCGCCTGTAGAGGGGCGGGCTGCGGCGCGTCGGCCACCGCGGGCGCCTCGTCCAACACCTCGTAGATGCGCTGGGCCGAGGCCGCCGAGGCCGAGATAAAGCTCACCATCGTACCCAGATGCCCCAGCACCATCAGCATCCACAGCAGATAGCTGTTGAAGGCGATGATCTTGCCCAGCGAAAGCTGCATCCGCACCGCCAACAGCCCGCCCACGGCCACGACGAAAACGATCCCCAGGTTGACCAGATAGTGCAGGGTGGGCATCAAGATGGCCAGGAACCGGCCCACCCGGATGCTGCGGCCCGCCAGATCGGCGTTGGTGCGCTCGAAGCGGGCCTTCTCATGGACCGCCTGGACAAAGGCTTTGACCACGCGAACCCCNNCCCCGGCGACGTTCTCCTGCAGGATCGTGTTGAGATCGTCCAGCCGCTGCTGCACGCGGACGTACAGGCCTTGAGCCCGGCTGGCATACCAGAGAAAGATCACCGTCGCCGCCGGCAGAATGAGCAGCATGACCAGCGCCAGCCGCCAATCGGTCACCACCATCATCGTGAGGGCGCCGATGGACACCAGCGGCACGCGCAGGAACATGCGCCCGGTAAAGAACACGAATTGCGTCACTTGCTGGACGTCGGATGAGAGGCGCGTGATCAGTTGGCCGGTCTGCCACTGGTCCAGGTTGCGGGCCGAAAGCGACAGGACGCGCGCGAACAGCTCGCGCCGATAGTCGGCGCCCAGACTTTGCGAGACGCGCACGGCGAACAGGGTGATGCCCACCGTGGCGCCGGCGCTGACCAGGATCAGCCCCACCATGATGAGGGCCGACTGCAGGACGACCCCGCTGCTGCCGACGCCGATCCCCGCGTCAACGATGCGCTGCAGCATACGGGGCAAGGCCAGGTCGGCAGCGACCAGACAGGTCATGCAGAGCCAGTTGTAGATCACCAGCCTGCGGTAGGGCTTCATGGCGCGCAACACCCGCCAGATCGAGTTCATGTTCGCTTTGCTCCTCGGATTCGAAAAAGCTGCCCGGCCGGGCCAAACGAGGCGCCCCGCCGGGCGTCGAGGGCTGGCCGCAGCCGTCGCGCTCACAAAGGGAGAGAGCCCCTGATGGGGCCCTCTCCCCTGCATGCATTGTTGTTGGCTACATGTCGCCTGCGGCCCCGGCGGGGCCGGACCGCGCCTCCAGGTCCTCGATGCGCTCGCGCACCGCCTGGGCCTCGGCCTCCAGCGCCTCCAAGTACTGCTGCAGCCAGGCGATGCGCTCCTGACGGGTCACAAACATGCGCCGGAACCCGCCCGTGTGGCAACCCTGGCCGTGGCCCGCTCCATGGCGGCCGTGCTCATGACAGCCGCAGCCGCAGCGCGCTGCGTCGGGCCCGGCGCGATGCTCGTGGCGCGCGCCGTGGCGGCCGCAGCCCTCTTGCCCGGCGTGGGCATGGCGATGGTGTATATGTCGTCCAAACTCGTGGCTCATTCCAAATCCTCCGTATCTTGTCCTTGAAAACAATCATAGTAGCGATCCATAAAGTCATTCAGACGGCGACGCGTCTGGTCGATGCGCACGGCCCAGGCGTGCAGCATCTCGACCCCTTCGGGCGTCACCTCGTAGCGGCGGCGGGCCGGCCCCTGCCCCTCCGTATCCCAGGTGGACCGGGTCAGGCCCTCCCGCTCCATCTGGCGCAAAGTGCGGTAGAGCAGCCCGGGATCCACGCCGGGCATGCCGGGCTCGTCGCCCAGGCGCTCGAGCAGGGCATAGCCGTAATCAGGCTGTTGCACCAGGAGCAACAGCAGGCGCGGCTGCACAAACCCGCGCACCCGCCCGCCCGAGGCACAGCAGCTCTCGACCATGTCATGCCGGTGGCCACGTCGGCCCTCGTGTCCGGAGCAATGGGCTGAACACATGCGAAAAACCCTCTCCGATGGAATTCTGCCACTCATCTATATGACATGATCATATATAGCATAAGTGCACTTGTTTGTCAAGGGTCTATAGAGCCCTCCCGACGGCAATGCCAGGGCCGATCGTACGGTGACGTGACCCGAACCGGTCCCGGGCGGCAGGGGCGAAGACACCTCGGGAAACGCGGCGAAGACCCCTCGGACGATGGAGGCGAAGACGAGCTTCGCCTTTGCTTGTTTACGTCTTGCTACGCTTGTTTCTCGTGGGAGCGGGATGCACGCGCACATGCCGCCTTCGCCCGCGGTATTCGGCGTGGCCGCGGGCTTGACCGCCCGCCCCCGCCGGGCTACCCTCCGTATGCTCTCCCGCGCCTCGCCCCGCCCGGCGAGCTGGCCTATGGCGATCGCAGCCTCCTGAACCGGAAGGGAGACGGCCATGGATTCTCCGCCATCGGAACCCAACCTTTTCCCAGGCACGCCCTCTATAGAGTGAGATGAGAGAAGCTGACGGCACCCTCGAACCGATCTCTCGGGAGACCTTTGCAGAGCTGGTCCGCATGTATCACCATCGGGTCCTCAAGAAGGCCCTCTCCTTGAGCAACGATCCGCATGCGGCCGCCGACATCGTGCAGGAGACTTGGCTGCGCGCCTGGACCAACCGACATGCGCTGAGAGACATCACGGCGTTTGGCAGGTGGGTGGAGGTGATCTGCCAGCGTGAAGCCTGGGCGCTGCTGCGCCGCTCACGCCCCCAGGAGCCGCTGGACGAGGAGGGCCCTGCGGCGCGCGACTGGCACAGCGCCCCAAGCGAGGACGATGAGGTGGCCGGCCTCTACGCCGGCATGGGAAGGCTCTCGCCTCATGATGTGGAGATCCTCTCGCTCAAGTACTTTGCGGGCTACAGCATGCGACAGATCGCAGTTTGGCTCGACATCCCGGAGAAGAGGGTCAAGAGCAGGCTCTACGAGGCGCGGCAGCGCCTCTTTCGGGCCATCGGGACAGCGGGTGATCCGCGCTCTCTCCGCGTCCAGTTCAGCCACAGAAGGGAGCAAGTGATGGACAAGATCAGGCTGCTCGAGTTGGGGGCCAGTTGCCTGGTGCGCATGTCGCTCAAGGGTCAAGAGGCGATGCTGCGCACGGCCCGAGACAACCAGCCCTTCTCGGAGGAGGTGCTGAGCGAGTTGCGGGGGATCGATCAGGGCGCCGAGTTTCTGCTGCTCTGCGACGGCAAGCTCGACATCTCCGAGTTCATGTGGATCCTGGCCGGCTGCGACCCGTGGCTGGCCGATCGCCTCCTCTCGTCGCAGCAGGACGACAGGAGCCGGCTGCTCGGTTCCGCCCCAGGCGGCTACACGGTCCTCGAGACGGCGCCCGTCATGACCGTGCCCGACCTGGAGGCGACGGTCGCATGGTTCGTCCAGACGCTGGGCTGGAATGGCGGCATCGACGCATGGGACGAACAGGGCCGCGGAACCTACGGCAGCGTGCTGCTGGGCGTGGGCGAGGCCGTGCACCAGCGGGTGAGGCCCTTCAACGGGATCCATCTCTCTCGGGGCCGGCCCCCTTCGGAAGGCTGTATGCTGGCGATGCTCTACGTCGAGGGCCTGGATCGGCTGCACGAGCGGGTCAAAGCTTCTGGGTGGGGGCGAATCACCGACATCGTCGCCACGCCGTGGGCCAGCGGCGTCTGCGATCTCACCACCCTGGACGGCTACCTGCTCAGGATATTCGAGACCGCCAAGGCCTGAGCTGGCGACGCCGACCCAACCGCGACATCTCACGAGCCCTCCGGCGTGAACGGCGGCAGGGCCACGCTGCGCATATCCAGCTCGCCGACCGGGTGCGCGCCCTGCTCTGGGCGAGCAGAAGAGCGGCTAAACGCGCAAAAGCAGGGGCGAAGGGGCGCTTCGCCCCTGTCGTCCGGGCTCTTCCATCGGTGCCTCACCCTGGGGTGGACTCTGACGTCGCCGTGCGGCGCATGGGCGCCCCATTGACCTACCCGCACCCTGGGGTATAATGAAGGGTAACAGTGCTTTCAGGAGTATCGCCATGGACCCTACCCTGGCCGCCAAGCTCGAGACGCTCAATGGGATCATCCTGTCCCTCGAACAGGTGGCAGTCGCCTTTTCCGGTGGCGTGGATAGCGCCTATCTGCTCTCCGCCTGCCTGGACCAACTCGGCCCGGAGCGGGTCCTGGCGGTGACCGTCGACTCGCCCCTTCTGCCCCGCGAGGAACTGGAGACCGCCCGTCAGTTGGCGCGGCAACTGGGCACCCGCCACGAGATCCTCGTCTTTGACGAGCTCGATCGGCCCGAGATCGCGTCCAACCCGCCCGATCGGTGCTACCACTGCAAGCGGGCGCGCTTTGAGGGGTTGCGCCTCTTTGCAGAGCAGACCGACGGCGCCTATGTCTTGCTGCACGGCGAGAACGCCGATGACCGCTACGACTACCGCCCCGGATCGCGCGCCGCCGAGGAGCTGGGCGTCCGGGCCCCCTTGGCCGAGGCCGGCCTCACCAAGGCCGATATCCGCGCCCTCTCGCGTCAGCGCGGCCTGCCCACCTGGGACCATCCGGCGGCGGCCTGCCTGGCGACCCGTTTCCCCTATGGCGAGACCCTCTCGCGAGAGGGGCTGGCGCGGGTGGAGGCCGCCGAGGTCGCCCTGCACGCGCTGCTGGGCGCGCGGGGGCTGCGCGTGCGCGACCATCACCCCGTGGCGCGCATCGAGGTGCCCCGCGAGATGATCGCCCGGCTGGCCGCGGAGCCGCTGCGAGCCGCCGTTGTCGAGGCCCTGCGCGCGGCGGGTTACCGTTATGTTGCCCTGGATCTAGATGGATATCGTATGGGGAGTATGAATGACCAACTCGAATCACGCCGTTGAGCACCTGAACGATGTGGCCGACGCCGTGCTGGACCTGGCGCGCGAGCACCGCAAGGGCGTACCGGAGATCATCCTGGCCAGCAACAAGGATGTGGATCAGAGCCTGCGCATCGCCGCCCAGTTCCTCGAGCGCACCGGCCGCGCCATTCTGAGCCGCGTCTCGCCCGATCTGGAGACCGCCCTGGTTGCCGCCTATGGCCGCGACGGGTTCGAGTGGTTCCGCGCCTCGCGCACGGCCATCGTGCGCCGCGTCCCCCGCCCCGAGCCGACGGGCGGCCGCGTGGGCATCCTGACGGCGGGCACGTCGGATCAGGCGGCGGCGGAGGAGGCCGCCATCGTCTGCCAGGAGATGGGCTGCCTCGTCCGCAACCGCTACGATGTGGGCGTCGCGGGCCTGCACAGGCTCTTTGAGCCGCTCCGGCAGCTCCTGGATCAAGACGACGTGGATGTGATCATCGTTGCGGCGGGCATGGATGGCGCGCTGCCCTCGGTGGTCTCGGGGCTGGTGGACGTGCCCGTGATCGGCCTGCCCACCTCGGTGGGCTATGGCATGGGCGGCGCCGGCCAGGCGGCCCTCATGGCCATGCTCCAGACCTGTTCACCCGGCCTGGCCGTCGTCAACATAGACAACGGCGTGGGCGCGGGCGTCACCGCCGCCATGATCGCGCGGCGGGCGGCCAAACAGCGCCAACGGTCCGTGCAGGAATCCCTCGCCGGCCAGCACGCCGAGGGACCGCACCCGTGAGCGCCGAGGCCGCCGCCACGCCTACCCGCGTCACGTTGCTCGAGTGCAACCTGGATGACATGACGGGCGAGGCGCTGGGCTATGCCCTGGAGCGCCTGCTGGAGGCCGGCGCTCTGGAGGCGTGGTTCACCCCCATCTACATGAAGAAGAACCGCCCCGCCGTGCTGCTCTCCGCCCTCTGCCGCCCGGAGGACGCCGAAGGGTTGACGGCCTTGCTGCTGCGGGAGACGAGCACGTTGGGGGTGCGTCGCCGGGAGGTGGAGCGCACCATCGCCGATCGCCAGATGGTGCTGGTGCAGACCCAATGGGGCCCCGTGTGGTGCAAGGTCAAGCTGCTGGGGGGCGCGGTCATCTCCATCAAGCCCGAGCACGACGATTGCGCCCGCCTCGCCCGCGCCGAAGGGATCCCGCTGGAGACGGTCGTGCAGGCCGCCCGCATCGCAGCCCAGGGCCAGATGCGCTAGCCCGAGGAGTCGTTTCGTGACCACACAGCGGGGAGCCCTGAGTACAGGGCTCCCCGCTTCTGCTGCTCAGGGCGCCAGGGGCAACCAGTCGGTGCTGCCGGTGTCGCCGATCAGGCGGATGCTGACGGCGGCGTTGGTGCCCGCCGCCGGCTGGCCGCCCGTCATCACCAGGATGTCATAGCTGGCCATGGGCACCAGCGGCGGCAGGATAAGGGTCGGCAGCATGATCTGCGGCGTGAGCACCAGGCCGGGCAGCAGCAAAAAGACTCCCGTGGCCGGCGTCGGACTCGGCAGGACCAAGGCCAGCACGGTGGGGTTCAGCAGGATCACGCCGCTGCCGCTCCCGGAAGGGGTATTGGTGCGCGTCGGCGTCAGAGTCGGCGTGGGCGTCGCCGTGGGCAGCACGCTGCAGGCGACCAGGGCGCCATCCTCCTTGTCCACGGCGATCCAGCGCCCGAACAGGAACTCCTGATAGCCCCCGCCCTTGCTCACCAGCACGCGATCCACGAACCAATCGGGGCTGCCGCCGCTGTTGTCGTGCTGCAGGCAGACCTGGGTCAACGCGCCCACGTCAGCCATCTGCGCGGCAAAGCCTTTGGCCTCGCCGGGCGCAAAGAAGGGCGTCGGCGTGGCGGTTGCCGTGGGCGTGGCCGTCGGCGTCTCGGTCGGCGTCCCGGAGGGCGAGACCTCGGGCGTCGTCATGGCGGTGGCCAGGGCGGCCACGGTGGCCGCCTGCGCCGCCGACGCCTCGGCGGACTGGGTCGCCGCCAGGGCGATCTGCATGGCGGACTGGGTGGCCGATTGCTCGGCCTGGGCGGTGGCCTGAGTCTGGGCCACCTGGGTCTGCTCGCGCTCGCCCCGCGCCTCCACAGTCTGGGTTTGCCCCCGGATGTCCATCGCCTGGGCCGTCTCCTTGGCGCTGCGGTCCCGCTGGATGGTCGAGTAGGCCAGGGCGGCCCCGGCGCACAGCAGCAGCGCCAGAGTCGTGATCAACGGAATGGCCCAAGTGGGGAAGCGCGGCTTGACCCGCAGCGTGCCCTGGGTCGCAGCGACGCGCTGGCTCCCCGACATGGCAGCGACGGCGAAGGTGTGGGTCTCCACGCCGCCCATGAAGGGGCGCTTGCCGCGCATCTCCAGGGGCAGGGCGACGAGCTGCTGCCCGCCCGGCGAGACCGTCTGGGGCGAGCTGGCCCCCGGCACGCGCAGGGCGTCGTCGGGGTCCTCCAGGGTGAGCACGACCGTCTCGGGCGCATTGCCCCCGTTGCCGATGGCCACGCGCACCTGGCCCCCGTTGGTGATGGTGCGGGGCGTCAGGTCCAGCGCCATCTCGCGGAAAGGCTCGATGGTCAGGTGGCCCGGGGCAGTCACGCTGTACCCCGGCGACGACTGGGAGAGCACCCGCACCACATAATCATGTTGCCCCGCCAGGGCCTCGGGGCTGCGGGGCGGCGTGATGCGCAGCGACAGGGTGCCCGTATCGCCGGGGGCCAGGCGCAGCGTCTGCTCCGGAATGGTCACCCACGAGGCAGGCAGCCCCTCGAGGGCGACGGTCAGGTGATCCACTTGCTGCTGGCGGTTCATCAGGCGGGCCGTCAGCACCGTGGGCGTGCCCGCGCGCACCGTTTGGGCGGGCGGCTCCAGTGTGATCTGCAGCGGCTCCTCGGCGCTGGCCGAGGCGGGGGGCGCATAGGTGGCGGCCCCCGGAGGCGGCTCGGCAGAGACGCCCGCCGTGGCCGCCTGCAGCTTGAGCCAATGCCCGCCAACGCGCAACGTCTGGCCGGGGCGCCAGGTCTCGGCCACCCCCGGCAGCAGCTTGTTGGTGTCGAGCCAGGTGCCATTGGTGCTGTTGAGATCCGTGACGTTGTAGCGGCCCTCGGTGATCACCACCTGGGCATGGTGGCGCGAGACCTGATTGTCCGTCAGCACGATGTCGTTGTCGGCGTCGCGCCCGATGCTGACGCGCTGCCGGTTCCCGATGCCAAAGGCGCGGGTGCCCCCATCGGGCAGCATGATCACGATCTGGCCGCCGGCGGAGGGCTGCGAAGGCGGCGTGGGCCACAGCTCGCTGGAGGGCGTGGCGGGGGCGGCCCCCTCGCCCATCATGGTGGCCAGGCTGGCGCGCGCCATCTCCGTAGCCGTGGGCGCCGGCGCCGCCGGCTGGGGCGCGCTGAGGCGCACCGCGCGCACCGCTCGGCCCAGCTCGTCGGCCGCCTGATAGCGATCCTCGGGACGCTTGGCCATGGCCTTGAGGATGATCTGCTCCAACTGGGAGGGAATGGCGGCGTCAATCGAGCGCGGAGGCGGAGGCGTCTCCTGGGTGTGGGCGCGGATCGCCTCGGTCAGGGTGCGCACGGCAAAGGGCAGCCGCCCCGTCACCAGCTCATACAGCACCACGCCCAGGGCGTACACATCGGCGCGCCCGTCGATCTCGCGGCCCTCGCACTGCTCGGGCGCCATGTAGGCCGGGGTGCCCATCGAGGTGCCCGGCATGGACATGATGCCCCCCTCCGAGAGCTTGGCCAGGCCGAAATCGGTCACCACCGGCTGATAGGCCAGGCCCGTAGGGCTGCTTTGGCCCGGCTCCAGCGGGCGCAGGATGATGTTGCCCGGCTTGATATCGCGGTGGAATACCCCCCGGCGATGGGCATAGGCCAGGGCCTCGGCCACCGCCTCGATGATGGCCAGGGACTCGGGCAGCGAGACCACCATGTTCCGCTCCGCCAGCACCTGCAGCCAATCGCCCAGGTTCTGCCCCTCGACAAAGGCCATGGCGATGTAGAGCAGGCTGGGCTCCCGCGAAAAGCTGTAGATCTGGACGATGCCCGGATGATCCAGCGCGGCGATGGCGCGGGCTTCTTGCAGGAACCGCTCGCGGAAACCCGGCTGCTGGGCGATGTGGCTGTGCATCACCTTGATCGCTACAGGTCGGTTGAGGGCGATATCGTGGGCACGGAATACTGCCCCCATGCCCCCTTGCCCGAGGATCTTTTCAATACGATACGTATTATCGAGGACGGTGCCGACCAGACGATCCATGTTCTCCTCGCTTCCCCCTATGCAATGATCTCGAGTCGAAAGCTGGTATGCGCAGGCCGGTTCAGCTCGATGATGCGCTCGACGATGCGCCGGTCTATCTCCGGTCCCCCTGTGCGCAGTGCGACGCGAAAGGTGTGGGGGCCATCCACATTCTCCTCGATCTCGACGGTCGCGCCAGTGGCGATCTCCAGGTAGCGGGTCAGCCCGGCCCGCGTGCCCCGCGCCTGGTGGAGCCAACTCGCCTGCCGCAGCAGCTCACGCTGGGTCTCGGCGGTCCAGTGCTCGTCCACCAGGTGCCCCATCCAGTCGTTCAGCCAGGGGATGAATGTCTCGGGGGTGGTGGACGGGTTCAGGAAGAGATCAAAGTGGGCGATGATCTGCTGGATCGGCCCCAGCAGGTCTTCAAAGAGCAGCAGGTAGCGCCCCAGAAAGCCATCCTCGGCATAGATGGGAGGCAGGTATTGGAGCCAGCGGCTGGCCTGGCGCGGCATGCCCACCCACGGCGTGACAGGGGCCTCCTCGAGGGAGGGCGGCAACGTCTGGGACGGAGGGGCCGCCGGCGGGGCAGCCGCGGCCCCGGGCGCCCGCCGTGTGCCGATGCGCTCCAGCAGGCTATAGTCAGGCTCCTCGGGCTCCTCCTCGACTGGCGGCGCAGGCTCCTCCTCGACTGGCGCCTCCGGGACCAGCCCGGTGAGCACCAGGGTCAGCCGGAAAGGGCCGATGGCGATCACATCGCCGACGTTCAGCGGCCGCATCTCCTCGGCGATGAGGGGCAGATCGTTGACCTGGGTGCCGTTGCTGCTGCCCATATCCTGGATGCGATAGGGCTCGCGGTCGCAGTAGATGCGCGCGTGCACCCGCGAGACCCAGCCGTGGGCCAGCACCAGGTCGTTGTGGGCCGGGTCGCGCCCGATCTGGACGATGGCCTGCGCCAGGTCATACTGCGCGGGCGGCGCATCGGGCGAGACGATCTCCAGGCGATACTTGGCTTGCTCCGTCATGGCTGCCGCCTCATTCCACCGTCACCGTGACATTGTGGATATCCGAGACGACGACCTCGTGGGCCAGCAGGTCCACCTTGCGCTCGGCCCGGTGAGGCTGGTCGTTCTCGTCCACCCAGAACATGTCGATGCTCTGCACATTGAGCAGGCCATCCACCGTCTGGATGCAGGCATAGAGGTCCGAGAGGTACAGCTCGCGGCCAAACGGCCAGCCGTTGCCCTCGGGGCCGCCCCGTAGCGGGTTCACAAAGCGCTCCAGGGCGCCGCGGATATCGGCTTGCAGGCGCCGCTCGTCGGTCTCGGGCCGGGCAACCACCTGGGCGTCCACCCGGATGCGCTTGTAGCCCGCCTGGCGCACCTCAAGCTGGGTGGTGAGCAGGCGCCGCTCGTCCAGGAAGCGGGCGATACGCTGCTGCAGCTCGGGCGCCAGGGCCAGCCGCGCCAGCGGGATGTAGCGAGTCGCCTCCTCCTCCGGCAGGTGAGGGATGACGATCACATAGACCTGGCCAGGACCCGCGCGGTCAGGCGTGGCGCCCGCGAGGGCGGTCTGCAGGCAGCGCACCCGGGCGATCTCGCCGCGGAAGGCATCCAGCGTCAGGTACTCATAGTCAGAGGCCGTTACGGCGCGGTAGCGGGTGCGCAGCAGGTTGCGGGCGCGAAAGATGGCCTGCTCCAGGGTCTCCTGGTCCAGGCCGCCCTGGGCCGGGGCCCTGTTGCTGATGCGCTTGATGTAGGCCGGCGCCGACTTGAGCTCGGTGATGGCCCCCCGGCGCACGTTGCCCGCCGTGCCGCCGCCATAGCGATAGCGCGAGAAGCGCAGCTCGGCGCCGCGGGGCGGGATGGCGCCATAGCGGCGCACCGCGCCGTTGCGCTGCCGCAGGGCGGGGCCAAAGCGCAGCTCCCCGGTGGCGCTATCCAGCACATAGTGGGGGTCGTCAGCGCTCGATTCGCCAAAGCTGGCCACCTCGGCCCAGGCCTGCCAGCTCTCCATGCCGCTCTGCCACAGCTCGACGCGCTCGTCCTCGTGGCGCGGCAGGATGGGCGTGTGCTCGAGCCGGAACACCTGCCCCGGCGAGCCATCGCTGCGCCCCAGGGGCTCGTGCAGCACCTCGGTAGCGTGGGAGGCGGTGACGGTAGCGCCCCAGGTGGCCATGCTGATATCGCGCAGGATGGGCGAGGTGGTGTACGGGCGCTGATCCTCGCGGGTGGGGGTCACCTGGCAGCGCACCCAGTGAGCCTCGATGCCGTTGATCTCCGAGCGGGCCAGCTCGGGCAGGTGCAGCAACACCCGCCCGCTCCAGCTCATGCCGCCGGTGGTGTCCTCCTCGATCTCCAGATCGCGCCAGCCGGTGGCGGTCCAGGCCTGCCAGATCAGCGGCGGCGATTCGGGGATGATGTTGAGGCCGCCGGCCCGCAGGCAGTTCATCTCAAACCCCACCAGGTGATGGTCCAGATCGGCGTCGAACCCCATGTACAGACCATCGCCCTCCTGAGGGCGCTCGGGCGAGAAGGTGGGGAACTCGCGGGTGAGCCGCGCCAACGCCACCGCCCGGTAGACCAGCCCGCGATCGGGCGTGCGGTAACGGGTGATGATGTGCTTGAGCTCCGCCGGGCGGATGACCAGCTCCTCATCGGTGGAAAAGACGATGGCCTCGCCCCCATCGGCCCGCGAGGTAGAGGCCGCCGTGCCACGGGGCACGGTGACGGCCGTCGGCTGGGGCGCAGAGAGATAGAAGGTGATGGGGGCGCTGGCCGCCTGGGGCGGCTCTAGCTGGATGCCCAGCAACTCCAGGAGCTGGATGTAGTGGCTGGCGGGCACCTGGTTCAGGCGATAGAGCAGGATGTCCACCATCCAGGCGAACAGCTCGATCAGCGTGACGCCCGGGTCGCTCACGTTGTGATCGGTCCACTCGGGGCAATAGAGCGGGATGCGCTTCTTGGCCTCGTCCACCAGGTCTTGGAAGGAGCGGTCGTCCAGCGGGCGGGTAGGCAACGGCATGGCGCTACTCCTCCGGAATCAGGTAAAAGGGATACACCAGGCTGCGGCTGGCATGGCTACTCTTGATGGCATAGCGCAGTTGGATGAGCAGGAGCGCCCGATCCTCGGGATCAGGCTCGGCGCGCACCTCCTCGATCTGGATGCGCGGCTCCCAACGGGCCAGGGCCTGGCGCACATAGCGCTCCGCCAGGGCCGCCGTCTGGCTGTTGTTGGGCGCAAAGACGATCTCCTGCAGGCGGCAGCCGAATTCGGGCCGCATCACCCGCTGGCCCGGCGCCGTAGCCAGGATGATATGGATGGCCTCGTCGATCTCTTGCTCGCCGCCCACCGTCGCCATGCGCCCTCGATGATCCAGGCGCGGCGGAAAGGCCCAACCTCGGCCGATGATCTCGTCAGACACGTCTTGCTCCTCTTGCTCAGTCGCCTACCAGCACGGTCCCCACGGCGATCACCGTGCCATGGGGCGTGGGGACGATGTCGTCGCAGGTGAGGGCCGAATCGCCGTTGCGAGCGACCCCCTTACCGTTCACCAGCACCGTGGTGCTGCCCGCCACGATGGTGGCCTGGTTGGTGGGCGGGATCTGAAAGCTCGGCCCGCCGATGGGGATGTGGGGCGGCGCATTCGTCGCCGTGCTGCCCACCAGGGCCACCGGCGCGCCCCCCACCGTGACGTTGGTGGCCACGCCCCCGCTGATGGCGCCCGCAAACGGATGCCCCGGCGTGGGCGTCGGCACGGGGCCGCCCGGCGATGGCACCATGACGATGTGGGTATCCACGGCCTGGATCATGTCCCCCGACTTGGCGGCGGGCTGGGCCGGCATGGCGTTCCTTTCTACGGGTTCAACTGGATGATGGCGCCCTTGATGGTCAGGTCGGCGCCCGCCTCGATCTGCATGCTGGCCCCGGCTTTGAGGGTCAGGCTCTGGCTGGCCTCGATCTCGAGCTGGCCATTGCTCTGGATGCTGATGGAGCGGGCGTTGTCGTCGATGACGATGGTGGCGCCCCCCTGGGAAGCGATCTCGATCTTGGCGTCGTCATCGTGCAGGGTCAGCCGGTGGCCGCCCGCCGTGTCGATCTGAATGTAGGCCGGGTTCTCCTCGGCCAGGGTGATCTTGTGCCCCACCCGGGTGACCAGCAGGCGCTGCACGACCTTGCCGCCCGAGACGACGGTGTTGGCGTCGGCGNNCCCGCCGATGACGATGGGCCTGGCCATGTCGCCCTGCTCAAAGGCCACCAGCACCTCATCGTTCACCTCGGGCAGCCAGTAGATGCCCCGGGTGGCCCCCGCCCCGGCCCCCACGACGCGCGCCCACTGGCTCTCCAGCTCGCCATCCAGCCAGGGGAACTTGACGCGCACCCGGGCCATGTCGTCCGGATCGCTGTTGTTCGTCACGATGCCCGTCATCACCGGCCAGGGCCTAGCATGCGGCGTGCCCTCGCCCAGCAGGCGCTGCAAGGTGTCATCGCGACGGCCACGCACGGTAAAGCGCGTCATATAGTCGCGGGCCGTATCCCACACATGGCTGGCCGTGGTCACCTTGTAGCGACCGTTGAACCGGCTGCCCAGCGCCGTTATATTGACGACCGAGCCTGCCTTGAGCTCGGGCACGCCGTAGCACTCGCCCTCCGCCTCGACAAAAGCGCCGTCGTACTCGTCCAGGATGGCCTGGGCGACGGCGTCGGCCTCCGCCTGGGTGGCCACGGCCATGGCGATGGTGAGTTCGCTGGCCTGGCCAAAGGCGTCCTCCGCCAGGGCGCCGCCCGAATCCTCCTCGCCGATGCTGGGGGCGGCGGCCCCCCGCTCGGCCTGCCCCACGATCTCGCGCTTGGCCGCCGGATCCCAGCCCCGCACCTGCACCTGGCTGACCTGTTCGCCCAGGCTCAGGATCGGCCGAAAGGTTCGCAGGTTCGCGCCCCACTCCAGGTCCACGGGGCTATCGCCCGTGGCGCCGCTGCGCTTGAAGCAGAGGGTCTCGCCGCTGACGTACAGGTCGTAGCCGATGCGCTGCGCCCGCTGCCGCAGGAACTCCATGTGGGTCTGACCGTGCTGGTAGACGTGCTCGTGCTGCGGCGAGGAAGAATCCACGTCGGGGCGCAGGCCCACCTGCCCCGCGATGTCGCTGGCGATCTCGCTGTCGCTCATGTTGGCGTAGGTCTTGGTATAGGCGCCCCGGTGCAGCCGGTGCGAGCGGTCATAGCCCCGCACCACCAGGTCGGCCACCGTGCCCTCGCGGAACTCGGGCTCGACGCCGGTGATCTCTCCCTGAAAGATGGCCGTCTCGCCTCGCCCCTGCTCGTCGCTCACCCCCACCTCCAGGGCGGCTCCCAGCTCAAAGGGGCCCTCGTTGGTGGTGCGGGCGCCGGGATCGTGCACGTGCAGCACGCACATGGCGGGCAGCGTCAGGCTGCTCTCCACCTCGACCCGGTAGAGGTCGTTCATGATCTCGGTGTCCAGGGCGTTGCCCGCGATCTTGACGTATAGCTGGCGGATCAGGGCTTCTTCCGGCGGCACGGTGTTCCTCGCGTCCTATTCGAGCGGCGGCACGATGATAATGGCGCCCGGGCGCAGGTGCAGCGGGTCGGCGATCTGGTTAGCGGCAGCGATCAGGCGCCACTTGGTGCAATCGCCGTAGGCCTCCCAGGCAATGAGATCGAGGCGGTCGCCCGCGTCCAGGCGGCGGGTGGTGGGGGCCACGCCGCCGCCCGAGGTCGGGTTCTGGCGCGCCTCCTCCTCGCTATCGGCCACCTGCTGCAGGCTGATGGTGATGGTGCTGCGCACCGGCGTGCCATCGGTGAGGAACAGGCTCAACTGCTCGGACATCTGGGTGATCACGGCCTCGAACTCAAAGGCCCCCCAGATGAACAGGCAGTGGGGCGGCTCGCTCTTGCCGGTGCGCTGATCGGTGCGGTCCTCGTCCACCAGCATCATCTGCCAGATGCGCCCGGTGATGGCGCGCACGTCCCCGCTCTGCTCATAGGTGTCGAACAGCAGGCGCAATGAAAGGGTCTGGGCGCCGCCCTGCTGGAAGCGGATGCGCGGGATATTCTTGCCCTTGGTCTCGGCCTGCTCATAGGTATTCGATTTGGCGATGGTGTACTCGAAGGGGTTGAACATGCAGGGCACGGTCTCGCCCGTATTCTTGTTCACCAACACGGCGGGTTCCAGCCCGCCCCGCGTCGTAGGCATTCCTCACCTCGTGGGATGGGTCAGCGGCGGCGCAGCGCGCCCACACGCTCCCTCTCGACCCGTAACCGATCCCGTAGCTTCCAATAAACCTTCTCGGCGATCTCGTCTATATCGGGCTCCTCAGCGGGCTGGGGCTGCTGCGCCTGCGCTCCCGATGGGGCGGCCTGGTCCTGGCCGCCCGTCCCGGCGCTGGGCGTAGCCCCCTCGCTGCCGCCATCCGCTGCCTGGCGCCGCACCGTGGCCGGAGGCTGCGCCGCCGGCGGGCCTACCGGCCGGGACGGGCCGGCGGGCGGCGCGCCGAACAGGGCCTGCTCCAGACGCACCGGCTGCGCCTGGGGCGGCTCGACCCGCTCGGGCGGCGACGGCGTCTCCTGAAGGGCCTCTGACCTTGGGGCCCTCTGGACGGGGGCCGACGGCGCCTCTTGGGCGGCCCCCTGGGCGGACGCAAGGTTCGGCCCTGCGCCATCGAGTGGTGCGCCCTCCAGTGCAGGCGGCTCTGTCGGTGGCTCGTACGGCGCACCGGGCCCACCTTCGGCCACGCCCCGCGCCGACTCGATCGCTTCCGCTGGCGACGCGCCCTCCTGTGCGGGCGGACCTGATGGCGGCGGCGTCACCATACTGCGCCGACCTTGCTCGCCGCCCTCCCGTTCAGGCGCAGGGCGCGCCAGCCGCAGCTCTGCGCCTGGCGCCTGCGTCGGCTCACTGGGCGGGGGCGTCTGCCCCTCAGCGGCATCACCCTGAGCGGGCGCGGGCTCTGGCTCGGCGTCACGTGGGGCGAACACAGGGTTCTCACCTGCCTCCTCGAGTGGCGAGGTCTCCTGCATGGCCCGGCGCGCGACCAGCCGGCCCAGCTCGGCCCGGTAAGCCGACGCCAGATCGGTGGGCGGCCTGGCCTCGGGCGGGCGTCGCCGGCCCGTCTCCTGGGGCGCTCGGGTGACATCCGCGGGCGCGACGTCGGCGCCCGGCGCATCCGCGATAGGCGCGACCCCCTCGGGCGGCAGCGCGCCTTGTGGCGGGGGCGGTCCCTCGGTGGACTGCGGCGTGCCCGCCTCGGGTTCGGCCGTCTCGGCGGCCTCCGGGGCGCTGTCGAGCGGCGTCTCTGCGACCCGCGGGGCCCTCCTCTCCGGCGGCGGCGGGGGGCTCGTCTCGGGCGCAGACGCGACGGTCCGCTGCACGGCGGCCCGCTGCGGCGGGGCTGGCGTCTCGGGGCGCATCGGCGGCACGCCTTCTGGCGAGGGCCGCTCCTGCCCGGCAGAGGCCGGCGCCTCCTCGGCTGGCCTCAACCCGGCCTCCTCAGGCTGCGGCGCTGCTGGGACGCCCGATTCTCGGGCGGCTGGTGGCGCCGGGACGGCCGGTTCGGCCGCCGCCGGGCGCGCCGTTGGGGCGGTCGGCGCGATGTCTGCCTCGGGCGGCTCTTCGAGCGGCGCGGGTTCCTGCTCCGCGCGCGCCTGGCCAGGCTCGGCCTGCCGGCTCACCGTGGGGGTCGGCGTTGGCG
>DCTX01000015.1:0-25201 GCA_002329325.1 Anaerolineales bacterium UBA1429
AGGTCGCGGGCCGCCGCCGCCAGGAACCCCGCCAACAACACGATCTGGACGCCGAACATGAGGGCGAACTGCTGCCAGGGCGTCTTGACGTACAGGGGCACCAGGCCGATGCCCCCCGCCTGGGAGCGAAAGCCCATGTAGAAGGGCAGGTAGACCAGGATGCCGATCACGGCCAGGGTCACGCCCAACTGGATAGCGTCGCTCAACCAACGCCAGGGCCTGGCGCCCTCACCGTAGCGCAGCAGGGCGTAGGCGGCCACAAAGAGGCCCAGGTAGATGGGATAATCCCAGGTGTTCAAAAAGCCCAAAGCGCCCAGGAGCGCGCCCCAGAGCAGCACCTCAAGGGCGCCCCCCAGCCAGAGCCCCGCTATGGCGTGCCCAAGCCCGCTCCGCAGCAGGGCGGGAGGCGTTCCCAGGCCCGCAAGGGCGTCGTCCTCGCCCTCGACGGCGCGGCTTGCGCGGCTGAGCAGCACATTCAGCGCCAGGGCCAGCGCCAGCAGCACGCAGGGCAGCGCCAACACGTGGGGATGGTTATCCCCCAGCAGAAAGCTGAAGAAGGGGAACTCGGAGATCACCTCGATGACGTTGCCATCCAGGTCGCGATTGTGGATCACCCGCGAGGCCCGCCACCACCACCAGTTGTCCTGCGGATACCAGGTGGGGCTGGGCGCGCTGGCCCCCAGGCCGCGCACGTCCAGCCAGCGCCAGAAGGCCTCGCTGCCCCAGCCCCTGGCGCGGACCAGCTCCAGGATGCCCACCAGGTTGCCCATGACGGCCGCCAGGGTGGCGCCCAGCACCCCCGCCAGCGCCGCGGCCTTCTGCAGCCCGCCCCGCCACGGCGATGCCTCGCCCTGGGCGGCTCGCGAGGCGCACGCCAGGTTGTACACGAGGCCCAGGCTGCCGCTGACCGTCAGGGCGAAGAGCAGGGCGCCCGTCAGGTTGAACGTCACCGCGCTGGGCAGCCCCGAGAGCATGGTCAACATGGCCATCAGCACATACCCCAGGTAATAGTAGCTGATGGCGTACCCTGCCAGCCAGGGGTCGCGGGGCGGAAAGGTGGGGCTGCGCAGGATGCCATTGAGGAAGGCGAACTCCATCGGCTTCTCCGTGGCCGAGATCTCGGGGTTGTAGGCGCGAAAGAGGCTCCAGCCCACCAGGGCCAGCAAAAAGACCGCCGCCTCCAGGGTGAGATAGCCCCGCAGGCGGACCAATTCGCGCCAGATCAGGCGCCGTTGCCGCCAGCCGACGGCCAGGGAGAGCCCGCCCATCAGCAGGAGCGCCGAGGCGGCCCCCGCCGTCGTGTTGTGCAACACCCCCAGCGTCACCAGGAGCCAGTAGAGCGCGCCGCCTAACAACAGCCCCAAGGGTCGCCGAAAGGTGACGCCCCGCTCCGGCAGAAAGCGCAACAGCTTGACGGCAAGGGGCAGCGCCAGCAAGCCGATGGCCTCGATCAGCAACCACCAGCGCAAGGCCTGCATCAGCCACATACTATCCTCATCCTCCTGCGCGCCCCGGCAACGCCGCGCCCTCGTCGGGCGCATCGGGCACGCGGTAGAGATTCACCTGTGCATTGCGATACACCGGCTCCAGGGCGCCGGCGGCGGCCAGGGCATCGAACTTGGCCAGGGCCGCGGCCGGATACAGCGCCCGCTCCAGCGGCCCCACATAGATATAGCGCACCCGGTAGCGGGCCAGCAACTCACTCAGCTCCTGCGGGTCCTCCGTCCGGTAGATGCGGTCGGCGTCCTGCTGGCGCGCCTCCACCGGCTCCCAGGCGCGCTGCTCGTACTGATGAGCGCCCACCAGGGTGGGCAGGCCGGTGTAGGAGCTGATGCGCAGCCCGCCCTCGCGGTAGAATCCCACCGGCGCCTCCACCAGCACAGGCGTCCCCTGAACGTGCTCCCACAGCCAGGCGATGGCCTCGCGATCATGGCGCATCTCGATAGTGCTGTCCGAATCGGGCCAAGTGTAGACCGCCTCGGCCATGTAGGCCGTGCCATCCAGGGTGCCGAGGGCCGGCGAGCCGCTGGCAAAGCGCTCGCTCACCCGGGCGGGAATGGCCGAGACGGGGTACACCAGCGTCGCGGCCAGCAGCAACCCGGCGCCGGTCGCCCAGGCTACGCGCAGAGCGCGGGGCAGCACGGCCCGCCTGCGCCACAGGGCGGGCAACAGACCTGCCAGGCCCACCGCCAGCAGCACCCAGGCCTGCAGGGAGAACTTGAACACGGTATTCATGCGCCGCCACTCGCTGCCCGCCAAAAAGTCGGCCAGGTATACAAACTCGATGCCCAACAGCACCCCCTGGGCCGCCGCAAGCAAGAGCCAGGGCAGGAACCCCCGTGGCCGCCGCGCCTCGGCCACCAGGAGGCAGGCCGTAGGTAGCATCAACAGCGCCAGGCCGGGCCAGACATAGGGCCCACGCCACAGCAGCGCGACGCCGCCGCCCAGGGCTACCAGCCCCGCGCCGGCGCCGGCCAACCCCGGCGACAGCCTACCGGGCGCGCGACGCCAGCAGCGGGCCAGCAGATGGGTCAGCCCCCACACCTGAATGCCCACCAGCAGGTAGAGGAACAACCCCCAGATCTCGAGGAAAGGCGGCGTGAGGGTGCGTTCGCCGGGCGCCACCAGCGCCAGCCCCATGTATTGAGGCTGGTAGTGCCGGTAAAAGGGCGCATAGGCCAGCAGCGCCAGCAGGCCCACCCCCATGGCCAGGGCCAGCCCCGCCAGGGCGCCCTTGAGGCCATCGGTCCGGGCGCCCTGGGCCAGCAGAATCGCCCCCACGATCAGCAGGTAGACGGGCAGGTCCCAGGTGTTGATGATGCCCAGGGCGCCCAAGCTGAGGGCCAGCAGCCCATAGAGGAGGAGGCGGCGCAGCAGGCCGGGGCGCTCGCTGGTCAGCAGCGCGCTCGCCAGCCCCAGGGTCAGCAGCCCAAAGGGCATGGCCATCAGATGGGGGTGCAGGTCGGCAAAGAGAAAGGAGAAAAAGGGGAACTCGTTGATGGTGTAGGGAATGATCCGGGTACCGCGATACCAGTAGTCAAAGGCGATCGGTGCGAGGGTGCCGCGCCAGGCCCGCGCCAGGCCCTGCCCCAGGCAGAGCAGGGTCCGCCATGCCCCGCCGGCTCCAGCCGGGCAGCCCGCCGCGACGATGGGCTCCAGCCACTGGGCGGCGCCGGAGAGGTTGCCGATGCCGACGGTCAAGAGCGTCGCGAGCGTCGCGGCCCAGCGGCGCGCCGGGCCGCGGCCCAGCAGCCGGCCACCCAGCCAGGCGGCATGGGACACGGTCAGGGCGAAGAAGGTTGGCACCGCCAGGTTGAACGCCACCTCCGGCGCCAACCCGCTAAGGCGCATGGGCACCAATGTAAGGAGGTAGCCATAGTAATAGTAGTTGAGGGCGCCCCCGGCGAAATAGGGATCATAGGGCGGCAGGTAGGCCGACTTGGCGAGGGCGTTGAGCATCGCCATCTCCATCATCTTCTCGCCGCCGAACCAGGGCTGCCAGAGGTCCGGGTTGAGGATGCGCAGGCCCACCCACAGCAAAAAGGCCCCGGTGAGGAGCGCCTCGGCCCGCAGCAACGCCCGCCAGGGGACGGCCCCCAGCTTGCTGCGCGCCAACGCCGGCAGCCCCCAGGCCGCCAGGGCCACCAGCCCCAGCGCGCTCAGGACCGCCGCCAGGTCGTTGCGCCACAGGCGCAGGCTGGCACCCAGCCACAGCAGATAGCCCACCACCAGCAAGCCCAGCCCCTTGGCCAGGGGATAGCCCCTGGCGGGCTGTCCGGGGAAGAGCCTAGCCGTGAGGGGCCAGGCTGCCAGGCCCACCAGCAGCAGCGCCAGCCACCAGCAAGCCACAGCCAGGGCAGAGTGGCCGGTCGCAGCGGCGTTCCAACCCCGCCCATCCACGGTGGGCAGCTCCTCGACGGGCACGTCCAGCATCGGCGACGCGCCCTGTTCCACGGGCCCCAGGGCGGCCACGGTGCCCGGCAGCCAATGGCGCGCCCACCAATCGCGCAGCGCGTCGATCCACGATGCGCCGGGCTGCGGGCTCGCCAGCCGCACGCCCGCGCCCAGCACCCGGTAGATGGTCACCGGCCCCTGGCGGTAAACGATATCCAGTTGTTGGCCCACCATGGCATCGAACTTGGTCAGGCCCTCCGCTGGATAGTAGGCGCGCTCCAGCTCGCCCACGTAGACGAGGCCCACGCCATAGCGCCCCAACAGCTCGGCGGCCCGCTCGGGGCTGGCCGTCTCGTACAGCTCCCGCAGGTCCTGCAGGCGCCAGTCCACGACGATGCCGTCCAGGGCGGCCCGCTGCTGGCGCTGGTGCCAATCCCAGCCGATGATGCTAGGCAACCCCGTGTATACCGAGATGCGTCCGCCCCAACGGTAGAGGGGCGTATTGGCCTCGGCGATGACCGGCGTGCCCAGGACGTGATCCTGCAGCCAGCGGATCGCCTCGGCGTCGTGGGCCAGCGTCAGGTACTGGCCCTGATCGTAGTAGCGGGCCGTATCCATGTAGGCCATGCCATCCAGGGTGGGCGCCATCCCGGCCTCCCAGCGGTCGCGGAGCTTGGCCGGGACTGCCAGGGCCGGATAGGTCGCCATAGCCACCAGCAGCAGCGCCAGCGCCACGCGCCACCAGAGGCGGGCGGTCGGGCGGGGCGCGGGGGAACGCCGCGAGGCCATCCACCCCAGAGCGGCGGCCCCGGCGATGCCCCAAAGCACCCAGGTCTGCAGGTAGAACTTGAACACGGTGTTCATGCGGCCGATGTCGCCCTTGAGCACCACCCACTCCACGACCAGGGTGAGTCCCGCGCCCGTGGCGATCAACAAGGCCAGGAGCCGCCGCCTCGGCTCGACGCCGCGCATCAGCAGCGCCACGGCCCCCAGGGCCACCAGGGCCAACGCCAGCAGCGTCGGCCAGGCGCCCATCAGCATCAGCAGCACGGCCAGCATGGCTGCCAGCCCCAGCGCCATCCAGCCCAGAGCGTAGGCCAGGGTGGGCCGGTACGCCAGGGCCCACCGCAGCCGCTGGGCACGCACATAGCGCGCTTGCGAAGCCAGGTGTAGCCGCAGCGCGCGCCGATAGGGGCTGCGCCGCAGAGGCCGCCGGGCCGCCCAGAGGAGGTAGCTGCCCAGGATAAAGAGGAAGGGGAGGTGGATCAACAGGTAATCGCCCAGGGCGGTGCGCTCGCCGTGCCAGGGCGCGATGCTGCTATAGGCCAGGCCAAAGTGGGCGTGGAAGGGCTGGTAGAGCAGACGGCTCAGGCACACCACGGAGGCTATCTGCAGCGCCAGGCCCGCCAGCGTGCGCCGGTCGAGGGGCCGCGTGGTCAGTGCCGAGATCGCCAACGCCGCCACGGCAATGGCCGTGTAGGTGGGATAGTCCCACGAGTTGACGCACCAGAGAGCCCCCAGGCCCAACCCCAGCCAGAGAAGATGCGCCAGCAGGGCCCCATCCACCCGTGATAGCAGCCCCCGCCCCCCCGCGGGCGAGCCTCGGGAGCCCTGCTGGCGCCCCACCAGGGCCACGGCCAGCCCCAGGGCCAGCAGCGCCAGGGGCATGGCCATCAGGTGAGGGTGCAGGTCGCCATAGAGGAAGGAGAAGAAGGGGAATTCGTTGATCTCGCCGTGGCCCATGATGCGGCTGGCGTTCCAGTACCACCATTCGGGCCGAAAGCCCAGCGCCTCGCCCTGGGCGATCACCGCCCACAGGCCACGCAACGCCTGCGCCGCCTGCCCCCAAATCCCGAGGGCGGCCATGCCCTCCAGCCGCTGGCCCACTTCGGAGAAGCCCTGCCAGAGCAGGCGCAACTGACCCAGGTTGCCCGCCACGGCCACCAGCAGGGCCCCCAGCACGCCATAGCGCAACCGGCGCGGCAGCCAGCGGCGTTCCTCGTCGGCCGCCGGGGGCAGCAGGTGCGCCACCACGCTGACCACGCCGCTCCCCAGCAGGGCGAACAGGGTCGGCAGCGCCAGGTTGTAGGCCACGATGGGCAGGATGCCCGTGAGCTGGATCAGCGCCGCCAGCGGCACCCAGCCCCAGTAGTAGTAGTTGAGATACCCCCCGGCGAACCAGGGATCGTATGGCGGAAAGTAGCGGCTCTTGAGGATGGCGTTCAGGTAGGCCAGGTCCATGGGCTTTTCGCCGCCCACCACCGGGTGCCACAGATCGGGGTTGGCCCAGCGGATGAGCCAGAAGGCGGCAAAGAAGGTCCAAAAGAGCAGCTCGCCGGCGGCCAGCAGCCGCCAGCGCGCCCGCAGAAAGGCCGCCAGGGCGCGCCGCTGGGCGTAAGCCGCCACGCCGGCTGTCGCCAGCAGCAACCCCAGAGCGGCGGTCACCGCGCCAGGCCCAAAGGGCAGTGCCCGCGCGCTGGCGGCCACCCAGGGCAGGTAGCCCAGCAGCAGCAGGCCGCCCGTCTTGGCGAGGCCCCAGCCGCCGTCGGGCAGGTGACGCAGCGCCGGGAAGAGCAGGGTAAAGCCCACAAGGCCCAGGGCGATCAGGGCCAGGACCCAGAAGGCCGTAGGGCAGCGGTTGGCCAGGTCCAGGCGCTGGAACAGCGCCGACCAGCTCCCGCTCTGGCGCTGGGCCTGCCACACGGCGTCGTCCAGCATCAGGCCGTTGGGCGCCCCGGTGACCTGGCTCGGCCGGATGCGCACCACCCGCTCCAGCTCCATGTCGTCGAACAGGGTGCGCACCCGCTCCAGGTCGAAATCGGCGCGCTTCTGAAAGATCAGGACCTTGGGATGGTCATAGACGGTAAAGGTCTCGTCGGCCTCATCGTCCACGATCTGGATCCCGAACAACTGGGGGCGCGAGGTGAATTCGATCAGGGGATCAAAGCCCAGCTCGCCAGAGAAGAGGGCCTCGTAGTAGCGCGTGGTCATGGGATAGCGGCTGGGCAGCCGGGGGATCGAGCCGTACAGCCGGTTGCTGCTCAGCACGATGTAATCCACCTGGTCCAGCCACTCGTAGAGCTGCTCGCGCTTCTCTGGGATGTCCTCCCAATACAGGTCCATGCGCACCGTGTTGTACACCTGGTCGCCGATGTAGCCATCCAGGTTGAGGGGCAGAGGATCATCCCACAGCTCGAAGGAGAGGGAGGCGCCCGCCGGGATATTCTGGTAGATCCAGCGCGAGGCGGCCACCCGCGTTACAGGCCGGGTGTAGATGCCCGCAAAGGCGAACGCCCAGCAGGCCGTGCCCACCAGCACGAACGCCACAGCGCCCCGCGCCAGCGCCTTCGGCAGGCGCCGGCTGCCGGAGCCCCGCTCCCAAAGCCAGTGCAGGCCATAGCCCGCCATCAGCGCCATGGTCGGGTAGATGGGCAGCAGGTAGCGCACCGTCTTGACGAACTGCACGCTCTGGTACAGAAAGGTGAAGGTCATCCAGAGCCAGGGCAACAGGTGGAGCCAGCGCCCGCGCCGGTAGATCTGGTAGGCCATCAGACCCCAGGCCGCCCAGATCGCCAGCCCCATGGGAAGCCCCACGCCCCACAGCACCAGGTTCTCCAGCATATAGAGCACCGGCGCGCGGGCTGCCCACTGGTGACTGGGCGGGTAGTCAATCTCGCCGCTGACCAGCTTCTGGATGTAGCTCATGTCCTCGAGCCAGCGAGGGTTGAGGCGTAGGCCGAACAGCCCGGGCCCCATGAACGCCTGGGGCTGGGCGATCCGAAAGGCCCAGAAGGCGATCAGCATCACGACGGCGACGATCAGCCCCGCCTTGAGGAGCCGCCACAGCACGGAATCGGCAGAGGTCAGGGCATCGTCATCCCGCTCCACCCGCAGGCTCAGCCGCCAGGGGCCCAGGGGTAGATAGCGCGCCGCCCCCGGTGGATACCGCCTGCCCGCCCCTGCAGGCCGGGCAAAGACGCGCAGCACCGCCGCCAGGCCGATGATCAGCAGGAAGGTGAGCACGCTGATCTTGCACGAGACGGCCAGGCCAAAGGCCAGCCCCAACCCCAGGATGTGAGGCAAGTGTCCTCCCTGGGCCACCCGCACGGCAAAGAAGAGCGCCAGGGTGACGAAGAAGGTGGTCATGGCGTCCACGGTGAAAAAGTGGGCGTTCTGGATGTTGAGGACGCTGAGGGCCGCCAGCAGCGCCCCCAGCAGGCCGGCGCGCTCGCCCCAGAGGCGCCGCCCTATGGCGAATACCAGCAGCACCGACCCCAGATCCAGGAGGCCGGAGAGGGCGCGCCCCGCCAAAAAGACGCCGCCATAGCCCGTCAGGCCGGTGGCCTGGCCCACGAACTTGGCGACGATCAGCGGCAACAGGCCATAGACATAGGCGCCAAAGCCACGATTGTAGGGGTTGAGGGGGTTGGCCTCCGTATCCAGATACTCGCCCGGCGACGAGGGCCACTCCAGGCTGTTCTCCACCATGGTGAGAAAGCGCTCGTCGGGGTGGAGGTGCTGGTCTTCGTCCCAGTTCAGCCCCACAAAGCGCAGGGCCGCGCCCAGCAGCAGGATCGCGGCCAGCAGCCAGGGCGTCAGGCGGGAGCGCCACCCGGGGCGCCCACCCGGCCTTTCTGGGTCGCCGGTGCGATCAGGCTCTGTCATGTTCTGCGTGCGCAAAATGGACATGGCTCCTCAAGAGCTACCCAACGGCGGCGGCGCGGCTGCTCTCCCATAGGCGTCGCTCATCGTCCTATTGTTCCCCGATGAACATCCGCAGCGCCACGCTGCCATCCTCCCAGTGATCCTCCAGCACCACATAGCGCTCGTAATGGGCGCGCAGCAGCGCCAGCGCCTCCGTCTCGTCGGGGTGCATGATGACCAACACCCGCCCCGGCGCGTCATCCAGCGGCGGCCGGCCCGGCTCCAGCGCCCAGAGCTCGTTATCCCACTCCCGCGGCATACGCCGGAACTGGGCCCGCACGGCGTTCCCATCGTACCAATGGGGCCAGATCAGCAAGTACGCCTGGCCATCATCGCAAAAGTCGTCCAGAGCCTGCGCCAGCTTGAGCGAGATGGACTCGTTATGGTTGGGCTGATGCCACACGTAGCGCTGGAAATAGAGTGGGTATACTGAGTATGCTTCGATCGTCAGGCCGCCCACCAGGGCCAGGGCGACCAGGGCCAGCCCTCCCCGCGCCGCCAGGCGCCTGCCCCCCCACCCGCGCCACGCTTCTGCGCACCATGTCAGCGCCCGGCTCAGGCCCAGCGCGGCCAGCACCGCCACCGCGGGCAGCGCGCCGATGGAGCGCACGGCGCTGGGCACCTCTTGCGGAAAGGCCAGCGCCATGATAGACGGCAGGACCATTCCCGGCAAGAGCAACAGAGCCGTCCAGAGCTGGTTGCGCTGCCCGTTGGCGACGGCATGGCCGATGCCCAGAACAAAGAGCACGCCCGTAACAAAGCCGAGCTCGCGGTAGTGGGGGACGTTGCTCAGGTAGACAACGTCGCCCGTCTGGTGGAACATGGCCGCCGCCCGCGCCACGTTGCCCGCCAGAGTCGCCGCCAGGTCGCCCGGCAGGGCCTGCTCCAGACCGGTGGCCCGGGTGGCCGCCCGATAGAGGTAGCTCTCGGGAGCCTCGGAGGCGTACCGGGCCAGGGGCAGCGCCGCGAGGAACGCCATCGCCGCCCACAACAGCAGCGCCCGCCAGGGCACCACGGCGCCGAGGCGCCGGCGCGCCGCCCTGGCGATCAGCAGCAGGCCCGCGAACAGAGGCGGCGCCACCATGAAGGCATTGTAGCTCTGCAACCCCAGGCCCACCCACAGCCCGCACAGGGCATAGTCATGGCTGCGGCCGCGCTTGAGTCCGCGCACCAGGAACAGCCAGGCCAGCGCCGCCAGCAGCGGCATCAGCGAGGCCCGGTAGCCCACCCGCGTCAGGATGACATGCCAGTGGCTGATCCCCAGCAACAGGGCCGCCAGCGCCCCCGTCCAGCGGCCGTGCAGCTCGCGCCCCAGCCAGTAGACGGCGGGCAGGGTGAGCACGCCGATCAACGCCGAGGCGACCTTGATGCTCACATGGCTCAGCCCCGCCAGGGCGGCCACGGGCGCGGCCAGGTAAAAGAACAGCCCCTCGCGGCCGGGNNGCGGGGTGAGCGGTGAAAAAGATCGGATACTCTCCGCTCAGGATCCGGGCGATGTTGCTCTGGATCAGCGGCAGGTCGCAGCCCATCTCCAGGGGAATAGTGTGGATGCGGTGCAGCCGGAAGAAGGCGGCCAGGGCCATGCCCGCCAGCACAAGCAGGCCGGGCCAGGAGAGGGCCAGCCCCCCCGCGCGCCTCGGCGCCCGGGCCTCGCGGCGGCGCGTGGGCCAGACGGCCAGCCCGGTGTACAGCAGCGCCCCGCCCCAGGCCGCCGTGCCGAGGGCGGTGAACCGGTTGCCCCCCAGGTTCGCCCAGGCCAGGGCGGCCAGCGCCGCCGACGCCACAGCCCAGGGCCAGCGCAGCGCAAAGGGCTCCGCTCGGGGCGCGGCGGCCTTCCCCTCGGGCCTCCGCCGGCTCCAGAGGCCAAAGGAGACAGCGGCCAGGAGCAGCAGCCCCCATGCCAGGCCGGGCCAGCGGCCCAGATCCAGGAGCCATTGGGCCAGGGCGCCCGCTGCCAGGCTCGCCGCCAGCCAGAGCAGGTCGCGCCCTGCGCTCCTGCGCAGTTGGGTTGTCGCCGCTTCCTCGATCGGCTGCATGCTCCCTCGCCATGATGGTCTGTCGCGCGGCGCCGATCGCTGGCGGCCCTGCCGCGCGGCCGTCTCTCCGGCCGGCGATCAGGGCTTGACGGCGCGCACGGCCAGGTTCACAAAGGTGGTCTTGTCCTCCAGACGGCGCGGATCCTCATTCAGGCGGTCTATGGCGTGGAACAGGGCCAGCGCCCAGTTGAGCGGATTCAGGCGGCCACCGGCGTTCTCTTCACCCGCAAAGCGGTGGGTCGCGCGCAGCACGCCACGGGGCAGCAGGTTGCGCTCTATCAGCCCCTTGCCCAGGGTGTAGACGATGGTCTGGGTGCCGGGGAAGCAGTAATGGGTGTGCTTCTCAATGGGGCCGGGCGCCAGGCCCGCCTCCTCCAGGATGCCACGCAGCGCCTCGACGCCGTACAGCCGCCGATGGTTGGCCCAGATGCCGGCAAAGGGCCCCCGGCGGATGGGCCGCCGAAACACGCCCTCCGCCACCCGGTTGATGGGATCGTACCAGGCGGGATAGCGCTCGTAGGGCACCGTGATGGCCACAACGCCGCCCGGCTTGAGGACCCTGTGCACCTGCCGCAGCCCCTCCAGGTCGTCGGCCAGGTGCTCCAGCACCTCAGAGAGAATCACCGCGTCAAAGCTGGCCTCGGCAAAGGGCAGCCGCAGGATATCGCAGCGCGCCAGCGCTGTCTGCTGACCTACGTGTTCCCGAGCAAAGGCCAGTGCCCGCACGTCGGCATCTATGCCCACCACGCGGCAGGTCGGGAAGAGGCGGTTGATGGTCCGCGCATAGAACCCCATGCCCGTGCCGCAATCCAGGATCACCTGCCCCGGCCGGGGGGCCAGGTAGCGCAGCACGGTGCGCACGCGCCGCCGATAGGCCACGTCCGACTCGTTGCGCAGCAGGCGTGCCAGCGTGGCCTCCTGCTCCGGCGTCAGCCACGCGCCCTCAGCCACGACGCCCCGCTCCTTCGGCCAACAGCTCGTCGAACAGCCGCTCGTAGGCCACGATGGTGGCCTGCGCGTCAAAGATCGCCTCGATCTCCTGGCAGGGCCGGGTGTAGCGCGCCGGGTCCGTCAGCACCTGGACGATGCCATCGGCCAGGGCCTGGGCGTCGCAAGGCGCCACTCGCACGCCCATGCAGGTGACCCGCACCGCCTCCCGCGCGCCGGGGATATCCGTCGCCACCACGGGCGTCCCGCACAGCATGGCCTCCACCTGCACCACGGCAAAGCAATCGGTGCGGCTGGGCAGGGCGAAGAGGTCGCACAGCCCGTAGAAATCGGCCAGCTTCTGGCGGTCGGTGATCAGGCCAAGCACGCGCAACCGCCCGGCGTTGGCCTCGATCAGGGGCCGGCAGCGCTCGTAGAACGCCTCATAGACCACGTTGGTCTCCCCCGCAAAGACAAAGGCCACCTCGGGGATGCGTTGCGCCACCAGGGGCATGGCCTCCAGCAGATAGTCGAACCCCTTCTCCTCGACAAAGCGCCCGGCAAAGCCCACCACGGGCCGCCCGATCAACCCCAGCTCGCGGCGCCACGCCTCCACGGCCTCCGGCCGGGGCCGCGGGATGGACATGGGCGGGTAGATGGCCACGACTTTGGCCAGGTGGGGCCGCAGGTAGGCCGAGTTCTCCGCATAGTCCTGGTTCAGGATCGTGATGCGGTCGGCGATGCGGGCGCCTCGCTCCAGCAGCCAGTCCATCCCCCGTTGCACCACCTGATTCCAGACTCCCTCGGGCATCACCAGATCGCCCTGATGGGCCATGACCATCGGCTTGCCCGCGAGGTGTGCCAGCTTGCCCACCAGCCAGGTCTCTAGCATGGGGGTGAACACCAGGGCCACATCATGGCTCCGCAGCAGCCGCCGGACGGCGCCCGGGAACCCGGGCATGACCTGCCCCCGGCTCAGGCGCAGCACCGAGGGCACGCGCACGATCCGCACGCCCTGATGCACCTCCTCGCGGGCCAGGTCCTGCCGGTAATGCGATGTGACCACCGTGACCGTGTGGCCGCGCTCCGCCAACCCGATGGCGAGATTCTGAGCGTTCGCAGTGAGCCCGGTCCAGTGGGGATGATAATAGGTGAGGGCGATGAGGATGCGGGTCAACGCGTGTGCTCCCGTCAGTCGGAATCGTCGGGCGCGGCGCCTGCACCGGCCATGGCCTCGGTGATGCGCCCATAGCTGATCCCCTGGGCGACCAGCCCCACCAGCCCCAGCACGATCAGCGTCAGATTGGTGAACATGTGCAGCCCGAGGGTATAGCCAAAGGCGTCGCTCTGCTCGACGGCAAAGAGGGCCAGCGCCTGGATCCCCGCCCACTCAAAGGGGCCGATGGCGCCAGGAGACGAGGGCACTACCATGCTCAGGCCGGTGAAGCAGAGCACCAGCGCCGCCGCGCCCCAGCCCAGCCCCTCCATCCCAAAGACGTAGAGCATGAGCCAGTTCATGGTGGCATAGCCCAGCCAGACGCCTGCCGTGGTCAACAGCACCGGCGCCAGGCGGCGAGGATGGGCCAACACGGCGAACCCGTTCGCCAGGTTCAGCAGCCCGATCTTGAGCTTGGGATGGCCGATCAGGGGCACGCGCCCCACATAGCGCCAGAGCCAATCCACCGCCCGCTCGCCGATGCGAGCCACCACCAGCAGCGCCACCATGCCCGCGATGGAGCCGGCCCCCAACAGCAGCCCTCCTCGCACGGCCCAATCGGGCAGGGCGATGTAGGGCAGCAGCCCGGCCAGCAGCACGACCACGGCGAGCACGTCCAGCAGCCGCTCGATCAGCAGGGTGGATACCGCCTGGCCCAGTCCCCGTGCCAGCTTGCGCCCCGCCAAGTAGCCCCGCACCGCCTCGCCCGCCTTGGCGGGCAGGATGTTGTTGAACATGTAGCCGATGTTGACCAGGTGAAAGATGTCGGCCAGCGTAAGCCCCGGATCGCGCTCCATCAGCAGGTGCCAGCGCACCGACCGCACGCCGCCGATGACCGCGATGAGGAGGAACACAAGGGGCAAGTAGGCATAGTTGCCAGTGCGGAAGAGGTCCCACAGCCGGGGCCAATCCACGCCGCGCATGGCAAGGTATAGGAACAGAAGGCTTAGGGCCAGGCTAATCGCCAGGCGGATACGGTTCTTCATGGCTCCCGGGAGAACGATATCAGGGGGTGCAGCCAGTTGGCCGGATTATAGCATCGGCGCGCCCTCGGGCCAAAGGAGACCGCCGCGGACGGCCAGGCTACGGCTCCGGCAGGTCGGCCACCACGGCGCCAAAGCGGGCCAGCAACTCCTCGCGGGGCAGTTGGGCCGTCTTTTGAAAGACCAGGGGCATGGGATGATCGTACACACTGTAACTCTCGTCGGCCCGGCCCAACACCAGGTCTCCCGGGCGCCGCCCCTGCTCCGCCAGCAGCCGCGGCATGGGCAGGTCAGGATCGCGAAACGTCTCGTCCACCAGCCGCACGCCGCCCAGCTCGGGATAGACCTGGGAGTAGTAGACCAACTCGAACCCCAGTTCTTCGGCCATGAGCAGCTCATAGTAGCGCGTGGTCAGGGGGTAGCGCTCCTCCAGCCGCGGGATCGAGTTGTAGAGCCGGTTGCTGCTCAGCACGATATAGTCGCTGGCCTGGAGCGCGTCCAGGATCTCGCCCAGCTTGGCAGTGTCATCGGCGTAATAGCCCCCAAAGGTGATGTAGCGATAGTGCATCCAGCAGGCATACTCCTGGCGGCCCTGGGGGATGGGCAGCGGGTTATCCCAGTGCTCGACGAGCAACGTGCGGCCCCGGGGCACCTCCTGGCAGATCCACTCGGTGGCCTGGAGCCAGGGGTGGGTGGTGGTGAACACATGCAGATAGGCCATCACATAGAGCGCACTGGCCAGCAGCGTGGCCCCCGCCAGCCCCACGCCGGCATAGCGCAGGGCGCGCCGCCGGGCGCGGGTCAGCGCCACCAGCCCCGCCGCCCCCCACAGGCAGAGCAGCGGGATCACCGGCAGCATGTAGCGCAGGAACTTGGCGTGGAAGGAGCCGACGATCCCAAAGTAGGCCAGGAACCACGCAAGGGGGATGGCCGGCAGGGCCAGTTGCGCCCAACGTCGCCGCAGCAGGCGGCGCGCCGCCTGCCCTATGGCCGCCAGCGCGCCCCCCAACCCCATCAGGCCCAGCGGCGCGCCCAGCGACCAGACGACGGTCTGCCAGAGGAGATACAGATACGCCGGTGCGCCGATGAACTGCCGGGTGTAGGGCATATCCAGCGTGCCCCGCGCCATGGCGCTCTCCTGCAGCACGTCCTCCAGGAAACGCGTCATGTCTATCACCGCGTAGGGCTGGCACACCACAAAGGTCACCAGGGCCGCCAGGGCCACGATCCCGGCGGCGCGCAGTCCCCGCCCCAGGATCCTGCCCCAGCCCGCGCCGCGGCCCAGGAAGGCCGCCAGCCCCGCCACCGCCACGGGCACGGCCAGCGGCGCAGCGCTGACCTTGGTGGCCAGGGCTGCGCCCAAAGCCACCCCCACCGCGAGCCAGCGCCCGTTGCTGGGGCGCCGCGAGGCCCGCACCGCCAAGTAGAGAACCAGCATCACCAGGAAGGTGAGCAGGGTATCCACGGCGTAAAAGTGGGAGAGCTGCACGTGGAGCACGGCCAGCGCCATCAGGGCGGCCCCCAACAGCCCCACGAGCCGGTCGTACAGGGCGCGCCCCAGATAGTACACCAGCGCCACGCTGCCCACATCGGCCAGCGCGGAAAAGACCCTGCCGAGGATGTAGAAGGAGCTGGCGTCGGCCATGTCGGGCCAGAACAGGGCGGCGAAACTGGCGACGATGCGCAACAGGTAAATGGGCAGCGAGCCATAGGCGAAGAAGCCGGGGTTCCAGGGGCTTTCGGGGGTCAGCAGCGTCGCCCAGTCGGGCGGCCAGGGGAAATCCAGGGCCGAGGTTACGAACAGGATCTGCCGCTCGTCGGGGTGAAAGAAAAAGCCCTGGTCCCAATCCAGGCCGTAGAGGCGGGCCAGGAGCGCAACCGCCAGAATCGCGCCCAGCAGCAGCGGGACGGATCGGCGGCGTGCAGGGCGAGGTTCGCGCGCAGGGTCCATGGCATCCTCTCGCGCCCGGAACGGGAGCGCTATCCTACTCGTTGAGGCGCAACACCGCCATGAACGCCTCTTGGGGCAGGTCCACCTTGCCCACGCGCTTGAGGCGACGACGCCCCTCCTTCTGGCGTTCCAGCAGCTTGCGCTTGCGGGTGACGTCGCCGCCATAGCACTTGGCGAGCACATCTTTGCGCAGCGCCTTGACCGTGGCCCGCGCGATCACCCGGCTGCCGATGGCGGCCTGGATCGGCACAGCAAAGAGCTGCGGCGGAATGACGTCCTTGAGGCGGCGCACCAGCAGGCTGCCCTTGTCATACGCGCTCTCGCGGTGCACGATCAGCGAGAGCGCGTCCACCGGCTCCTCGTTGACCAGGATGTCCATCTTGACCAGGTCGCCCGGCCGGTAGCCGTGGAAGGTATAGTCCATCGAGGCATACCCGCGCGTGCGGGACTTGAGCTGATCGTAAAAGTCCACCAGGATCTCGGCCAGGGGGATGTAAAAGCCCAGCACCACGCGCCGCTCGTCCAGGTACTCCAGCTTCTCGAACTCGCCGCGCCGCCCAGTGGCCAGCTCCATCAGCGCGCCGATATAGTCCGTGGGGGTGAACAGGCTGATGTGCATCCACGGCTCGTGGATCTCGACTACCTGAGACATGTCGGGCAGCTCGGAGGGGTTGTCCACGTTGAGCACCTGGCCGTTGCTCAGCAGCACCTGGTACTCGACGCTGGGGGCCGTGGCCAACAGGTCCAGCTCGTACTCGCGCTCCAGCCGCTCCTGCACGATCTCCATGTGCAGCAGCCCCAAAAAGCCGCAGCGGAACCCCAGGTTGAGGGCCACAGAAGACTCGGGCTGGAACACCAGTGAGGCGTCGTTGAGCTGCAACTTCTCCAGGGCATCGCGCAGGTCGGCATAGTCCGCGTTATCCACGGGATACAGGCCGGCAAAGACCATGGGCTTGGGCGGCGAAAAGCCGGCCAGGGGCTCGGGCGCCGGCAGGTCCGCGCCGGTGATGGTATCGCCCACGCGGCAATCGCGCACGTTCTTGAGGCCCGTGGCCACATAGCCCACATCGCCGGCGCCCAACTGGGCCACCGGCCGCATGTTCGGCCCGAACACGCCCACCTCCAGCGGCTCCACCCGACGCCCGTTGGACATGATCATCAGGGGCGAGCCCGCCTCGATCAGGCCATCTACGATGCGCACATAGGCCACCACGCCCTTGTAGGAATCGTAATGGGAATCGAAGACCAGCGCCCGCAAGGGCTCGCTCTCGGCCCCCCGGGGCGGACGGATCCGCTCGACGAGGGCCGCCAGCAACTGGTCGATCCCCGAGCCCTCCTTGGCGGAGACGTGCAGCACTTCCTCGCCCGGCACGCCCAGCAACTCCTCGATCTCCTGGGCCACCTGATCGGGACGAGCCATGGGCAGATCGATCTTGTTGATCACCGGGATGATGTCCAGATCGTGCTCCAGGGCGAGATAGAGGTTCGCCAGGGTCTGGGCCTCGATCCCCTGGGTGGCGTCTACCACCAACACGGCGCCCTCGCAGGCCGAGAGGGCATGGGAGACCTCGTAGCTGAAATCCACGTGCCCCGGGGTGTCGATCAGGTTCAGCTCGTACGCCTGCCCATCGGTATGGGTGTGCAGCATGCGCACGGCCTTGGCCTTGATGGTGATGCCCTTTTCCCGCTCCAGGTCCATGCGATCCAGCACCTGCTCCGCCATCTCGCGGGAGGCGATGGTGCCCGTGGCCTCCAGCAGACGATCGGAGAGGGTGGACTTGCCGTGGTCAATATGGGCAATGATGCAAAAGTTGCGCACATGGGCGATGGCCCGGGAGGGGTCGTTGGTCACGTTCTTTTCCTATGGGTAGGGCATCGTTGCAGGCAGCAGAAGGTCGCCGCGCGGCGACCATGCAGGGTACCAGTATACACCAGAGAGGGCTGCGGCGGAAACGCTGGCCACAGATCGCTCAGAGATGGCGGGCGTTCAGGGTCTCCATGGCCATCTCGGGCGTGGCGCCCCGCTCGGTGGTGCGCAGATAGAGGTACTGGAACACGTCCCGCACCACGGCGGATACCGGCACGGCCAGCAACACCCCCAGCAGGCCCGCCACCTCGCTGCCCACCACCACCAGGATCATGACGATGGCGGGGTGAAAGCGCACGGCCTGGCCCGAGATCCTGGGGCTGAGAAAGTTGGCCTCGATCTGCTGGATGGCCAGGAAGCCCAGCGCCACCCACAGCGCCGTCATGGGGCTGCGCAACAGGGCGATCAACACGGCCGGCACGGCCCCGATCCAGGGGCCCAGGAAGGGCACGATCTCAAAGAGGCCCGCAAAGGTGCCCAGCAGCAGGGCCAGGTTGATGCGAAAGACCAGTAACAGGATCGTTGTCATCACGCCGACCAGCAGGCACACCAGGAGCTGCCCGCGCACGTAGGCGCTCAGCAGGCCATCCACGATGGTGATGATATTGCGCACGTCGGCGTCCATCCGCTCCGGGATCATGCGCTTGACGCTGCGCCGCAGGCGATCCGTATCGTTCAGGACATAGAACAGCCAGATCGGGACGATGAGCACGCCGATGATAAAGCCCAGGGTCTGCCAGAGGGTACGCAGGGTGCCCTCTACCCCGCGCCGCAGCGTCTCGCCCAGGGTGACCACGGCGTTCTCCACGGTGGTCTCGACGGTATCGCGGATCCCCTCGGGGATGCGCTCCAGCAAGCTCTGGATATCCACAGTGAGCAGGCGCTCCGCCTGCCGGATGTAGCTGGGCAGAATGCGGCCAAACTCCTGGGCCTGGGAACTCAACGCCGGGATGAAGTAGGCCAGCAGGCCGGCGATGCCGCCCAGCACCAGCAGGTAGACCAGGATGATGGCCAGACGCCGCGAGAGCTTCCACCGTTTGAGAAAGCGGGGCGCGTGCCGATCCAGGAAATCCACCAGGGGCACCAGGAGATAGGCGAGGATAAAGCCCAGAAAGAACGGCACCAGGGCAGCGTGCGCCTGGCGCAGCACGGCATACAGGATGAGGCACAGAATCGCGATCAGGAGCGCTCGATAGCGTTGCGTCGGGGTACCCAGCCAGGGAGGCATCCGCCCTTCTCCTCCTCTCTTAGTCTGCGTGCGGGCCCAGGGCATCCGCAATGGCCCTCTGCAGGTCAACGCTCTGCACACTGCCGCCTTTGGCCAACCAGGCCAGGAACTCGATATTGCCCGCCGGCCCGGTGATGGGCGAGGGAATCAGGCCCAGGCAGCGCCAGCCACCCTCCGCTGCAATTGTGAGAACCCTTTGCAGCACCTCTAGATGCGTTTGCCGGCTGCGCACCACACCGCCCTTGCCGACTTTCTCGGCGCCCGCCTCGAACTGGGGCTTGATCAGGGCGACGGCCTGGCCGCCATCGGCCAGCCAATTGTACATCCGCGGCAAGATCAGCGATAGCGAGATGAACGACACATCCACGCTGGCCAGGTCTATCGGCTCGGGCAGGGTCTCCAGGTGGCGCGCATTGGTGCGCTCCATCACGATCACGCGGGGATCCTGGCGCAGGGGCCAGGCCAGTTGGCCATAGCCCACATCGATGGCGTACACCCGCGCGGCGCCGCGCTGCAGCCACAGATCGGTAAAGCCGCCGGTGGAGGCGCCCACATCGGCCACCACCCGCCCCTCGGGCGAGATGGCGAACTCGTCCAGGGCCTTCTCCAGCTTGAGCCCGCCGCGGCTCACATAGGGCGGACGGGCATCCACGCTCACCTGCGCCTCGGGGCTGACGCGCACCCCCGGCTTGTCGGCGACCTGGTCATCCACGCGGACCTCGCCCGCCATGATCATGCGGCGGGCCTGCTCGCGGCTGCGCGCCAGCCCTAGCTGGTGCACAAGGATGTCCAAGCGAATAGGTTTCACCATCGCCCTCTGGTTCCGTGCCTGCTAACCTTGGCTGCAAGCCACTGCTTTTGACTCGGCTTGCTCTCCAAGCTAAACTTCGCTTAGCTCAACAGGAGGATTCGCATGCGGTATCCACTGCTCCAGGCCATGCGTCCCAAGCAATGGTTCAAGAATGTCTTTGTTCTGGCGGCCGTTTTCTTTGATGCGCGCATTCTCGACCCCATCGCGCTTCTCAAGAGCCTGGGCGCCTTTATCGTGTTTTGCGCCATCTCCAGCGCCATCTACCTGATCAACGACCTGGTGGACATGGAGGGAGACCGCAACCACCCTCTCAAGCGCAAACGTCCCCTGGCCTCTGGCGCCCTTCAGCCCCGCGTCGCCCAGATCGCGGCCGTCGCCCTGGCCCTGGGCGGCCTGGCCCTGGCCTTCCTGGTGGATCTGCGCCTGCTCTGGGTGGCCCTCACCTACCTGGTCGTCATGATGCTCTACAACTATCGCCTCAAGCACGTGGTCATCCTGGACGTGATGACCGTCGCCTTTGGCTTTGTGTTGCGGGTGCATGCGGGCGCCGTGGTGGTGGTGGTGGCGCGCTTCTCCCCCTGGCTCTATGTCTGCACGACGCTGCTGGCGCTCTTTATCGCCATCAACAGGCGTCGCCACGAGCTGATCTTGCTCCAGCAGGATGCCAACAACCATCGCGCCATCCTGGAGGAGTACTCGGTTCGCTTTCTGGACGAGATGACGTCGCTGGTGACAGCCACCACGTTGGCGGCGTACTCGTTCTACACCTTTAGCGCGCCGAATCTGCCAGCTAATCACTCGATGATGTTCACGATCCCGTTCGTCATGTACGGGATCTTTCGCTACCTGTACCTGATCCATGTGCGTCGCCAGGGCGGGGCTCCCGAGGAGATCGTCCTGGGCGACAGGCCCCTCCTCCTCAGCATCCTGCTCTGGGCGCTGACGGCTGGCCTGGCCCTCTACTGGTCCCGGTAGGCACAGGGCCGCCGCCCCAACGCAGGAAACGGCAGAGGGCCCGGGCCCTCTGCCGTACCATACGCATCATGCTGCGCAGGGTTGCTCTAGCGCTTGGTGTACTGCGGTGCCTTGCGAGCGCGCTTGAGACCGGGCTTCTTGCGCTCCTTGGCGCGCGGATCGCGGGTCAGGTAGCCGCCATCGCGCAGCGCCTTGCGCAGCTCGGGATCAGAGGCCAACAGCGCCCGCGCGATGCCGTGCCGGATGGCGCCGGCCTGGCCCGTCACGCCGCCGCCCCGCACCACCACCGAGATACGGTACTGGCCTTCCCTTTCGACGGCCTGCAGCGGCTCCAGCGCGCTGCTCATGTCTACCTGCCGCGAAAAGTACTCCTCCGCCGGCTTGCCGTTGATCACAAAGCCCGCCTCGCCAGGGTACAACCGCACCCGCGCCGAAGCCGACTTGCGCCGCCCTGTGCCGTAGAAATATGTCAGCGTCACCTATTGTCCTCCCACATGCTACGAATCGTCGGCTAGAGTTCCAGCGGCTGGGGCTGCTGCGCCGCGTGCGGATGCGTCGCCCCCGCGTATACCCTGAGCTTGCGGAACATGGCCCGGCCCAGCTTGTTCTTGGGCAACATGCCACGGACTGCGTGCTCGATCACGCGCTCCGGGTGCGTGGCCAACAGGCGCCGGAGCGAAACCGTCTTGAGCCCGCCCGGGTAGAGCGAGTGACGGCGGTATAGCTTGTCCTCCAGCTTGTTCCCTGTCACCTGGACTTTGTCTGCGTTGACGATGATCACAAAGTCACCCACGTCCATGCTGGGGGTATACATCGGCTTGTGCTTGCCGCGCAAGATCGTCGCGACGCGGGTTGCCAGGCGCCCGAGGTTCTGCCCCTCGGCGTCCACCACAAACCAGGTGCGTTCGATCTCGCCTTCTTTCACCACATATGTATTCACTCTCATCACTCCTTCTACCTTGTGCGGCGCCGCCCGCCCACGCTGCGGCGTCTCGCCGGAGAGGGTCTGCAGGTCCGCTATCAGGCCGCTGTCTCGTAATTCACCCGCCAGAGCGCCAGGCCGCAGGCCGGAGCAGGCGGGCTCGCCCGGCTGATGTCCCGCTGTCGCAGGATCTCGCCAAACTCGTCCGGGGCAATGGCCCCCAGCCCCACGTCGATCAACGTCCCCACGATCCGGCGCACCATGCCGCGCAGGAACCCGTTGGCCGTGATCCAGAACTCGCGCACCTCGATCGGGTGCTCGGAGGCCCAGGGCGCCTGGCCCGGGCGCCAACCCGCCCGATAAACGGTGCGGGTTGTGTTCTCACCGGCGGGCGCCTGCCCAAAAGCGGCCCAGTCGCCCTCCCCCACCAGCATCGCCGCGGCCTGCTCCATGGCCTCCCACGCGAGCGGGCGGGCCAGGCGGTGCGCATAGCGATCCAGCAGCGGCTCCCTGATCGGCGCGATATATAGCTTGTACATGTACTCGCGGCTCACGGCGCTGTAGCGTGCGTGGAACCGCTCCGATGCCCACATGGCGTCGCGCACGGCGATGTCGCCGGGCAGCAGCGCGTTCATGCCCCTCTCCAGGTCCGCCAGGGGGTGTCGCCAGTCGGTGCGAAAGCTGATCACCTGTCCCTGGGCGTGCACGCCGGCGTCGGTTCTCCCGGCCCCGTGCACGCGCACCGGCTGCTGCGTCAGGCTGGCGAGAGCTCGCTCCAGCTCCCCCTGGATCGTCGGATGATCCACCTGGATCTGGAACCCGCTGTACGCGGAGCCATCATAGGCCACCGTCATGCGACAGTTGCGCTCCACCAACCTTGCTCAACCCCGAGCTAGACCAACTCCAACAGGGCCATGGCGGCGTTATCACCCTTGCGCGGCTCCAGATCCAGCACGCGGGTGTATCCGCCGGAGCGCTCGCTGTAGCGCGGCGCGATCTCGTCAAACAACTTGCTGACCAGACGACGATCTCCCAACACGATAGCTGCCAGCCGGCGCTCGTGCACGTCCTGCTGTTCCGCGGCGCGCTTGGCGAGCCCGCGCTTGGCAATGGAGATCAGGTGCTCCGCATCGCCCCGCACCGCAAGCGCCTTGGCCTTGGTGGTGCGGATGCGCTCATGTTCGACCAATGACCGGACCAGATTCATGCGCAGCGCCTTGCGTTGCGCCGTATTGCGCCCCAACTGGCGCCCCGCTACACGGTGTCTCATGGCACGCTACCTCTCAATGATATGGCATCCGGCTCTTTCGCTGCGTGGCGCAGCAAAGGCTCCGGGCCTAGTCAATCTCATAGTCCTCGGGCAGGAACCCGTTCTCCTTGAGCCGAGCGATCAGCTCCTCCAACGACTTCTGGCCAAAGTTGCGGATGGCCAACATCTCATCCGAGCCCTTGCTGAGGCGCTCCATCACATCGCCCACGCTATAGATCTCGGCCCGCTTGAGGCAGTTGAACGCCCGCACGGCCAGGTCCAGATCCTCGATGGGCACATCATAGAGCTCGTTGGAGACGGGCGACTCCTCCACGACGGCTTCCATCTGCAGCGGCTCCGTCTCGGAGAACTCGGCCACAGGCGCCAGATGCTGCACCAGGATCCGCGCCGCCCGGGTGAGGGCGTCGGCGGGCCGGATGGTGCCGTCTGTCCAGATCTCGAGCTTGAGCAGGTCATAGTTGNNTGGTGATCTGCTCGATGCGCGCCGGCTCCACGCGATGGCCGACCTTGACCACGGGGCTAAAGATCGCATCCACCGGGATCTGCCCGATGGGCAGGCTCTCGTGATTCTCGGCCGGCACGTACCCCACGCCGCGCTCCACCACCAGCTCGATCTCCAGATCGGAATCCAGAGTATCGAGCGTCAGGATCTGCAGCTCGGGGTTGACGATCTCGATATCGGCAGGNNCGAGACGCGCATGCGCACCGGCTCCTCCGAATGGGAGATCAGGCGCACCTGCTTGAGGTTCAGGAGCAGCATGGTCATGTCTTCTTTGGCCCCAGGGATATCGGTAAACTCGTGGGGCACGCCGGAAACGCGCACCGAGGTAATGGCCGCCCCGGGCAGCGAGGAGATCAACACACGTCGCAGCGCAACCCCCAGGGTGATGCCATACCCGCGCGACATGGGGCCGATGGCAAACCGTCCATAGTTCTGCGTTGCTGCTTCAATCTCGATTTTTGGTAGCACTTGGTGCAGCAAGGGAAACCCTCCTTACCTACTCGGCGCCACAAGGGAGCAGTTCCCCCTCGCACAGCGCCCCCATCGTTCTGTTCACGTAATCGCCAAGGCTCCCGTTACCGCGAATAGTACTCGACCACGAGCTGCTCGTTGACGGAAATGTCCACGTGCTCGCGACTCGGCAATGCGATCACCGATGCGGCCATCTCGGCCGGACGCATCGAAAGCCAGCTCGGGACCGATTGATGCTCCAGCACCTCGCGCAGCTCGGCAAAGTAGGTATTGCGGATACTGCGCTCGCGCACCCGCACCTCATCGCCCACGCTCACCAACGCCGAGGGCGCCAGCGTCTTGCGGCCGTTCAGGTCGATGTGCCCGTGGGCAACCAACTGACGCGCTTGGGCGCGAGATTCCGCCAGCCCCATGCGGTACACCACGTTATCCAGGCGGCGCTCCAGAATGCTCAGCAGGTTGGCGCCCGTCTGGCCACGCATGCGGTCCGCCAGCTCAAAGTAGCGGCGGAACTGACGCTCCANNTGACGCTCCAGCACGCCATAGATGCGGCGTAGGCGCTGCTTCTCGCGCAACTGCTGGCCATAGTCCGAGACCTGCCGGCGGAACTGCGCCTGGCGGCCGTGGTCGCCGGGCGGGAAGGCGCGGCGCTCCAGGGCGCACTTGGGCGAGAGGCAGCGCGAGCCCTTGAGGAAGAGCTTGGTCCCCTCACGCCGGCATTGCTTGCAGACCGAATCACGATATCTAGCCATCTATCCTCCTGTTGTGCCAGTGCCCTATCTCCAGCACCGGTAGCGGGTTTACGTATGGTTCCTTTGGGGCGGGACTGGTACCCCAACGTCTTCCCCGCAGCCCCCTAAACGATCCATCGTTGCAGACACATTCGATGCCCTGGCGAGAGTTCGCCCTTGGGCATCGAACAGAGCAGCCAAACGCCCGACTAGATGCGTCGCTTTTTGGGCGGACGGCAACCGTTGTGGGGGATCGGCGTGACGTCCGTAATCGAGCGCACGTGCAATCCGGAGGCCTGCAACTGCCGCAGAACGGCCTCGCGCCCCGGGCCCGGGCCCTTGACGAACACGTCCACGTCACGCATACCCATATCCATGGCGGTGCGGCTCACCGCGCTGGCCGCTGACTGCGCGGCAAAGGGGGTGCTCTTGCGCGACCCTCGGAAATCCTGGCCGGCGCTGCGCCAAGCCAACACGTCGCCATCCGGATCGGTTACGGTGATGATCGTGTTGTTGAACGTCGCCTGAACATAGACACGCCCACGCGGCACATTCCGCCGCTCGCGTCGCGGTGTACGCCCTCTCGTTCTTCTTCGACCCATTACGGTGAGACCTCCCCCACAGAATCCTACTACTTCTTATCCCGAGACCGCTTCTTGCCGGCCACCGTGCGGCGCACGCCACGGCGCGTACGGGCGTTGGTCTTGGTGCGC
>DCTX01000015.1:25231-38223 GCA_002329325.1 Anaerolineales bacterium UBA1429
GCGGCGCAGGTCGCCCTCCACCACATAGTCCTGAGCGATGACTTCGCGCAGCCGAGCAACCTCGGCCTCGGTCAGATCGCGTCCGCGGGTATCCGGGCTGATGTTGGTCTTGGCCAGAATAGCCTGGCTGCGCGTGAGCCCGATCCCATAGATATAGGTGAGCCCCACCTCGACGCGCTTCTCGTTTGGTATGTCAATTCCTGCGATACGCGGCATTTGAGATCCTCCTGGAATGCCCGTCTCTGCGCTGCGCAGCCACTTGCCGCGCAGCCACGATCCCCATACTAGCCCTGTCGCTGCTTGTGGCGCGGGTTCTCACATATGATCCGCACAACACCACGGCGACGGATAATCTTGCACTTTTCACATCTCTTCTTGATCGAGGGCTTGACTTTCATCGTGTTTCCTCCTCAGGTACCTCGTCTGTGACGCGTGTCAGTATCTCGGCGCCATCCTTGGTGACGGCCAGCGTATGCTCATAGTGCGCCGAGGGCGAGCCATCGGCGGTCACGACAGTCCAGCCATCATCCAGCACCCGGGTGGCATAGCCGCCCAGGGTCAGCATCGGCTCCAGGCAGAAGGTCAGCCCCTCTCGCAGCCGCATGCCGACGTTGGCGGGCCCCCAGTTGCTGATGCGGGGCGGCTCGTGCATGGCGCGCCCGATGCCGTGCCCGCCATACTCTCGTACCACCTCAAAGCCTGCCTCGCGGGCAGCGGCCTCGATGGCGTGAGAGACGTACCCCATCCGCCGCCCGGCAACCACGGCGGCGATGCCCGCCTCCAGCGCCTGGCGCGTGGCGTCCATCAGCGCCCGCAGCTCGGGCGCGACCTCGCCCACGGCGATGGTGGTGGCCGCGTCGCCATGATAGTCATGCCAGATGGCGCCCACGTCAATGCTGACGATGTCGCCCTCTTGCAGCCGGCGCTGGCTGGGGATCCCGTGCACGATCTCCTCGTTCACCGAGGCGCAGATCGTTGCCGGATAACCCAAGTAGCCCTTGAACGAGGGGATACCCCCCAGATCGCGAATCATCGTCTCGGCGACGGCATCCAGCTCCAGAGTCGTCACACCGGGGGCCACGCGGAGCTCCATCTCGCGCAGCACCTGCGCGACTATGTTCCCTGCGCCCCTCATAGCGGCTAGCTCTCGCTCGGATCGTCGTGAGACGGTGCTCATTATTCTACAGTTCCTGGGCGTTTATGTCAATTATGCCAGAAGGGGCTCGACCGCAGCCTTGATGGCCGCGCCGACGGCCGCAGGCGCCTGCTCCCCATCGATATCCACCAGCACGCCCCGCGCCCGATAGTACTCCTGGAGCGGAGCGGTCTGCTCCTGGTAGACGCGGATGCGGCGAGACTGGGTCTCGGGATTGTCGTCCTCGCGCTGAAAGAGCGCGCCGCCGCACTTGTCGCATACGCCCTGGACCTTCTCCGGGCTAAAGAGGCGGTGGTACATGGCCCCGCACTGGGTGCACGTCCAGCGACCGGCCAGGCGGGCCAGCAGCACGTCCTCGGCCACATCGATGTTCAGCACCACATTCACCCGGCGCCCCATGCCGGCCAGCAGCGCGTCGAGCGCCTCGGCCTGGGTCACGGTGCGCGGAAAGCCATCAAAGACGACGCCCTGGGCGCAATCGGCATGCCCGATCCGATCGGCCACCATGCCGATGGTGATCTCATCCGGCACCAGCTCGCCGCGGTCCATGTACACCTTGGCCTGCTTGCCCAGCGCAGTCTCCTGGGAGAGGTTGGCGCGAAAGAGATCCCCGCTGGAGACCCGGGGCAGCGGCAGCCACTGGGCCATCAGCTCTCCCTGGGTTCCTTTGCCGGCGCCGGGCCCTCCCAACAGGATAATGTCTACCATGGCGTCTACCTCATCCTCCGAATAAAGCCCTCATAGTGCCGCATGAGCAACTGCGCTTCGAGCTGCTTCATCGTATCCAGCACGACGCCCACCACGATCAGCAGGCCGGTGCTGGTGAGGAGCATCTCGCTCTGCCCCACGAGCAACTGCACCAGGAAAGGCATGATGGCGATGATGCCCAGGAACAGCGCGCCCACCAGAGTGATGCGCCGCACGATGCCGTGCAAGTACTCGGCGGTGCGGGCCCCCGGCCGAATGCCGGGCACGAACCCACCCTGGCGCCGCAGCGTCTCTGGCAGGTCCTGCTGCTGGAAAATGACGTCGGTGTAAAAGTAGGTGAACCCCACCACCAACCCAAAGTACAGCAGCCAGTATACCGCGCCACCGGAGTCGAACACCGTCGAGACCACGTTGGCCATGCCACGCAGGAAGGTGATGCTCGAGTTGGTAAAGTAGCTGGCGACGACGCCCGGCAGCATGATGATCGAGACGGCAAAGATCAACGGGATCATGCCGGCCGAGTTGACCTGCAACGGGATGTGCGTGCTCTGGCCGCCATAGATGCGGTTGCCGCGCACGCGCTTGGCATAGTGCACCGGGATGCGTCGCTGACCCTCGTGCACCAGCACGATCCCCACCACGGTGACCGCCGTGATCAGGCCGAACACCACGATCAGGACGGGGTTGGTGACCCACATCTGCGCCAGCCGTTGGGGGATCCCCGAGATGATGCCGCCAAAGATGATGAGCGAGATACCGTTGCCGATGCCCTGCTCATCGATCAACTGACCCAGCCAGATCGCCAGCATGGTGCCCGCCGTAAGGGTGAGCAATGTGGCGATGGTGGGCAACACCGTACCGGCCTGAAAGCCAAAGTTGCTGATCACGGGGGTGCCCGCGCCGCCAGCCTGCGTCAGGAGCCAGGTCTGCCCAAACCCATGAAGCGCCGCCAGCGGGATGGTCAGCAGCATGGTGTACTGGTTCATCTTCTCCCGGCCCGCCTCGCCCTCTTTGTTGAGCTGGTTGAGGCCCGGGATGATGGGAGCCAGAAGCTGCAACACGATCTGGGCCGTGATGTAGGGGTACACCCCCATCGCCATCACGGAAAAGTTGGACATGGCGCCGCCCGAGAACATATCCAGCAGGCCCAGCAACTGGTTCTGCTGGAACACGAGCCGCAACGCTTCCAGATTCACTCCCGGGATGGGCACATGCGCCGCAAACCGGTAGATGACCAGGATGATCAGCGTGAAGATGATCTTTTTGCGCAGATCCGGCAGCTTGAATGCGTTAGAGACCGCTTGCAGCATCGGTTACTCCCATTCGATCCGGTAGACGCGGAAGGAACGCCAAACGTTAGCCCAGCTCCACGATGGCGCCGCCCGCCGCCTCGATCTTGGCGCGCGCAGCGTCCGAAAACTTGTCCGCCTGCACCGTCAGAGCGTGCGGCAGGTTGCCCTCACCCAAAATCTTGATCGGCTGGTCCAGCTTCTTGACCAGACCGGTCTCCAGCAAGAGCTCGGGGCCAACCACGGTTCCCTCGGGGAACAGCTCCAGGGCGCCCACGTTGACCACCGTGTACTCGACACGGTTGACGTTGCGAAAGCCCCGCTTGTAGGCCAGACGCCTGACGAGAGGCAACTGACCGCCTTCGAAGTAGAGCTTGCCGCCGCGCCCCGTGCGCGAGTTCTGACCCTTGGTGCCAAAGCCGGCCGTCTTGCCCTGACCGGCAGCGATACCGCGCCCGCGACGCTTGCGCGGTCGCTTGGCGCCTTCTGGCTCGCGCAGATCGTGCAGCTTCATGATTCTACCTCTTCTACCTTCACCAGGTGTTGCACCCGGTCTATCATCCCACGGATCGGCTGGGTATCGTTCTGCTCGACCACATCACCCAGGCGGTGCAGCCCTAGCGCACGAATGGTGCGCTTCTGCCGCACGTTGTAGCCGATCGCGCTCTTGACATAGGTGATGCGCAATAGCTTATTCGACATCGGACGTCACCCTCCAAGGCGGCAAGAGCTCTTCCATCGTCTTGCCACGCATCTGGGCCCGCTCGGCGAAACCGGTCAGCGCGCGCAGCCCTTCAAACGTCGCCATGACTACGTTGAACACATTGTCGCTACCCAACGACTTGCTGAGCACGTCGTGGATGCCCGCGGCCTCGACGACGGCGCGCACGCCGCCGCCCGCGATCACGCCGGTACCGGGCGAGGCCGGCTTGAGCAGCACCTTGGCCGCGCCATAGTCCATCGTGATATCGTGGGGGATCGTCCGCCCAAAGAGCGGGATCTCGACCATGCGGTTGCGGGCCCGCTCGACGCCCTTGCGGATGGCGCCGGGCACATCGCGCGCCTTGCCGATGCCCACGCCCACGCGTCCGTTCCCATCGCCCACGACGACCAGGACGCGGAACCCAAAGCGACGTCCACCCTTGACCACTTTGGCCACGCGGTCAATGCTTACGACGCGCTCCTGCAGCTCATCGCCCTCGCCATAATCGTCGTACCTGTTCCGATCGCTCATAGAATCTCCCCTCGTCATCACTGCCAACGGGGTGGCAGATTGCCTGATTGGCAAAGGCTAGAAATCGAGACCTGCCTCGCGCGCCGCATCGGCCAGCGCCTTGACGCGCCCATGATACTGGTACCCGCCACGGTCGAACACCACGGCCTTGACGCCCACCGCCTGGGCCCGGTCGGCAATGGCGCGGCCAACCAGCTTGGCTGACTCGGTCTTGCTGAGGCCCTCACACTGGGCGGAAAGCTCGCCATCCAACGTCGAGGCGGAGGCCAGCGTATGTCCCACGCTATCGTCGATGACCTGAGCATAGATATGGCGCAGGCTGCGAAACACGTTGAGACGGGGACGCTCGCTGGTCCCTTCGACCTTCTTGCGCACGCGCTTGTGTCGGTGGACACGCGCCTCATGAGCTTGCTGTACTGTACTCACCTGCCACCTCCAACCCTTCCGGCCTTACCCGCCTTGCGCCGGATGACCTCATCCTCATAAGCAATGCCCTTGCCCTGGTAGGGCTCTGGCTTGCGTACGGCCCGGATGCGGGCAGCGATCTCCCCCACCAGCTCTTTTTCGTTGCCGGAAACGGAGATGATCCGTCCGGTGCGGTCGACCTCGAACGAGATCCCCTCGGGGGCCTCGATGTGCACGGGGTGGCTGTAGCCCACCGAAAGCGTGAGCACATTCCCTTGCACTTCGCCGCGGAAGCCCACGCCATTGATGACGAGCCGCTTGGTGAAGCCCTGGGTAACGCCGGTAACCATATTGGCCAACAAAGCACGCGTCAGGCCGTGCAGGGCCTTGTTCTGGTTCGAATCGTCGGGCCGCTTGACGATCACCTGGTGGCCCGTCAGTTCGACCTCCATGTTCGGGTGCACATCAAACGCCAACACACCACGGGGCCCTTCGACGGTAACCCGTTGTCCCTCAAGCCCAACCCGCACCTGCTCGGGCACAGGGATGGGCATCTTGCCAATCCTAGACACGATAACTACCTCCCGATCGGCCAAGCCAGGCCGGGTTTACCAGACCTCGCAGAGAACTTCGCCACCAACCCCAAGCCGACGCGCCTCTCTCCCCGCCAGCACTCCCTTGGAGGTCGAGAGGATCACCGTTCCCAGGCCGTAGCGAATCCAGGGGATATCGCCCTTTTGCGTATAGATACGGCACCCGGGCTTGCTGACGCGCCGGAGGCCCTGAATCAGCGGCTCCTGGTCGCGGGTGTACTTGAGGTAGACGCGCAGCATAGGGAATCGCCCGTCGCGGACGACGTCAAAGCGATCGACATAGCCCTCTTCCTGAAGCACCTGGGCTACAGCCTGCTTCAGCCGCGAGTGCGGAACAAGCACGTATCGGCGGCGCACCGCCTGGCCGTTGCGAATCCGCGTAAGCAGATCGGAAATGGGGTCGTTTACAGCCATCTACAAACACTCCCTCTTGAACTCGATGGAACCGGCCACCGTATGCTTTGCCTGCCGAGGGCCGATAAGGTGCACCAAGCGGCAGCCGTCCAACCACCGCCGCGGGCGGTGCTACCAGCTCGACTTGACGACGCCAGGGATCTTGCCTTCCATGGCGAGCTCTCGGAAACAGATGCGGCATAGATCGAACCGTCGCATATAGCCGCGCGGCCTGCCGCAGCGAGAGCAGCGATTGCGCACGCGCACTTGATACTTGCGACGCTTTTCCCGCTCGATCATTGACTTTTTCGCCACGTTACCTCTCCAATTCTCTGCGCCTGGTGTTGCGTTCCGCTCGTTGCCCGGCGCAACTAGGCCGCCGCGCGCGCCCGAGCGGCGACAAAGGGCATGCCCAAAAGCTCTAGCAGGCGCCTGGCTTCTTCGTCCGTCTCCGCCGAGGTGACGATGGTGATCGCCATGCCGCGGATCTTGTCGATCTCGTCGTAATCGACCTCGAGGAACACCAGTTGCTCGTTCAAGCCCAGCGTATAGTTGCCCCGCCCATCAAAAGCGGTGCGCGAAACGCCTCGAAAGTCGCGCTGACGAGGCAAGGCGATGTTCATCAGGCGATCCAAAAAGGCGTACATGCGCTCGCCGCGCAGCGTCGCCTTGACGCCGATGGGGTTGCCCTCACGCAACTTGAAATTCGCAATGCTCTTGCGCGCCCGCGTGATGATCGGCTTCTGGCCCGTGATCTTCATCACATCGCGGCTGGCATTCTCCAGTGCGTTCGGGTTCTGCAACGCCTCACCCAGGCCCACGTTCAGGACTACCTTGAGCACGCGAGGCACTTGCATCGGGCTCGTGTAGCTGAACTCCTCCATCATCTGGGGGACGATCTCATCTCGGTACATCTGCTGTAGACTATGCATCATCCTGACTCCCCAAGCTTACGCGCCATGCTTGCGGCCCTGCCGCGCTAGTCAATCACCTCGTTGCACTTTTTACACACGCGCAGCTTGCCGCCATCCTCAGCGATGCGGTAGCCAACGCGCGTGGGTTGATCGCACTGCGGGCAGACCAGCATGACGTTTGAGACGTGCATCGGGGCTTCTAGCTCGATGATGCCCGGCTCGGTGCGCAGATTGGCCGTGCGTCGCTGAGCCTTGCGCACGATCTTGGCGCCCGAGACGATCACCTGCTTGGTCCTGGGCATCGCCACGCGCACGGTCCCCCGCACCCCTTTGTCGTTACCGCTGATCAACTCGACGGTATCCCCTGCTTTGATCTTCATTCCCAACTCCTCGATAACCAACCGCATCTACCGGGCGCAGAGGCCGCGGCCAGAGCGACGCGCTAGAGCACCTCGGGCGAGAGCGACACGATGCGCATAAAGCCGGCCTCTCGCAGTTCACGCCCCACAGGACCAAAGATGCGTGTCCCGCGCGGGTTCTTTTCCGCATCCAGAATCACCGCCGCATTATCATCAAAGCGCACATACGAGCCATCGGGGCGCCCGTACTCTTTGGCCGTCCGCACGATCACGGCCCGCACGACTTCCTTCTTCTTGACCGCGCTGCCCGGGGTAGCCTCTTTGACAGAGGCGATGATCACGTCCCCGACCCCTGCGTACCGCCGGCGCGTGCCGCCGAGAACCTTGATGCACATGATCTCACGCGCACCGGTGTTGTCGGCCACCTTGAGCCTGGTGAATGGCTGAATCATTTCCCGCTACTCCACTCTGTTAGTCTATACGCCCCGGCGAGCCTGCCGGTGGGGTGTTACCCTAGGGACCCTACTCGGCGTCCTCTTGCCCGGACTTCCCGATCACCCGCCAGCTCTTGCGCCGGCTAATGGGCCGCGATTCCTCGATGGTCACCCAATCGCCCTCGTGGCACTCCTGGTTCTCGTCATGTGCCAGGTACTTTTTGGCGTGGCGCAATACCTTGTTGTACACAGGATGCCGCTTGGTGGTAACCACCTCCACGACCACGGTCTTTTGCATCTTGTCGCTGACGACGCGACCACTCAACTGCTTACGCGGCATCTTCTACCTCCGCCCCCAACTCACGCTCACGCAGGATCGTCAGGATCCGCGCGATATCACGCCGCACATCCTTGATGCGCCCGGTGTTCTCCAACTGGCGGCTGGCCACCTGAAAGCGCAGGTTAAAGCGCTCCTGATAGAGCTCGTTCAACCGCTGCTCCAGCTCGGCATCCGTCATATCGTGCAGTTCGCTTGCCTTCATTCTGCCTCACCCCTGCCGGCCATATCGCGAGACGCAAAGGACGTTTTGATGGGCAGCTTTTGCGCGGCGCGCAGCAGCGCATCACGCGCCAGCTCCTCGTCCACGCCGCCCACCTCGAACAGGATGCGCCCCGGCTTGACCACGGCCACATAATGATCCACCGCACCCTTGCCGCTACCCATGCGGGTCTCGGCGGCGCGCATCGTCACCGGCTTGTCCGGGAAGATGCGGATCCAGACCTGGCCGCTGCGCCGCAAGACGCGCACGATAACACGACGGGCCGCCTCGATCTGCCGGCTGGTGATCCAGGCCGGCTCCAGGGCCTTGAGCCCGAAATCGCCGAAATTGACATCCGCGCCGCGCGTGGCCTTGCCGGTCATCCGGCCACGGTGTTGCTTACGATACTTGAGCCTCTTGGGCATCAACATGGTCGCTACTCTCCCTCGACGCGCACCGCTGCCTGCCTGGGCTCCGGCATCACGTCACCTTTATAGATCCACACTTTGACGCCGATGCGGCCAAAGGTGGTCAACGCCTCTTCGATGGCGAAATCAATATCCGCCCGCAGTGTGTGTAGGGGGACACGCCCCTCACGCACCCACTCGCGGCGCGCCATCTCTGCGCCTGAGAGCCGCCCGCTGCACAGCACCTTGATGCCCTGCGCCCCACTCCGCATCGTCCGCTGGACGGCCTGGCGCATCGCCCGCTTGTGGGCCACCCGGCGCTCCAGCTGCTCGGCGATGCCCTCGGCCACCACATGCGCATCCAGGTCCACATTGTCCACTTCGACCACGTCCACGCGCAGATGCTTGCCGCGCACGTCGGTCATTTGCTCCAGGCTCTCTTTGAGCGCGTTAATGTTCGCGCCCCGCCGCCCGATCACCACGCCCGGCTTGGCCGTCACGATGGTGACGTTGATCTGCTTGGGAAAGCGCTGGATCTCGATGCGCGAGACGCCCGCCCGCCCGAGGGTCTTGCGGATCTGCTGGCGGATGGCCTGGTCTTCGGCCAGCAGCCGGGCATACTCCTCGCCCTCGGCGAACCACTTGGATTCCCAATCCTTAATCACACCGAGTCTAAAGCCCGTGGGATGAACTTTACGCCCCAAGATGCCTCCTTGTAGCCCTGGCTAGGCTTGCTTAGCCGACAGCACCACAGTGATATGGGAGCTGCGCTTGAGTAATGGCTTGTACCGCCCGCGCGCGCCGGCGCGCCCTCGCTTGAGCGTGGGGCCCTCGTCGGCACTGATCTCGGCAATGTAGAGCTCGTCGGCCGCTACGCCATAGTTCTCTTCAGCGTTGGCCACAGCCGAACGAACAACCTTGCGCACTTCGTAGGCAGCCGCCTTGGGGGTGAACCGCAAGACATCCAGCGCCTCTTGAACGTCCATCCCACGCACCAAATCGGTGACCAGGCGCACCTTCTGCGCCGACATGCGGATGTATTTGGCTACCGCTCTCACTTCGAATGACATGCAACAATCTCCTACAACCCACTCTGATGGCAACGCTCAGCGGCCCAAGGGCGGCAGGCGCCGGGCGCCCGCGTCACGCATGCCCCGCTCGCTAGCGGGCGCGCGTGCGGCGCTCCTTGGCATCATGCCCCCGAAAGTATCGGGTCGGCGCAAACTCGCCCAAACGGTGCCCCACCATGTTCTCTGTGACATAGATGGGGATGTGCCGGCGCCCGTCATGGACGGCGATGGTATGCCCCACCATCTGCGGGAAGATGACCGAGGCGCGCGACCAAGTGCGAATGACGCGCTTCTCGCCGCGCCGGTTCATCTCCTCGACCTTCTTCAAGAGCTTTTCCGATACAAACGGTCCCTTTTTCAGAGATCGTGACATCTACGCGCCTCCTAACGACGATCCTTGGCCAACCGCTCTCCGTTGCCTCTGCACCACTACCGCTTCTTGCCGCGGCGGCGAACGATATACCGATCCGTGCGCTTGTTCTGCCGCGTCTTGGCGCCCAGAGTGGGCTTACCCCAGGGCGACTTGGGTCCCGGCATACCCACCGGGGCCTTGCCCTCGCCACCACCATGGGGATGGTCGCGCGGCGTCATGGCCGAGCCACGGGTGTGGGGGCGCCTGCCCATCCAACGCTTGCGGCCCGCCTTGCCCAGCTTGATGTTGCCATGCTCCACGTTGCCAACCTGGCCGATGGTGGCCATACAATCGTGGCGCAGGATGCGCACCTCGCCCGAGGGCATGCGCATCTGGACGAAATCGCCGTCCTTGGCCAGAATCTGGGCTCCCGCCCCGGCGGCGCGCACCAGCTGGCCGCCGCGCCCGCTGTACAGCTCCACATTGTGGACCACGGTGCCCAGCGGGATATTGGCCAGGGGCAGCGCATTGCCCAACTGAATATCGGCCTCCGGCCCGGACATCACCCGATCGCCCATCTTGAGCCCGGCGGGGGCCAGAATGTAGCGCTTCTCGCCATCGGCGTACACCAGCAGCGCAATGTGCGCCGAGCGGTTCGGGTCATACTCGATCGAGGCAACCCGCGCCGGAACGCCCGCCTTGTCGCGGCGGAAGTCAATGACTCTGTAGCGACGCTTGTGGCCGCCGCCCCGATGCCGTACCGTAACCTTGCCGCGAAAGTTGCGCCCGGCCCTTTCGGCCAAGGGACGCAGCAGGGATTTCTCCGGGGCGTGCCCCGTCAGCTCTTCGAACGCATTCCCGGTCATCCCGCGACGTGAAGGCGTGGTAGGCTTGTACTGCTTGATCGCCATAGTCCATTCCCCTCAACTGCTAACCGTACGTACCAAGAACCGGCCTAACCTAGACGCCTTCGAAGAAGCTAATGGTATCCCCAGGAGCCAGCGTTACGACCGCTTTTCTCCATTCGGACGTCTGGCCGATGTGACGCCCCCAGCGGCGCGTCTTTCCGGGCACGTTGATGATGTTCACGCGAACAACCTCAACCTCAAAGATCCGCTCCACGGCCTCGCGCACCATCTGCTTGGTGGCCCGCCGATCCACCTCAAAGGTGTACCGGTTGAGCTCATCGGCAAGATAGCCGCTCTTCTCCGTCAGGATCGGTCTCTTGATCACTTGGTAATGATTCATCGTCTCACGCTCCTCTTGCCTCAACATAGCAACGTGGCTTGCCGGCGCTACCGTTGCCCTGTTCGTCAGGGTTATTCGTCTGTCCGCAGGAATCCTTCGATCTGGCTTACGGACTCGCGGGGCATGACGATGTAATCGTACCCCAACAGATCCCGAATGCTAAGACACTGAGCGTGAAGCGTCTTGACCTGCCCCAGGTTGCGCGCCGATCGCTCAACGTTCTCGTTCTTGGCCGGCATCAGCAGCAGAGCAGATGCCTCGCCGATCTGCAGACTCTCCAGCGCAGCCCGCATGGCCTTGGTCTTGGGCTCGACCATGTTCAGATCGTCCACCACAATGATCTGCTCGTCAGCCGCCTTGACGGAGAGGGCAGAGCGTAGCGCCAGCCGGCGCATCTTGCGGTTCATCTTTTGCGCATAGCTGCGGGGCTGGGGCCCAAAGACCACGCCGCCGCCCTTCCACTGGGGCGCCCGGGTGCTTCCCTGCCGCGCACGCCCGGTGCCCTTTTGGCGCCAGGGCTTGCGCCCGCCGCCCGACACCTCGTCGCGCTTCTTCGTCTTGTGGGTGCCCAGGCGCGCGTTAGCCATCTGCCGCACAAGCGCCTGATGCATCACGGCCACGTTGGGCTCGATCCCAAAGACGGCATCACTCAACTCAATTTCGCCAACAGTTTCCCCGGCCAGATTGCGAACCGGAACTCGCATGTCTATCTCTCCTGCGTATCGTTGCTGTGACGGCTCGGCTCGGCTACGCCTTGACGGCATTGCGCACGAGCACCAAACCGCCCTCTGGCCCCGGAACCGCGCCCTTGATAGCAATCAGGTTGCGCTCCGGATCAACCTTGACGACCTCGAGGTTGAGCACTGTCACGCGCTCGTTGCCCATGTGCCCGGGCCCGCGCATGCCCTTCCAGACGCGGCCGGGCGTCGAACCGGCGCCGATGGAACCGACGGCGCGCGTTCGGTCCGATTGACCGTGGGTCTTGGGGCCGCCGCGGAAATGATGGCGCTTGACGGCGCCAGCAAAACCTCGGCCCTTGGAGGTGCCGATCACATCCACCAGATCTCCGGGGCTGAACAGGCTGACATCCAGAATCTGGCCCACGGAATAGCTCTCGGCGTCATCGGTGCGAACCTCGCGCAGATAGCGCAAGAGGGGCGTGTGCTTGAGGTGGCCGCGCTGCGGCTTGTTCAGGCGCGCCACTTGCTCGTAGCCAAGTTGCACGGCCGCATAGCCATCGCTGGCCTCGGTCTTGACCTGGGTCACATGGCAGGGGCCCAGTTCAACAATGGTGACCGGAATGATCTCCGCCTTGTCCGTATAGATGCGGGTCATCCCGATCTTTTTACCTAGTAGTGCTTTTCTTTTCATCGCTTTTCCTCAGGGGGTTTCGCTGGCGGCCACTGGCTCACTATTCCAGTAGGGCCACAAGGGATGTTCCCTTTCCCCCGTTGTAATGATCTGGCAGCGCGGCTACAGCTTGATCTCGATATCCACGCCGCCGGGTAGATCCAGACGCATCAAGGAGTCAATCGTCTTGGGATTCGGATCCAGCACGTCGATCAGACGCTTGTGGGTGCGAATCTCGAGCTCCTCGCGTGAGTCGCGGTCAATGAACGGCGAGCGAGCGACGGAGAACTTTTCGATGCGCGTGGGCAAAGGCACCGGCCCCACGACCGCCGCCCCAGTTCGCTCGGCGGTGTCAACGATTTGGCGCGCCGATTGATCGAGCACGCGGTGATCATACGCCTTGAGTCGGATACGGATCCGCTGTTGTCTGCCCATACTCTCCTCAGCTTTGCGTCTGGGTGCGGCTCCCGGCCTGCGGGCCAGGAGCCGTCTAGCCCGATTGAATGCAGCGTAGTGCCTATTGAATGATCTCGGTAATGAC
>DCTX01000031.1:0-15245 GCA_002329325.1 Anaerolineales bacterium UBA1429
GGGCGTGGACCTGCGCCGCATCGCGGGCAGCGGGCCGGGGGGCCGCATCGTCGAGCAGGACGTGCTGGATTACATGGCGCGGCAGCCCAAGGCGACGACCCTGGCGGCGCGGCTGGCCGCCCGCGAGGGCCTCGCTCTGGAGGAGGTGCCCGCCGCCGGCGGGCGCATCCGCGCCGCTGACGTGGCCGCTGCCGTCGCCCCGCCCGCTGCCTCCNNAGGAGCGGCGGACGAGGTGCGCCCCTTGCGCGGGGTGCGGGCCATCATCGCCGAGCGCATGGCGGCCTCGTCGCAGACAACGGCAGCCATCACCCTGCAGAGTGAGGTGGATGCCACCGCCTTTGTGGCCCTGCGCGAGCAACTGCGCGATGCCCTCGCCAAGGAGCTGGGCTTTAGCGTGGGCTATAACGACCTGCTGGGCGTCATCGTGGCGCGCTGCCTCGTCGAGTACCCGTACATGAACGTGCAGCTCACGGAGCAGGGCATCCGCCAGATGCCCACGGTGAACGTGGGCCTGGCGGTGGATAGCGAGCGCGGCCTGCTGGTGCCCGTGGTGCGCAACGCCGACCGTCTCACCATCAAAGAGTTCGCGCGGGCCTTTCGCCAGCTGGTGGAGCGGGCGCGCCAGGGCAAGGCCCAGCCCGACGACCTGACGGGCGGCACCTTTACCATCACCAACCTGGGCATGTTCGGCGTGGACATGTTCACGCCCATCATCAACCTGCCCGAGTGCGCCATCCTTGGGGTGGGGCGCATCCGGCCCGTCACCGCCGTCGTGGAGGGGCAAGTGGCGGTGCGCCAGACCATGTGGCTCAGCCTGACGGTGGATCACCGCCTGGTGGATGGCGCGCCGGCCGCCCGCTTCTTGCAGGGCATCATGCGCTACATCGAGGCGCCCTATCTGCTCTTGGCGTAGGGTGACTGAGGGGAGGGAAGCCATGCCGCGCATGGCCCCTCGCCCCAACATAGGGAGGTGTGAAATGGTCAAGCTCTATGGAAAGACGTACGGTCAACGCGAGCTGCTGGCCCGGGTGGGCAGCCTCTCGCAGGTCGGCGGCGTGCGCGAGGTCGTCCTGCAGGATGGGTTCGCCCGTGGGGTGCGGGCCGCCCAGTTCGAGACGGGCGCCGGCCTGGCCTTCACCGTGCTGCTGGATCGCGGCCTGGATATCGCCGCCGCCAAGTTCAAGGGCGCCTCGCTGGCCTGGGAATCGGCCACGGGCCCGGCCCACCCCGCCTTCTTTGAGCGCCAGGGGTTGGGCTGGCTGCGCACCTTTCACGGCGGGCTCGTCACCGGCTGCGGCCTGACCACCGCCGGCGCGCCCAGCGTGGACGAAGGCGAGGCCCTGGGGCTGCATGGCCGCCTCTCCCATTCGCCCGCCGGCGGCGCCTGGGTGGATGGCGCCTGGCGCGGCGACGAGTACGAGATGTGGGCCCTGGGCCACATGCGGCAGGCCGTGGTCTTTGGCGAGAATCTCACCCTCACGCGGCGCGTCTCGGCGCGCCTGGGCGAGGCGCGCCTGTTCATCCGCGACGTGGTGGCCAACGAAGGCTTTGCCACAGCCCCCCACATGCTGCTCTATCACTGCAACTTTGGCTTTCCCCTGCTGGATGAGGGCACCGAGCTGGTCGCGCCCTCGCGCCAGGTGACGCCCCGCGACGCCGTGGCCGCGCCCGGGCTGGCGGGCCACGCCCGCTACGAGGCGCCCACCGTCGGCTATGCGGAGCAGTGCTTCTACCACGACATGGCCCCCGACGCCCAGGGCTATGTGACGGTGTTGCTGGCCAACCGCGCCTACGATGGCGGCCGAGGCCTGGGCGCCTATGTGCGCTATCGCCAGGATACCCTGCCCTGCTTCACCCAGTGGAAGATGGTGGGCCAGGGGGACTATGTGACGGGTCTGGAGCCCGCCAACTGCCTGGTGGAGGGCCGCGACAAGGATCGGGAGCGGGGCATCCTCCAGTTCCTGGAGCCAGGCGAGACCCGCACCTACGAGCTGGAGATCGGCGTGCTGGAAGGCAACGACGCCATTGACGCGCTGGCGGCCCAGATCAGGTAGGCGCGGGCCTTGCGCATGGCGGCGGATCCCCTCTTTCGCGCCTATCCCGGGCTGGCCCGCGAGATAGACCGGCTCTGTGAGCTGCTGCCCTGGCAGATGACGGGCGCCTCGGCCCTGGCGCTGGAGGGCGATGCCCTGGTGCTGGAGCTGACCAAGCCCAAGCACTGGCGGACGGATGCCGACGGCGCCACCATCGTGGGGGTGGGGGCCATCGGCGGCTCGCTGGAGCCCGGCGAGACGCTGCTGGGCTGCCTGCAGCGCGAGGCGCATGAGGAGCTGGGCGCGCGCCTGGAGATCCTGCCCGCCCAGGAGACCTGCATCGTCTACGAGCGGGAGCAGGTGACCCGGCTCGCCTTGGGTTCGGGGGAACACCCCGCGCCGGCCGTGATGACGGTGAGCGAGAACCTCTACCGCCCGGAGCTGGGGCCGGCGGCCCGCACCCTGGGCATCGCCACCTTCTGGGGGCGCCTGGATGCCGAGCCCCGCCTGGGCGACCTCTATGGCATCTTGCGCGTGCCACCGGGGCAGGTGGAGGCGGCGCTGCGGGGGCTGCCCTGCACGCCCGCGCAACTGGCCGCGATCCCCGGCGTGCGGTTCGAGACCCGCTCGCCGCTGGCGTCGCGAGCGCGGCTGGAGCCGGTGTGGACGGTGCACTCGCTCTGGCGCATCCTGCAGCAGGGGATGCTGCCGGGGCGCATCGAGCTCTAGGCAACAAGAACGCGCCGCCGGGCGAACCCGGCGGCGCGTTGGCGTGTATCCGGCTAGCGGGGCTAGATCAGGTCGAGCTGCCTGCCCACCTGGGCAAAGGTGTCGAGGACCCGATCGAGCTGTTCGTCGGTGTGGGTGGCCATGTAGCTGGTGCGCAGCAGCGAGAGGTTGGGGGGCACGGCGGGGGGCACCACCGGGTTGACATAGATGCCCGCCTCGAACAATGCCCGCCAGAAGGCAAAGGTCTTGAGCTCATCGCCGATCAGGATGGGGATGATGGGCGTCTGGCTGTTGCCCGTGCTGAACCCCAACGACTGGTAACCGGCGCGCATGCGCTCGCCGATCTGCTGCACCCGCTCCACCCGCTCCGGCTCCTCCTTGATCACCTGGAGGGCGGCCTTGACGGCGGCCACGTTGGAGGGCGGCATGCTGGCGGAAAAGATCAGCGCCCGCGCATTGTGCTTGATATAGTCGATCACCTGGGCCGAGCCGACGATGACGCCGCCCAGCGAGGCAAAGGCCTTGCTGAAAGTCGCCATGATGAGATCCACCTGGTCATCCAGGCCAAAGTGAGAGGCGGTGCCGCGCCCCCCGGCCAGCACGCCCATGGAGTGGGCGTCATCCACCATCAGGCGGGCGCCATGCTTCTGGCAGAGGGCCACGATCTCGGGCAGGGGGGCGATGTCGCCGCCCATGCTGAACACGCCATCCACCACCACCAGTTTGGCCTTGTCCTCGGTGGAGGCCAGCACCTGATCCAGGTGCTCCATATCGTTATGGCGGAAGCGCCTCATCTCGCCAAAGGAGAGCCGGCACCCATCGATGATGCTGGCGTGATCCTCGCGATCGGTGATGACGTACTCTCCCCGACCCACCAACGCTGAGATGGTGCCCAGGTTGACGCTCATGCCGGTGCTAAAGACCAGCCCGGCCTCTTTGCCCACGAAATCGGCCAGCTCCTGCTCCAGCTCGTTGTGCATCGCCAGGTTGCCATTGAGAAAGCGCGATCCGGTGCAACTGGTGCCATAGCGTCGTATGGCCTGGATGGCGGCCTCGCGCACCTTGGGGTGGGTGGTCAGCCCCAGGTAGTTGTTGGAGCCGATCATGATCATGCGCTTGCCGTTGATGATCACCTCGGTTCCCTCGGTATCCTCCAGGGGGATAAAGTAGGGGTAGTACCCCCCCTTACGGGCCTCGTCTGCCCGGGTAAAGCTTCTGCATTTTCCAAACAGATCCATGGCAACCGTCCTCTCTGCAGCGCTGGCGTTGGGCCGCAAATCTGCCGGGTGCTCTAGCCCGGCAAGCGTGGGCATTGTAGCCGTGAAGAGAGACTTTGTCGAATGCCCCGGTTCCCGGTAGGGCCGCCGCACGCCCGTTCGCCCGGCGCAGGGCCATGCCAAAGAGCGCAACCCTTGGGCCGCCAGGGGTTTTGACCCTATGTAAAGTGATGGTACAATACCGCGGGAGCCGCCGGTGGGCATCAAGCGAGGAGAAGAGGGCATGAGAGATCAGATCGAGGCGTTCCTGACCTCCCTGATGGAAGAGAAAGGCTATTCTAATAACACAATCGTGGCCTATCGCAACGATTTGGTCCAGTTTCATGGCTACCTTGATGCTCACAGCGTCAACTCGTGGGATCAGGTGACCCCCAAGCATCTCTCGGGCTATGTAGATTGCCTGCGCAACGAACACGAGTATGCCTCGGCCACGGTGGCGCGCAAGGTGGCCGCGGCCAAGTCGTTTTTCCGCTACCTGCTGGAGCAGGGCCAGCTCAACCAGGATCCCAGCGCCAAGCTGGATAGCCCCAAGGTCCGCAAGTATCTGCCGACCTCAATCTCGGAGGAAGAGGTGGAGTGCTTGCTCAAGGCCCCAACCAATAATCCCTCGGTTCGAGGGCTGCGCGATTGCGCCCTGCTGGAGGTGCTTTACGCCACGGGCATGCGCGTCAGCGAGGTGGTGGCCCTCAACGTGGACGATGTGGATATGGACCAGGGGTTCGTGCGCTGCGTGAGCGGCTCTGGGCAGAACCGCCAGCGCGAGATCCCCATCTACCGCCGAGCCATCGAGGCCCTGGAGACGTACCTCGAGAAGGGCCGCTCGGAGCTGATCCAGGATGAAGAGCGGGCCCTCTTTGTCAACCATCGTGGCCGCCGATTGACCAGGCAAGGCCTCTGGCTCATCATCAAAAAGTATGTGAGCGAATCGGGCATCACGGCCGAGGTGACGCCGCACACCCTGCGTCACTCCTTCGCCACCCATCTCCTGAACGGCGGCGCCAACGTGCGCCAGGTGCAGGGCCTGTTGGGGCATGCCAACGTCTCCACCACCCAGGTGTATACCCAGGCCGGGCAGGAGCGCCTGCGCGAGGTGTACGACGAAGCTCACCCGCGGGCGCACTGATCGTGGGTTGCCGGCGACACACCTCCACACTCTGGCGAGCGCACCTGATCCCGGAAAGGCGTTTGTTTGTATGAGTTCCGCCGTGAACTATGAGATGGTTGCCCATGCGGCAGCGTTTCTTGCCGAAAGGCTCGGTTTCCAGCCCCGCGTCGCCATGGTCTTGGGCTCCGGCCTGAGCCACCTGGTAGATCAGATCCCCGACCCTGTGGCGATCCCCTACGCCGCTGTGCCCCACATGGCCGTCTCCACGGTCGCGGGCCATGCGGGCCGTTTCGTGGGGGGAGCCCTCAACGGCCAGGCCGTGCTGATGATGCAGGGGCGCCTGCACTTTTACGAGGGCTATTCGCCCGACACGATCACCTTCCCGATCCGCGTGATGCGTCATCTGGGCGCCGAGATCCTGATCGTGACCAACGCCGCCGGCGGGCTACGCCCCGATTTCGCCGCCGGCGATCTGATGGCCATCACGGATCATATCTTCCTGGCAGGCCTGGCGGGACACCACCCCCTGCGCGGCCCCAACGACGAGCGCTGGGGGCCGCGCTTCCCCGATATGACGCCCGCCTACGATCCGGCGCTGCTCGATCTCTTGCGCCAAGAGGCCCGCAGCCAGGGCATCACCCTCTGGGAGGGGACCTATGCCATGGTGTCCGGCCCCAGCTATGAGACGCCCGCCGAGATCCGCTTTCTGCGCACCGTGGGCGCCGATGCCGTGGGTATGTCCACCGCCCCTGAGGTGGTGGTGGCGCGGCACGCCGGGATGCGCGTCTTGGGCATCTCCCTCATCACCAACGTGCCCCAGGACTTTGCGGGGGACACCGAGGACGCGGGGGCGATGCACAAGCAGGTCCTGGCCGTGGGCGAGCACGCCGTGCCGACCATGGCGCGTTTGCTGACGGGCTTGCTGGGGCGGCTCACGGCAGAGGGTTCCGCGGCTGTCGGCGGCCAGGGGGACGGGGCTGCGTCTGCCCAGCCCCAGCCATGAGGGGCGGCGGAGGCTAGGCCCGGCGCCACAGGGCCCTCGGCCGAGTAGCCCGCCCTCTTGAGGGGCGTTGGGGATCACGGGACGTTCGGGAGACGGGTTGAGATCGTTGCGCCCTGGAACAAGGGCGCCTCCGTGGGCGTCAGGACACAGGGAACTCACAACCAACGACGGCTGGCCGTGGGGCGCCAGCGCGACACGCTTCCTGGGAGAATGATTGACGCGTGTTCAACATCCTGGTCTCTTTTTTCGACCTCATGGGTCGCTACATCATCTGGCTGTACCTGGTATGCTTTGTCATCATTCTGTACAATCTCAGGAACTATGTCGTCGCGCGCCGCGCGCGGGTCAACACGATCTTTTCCGTAGAGCGCGAGGTCTCGGCTCACCGCGAGGGGCGCTCCATGGCCAATATCGGGGTGATGCTGGGCATCATTGCGGTGGTGTTGGGGGTGCAGCACTATGTGCTGCCATCGGTGGACGTGCTGGAGATGGTGGGGCCTACGCCTACGGTGACGCTGGTCCTCACCACACCCACGGTGGTGACGCCAACGCCCGAGACGGTGACGACGCCCGAGCCCACGGCGCAACCTTCGCCGACGGCCCGGCCGCAACCCTCACCGACGCCTGATCTAGGCCCGACGGCCACGCGCACACCGCCGCCGCCAGCCTGCCCGGACCCCAATGTGTGCATCACCTCGCCGGGCGCCAATGAGCGCATCTCGGGCGTCGTGAGCATCCGCGGCACGGCGCGCCACGCCCAGTTCCAGTTCTACAAGATCGAGCAGGGCGGTGGCGAGGACCCGCAATCCTGGCACTCGATCGGCGACACGGTGCCCTCTCCGGTCACCGATGGCGTCCTGATGCAGTTCGACACCCGGGCGCTGCCCAACGGCGTCTACTGGCTCAAGCTAACCGTGGTGGACGTTACGGGCAACTTTCCACCGCCCTATCGGGTGCGCGTGGTGATCGAGAACTAGGGCTATCGCCGCCTCTTGGGGGCGGCGTGCAGCGCCCGATCGCGCACGGCCAGCACGGCCTCGGCCACGGCCTCGCCCAGGGTGGGGTGGGGGTGGATCACCTGCTCCACCTCGTCCAGGGTGACCTCGAACTGGCGCAGCAGCGTGCCCTCCAGGATCAGGTCGCTGGCGTGGGGGCCCAGGATGTGCACCCCCAGGATCGCATCGTTCTCGCTCTCCGAGACGATCTTGACGAACCCCTCGCTCTCGCCATAGGCCAGGGCCTTGCCGTTGGCCGCCAGGGAGAACATGCCCGTCTGCACGGCATAGCCCTGCTCGCGGGCCTGGGCCTCGGTCAGCCCCACGCTGGCCGCCTCGGGCAGGGTAAAGATGCAGCTCGGCACGGCGCTGTAATCCACATGCGCTGGCAGGCCCATGGCATCCTCCACGGCCACGATCCCCTGGTGCGAGGCCATGTGGGCCAGCATGGGGCCCTCGGCGGCGCAATCGCCCACGGCATAGATGTGGGGCGCGGCGGTGCGCATCCGGTCGTCCACGGGGATGCCCCGGCGGGTGGGCTGGATGCCCGCCAACTCCAGGCCCAACCCCTCGACATTGGGCGCCCGCCCGATGGCCGAGAGCACCCGCTCTACCTCGACCTGGAGCTCGCCCTCCTTCTCGGAGGCCATGGAGACCCGGTATCCCGCCGCGGTCTTGGCGACGGCGGTGACGCGGGTGCCCGTGTGAATGGCGATGCCGCGCCGCCGCAGGCTGCGGGCCAGCATATCGCCGATGGTCTCGTCCATCAGCGGCGCGATGCGCGGCAGCATCTCGACCAGGGTGACTTGCACGCCCAGGGTGGCCATCAGGCAGGCAAACTCGACGCCGATGGCGCCGCTGCCCACGACGCACAGGCTGGCGGGCAGGGCCTCGAGCTGCAGAACGGCCGTGGAATCCAGGATGCCGGGGTCGTCCAGGCCGGGGATGGGCACGTTCAGGTGGCGCGAGCCGGTGGCGATGACGATGTCATCGGCCACGATGGTCTCCTCGCCAGCGCTGGAGAGCACCCGCAGGGTGTTGGTCCGCGCCAGGCTGGCCTGCCCCTGCACCACCTGCACGCCGGCCTGCTTGAGCAGCGTCCTCACCCCCCGCGTCAGGCGCGCCTTGACCTCATCCTTGCGCTTCTGGGCCGCCTGCCAATCCAGGCGAGGCTCGTCCACCAGCACGCCGTACTCGCCCGCATGCCGCGCCAGATCGAACACCTCGGCGGTGCGCAAGAGGGCCTTGGTGGGGATGCAGCCCCAGTTCAGGCAGACCCCGCCCACATCCTCTTTTTCGATGCAGACGACCTCGGCGCCCAGTTGAGAGGCGCGCAACGCGGCCACATAGCCGCCGGGGCCGGCGCCGACGATGGCGATCTGGGTACGAATCATGGTGCTTCTCCTCGCATGTTGCTATGGGTCGAATTCGCGGCTGCCAGGGCATGCATCACCTGGCTGCCCTCGATAATCCAGGGGCCATCGGCGCGCAGGCGCAGATCCAGGCGCTGCCCCGGCGCCAGGGCCAACTCGCGCTCGCCATCCAGGGCCACGATGGTCGGCTCGTCGATGGCCCAGCTCGCTGCCTGGCCCAGGGCCAGCTCCTGCCAGGCCCCGATGCCCACCTGGGCCAGAAGGCCGGGCCCCAAAGGGACGGTGATCTGCCGGGCCGCCTCGGGCGCCAGCCACACGGCCAACCCCCGCGGCTCTCGTGGGGCGATGGGGTGCAGCATGCCCGCAATGGCTGATACTCCGATGGTGGCCGGGTCCGCCCGGGTGACGGCCAGGGCCAGCAAGCTATCCGCATCCCACACGGCGCGGGCGGCCAGAAAGCGGCCGCGCAGCAGGGCCGCGTCCACCAGCGCCCGATCCACCGGGCGGCCATCCACGCTGACCTCCAGCCACTTGTGGCGATAGGCGGCCTGGGCCAGGGGCACGCGCCCCCGCGCCACGGCGCCGGCGGCCAACCCGGCCACGGTGGCCTCTAGAAAGGTCGGCAGCACGTTATTGGTGCCCGTCGAGAGGGCCAGCAGCGGGACCTCGCCGGACCTCTGGGAGACGGCGCGCACCGTGCCATCGCCCCCCAGAACGACGATGCACCCCACGCCCTCGGCGGCCATCTGCGCGGCGGCGCGCATCGAGTCCTCCGCCGTCCCCTGGGGAGCCAGGTCCACCCAGGCGATCTCGGGCAGCGACGCAGCATTGGGCAACTGGGCGGCCTGGCGCGCCAGGCCATGGGGGTCGGACATCAGCAGCGCCCGGGCCACGCCTGCCCCCGCCAGCCCGAGGAGCACCCTGCGCACAATGGCGACCTTCTCCTGGTTCCCGATGGTGGTGGCTTGGGCCACCAGGCGGCGGATGTCCTTGCCCGAAGCCGGGTTGGCGATGATGCCGACGGCGCCCGATCGCTCTGCCAGGGTCATCCCTCCCGGTAAAAGGCGTCCACCTCGGCCTGGCGCGGCAGCGAGGTCTGGGCGCCCAGGACGGTGGTGGCCAGGGTGCCCGCGCAGGTGGCATAGCGCACGGCCTCGACCAGCGGCAGGCCGCGATCCAGCGAGGCGACCAGCCCCCCGATAAAGGCGTCTCCGGCGGCGGTGGTATCCACCACCTGCACCCGGCGGGCGGGCACGTGGGTGAAGCGATCCTCGGCCAGCAGCAGGGCCCCCTCGGCCCCCAGTGTCACGATGACGACGGGCACCCCCAGGCGTTGCAGCGCTCGCGCCGCCTCTTGTGCCGCCGCGACATTCCCGACACTCACGCCTGTGAGGCTCTCGGCCTCGGTCTCGTTGACGATCAGGCAGTAGACGCCACTGAGAAAGGAGGCGTCCACGGGGTAGGCAGGGGCGGGGTTGAGCACCACGCGCACGCCCAGGGCCGCGGCGCGGGCGATGGCGTGACGCACCACTGGCAGGGGCACCTCAAATTGCATCACCAGGTAGCTGGCCTTCGATAGCAGGTCGGCAGCGGCGTCCACATCCTGGGGGGTGACCTGGCCGTTGGCCCCTGCCGCCACGACGATGGAGTTGTTCCCATCGGCCTGAATGGTGATCAGGGCGATGCCGCTGGGGGCCGCATCGCGCTGCACGCGGCCCACGCCCACACCCTGCTCCTGCAGGTTGCGCAGCATCTCGTCGCCAAAGGCGTCCTGGCCCACGCGGCCCAGCATCTCGACGTGGGCGCCCAGCCGCGCGGCGGCGGCGGCCTGGTTGGCGCCCTTACCGCCGGGCACGGTGCCAAAGCCGTGACCGTGAACCGTCTCGCCGGGGCGCGGGATGTGCTCGGTGCGGACGATCAGGTCCATATTCAGGCTGCCCAGAACAACGACATCGCCCATGCGCTCCTCCTCTTGGTGCTTTGGCAGGATTGTAGCGAGGCGAGGGGGATGCGTCAACGAGAGGGGCGCGCGCTTGGCAAGCGCATGGCTTTGCCCTATGCTAGGTCCGATATGCCTGGGCCCTCAACGGCGCAGGCGCTTGATCCGGAACAGGATGTTACGAGACATGGATGCTGGCCCCGTCCGTGGGGCATCTCGGCGCTCGGGCGCTCTACGAGCGACATCCCACAGGGCGGCCCCCCTCCTTCTGGCGGTCGTTCTGGGGGTCGCCGCGGCCTACCCCGTCCTCGGCGCTACCCTGCCCACCTCAGACGACTCGATGTATCATCTGCTGCGCTCGGTGCAATTGGCCGAGCTGCTCCGCGCTGGCATCCCCTTCTCCCGCTGGGCGCCAGACATGGTTTGGGGCTATGGCTATCCGCTGTTCAACTACTACCCGCCCCTCGCCTACTATCTCGTCAACCTGATCAACCTGGCCTGCGGCGACCTGGTCGTGGCGACCAACGTCGGCCTGGTCGTCATCTCGGCTCTAGCGTCGCTGGCCATGTACCTCTGGACGTCGGAGCTGTATGGCGCCAAGGGAGGGGTGGTCGCGGCGGCCGCGTACGTGTTCGCCCCCTATCTGATCGCCAACACCTTTCGGCGCTATGCCCTGGCCGAGCAGTTCGCCCTGGCCCTGTTGCCGTTGATCCTGTACTGGCTCACGCGGCTGGCTCGCACCCGCAGGCCGGTCTACGGCATCTGCGCAGCGCTCACCTGGGCGGCCACCATCGCCACCCACAACACGACTGCCTTGCTGGCCGCGCCCTTTGTGGCCGCCTACGCTCTCTACCTGGCCAGCCGGAGAAGCACCGGGCTGCCCTTCTGGCGCGCCCTCGCCCCCCTCTGCCTCTCGATGGCCCTGGGGCTTCTCCTGGCCGCCTGGTACTGGCTCCCCGCCCTGGCCGAATCGGGTATGGTGCAGTTGGATCGCCTGACCCTCTGGGAGGTGTTCGACTATCGTCGCCACTTCCTGACGCTCTCCCAGGTGTTCCGCCTGCCGGAGCAGGTCAGCCCGCTTCTCCTGAACCAGAACCTGCCCTCGCCCATGGCCCACATACTGCTGCCGCTGATCCTGGCCGGGCTCTCGGCGCTCGGCCTTGTATCGCGCAGCATGGACCGGCGGCTTTGGCTCGGGCTGTCCCTGGCCTTTGGTGCCACGCTCTTCCTGGCGCTAGACCTATCGGCGGCTCTGTGGGGTCGCGTCGGCCCGCTGCAGATGCTCCAGTTCCCCTGGCGCCTGCTCGGCCTGGCCATGGTGTTCCTGGCGCCCCTGGCGGGGGCCAGCCTCCCGGCGCTGGAGCGCTGGCTTGCCCTCCTGCCGGGGCGGGCGTGGTCGGGCGCGGCGTTGGCCGGCGTGTTGGTGGCCTGCCTGGTGGGCCACACAGCTCCGTGGCAGCGGGCCCTCTACTGCCATGAGGATATCTATCCGGTCACCATCGCCAGCCTGCGCGCCCACGGCACCGCCCAGCTCGATATCGGCACCACCACCACAGGCGAGTACCTGCCGGCGACGGTTCGCTCTCTACCGATGCCCCAGGATGCCTCTGAGGAGCGGGCGCCACGGGTGGCGCGAGCGCTGCTGCCCGATGGGGCGACGTTGCGTCAGGTGCGGTACGGGCCGCTGAGTGAGACGGTCGTCGTGGAGACGGCCTCGGCCCTGGAGATGGTGTTCAACACTTTTGCCTTCCCCGGCTGGCAGGCCGAGGTGGATGGGCAGCCCGTCGCCATCCAGCCCACCTCGCCCAACGGCCTGATCCGCGTGGCGGTGCCGGCGGGGTTGCACACCGTCTCGCTGGCGTTTGGCTCCACGCCGATCCGCCGCATCGCCGAGGGGCTCTCGCTGGCGGGCATCGGCCTGGCGGTGGCATGGCTCAGCGTCGCGCGGTGGCGCCGCCGAGAGGTGGTGCCTCAGGGCGGGGCCCCTTCCGCCACACTGCCGCCGTGGCAGGCGCTCCTCATCGCGCTCCTGGGGATCGCCGCCCTGGCGCTGGCTCGAACCCCCCTGCATCGCCCCGCCGCCGGCCAGGCCTCGGCCTCGTTCGCCTATGCCGGGACGACCTATGATGGCAACCTGACGCTGCTGGCCGTGGAGGAGCTGCCCTCCCCGGCGGCAGGGGAGCCGGCTGTCATCACGCTCTACTGGCAGCTCGCGCGCCCCTCAGAGGAGCGCTACAGCGTCAGCGTGCAGCTTGTCGATGCCCGCGGCAACCTCGTCGCCCAGGGCGACGAGGCGAATCCCGGAGGCGCCCCCTGCGATGCATGGCTGCCGGCTCCCTACTACGTCCGCGACACGCATACGCTCCGCATCCCCTATGGGATGGCGCCAGGCGCCTACCAGCTGCAGCTCGTGGTGTATCGGCAGGGCGACATCCATGCGACCCTGGCGCCCCGGGGCGCCGACGGCGGCCTGCTGGCTGCCCCGCTGGCGCTGGGCGACCTGCATGTGCAGTCTGGGGGGGCTCTGCCCCTCGACTATGCCACCCAAGCGACCTTTGAGGAGCAGATCACGTTGCTGGGGGCCGATCTGCCAGAGCCGGTCTGCTCCGGGCAGGAGGCGCGCCTGGTGCTCTATTGGCGGGCGGGCCCCGTTCCCATGGAGGGCCTCAGCGTCAGCCTGCGGGTGCTGGATGGCAACGGGCGCATCGTCGCCCAAAGGGACCATGAGGCGATTGCGGGCCGGGCTCCCGCCGACTGGCTGGCGGGGTACATCTATGAGGAGCCGTTCCAGGTGACCTTGCCGCCCGGTCTGTCCCCTGGCGCCTACCATGTGAACGTGCGGGTGTACCGTCAGGGGCTCGACGCCGCTGCCCTGGAGGCCCGGGCGGAGGATGGCCGTTCGCTGGGCAGTGTGCTCGCGGTCGGCGATCTGGCCGTGACCCGCCCGAAGCGGCCCCTTCACGTGGACGACCTCCCCCTGGAGGCGGGTGACGAGCAGGCTGTGGCGCCCGGCCTCGTTCTGCTTGGGGGCGCCGAGCTGCCCTCTCAGGGGCAGGCGGGCCAGGACATCACGTTTGTGACGTACTGGCAGGCCGAGGCAAAGCTGCATGGCGACCTGGCCGTGATCCTCCGGCTGCGCGATGCGGATGGCGTGGCCGTCCTGGAGCAGGAGGTGCCCCCCGCGCCCGGCTGGCCCACCAGCGCGTGGCGGCGCGGGGAGATCTGGCGGGGCCTGCATACCCTCTCCCTTCCGGCCTGGCTGGAGGGGGGGCAGTATCGGCTAGAGATGCAGGGGCAGGCCGGAGTGGCCACCCTGGGCAACCTCCGGATCGATGCGCCGGAGCGGTGCTTCCAGGAGCCCTCGACGCGCTATGCCGCCGGCGAGACGTTGGGCGGCCTGGCGACCCTGGTGGGCTATAGCCTGCCGGAGAGCGCCCGCCCCGGCGAGGCGCTGGAGGTGCGCCTGGTGTGGCAGGCGCAGGCTACCGCATCGGCCAGCCACAAGAGCTTTGTGCAACTGCTGGATGGCGAGGGGCAACTGATCGTGGGCAGCGATGCGATCCCCGCCGGCTGGCAGCGCCCCACCACGGGCTGGGTACCGGGCGAGTTCATCGAGGACGTCCACCTGCTCGCCCTGCCCGAGGGGCTCGCGGCGGGCGAGTATCGCCTGATCGTCGGGCTGTACCAGGAGGCGTCACTGCAGCGCCTGACGACAGAGCAGGGCGACGATGCCATCTGGCTCGCCCAGCCGCTGCGGATCGCGCCGTAGCCGCGCCTCTTGCCGGGACAAAGAAAAAGGCCGGGGAGAGTTCCCCGGCCTCGATGCTCTCTCGCTTGGGTGGCTAGACGCCGACGGGCTCGGCTTCGGGCTCTTCTTGGGCCGCATCCTGGCTGAGCAAGGCATGGAAGGCATCGGCGTCGATGGACTCCTCCTCGATCAGGGCGTGGGCCACCCGATCCAGCTCATCCCGGTGACTGCGCAATACCTCACGGGCGCGGTCATAGGCGCGGTCGATGAGCAGTTTGATCTCGCGGTCGATCTGGGTGGCGATCTCCTCGCCATAGTCGCGCTGCTCCGAGATCTCGCGTCCGAGGAAGATCAGCTCCTCCTTCTGGCCAAAGGTGCGCTGGCCCATGGTCTCGGTCATGGCGTATTCGGTGACCATGGAACGGGCGATCTGGGTGCAACGCTTGAGGTCGCTCTTGGCGCCGGTGGTGATGTCGCCAAAGACGATCTCCTCGGCGGCTCGGCCGGCCAGCAAGCCCGCCATCTCGTCCTCGAACTTGGCCTTGGAGTACAGCGTGCGGTCGTCATCGGGCAGGGTCATGGTGTAGCCGCCCATCTGGCCGCGGCCGATGATGGTGACCTTGTGCACCCGGTCGGTATGCTCCAGCCGGGCCTGCACGATGGCGTGGCCGGCCTCGTGGAAGGCGATCAGCCTCTTCTCCTCGTCGCTGATCAGGCGGCTGCGGCGCTCCGGCCCGGCGATAACCCGCTCGACCGCCTCCTGAAACTCGACCATGGTGATGTTGCTGCGGTTGGCGCGCGCCGCCAGGATGGCGGCCTCGTTCACCAGGTTCTCGATATCCGCGCCGGTAAAGCCGGGCGTCTGCTTGGCCAGGACCTCCAGGTCCACGTCGTTGGCCAGGGGCTTGCCGCGCGTGTGCACCTTGAGAATCTCCTCACGGCCGCGCCGGTCGGGGCGGTCGATCACCACGCGCCGGTCGAAACGGCCGGGGCGCAGCAGAGCGGGGTCCAGGATATCCGGGCGGTTGGTGGCCGCCAGGATG
>DCTX01000031.1:15262-34278 GCA_002329325.1 Anaerolineales bacterium UBA1429
GCCCAGGCCCGCGCCGCGCTGGCGCCCCACCGCATCGATCTCATCCACAAAGACGATGCAGGGGCTGTTGCGCTTGGCTTGATCGAACAGGTCGCGGACGCGACTGGCACCCACGCCCACGAACATCTCCACGAACTCGGAGCCGCTGATGGAGAAAAAGGGCACGCCCGCCTCGCCGGCGACGGCCCGCGCCATCAGGGTCTTGCCGGTGCCGGGATGCCCCACCAACAGCACGCCCTTGGGGATGCGCGCGCCCAGGGCCGTAAAGCGCTCCGGATCGCGCAGGAACTCGACGATCTCCTCAAGCTCCTGCTTGGCCTCGTCGACCCCGGCCACATCGTCAAAGGTGACGGAGGGCCGGTCGCCCGAGAACATGCGCGCCCTGCTCTTGCTGAAGGAGATCGCCTGGTTATTGCCGCTCTGAGCCTGGCGCAGCATGAACATCAGGAACAGGAACATGAGCAGCAGCGGGATCCCCTGGATGAGGATGATCCCCCAGTTGTCCCACATGCTGGGGCGCTGGGTGACCAACGCGCCGATGGCGCCGATCTGCTCGGGCGTGACGCCCAGGTTGACAAGGGTCTCGCCGATGCCCACGTCGGGCTCCTTGCGCGAGGTATACGGAACGCTCCCGGAACCCTCGTTCACCTGCAGCTCGATGACGCCATCGCTGTTAAACTCCAGGCGCTCAACCTTGCCGGCCTTGATGAGGCGGGCCACGTGGGCCAGATCGATCTCTTGGGTCGTCTCGGTTTGGGTGAGAAAGCTTGAAAAGAGAGCTATGCTCGCCACAAGGATCAGCAAGTAGATAAAGGCATTCTTGGGCCAGGCGGGTTTCATTGGATTGTTATTCCTCCACAATGAGTGGCCGTATCAGCGCCTGAGCGCCGCATCTGTACGTACTATTGACTATAACATATTCTACCATAGAGTCATCGAATCGAGAAAACGCCCATAGGGAACCGGCTCTGGGCTCAGCCCAAGAGGGTTCCCGGCCGCAGCAGGTAGATCAGCACGGCGGCCAGGATGCCCAGCAGCGCCCCGGCCAGCACGTCTCCCACAAAGTGAGCGGCGGTGGCCACCCGCCCCCAACAGACCAGGGCCGCGCCGGCGACCAGCGGGAGCCAGGAGCCGGGGAACAGGAGGGCTGCCCCCGTCGCCAGGGCGCTCATGCGTGCGGCGTGGCCCGACGGGAACGAATAGGCGTCGTAATGGGCCCAGATGGCGCTGCTCTGGTATTGGGCGTCCTCCGGTCGGGGGCGGCGCACGGCGTACTTGACGGGCGCCACGGCTGCCCCTGCCATCAGCGCGCTCAGGGCGATCTGGATCGTGGCGCTGCGCAGGGCGGGCGCCACCAGCAGGGCGCCGACGGCCACGCCGAGCCAGACGATGCCATCGCCGGCGCGGGCGGCCAGCCGGGCGATCAGGCGCAGGGTGCGCGAGGCCCTGGCCTGACGGACCACCCATGCCGAAAGGCGGCTGTCCATGGTGACCAGGGCAGGGCCGGCCGGGGCGGAAGGTTCAGGTCTGTGTGGCGAGGACACGGCGCACCAGCTCCAGGTGTTGCGGCTTGTCTATATCCATGGCCAGCTCGGCAAAGGGCGAGATGATGCCGCGGCAATAGGCGCCCAGCAGGCGTTGGGCCCGCTTCTCCAGGTCAGAGATGTGCAATCTCCCCAGGATCATGCGCAGCGGGATGCCGGCGCCCATCAGGCGGGCCAGGCGCCAGGCGCTCTTGCGGCGGGCGCTCAGCCCGGCGAAGAGATCGGCGTTGGCGTAAAAGACAGAGGGGCGCAGGTAGAACAGGTCGCCGCCGGCAAAGTCGCCCTCCACCAGGCGGCGGAAGGTGCGCCCCGAGCCAGGGAAGCGCGCCTCCATCACCTGGCGCTCCACGATGGGGTAGCCCACGTCCACCTGCTCCTGCTCGCAGCGTGTCACCAGGTCAAGGATGGCCTGGGGGGTGAGCAGAGGGATATCTGCCGAGGCGACCAACAGCGGCTCGCTGGTCTGCAGGGCCTCCAGCGCCGCCACCAGGTTGGCGACCATGCTCCCCTGATTGGGCAGCTGCAGCGGCCGCGGGGAGACATCCTCCAGGGAGAGCTCCTCCGGGGCGATCCCCGCCACGGCCAGGCGCGCGACGCAGCCAGAGGCGCGCAGCGCGTCGATGAGATAGCGGACCATGGGCTGGCCGGCGATGGGGATCAGCGCCTTGCACGACTGGCCGGTAGCCTCGGAGAGAGGCGTGGCTTGGGCATCATGGCCGGCCATGATGATGGCATCGTATCGTCCGATAGGCATGGTCGGCCATCCTAACAGGGCATCACGGGCCCGCACGGGGTGTGTTGGCAGTCGGCATGGGCCCACCTGGATTCGAACCAGGGACCGACCGGTTATGAGCCGGTTGCTCTAACCACTGAGCTATGGGCCCGGGTGCATGCGCCAGGCAGCGAGAGTCTACCATAGGCGCCCTGGAGCGTCAATCGTTCGCCCGGGGCGCGTGCGCTCCCTTGCCAGGAGCGGACCCCAGGGGTCATGTTATGTATGTCTAGCGCGCCGACCGGGTGCGCGGGCCCCACTCGGCGAACACGGAGCATACATGCGCAGTTGGCCCCTACGATGAAAGAGGATCAGCAAGACATAAAAAGGTAGGGGCGAAGCTCGTCTTCGCCCTTGTCGCCCGTGATCTGCCGTCGGCACCTGAGCATAGAGTCGACCTTGCAGCGCCCTCCCCACTTGGTCAGGGCGACTTGACAGCCCGGGGGAGATGCCGTATACTAGCCATACCTTAGGGGGGTATCCTATCTATCGAGTGTTTGGACCGCGCACCCCGGTAGGGTACAATAGATCAAGTTGCCATGAGAAAGGATAGAGCAATGAGTGAGCAGGTTTTCCATGTGACCGATGCCACGTACCAGCAGGATGTGATCGAGAGCGAGGTCCCCGTTCTGGTGGATTTCTGGGCGCCTTGGTGTGGCCCTTGCCGCATCATCGGCCCCGTGGTCGAGCAGCTTGCCGACGAGTACGCCGGGCGCCTCAAGGTCGCCAAGGTGAACACCGATGAGAACCGCGCCACGCCGGGCGCGTTGGGCATCCGGGGCATCCCCACGCTGATCCTGTATTCGGGCGGCCGTGAGGTAGAGCGCGTGGTGGGCGTGCGCCCCAAAGAGGATCTGGTCTCTCGCATCGACGCCGTTCTGGCCAAGTCGCAGGCCTAATGGCGCGCCTGGGGCGGCTCTGGCGCGAGAACTGGATGACCCTGGTCGCGCTGGCGGCCCTGGCCGTGGCCTATCTCGTGCTGCGGACCCCGGCCTCTGACCTGGATTCGCCCGAGCAGGCGCTGGAGAGGCTACGCCAGGGCAAACCGACCGTCCTGTACTTTTTCAGCAATACTTGAGGCGCCTGCCTGTTGGCCAAGCCCGCCGTGGACGGGCTGCAAAGGGATCTGGCAGAACGCGATATCGAGCTGTTGCGCCTGGGCGTGACCAGCCGGGTGGGCAATCAGATCGCCCGGCAGTACAGCGTACGCGGCGTGCCCACTCTGTTGGTTTTCGATCCCGCCGGAGAGCCGGTGTTGCGGCAGGTGGGCAGAGTGGATGCCGAGGGAGTGCTGGCGCTGCTGGAGACGTTCGAGTAAAGGGAGATAGGGTAGATGCCGTTTTATGAATATCACTGTCGCGCCTGTGACCACGTGTTCGACAAGTACGTCCGCTCCATCTCAAGCCGCTTTGAGGTGATCTGCCCCAATTGCGGCAGCAACGAATGCGAGAAGAGCCTCTCGCTCTTTGGCACCACGGGCGCCTCGCAGGGCACCGGTGCCTCGGCCGGCGCTTGCGCCCCCTCTGGTTGAGGCATTCGTTACCGAGGCTAGTTCAGCCTCGAATCGCAGATGGAATAGGATAGGGTAAGAGCGATGCTATCAACAGAAGCGCGTCAGGGCTTGCTTCGGCGCTTGCGCAAGATCGAGGGCCAGGCGCGGGGCATCCAGCGGATGATTGACGAAGGGCGAGACTGCCGGGAGATCCTGGATCAACTGGCCTCCGTGCGGGCAGCTACCCGCCATGTGGGGCGCGAGCTGGCCAAGGGCTACCTCACCGGCTGTCTGAACGACACCATGTGCCTGCAGGATGATTCCGCGGTGGAAGAGCTGGTCGCTCTTTTGATGCGCGTTTAGCCATAGGATAGGAATAGATGACGATTCTCGGCGTACCGATTGACGATCTGGTCCTGCCGGCCCTGCTGGTAGGCTGGTTCCTGCTCATGTTCCTGGTGCTGCCCAAGCTGGGCGTCTCGACTTGAATGTCCCAGGCTTGCGATGTGAGGGGCTCACATCGAGAGGACGACGCCGCTCAAGATCCCGTGCGTCGCGAGGAGTGAGGCGGCCGGCGGCTCGCACCTGGGGGCCGCACACGCCCGCCTGACCCGGCACGATTCAGGCGCCCCAATGTGGGGGCGCCTGCTTTTTGGCGGGAACAACCGGAGCCGCAAGGGCGTCTTTCTTTGGTCTCGCCTGACCGTTGTGCTATACTCTCAACGTTACGTCTGCACCATGTGCAAGGAAGACCCATTCGATGAACCAACGTCCGTGGATGCGCGCAGTGAGCTCGTTCGTGACCGTCTTGGTGGTGGCCGGCGCGCTCTACTCGGGCTTTTTCTTTTTCTCCACGGTGCGGGCCCTGGTGGCCCAGGTGCCCCTGCCCTTCGCCGAGCGGGTGGTGCAGGCGGCTGACCCGGTGGATGTCCCCGAGGAGGGCCAGCCCTCTGGCGAGGCGCCTCAGCAGGCGGTGGTGGCGCAGCCGACCCAGCGCGAGCTGACCGAGCCGGTCAACATCTTGCTGCTGGGCATCGACCAGCGCGAGGGCGAATCCGGCCCCTGGCGCACCGATACCATGATCCTGGTCTCTCTGGACCCCGTGAACCACTCGGCGGCCATGCTCTCCATCCCCCGCGACCTCTGGACGACGATCCCCGGCTATGGCGAGAGCCGCATCAATACGGCCCACTATACCGGCGACCTGCGCGACTATCCCGGCGGCGGCCCGGCCCTGGCCAAGAAGACGGTATGGTACGCCCTGGGCGTGCCGGTGCATTACTATGTCCGCGCGAACTTTTCCGGGTTCGAGCAGATCGTGGACGCCATCGGCGGGCTCACCATCGATGTGCCCGAGGAGATCTATGACGCCAAGTACCCCACCGCGGACTATGGCACCATGGAGATCTATATCCCGGCGGGGGTTCAGCAGATGGACGGCGCGATGGCGCTCCAGTATGCCCGCACGCGGCACGGCTCCAGCGACTATGCTCGCATGGATCGCCAGCGGCAACTGCTTCTGGCCGCATACGACAAGGCCAAGAGCCTGGATATCCCCATCACCCGCATCCCGACGATCCTGGATCTGGTGGGCTCCTCTGTGCAGACCGACCTGACCCTGGAGGACATGTTCCTGCTGGCCGAGGCCGCCAGCCAGGTGGATCGCGCCAACATCCGCAGCGGCGTCATCGACGACTCTATGACCACCACGGTAGTCACGCCTCAAGGGTGGATGGTCGAGGTGGCCGATTGGGACAAGGTCCACGCCCTGGTGAACGAGTTGTTCCCTGCGCCGGGCACAGCGACCTCTGCCCAGCCCGCCACAGGCGAATAGAGCCGCCGCCGAGGTCGCCAGCGCAGCGCGCGGTAACCCCGGCGGAAATGGCGGCGTCGTGAGTTCACACCCTAGGGCGTCGAGCGATCCAAGCGCCCACTCGGCATCTCCTGATAGTACACCCCGATCCAGGCGGCATCGCCCTTTTCCGGATGCGCCCCAAGCGTCACGTTCAGATCCATCTCCCTGCCGCCGCGCAGTAGCGTCAACGTGACCACATCGCCGGGGCGGTAGCCCGCCACCAACTCGGCCAGAGAGGCGTCCACCAGCGTGACGCCATCCAGCGCCGTGATCATATCCCCTACCTGGATGCCGGCCCGCTCTGCGGGGCTATCTGGGACGACCTGGGTGACCACCGCCACGCCCAGCAGCACGGGCCTTCCGGGGGTGGTTGGCGTAGGCTCCAGGTCGGGGCGCTCTGGCTCTGGCAGGAAGGGCGTGGGCTCGATGCGGAACTGGAAGGGCGCCTGCACGGGGGTCGGGGCCGATTCGCGGCCCAGGACAAAGCCGATGCCGCCCCCTGCCAATGTGCCTCCCAGGCATCCGAACAGCAGCCCGGCCAGGGCCGCGACGACGATCCACACAGTTGCACGATTCTTGGTTTCCATGTGTCCTCCTCCACCTACGACCGACCAGGGCTCAATCCACGGGCGCGTCGAAGGGCTGCTCGCCATCTGGCTCCGGCGCGACCTGCCAGTAGCCGAGCTCGCTGCGGAACTCGTCCACCTTGTCGGCGGGGAGATGGATATAGCGCGCCTCGGCGCTGACGGCCACCGAGCCGTCGGCCAGGCGGATCTCGCCCTTGCCTTCCATCATGCGGCTACGCAGCCGCACGATCTCGCCTATCACCGTCAGCGGCTCGCCCAAGGGCACCGGCTTGTGAAAGCGCACCTGGAGATCCACAGTCATAGCCCAGATGTCGTGGCGCACCAGGGTGCGCCCGATGGTTTCATCCAGGAGCGCACAGGCGATGCCGCCGTGCATCACGCCCGGATAGCCTTGGTGGAACTCTTCCGGTGTAAAGCGCACGATCACACGGTTCTCTTCGGTCTCGTAGAAGGCCAGCTTGAGGCCGATGGGGTTCTGCAGGCCGCAGAGAAAGCAGTTCTGAGAGTTGGGTTGTTTCTGCACGCCAATGCTCCCTGAGATAATGCCCCTTAACTCTAGGATGCCGCCGGGCTGCTGTCAAAGTCCGGCCCTGCGGCCCGCGCCTCGGCGTCAGCGCGCCCTATTTGACACCCCATCTGCACGCTCCTAAAATCATGGTAGTTACTCAAGAATTCATCATCCTCTGGGGGACGTATGGCGATCAGGCCCATTCTCACAGCCGAGCAACCGCTCTTGCGCGAAAAATCCAAGAAGGTGACCCGCTTTGGCGATACCCTCCATCGCCTGGTGGAGGACATGCTGGATACGGTGCGCGCCGCCTATGGCCTGGGCCTGGCCGCTCCGCAGATCGGGGTGTTGCAGCGGGTGTTCGTGGTCGAGATGCCGGCCGAGTACGACGACGATGACAACGAGATCGAGCCCGCCGAGACCTATGTGCTGGTGAACCCTGAGATCATCCAGTCGAGAGGCGAGGAAGAGCTGGAGGAAGGCTGCCTCTCGGTGCCCGGCTATCGCGGCCTGGTCAAGCGGGCTACCTACGTGGTCATCAAGGGCCAGGATGCGGACGGCCACAACGTGCGCTATCGGGCCGAGGGGCTGCTGGCGCAAGCGTTCCAGCACGAGCTGGATCACCTGGATGGCGTGCTCTACCTGGACCGCCTGGAGAGCGCCGACAAGCTGTTCCGCATCGGCGAGCACGAATCCGAGGCGCTGGAGGTCGACGCCGAGTAGCCCTCAGGCGCCTGGCGCGCTGCCTGGGATGAGCGTGGGGCTGAGTTCGCAACCAGAGGGTGGCCCGAGCCGGCCCTCTCTGCCTTCCTGGCGTCCTCTGCGCCAGGGTGGCCGCGGCCTAGCCCTTCTGTCCATCCCACTCGGGCAGCCCCAGCAGATCCTGGGCGTAATCCAGGATCAGGTCTGCGCCGGCGCGCTCCAGCTCATGGCGCCGGCCGAACCCCGAAAGCACGCCGATGGCCAGCGCTCCGGCGCGCCGGGCCGCGCGCATATCGGCGGCCGTATCTCCCACCATGGCGCAAGCCTCTGGCGCCACCTGCAACATGCCGGCGGCGGTGCGCACCGGCTCCGGATGGGGCTTCATGCGCAGCACATCCTGCCGGGTGATCACCACGGGGAAAAAGCGCTCCAGCCCGCTCCCCTCCAAAAAGGCATAGGCCTCCGGGCGGGCCCGCGTGGTCACCACGGCCAGCTTGAAGCGGGTCGCCAGCGTCTCCAGCAGGGCCTCGCTGCCGCGCACCGTCTCCGAGACCTCTCGCGTGGCCAGCCCGCGGGCGCGACGCAGCCGGTCGGCCAGCCCGAAGAAGCTGCTGCCGATGCCCAGATGCTCCAGGGCGGACATGGCATAGTTGGTGGGCGTCTCGATGGCCATCACCAGGGTGCGGGCCAGGCTCTCGGCGTCGTGGCGCCTGGAAAAGCGCGCCAGGGACCCCAGGTGCGTGGCCAGCGTGGCCACCCAGCGGTCATCGCTCTCGATCAGGGTGCCATCCAGATCGAACAAGAAGGCCTGGATGCGGTCCAGGGCCAGGGGCCTGCGCTCATGCATCAATGATCACTCCGTACCTTGAACCTCGACCGCAGCTCTTCCTCGATCTCCTGCCAGGCGATGCCCTTGGCCGCCAACGCCACCAGGAGGTGGTAGATCAGGTCGGCGCCCTCGTACACCACCCGTTCCCGCTCTTGCAGCGCGGCGGCGACGATCACCTCGGTGGCTTCTTCGCCCAGCTTCTTGAGGATCTCGGCCTCGCCTTTGGCAAAGAGCCGGCAGGTATAGGAGCCCTCCTGGGGGTGCTCCCGACGATCGGCGATGGTCGCCTCCAACTCGCGGATGGTTTCGCTCACTTGGCACCTCATTCTACGCGCACGTTGTGGTTCTACCGATGCGGGCCGCCTCAATCCTGCGAGGCGCCCAGCAAAGACGTGTTGCTGCCATCGCTCTCACCGCCAGCGAAACTCGCCCACTCTCATGCCGGCAGGGGAGTGGGGGCGTACGCGCCCTCGTTGCGCGTTACGACCCTGGGGTCAGGACCCTACCCCTGCCCTGCCAGCGCGCGGTAAAAGCAACTCACGCGGCCCGTGTGGCAGGCGGGGCCGGCGGGCGCCACCCGCACCAGCAATGTATCCGCATCGCAATCGGCGCGGATCTCGATGATGCGCTGGGTGTTGCCCGAGGTGGCTCCCTTGTGCCACAGCTCCCGGCGGCTGCGGCTCCAGAACCAGGTCTCGCCGCTCTCCAGGCTGCGCTGCAGCGATTCGCGGCTCATGTAGGCCAACATCAACACCTGGCCCGTGGCGGCATCCTGCACGATGGCGGGCAGCAGGCCCTGGGCGTCCCACGCCAGGGCGTCCGGGTTCAGCGTCTCCGCTGGCGGCTCGTACATGGCGGCCATCAGGGGCGCACCGGCAGGCCGCGCTCGGCCAGGTAGGTCTTGATCTGGGCCACGGTCAGCTCGCGAAAGTGAAACAGCGAGGCCGCCAGGGCCGCGCTGGCGCCGCCCGCGGTGAGGGCCTCGTAAAAGTGCTCGACGCAGCCCGCGCCGCCGGAGGCGATCACCGGGATCGAGACCGCATCGGCGACGGCCCTGGTGGTGGCGATATCGTAGCCGTCCTTGGTACCATCGCGGTCCATGCTGGTGAGCAGGATCTCGCCGGCGCCGCGCTGCTCCACCTCGCGGGCCCAGGCCACCACCTCCAGGCCGGTGGGGATGCGCCCGCCACTGATATACACCTGGCCCTGGCCATCGTCCTCGGTCTTGACGTCAATGGCCACCACGACGCACTGGGAGCCAAAGCGCTGGGCGCCCTCGCCGATCAGCTCGGGGTTGCGCACGGCGGCGCTGTTGATCGAGATCTTGTCGGCGCCCGCCAGCAGCACGGCGCGCATATCCTCGACGGTGCGAATGCCGCCTCCCACGGTAAAGGGGATGGTGACGGCATCGGCCACCCGGCGCACCATGTCGATCACGATGTCACGGCTCTCGTGGGAGGCGGTGATATCCAGAAAGACCAGCTCGTCGGCGCGCTCCTGGGAATAGACCGTGGCATGCTCCACGGGGTCGCCGGCATCGCGCAGCTCGACAAAATTGACGCCCTTGACCACGCGTCCGTTCATCACATCCAGGCAGGGAATGATTCGTTTGGCCAACATGTTGTGCTCCTCGCTTGCTCCGTGCCAACTCCGATCGGACATGGCGACCATCCCAACAGCCGACGCCGACGATCCTCGCGCCTTGAGCGCCAGGGCCAGTATCCTTTGCGTCTCTGCGACTCGGCGCGAGACCTGTTGTTTATCCTCGCGCAGAGAGCGCCAAGAGCGCCAAGATGAGCCAGGGTCAGTATCCTTTGCGTCTCTGCGACTTGGCGCGCGACCTGTTGTTTATCCTCGCGCAGAGAGCGCAGAGAGCGCCGAGATGGGCCACGGCCGGTAGCTTTGCGTCTCTGCGACTTGGCGCGCGACCTGTTGTTTATCCTCGCGCAGAGAGCGCCAAGATGAGCCAGGGCCAGTATCCTTTGCGTCTCTGCGCCCTGGCGCGAGGCCCTACTCTCCGGCGATCTCCAGCGCCTCGGCCAGCTCCAGATGCCCCCGATAGAGGGCCATGCCGACGATCACGCCGCCGATGCCCTCCGCTTCGCGCGCCTTGAGGGCACGGATGTCCTCCACGCTCGCCACGCCGCCCGAGGCGATCACCTGCAGGCCGGTCTGGCGGGCCAGGGCGCAGGTGGCCTCCAGATTGACCCCGCTGAGCATGCCGTCCCGCCCTACGTCGGTATAGACCACCCGTAGAACCCCCAGCGACGCCATGCGTTGCCCCAGATCGACGGCCGAGACCTCGGCGGTCTCCTGCCAGCCGTGGATGGCGACCCGGCCCTGGCGCGCGTCGATGCCCACGGCCACGGCCTCGGGGCCAAAACGTTCCAGCGCTTCGGCGACGACCTCCGGCTGGCGCACCGCCACGGTGCCCAGGATGGCGCGGGCCGCGCCCATCTCCAGCAGGCGCGCCACATCTTCGGCGGAGCGCAGGCCGCCGCCGAACTGGACGGGCACGTCCACCTCCGCCAGGATGCGCTCCAGGGCGGCCAGGTTGGCGGCGCCCTCCTGGCCCAGGGCGCCATCCAGATTCACGATGTGCAGCCAGCGGGCGCCCTCGGCGGCCCAGCGCCGGGCCGCGAGGGTGGGGTCGTCGGCGAAGACGGTCTCCGCTGCCGCGTCGCCCTGGCGCAGGCGCACGCAGCGCCCCTGGCGCAGGTCGATGGCCGGGTAGACGATCATGATCCCTCGACGCCTGGGAGTGCGGCGGCCTCCGGAGGCAGCAGGTTGCACTCGCTCAGCCAGTTGCGCAGGATGCGCTCGCCCACATCCTGGCTCTTTTCCGGGTGGAACTGGATGCCGTACAGATTGCCGCGGGCGATCACCGAAGTGTAGTCGATGCCGTAATCGGTGGTGGCGGCCACCACGCCGGGGTCCTCGGGCTCCACATAGTACGAATGCACAAAGTAGGCGTAGGCATGGTCGGGCAGGCCGCGCCAGAGGGGCACCGGCCGGGCCTGGTGGATCTGGTTCCAGCCGATGTGAGGCACCGTCAGGCTATCGGGGAAGCGGCGCACGCGCCCCGCCAGCACGCCCAGCCCCCGATGGTCGCCTATCTCGTCGCTGGTCTCGAACAGGAGCTGCAGCCCCAGGCAGATGCCGATGAAGGGGGTGTCGGCGGCGATGACCTCCCGGATCGGGGCCTCCAGCCCGTAGGCGCGCAGGCTGTGCATGGCATCGCCAAAGGCGCCTACGCCGGGCAGCACCACGGCCTGGGCCTGGGTGATGGTCGCCGCATCCGCGGTGACCTGGGCCTCCACGCCCAGCCGCCGAAAGGCCATGTAGACGCTGCGCAGGTTGCCGACGCCGTAATCAATAATGGCGAGCATACTAGAGAGCTCCTTTGGTGGATGGCACGCCGCTGCGGCGAGGATCCAGGGCCACCGCCTGGCCCAGGGCGCGCCCCAGGCCTTTGAAGATGGCTTCGATGATGTGATGGGTGTTCTGGCCGTGGAGCAGCTTGACATGCAGCGTCAGCCCGGCGTTGTGGGCCAGGGCGCGCAGGAACTCGGACACCAGCTCGGTGTCGAACGCGCCCACCTGGGCGGCGGGCAGCGCCACCTCATAGACCAGCAGCGAGCGCCCGGAGAAATCCAGGGCCACCAGGGCCAGGGCCTCGTCCATGGGCATGAGCTGGCTGCCGAAGCGGGTGATGCCCTGCTTGTCGCCGATGGCCTGGGATAAGGCCTGTCCCAGCACGATGCCCACATCCTCGACGGTGTGGTGACCATCCACCTGGATATCGCCCGTGGCGTGCACGGTCAGGTCCAGCAGGCCGTGGACGGCCACATGGCTCAGCATGTGGTCGAAAAAGGGCACGCCCGTCTGGCACTCCCAGCGCCCCTGGCCATCCAGGTTCAGCGTGAGAGCGATGTCCGTCTCGTTGGTCTTGCGGTGTAGCTGGGCTGTGCGTTGCATGGTTGACTCCTTGCTCTGCGCAGGGACGGTTCTAGCTCCTGGGCGGCAGCGCCTCCAGGGCCGCGATCACGGCGTCGTTCTGCTCCGGCGTGCCCACCGAGATGCGGATGCACTGCTCCAGGCCGCCCCGGCCATAATAGCGCAACAGGATGCCCTGGGCCTCCATGCGCTGGCGCAGCTCCTCCAGGCTGTAGCCGCGCACCCGGCAGAGGATATAGTTGGCGGCGCTGGGATGGGGTTCCACCACGGCCACCCCCTGCAGGCGCCGGAACAGCCGTTCGCGCTCGGCCACCAGCAGGCGCACCCGCTCCTGGGCCTGGGCTACGTCCTCCAGGGTGGCCAGGGCCGCGGCCTGGGCCGCGCCGTTCACATTATAGGGCGATTTGAGGCGCAGCAGGGCGGGGGCCAGGGCGCGGGGAAAGACCCCATAGCCCACCCGTAGCCCGGCCAGCCCGGCCCACTTGCTGAATGTGCGCAGCACCACCAGGTTATCCCGCTCGGCCACCCAGCCGGCCCGCGACCCGCCGGCGAATTCGATGTAGGCCTCGTCCAGCACCACCAACAGGGGCAGGGCCAGCAGGCGTCGCAGGGCGGGCTCGGGCAGGAGCTGGCCATCGGGGTTGTTGGGCGAGGCGACGAACAGCACCTTGGGCCGGGGATCCTTCTCGCACAGGGCCTCGATGGCCGCCACATCCACGGCGTAATCGGGCAGGCGGGGCAGCTCGATGACCTGCATGTCGTTGGCGACGCCGTAAAAGGAGTACATGCCAAAGGTGGGCGGGCAATCCAGCACCTGGCCGATGCCGCCGCTGGCGTCCGGCGCCGGGCGAAACAGCCGCAGCAGCAGATCGATGAGCTCGTCGGACCCGTTGCCCACCAGCACCTGCTCGGGATCCACGCCGATGTAGGCGCCGATGGCCTGGCGCAGCCGCCGGCTGATGGGATCGGGGTAGCGGTGGTGCTCGCCGTACTCGCGCAACACCTGGGCGGCCCGATCGGTGGGGCCGTAGGGGTTCTCGTTGGCGTCCAGCTTGATCAGCGTCTCCATCGGCACGCCCAGCCGGCGGGCCGTCTCGGCCAGGGGCTCGGGGGCGTACTCTTGCATGCCCTGCACCCGGGCGCCGATCAGATCGGCGATGCGGAACCGCTCCTCTCCTTGGCTCATGGCCGCTCCTTCTCCTGGTCTAGCTCGCGCAGTCGGATGCGCACCGCCTCGGCGTGGGCGCTCAGGCCCTCCTCCTCCGCCAGGGCGATGGCCTCGCGGCTGATCCCTTGCGCCACCGGCGCGCTGACGCCGAAAACGCTGGTGATGGTGAGGAAATCCCAGACGTTCACCGGCGAGGAGAACCGCGCCGTCTGGCCGGTGGGCATGATATGGCTGGGGCCCACGACGTAATCGCCCAGGGCCTCGGACGATAGCTCGCCCACAAAGACACCCCCGGCATGGCGCACCCGCCCCACCAGGCTCCACGGGTCGGCGGTGAGCAGGCAGAGGTGCTCGGGCGCGTAGTCGTTGGCCAGCTCCAGGGCCTCATCCAGGTCGGCCACGACGACGATGCCGCCGCGCCCCGCCAGCGAGGCCAGGATGATCTCCTGCCGGGAGAGTCGGGCCAGTTGGGCCCGCACCTGGGCCTGCACCGCCTGGGCCAGCTCCGGCGAGGGGGTCAGCAAGATGGCGGTGGCCAGGGGATCGTGCTCGGCCTGGGCCAGCAGGTCTGCCGCCACATAGGCCGGGTTGGCCGTCCCATCGGCGATGAGCAGCGTCTCGGTGGGGCCGGGCAGCGCGTCGATGCCCACGCGGCCGTAGACGCGGCGCTTGGCCAGCACGACAAAGATGTTGCCGGGGCCCATGATCTTGTCCACCCGGGGCACCGACTCGGCGCCGTAGGCCAGGGCGGCGATGGCCTGGGCGCCGCCGATGGCGTACACCTCGGCCACGCCCGCTACCCGGGCCGCCGCCAGGATCGTATCGTTCAGGGAGCCGTTGCGGGGCGGCGTGGCCACCACCACCTCTCGGACGCCCGCTACCTGGGCGGGCACGGCGGCCATGAGCAGCGACGAAGGGTAGGCGGCGCTGCCATTGGGCGCATAGATGCCCACCCGATCCAGAGGCCGGATGATCTGGCCCAGGGCGCCGCCGGCCTCATCCCATTCCAGCCACGATTGGCGGGGCTGGCGGGCGTAAAAGGCGCGCAGCCGTTCCGCCGCCAGGGTCAAGGCGCGCCGCAGGGGCTCGGGGGTGCGCTCCCAGGCCAGCTCGATGCGCTCGGGCGGCACCCGCAAAGCGCCCTCGGGGGGGGTCTCGTTCAGCAGCTCGGCATAGTGGAGCAGCGCCCGGTCGCCCCGGGTGTGGACATCCTCCAGGATGCGGGCCACGACCTGATCGGGGGTGAGGGGCTCGCCAAAGAGGCGCTCGATGGAGGCGGCCAGGGCCGGCGAGGCCACATACTCGTCCAGCGCCTGTCGCTGCAACAGGGTGCGCCGGGCGACCTCAGCGCCGTACAGGATGCGCATCGGCTCCGGGTTCATGCTGCCGCCTTTCGCCGCTCCAGGGCGGCCGCCAGCCGATCGATGACCTGCTGGATCTGGCGAAAGTGTAGCTTTTGAGCGGCATGGTTGACCACCAGGATCGCCTCGGAGGCCATGATGGTCTCCAACTCGACCAGGCCGTTCTCGCGCAGGGTGCGCCCGCTCTGCACCAGGTCCACCAGCAGGTCGGCCAGTCCCACGGCGGGCGCCAGCTCGACAGAGCCGCTGAGGTAGATCACCTCGACGGAGAGCCCGCGCTCCTGAAAGTAGTCCAGCGTGAGGCGGGGGTACTTGCTGGCCACGCGCAGATAGGGGATCAGGCGCAGGTCGCGTCCGCGCCAGGCGGCAGGGCCGGCCAGCGCCAGGCGGCAGCGGCCCAGGCCCAGGTGCAGCGGCTCGTACAGCTCCTGGCCGCCCTCGCGCACCACATCCTGGCCGACGACGCCCAGGTCGGCGGCGCCGTACTCTACATAGGTGGGCACATCGGCGGGCTTGGCCAGGACGAAGCGGAGCAAGCCCTCGTCATCCTCAAAGATCAGCTTGCGGCCGTTGTCGCTTTCCCCCTGATAGCCCGCCTCGGCGAACAGCGCCAGCACCTCGTCTTGCATGCGGCCCTTGGGCAGGGCAACGGTCAGCGGCTCCATTGCATCATCTCCTCTTCCAACTCGGCCAGGCTCAGCTCGCGTGCGGCTCCCTGTTGGTGTAGCGTGCAGCGCCCCTCGGGACCACAGGCGGCGATGCGCCGGGCCCCACGCGCCTGCCCGTATTGGAGCAGGGCCTCGCCGTCGCGCTGCAACACGTCCATCTCCACCCGCAGCCCCAGGGCGCGCCCACGGGCGGCCAGGCCATAGCCGGCGGACGGGCTCGCGCAGGAGAGCAACAGATCGGGGGCCACGTCGGCCTGCAGCGTCGTCGCCAGCATGGCGCGCTCGATGCCCAGGGCAAAGCCCACGGCCGGCAGGCTGGGGCCAAAGCGGCCGATCAGGTCGTCATAGCGGCCGCCGCTGCATACGTGCAGCCCCAGGCCACGGACATAGCCGCGGAAGGCGATGCCCGTGTAGTAGGCCATGCTGCGCGTCTCGCCCAGATCCAGGATCAGGTGCTCGGCCACGCCCTGGGCGCGTAGCAAGGCGTAGACTTCCTCCAGATAGGCGACGGCGGCGCGGGCGGCGGGATTGACCGCCAGGGCGCGGGCGCGGGGCAGCACCTCGTCGCCGCCATAGAGGTGGGGCAGTGCCTGGATCAGACGGGCCGCCTCGCCGGTCACCCCCATCGCCTCCAGGGTGGCCGCCACCTCGACATCGTTCTTGCGCCCGATGGCCTGCTCCAGCTCGTACTGGCCGCCGTTCTGCAGCCCGATGTCCTCCAGGGCGGCCCGTAGATAGGCCACCTGGCCCAGGTTGATCTGAAACTCGCTGATGCCCAGGGCCTGCAGCGCGGCCACCGCCAGGGCCACTACCTCGGCGTCGGCCTCGGGCGTGGCCGCGCCGATCAACTCCACGCCCGCCTGGGTGAATTCGTGGCGCTGCCCGGCCTGGGGCTGCTCATGGCGAAAGACGCTGCCCGCATAGCAGAAGCGCAGGGGCAGGGGCTGGTCATAGAGGCGCGTCGCCACGAGGCGGGCCGTGGGCACCGTCATGTCGGTGCGCAACGCCAGGACGTTGCCCTCGCGGTCGAAGAAGCGATACATCTGCCGCTGGAGCTGGGGGCTGGCCCCCGCCGAGAGGCTCTCATAGAAGCCAAAGGTCGGCAGGATGATGCGCCCATAGCCCCACCGAGCAAAGGTCTCCAGCAGGCGGTTCTCCAGGGCCGTCTTGATGGCGGCCTGCTCGAAAAAAAGATCGTTCAGGCCGTGGGGGCGTTGGCGCCTCAAGGCATCGCTCATGGCATTCGTTCCCTTCGCGGGTTACCCTTGATCACAAGGCTCGGCTGACAAAAAAGAGAGACCAGTTCAATGAACTAGTCTCCGTCTCGGTGAGATGTCTTGCGCTGCGACCATGCAGCAGACAACCCACCTATCTTTTATGATGATGGTGCAGGAGGAACAGCGACTCTAGGCGCGCCAGGGCGCTCTGATAGATGCTGCGATCTGCGACGAGCTTGGGCACGGCTCACACTCCTTACACGATGGCGCGATCATAGCACAAGCGCCGGGTCGTGTCAATCCGGGCGGCGGTGACTCGGCCGCGTTCCCTCACCGGATCCGTGCTTTCAGAGTAAGGTTCCCTCAAATGATAACCGTACCGGGGCCGCATCACGGCTGCGGCGGTGGGCCGGCGTTCGGCGGGATGGGTGTCCCATCGGGGATGCTGCGCAGGTCCTCACATGCGACGAAATGGACGTCATGCCAGACATACCCACGCTCGCTGAACGTCTCGAGGGTGTCGATCCAGCGCTTCTCACCCTTGTCGAGCAGGTAGATGTGCGGGCTGGTTGTGCACTTGAGCAGGATCGGGTTGGGGTACTCGTAGACGATGTCCTGCACTTCCGGGGGCAAGGTCTCGACCACGCTCCGATCGAACCCGAAGAGCCAGGGCAGGGCCAGGATCAGCACCAGCGCCCAGACGGCATAGGCAACGGTGCCGGCGCCATAGGCGCGATACAGCCCCTGCAACCACCCCTCCGCCTTGGCCCGCGCCTGGTAAAAGAGGACCAACCCGAGCAGGCCGACATTGATCACGTTCCAGCCGATAAAGGCGAGACGGTTGGGCGTGAGCCGATCGAGGTAGGTGCGGTACAGGATGGCGGCGAGGGCATAGAGGCTGACCACCAAGGCCAACGCGGCGACGACGATGATCTCTCGGCGCAGCCAGCGGCCCAGGCGCGGCGAGATGTCGGCCAGGCTGATGGGGGTCGCACCCACCAGCAAGGCGATGACGGCGAAGAGCATCCCGTTGTAGATGATCAGCACATCGCGGTTGTCAAAGGGCGCTCGGAAGTTGAACGGGATGAACGCCAGGTAGACGGCCAATACCAGCAACGTCAGGGGGAGCAGGACGCGCATGAGCAGCGCCACCAACTTGCTCAGCCCCTCGCCAAACGCCTGCTCCGCAGGGGGCACCCGCGGGTTATAGATCACAGCCGTGGCCAGCACCGGGATCAGCCCCCCGCCGCCGGCGATGAACAGCCGGGCGACCGGATCCGGAAAGGCGATGTCCAGGGCCGAGAACAGCCCGACGGTGATGGTGGTGAACAGGCCGCCGGCGATGACGAACAAGCCGCCCAGGATGAAGACCTCCAGCGACTTGATCAGGAAGGCGAAACGATTGGCCGGGTCGAGGCGGCCGGCGATCAGGAACGCGCCCACACCGGCCCAGCACAGCAGGGGCAGGTGAAAGGTCATCAGGGTGAGGTACTGCTCCTGGAAGGGCCGCGTGCCGGTCTGGGGATAGGCCAGGATCACGTATCCGCTGGCGGCCACCAGCGTGAGCCCGACGAGGACGCCCAGGCGCCAGGGTTTGCGGCCCACCGCCGCCAGGTAGGTCAACACGCATACGGCGGCGATGGGGCCCGCCAGGATCCCCAGCGACGGCATAAAGTCGTGGATGGCCCCCTGGCGCGTGCTGGCGATCTCGATCATGAAGCGAGCGTCGTCCGAAAGCCACCAGAACAGCAGGCCGTTCAGGAGGGCCAACGGCAGAACCCAGGCCCAGGCGATGGCAAAGCTCTTTGCCTGGGCGGCGGCGTGTTGGAGCCGGTAGAACCAGGCTGCATAGAGGCCGTTCTCGGGCGCGGCGCTGTAACGGGCGTCGATGGCCTGCTCGAACGCATCTAGCCCGCCCGCCTTGAGCGCCGCGTGGTATTCTTGCTCCAGTTGCTCCGCGTCCTGGGCAAGTGCACTGGCCGTATCGCGGTATGACATACTGATCGCCTCCATCCCCCGATGGGGTGTGTCTTGCGTGCCCACGTCGGCGTCGCCACCACTCCACGCGCCATTATAGCACACGTCACGACTCCGTTCCGAGCCGCGCTGGCCTGGCCCTGGCGGCGCCGCCGACGCCCGATGGATCTGTGCCCGATTTGCAGTCCGCGCGCAGATGGCGGTAGAATCAGAGCGCTACTGTCCTCTTTGGCACAGGAGGAGCTTGGATGAAGACGCTCTCTCGTCGCCGCTTGTTCCAGTTGGCTTCCGCGGCGGGGATGGGCCTGTTGGCCGCCGCCTGCCGGCGAGGGCCTGCGCCCGAGCAGGCCGCTGCCGCGCCCGCCACCGCCGCGCCGCC
>DCTX01000035.1 GCA_002329325.1 Anaerolineales bacterium UBA1429
GTTGCCGCGCCCCTAGGCGTGCACGGATTGTATCACTGCCAGGGCTCGGCCACCGCCGGGCCCTGGTTTTTCTATGGCGCTGTGCGCCGACAGATCAGGGGAAACCGGTAAAAGTGGTCCATCTGGGGCAACACCAGGCTTATCAGGGCTGCCCGGGCATCTATGCGGCCCCAGCCGGTGCGGTCGTCCCAACCGGGGGTGTACACATCGTGGGCCGTGCTGGTGATGATCTGAGTGACCTGGGCCGCCGTCAGGGTGGGCTCGTAGGCCCAGATGAGCGCCGCCAGGCCGCTCACGTGGGGCGTGGCCATGGAGGTCCCGTTCATGGTGCCATAGGTGCTGCTGGCGGGCGACGTCCAGTAGGTGCTAAAGACGCTCATGCCGGGCGCAGCCACGTCCATCTGGGGTCCGTGACGCCATGCCAGCACCGGATCATCGGCGGACGTGGTGGCTCCGACGGCCATCACGCCCTCCAGGGCGGCAGGATAGATGATCTGCGACGTGGTGAGGACGGCATTGCCGGCGGCCGCCACCACCAGGCACCCCAGATTGCGGGCATAGGCCACGGCGTCAGAGGTCGCCTGGTTGAGCTGATCTCCCCCCAGGCTCAGATTCAACACGCGGGCGCCCTTGTTGGCGGCATAGATGATGCCCTCGGCCACATCGCTCCACGTGCCAAAGCCTGTTGCATCGAGGACGCGCACGGCCATCAAGCGCACCCCCCAGCCCACGCCAGAGATGCCGATGCCGTTATCGGTGTGGGCCCCGGCGATCCCTGCCACGTGGGTGCCGTGGCCAAAGGCGTCTTGGGGAATGGCGTCATCGCTGACGAAATCATAGCCATGCACGCCCGGCTGCCCCGGATCCTCCCACAGCCTGGCCTGCAAGTCGGGATGCACCAGGTCCAGGCCCGAGTCAATGATGGCGATGACCACCTCGTCCCCCTGGCTCAACTGCCAGGCCTGCTCCATGCCGATCAGGGGCAAGTTCCACTGTCGGGTTGCATAGTAGGGATCGTTGGGGACGACGTCCTGGGCGTGAACCAGGCCATCCTGCTCGATCCAAAGGATCTGCTGGGCCAGGCGCCGGCGCAGGTCCTCCAGGGAGGTGGCTTGATCCGGCAGGGGGCGGGCGCGCCAGACGTGGATGTCAGGGATGGGGCGCAGCGCCTCTAGCCCGAGGGAAGCGAGGAAGGCCGGGGCTTGCTCTGGGGAGACCTCGTCCGGCAGGCGCACCAGCAGGGGGAGTTCGGGCCGATCCCCTTGCTGATCGGCCGCGCCCCAGACGCGCGGTGGCAGCGATAGGACCAACAGGAACCCCAAGGCCAACAGGGTGCGCAGAATGAGCTGCGAGGTGCGTCCGGGATGTGACATTGCGGCATTGTACCACAGGCGCTGCAGAGCGCCTAGAGCACGTCGCCGGCATGCCGACTGGCGCGATGTGCCGCGGGGTATGCCCGACCAGAATCAGGAGCTGTAGCGTCGGGAGAGACAGGCGGGACACATGCAGTGGTGCGTGTAGCTTTGCCGATGCGAGAGCCCGTGAAAGACGCCGTCATGCTCGTCGAACTTGCCTTCCAGCAAGTTGAAGTAGCTTGCATCGGCAGCGTTGTAGAAGCGGAACACCGCGTAAGCGATATGATCTGCCAGTTGGATGATCCGCGAGGCTTGGGAGTCAACAAAGAGCGGCACTTCGCACACTCCCCTCAGTTGATTGCCCCAACGGTTCCCCTGCCTCCGGAATTCGTGGGTGAGGGATTGCAGGCTGTTCTCGTACGAGCTTCTGTCCAGCACGATAAGGCCTCGTTCCCTATGGGATTCGGTCGAGATGCGCTGGAGGTAGAGATCGAACCTGCTGCTGATATCCTCAAACGCAAGCTCGACGGGATCCTGGCCTGGAAACGAGGCCTTGTGCACAGCGCACGCAAAGACTCGGATCTGCGAGTGTGCATTGTCCAGGACAGAAATGACTCGCTTGATGAGCAGTATGCGCTCCTCCTTGTTGAAGCGGGACCAGATCGCCCCTCTGCCCCCGAATATCTCTGAGGCGTGAAACTCGACAGATCTTGGGGCGTCAGGCCATATCTCCTCAGCGAGCGTCTCGAGCTCATGGCAACACCAGCGGATCGAGTTCTCTGGAAGAGTGACGCCCGCGAGGACGAAATAGTCCTCTCTCACATTCCCAACCGAGCCAGAGTCATCCAGGTAGAGAAGGAACACGATCGGTCCTCCTAGCTAACAGCTATCCCCCCCAAAGTGCTATCTCTGGGGGGGATAGTGGTGAGCCGAACTGAGACTCGCCCAGGCGGACCGCCAATCGGGCAGCCCTTTCGACTATCTACAGCCGAGTGGGAATACTCCCAACGGATCGCCGCATGCAACCCTCTCGACCGATACAATTATAGGGCATCCTGTCACCCGTTGTCAACCGGCACGTCGTCTATGCTCATGCCCTCTCCCTCGCGCCAACGCCTTCGGCCTTTGGCTGCTGCCGGTCTTTTGACGCTCGCGCCCATCTGCTCTACAGTCAGGGACCATTCTCGTTTACGACCTCCAGGAGGCTCGCATGCCCATCGTTCAAGTAAGTGTATGGCAGGGTTTCGGCCAGGATCGCGCGCAACAGCTGATCAAGGGGATCACCGATAGCTTTGTGCAGGTGGGCGTGCCCGCCCAGGCTGTGCAGGTGGTGATCCACGAGGTGCCGCGCAGCCATTGGGGCGTGGGCGGGCAGGTCTCGTCGGAGCGACCGCGCCAGGGTGATGAGGCCTCCTCATCCTCTTCGCGCGCCCCCCGCGGGCCGCGCTCGGAGCATACCCCGCGCACCTCGCGGCAGGAACGCCCCCATCGCACCGATACCCGCCCCGGCAACCGCCCCCGCCGCGGCGGCTCTGGGTCACGCTGATAGGTCGCGCTGCGCCAGCGAGGGCCCGTCTGCCATAAAGCGCCGCACCTGGTCCGCCAGGTGTTGGGGAAAGAGCAGGGGCGCCCAATGGCCGCCGGCGTTCCAGGCCACGGCCCGGCAGCGAGGGTAGCGTTCGCGCAAGGGAGCCAGGCTGTAGTGGGAGAGGGGATCGTCCGTCGAGGCGATGGCCAGCACGCGCCCCGGCCAGCCTGATTCCACGGCAGGGCGAAGTGCAAAGCGCTGACGCATGGTCTCCTCGGCCTGGAGGAAACGCTGCACCGTCTCCCGGTCGAGGTCCTGGGTGATCCACCGCAGGTAGGCGCGGGCAAAGGCCGACCAGCGCATCCCGGCGGGCATGTCCGGGGCCAGGGCCGAAGCCAGCCGGGGTTGCAGCAGCGCCCAGGGCGCCCAGCCCAACAGCGGCCGCCAGGCGCGCAAGGGCATCGGCGCTTGATGGTCCAGCGCCACGCTATGGCTCAGCACCAGGTGCTGCACCCTGTGTGGGTAGCGCTGCAAGAGGAACTGGCCAATGCTGCCGCCCGCGCCGTGGGCGATGACGGTGGCCGAAAAGCCCCCCTCCGCCTCGAGGATGTGCACCAATGCCTCGCAGATCAGATCGGCGTCGTAGACGCGCTGGAGCGCATAGCCATCGGGGATCAGGCAGTTGTAGTGGGGCGCCAGCGCGCCGGCCAGGTGGAACCAAAAGTCCGCCGGGGCCAGGGCATGGGGCAACAGGATCACCGTGCGCCTTCCCTGGCCCACGCGCAGGTAGCTCCAGCGGGCATTGGCGATGACGCGCTCCTGGCGGGAGTGTTCCAGCCAGAAGCGCTGCAGCGCCTCCTTTTGGGCGGCTGGCGCCTCGGCAAAGAGCGCGTCAAAGGTTTCGTGGGGCATGGTTGGCTTTCCGGCGCAGGCGCGGGCTCGCGCGTACCTCGGCGCAGGGGGGCATCCCGCTGCGCGTCTACACGAACCATGATACCTGCGCCAGGCAGCCGGGTCAACGGCGCCGGGGGGCAGGCGCTACCCCTGGGCGGGGGCGCCCCGCACGTACAAGACGGGCAGGTCCGGCAGCGGGGTGAATCCCAACGAGCGCCCCAGCGCCCCCGAGGCGGGGTTGTAGAGGCAGCCCCACTCGGGCAGGATGCCCCGGCGCAGGCTCTCCTCCAGCGTTGCGCAGGCCGCGGCCCTGGCGAAGCCCCGGCGGCGGTACGGTTCGCGGGTGCCTACGCCGATCTCGGCCTTGCCATCGCCGACGAACACCGTCTGGCAGCCGCTCACAAACTCATCGCCCCGCCGCACACAGTAACCCCAACCGTGGGCCAGGAACTTCTCCACGCTGCCCCATAGCTGGGCGATGCCGCCTATCTCCGGCGCCGTCTCTTCATCCAGCGGCTGGAGCGTGAACCCCTCGGGTAGAGGCCTGCGCAGAGTCGGCAGGCGCTGCTCAAAGCGATCGGCGTCAAAGGCAAAGACGCTGCGCGCTAGCTGTTGCACCCCCAGGGGTTCCAGGAGATCGAGCAGGACGGCATGCCAGCCTTCAGGCGCTGCAAAGATCAGGTTGTGCTCGATCTTGGGCAGGGCCTCTTGCTGGAGGCGCTCCACAAAGGCGGCATTGAAGGCTGGGTTGTGGGGATCCCCTGCCAGGTGGAGGAAATCGCCCCACAGCAGGGCCGAAGCGGGCTCGGCAGGATCGTCCACCAGGATGAGCCCCGGCTGTGTGCCCTCCAGCACGGCATAGATCACCGGCCGCATGTGCTGGTAGGCGTCGAAGAGGGGCATCACGCGCCGATAGCCAGAGGGGTTCAGCGGGATCATGGCGCTCCTTTGGCGGGCAGGCCGGTGAGGGCCGATGGGCCTGGCCCGGGCGCTGGGGCCCGGGCCAGCGGAACACGGGCTGGTCAGGCAATGGCAACGGGGACGACGAACGCGGCTTGGGAGGGATCGGGCTCGCCCATGAGGGATGGGTAGAACCTCACATCGTGGAACCCGGCCTCGGTCAGCAACTGGCGATAGTCGTCGTTCGTGTAGGCGAGCATGCTGGAGGCGTGGCGCGTCACAGCGCCTGTCTCCGCGTCCACCACATAGTACCGCTCCACGGCGATGGCTTGCTCTGCGTACCATATCGGCTCGTAGAGCATCAGGTGGGGCCGCTCCGAGAACAGGCCGCTGTGGCTGCTGTACCAGGTGGAGGGACCCTGGCCGACGGACTGCACCGCCTCAAAGGTATGGGGCTCCAGCAGGATGCGGCCGCCGGGGGCCAGGGCCCTGTGCGCCTTGGTCAGGATCGCCAGGGCCTCGGCGCGCCGAAAGACGTTCAGCTCACCATAGATCAGCATCGCCAGGTCATAGCTCCCGTCGGGGCCAAAGGGCGTCGAGCGGAGGTCGCCCAGGATGTAGGTGCAGTTGGCGCCACTGGCGGCGGCCTGCTCTCGCGCATAGGCGATGGATGCGGGGCTGAAATCAATGCCCGTGCAGACGTGCCCCAGGGCGGCCAGGCGCTGGTCGTACAGCCCGGGGCCGCAGCCCAGGTCCAGCACGCGGCTCGGGCGCCCCTCCAGCACGTGACTGTGGATCCACTGCACGTGGCGCGCGATGATGGCGGCGCGGCGGCTGGCGGCATCGCGATCTTCCCGCAGGTGTTCGGGCAGCATGCGCGCGCTAAAGGCTGGGTCGTTCCAGGGGATCTTTTCCCCCTCGGCCCAGGGCTCGGGCTTGAGTTCCCGGCGGACGATATCAAGTAGGTTCATCAAGGGGTCCTCCTCTGAAGACGGGCCTGAAAAAAAACGAGCGTTGCCATCATCGTTCTGCGTCACCATCGGCCGCCTCGCGGCCGCCGATGGCCCCCAACAGGGCGCCCATCTCGCCCGCCAGGGGCGGCGCGGCATCCAGCGGCGCCCAATAGAGCGTAAAGGCGATGGGGCCCGGGCTGCCGTCCGATGGATCGGTCTCCCAGGCCAGCCAGCGTTCCGGCGTCGGCCCGTCGCAGCGCAAGTGGTAGTAATGGCGCCGGTGTTGCGCCGTCACGCCCAGGTGATCGGTGAGCTTGTGGACGCGGCATCCCAGATAGGCCACCAGGGTCAGGTCGGCCAGGCCGGTCTCCTCGTGCGCCTCGCGCATGACCGCCTCGGCAGGCGTCTCGCCGGGGGAGATGCTGCCCCCCGGCACCTGGATGCCCGCCTCGGGCGCATCGCGGTGGAGGAACACCAGCAGGCGATCCCCCCGGGTGATGTAGGCAGCCACTTTGTGTTGCACCGCTGCTTGGGCCATGCGATCGGTTCTCCCACGCACCTGTGGGCGCTTTGTGTGCTCCCGGCGGATAGGTAGAATGTCCCCATGAGCAACCCTGCCGCCCGCTTCATCCACCACATCTGCTGGGCTCTTGGCCTGGCCGCCTGCCTCTTGACGGCCTGTGGCGAGCCTCAACCCACTGCCCTGGCCCTGGCCACGGCCCGGCCGACGGAGCAGACCGCGACGCCCACGCCCACCTCGACCCGGACGGCGACCGCGACGGCGACGGCGACGGCCAGGCCCACGCGCACAGCGACGCCCACGCCATCCGCCACGCCCACGGCGACGCCTACGGCAACGGCGACGGCGACCCGGACCGCGACGCCCGCGGCGACCCCCACCGTCGTCCGCGTCGCTATCACGGTGGTCCCGCGCCAGACTCCGCTGCCGCCGGATGTGCGCTACCGCATCGGCGGCATCGATTTCGCCGACGCCAACGCGCCGTTGGGCATCGTCTATCCCGCCTCTCTGGAGGGGGATGCCCAGACCCGTTTCGACGGCCTGGAGATCCTGGTGGCCAATATCAGCGGCAGCCGGTATCGGCGCTTTGTCACCGAGTACGGCGGCACCGTCTTTGTCTATCCCGATACGGCCAGCGGCAGCTTTGTCCTGAACGTGCACGATGGCGTGGTGATCCGCACGGGCCGGGTGCTGGAGGCCGAGCCTCTACGCCAGCTCATCGAGGGCAACCTGCACACGCCGTATCCTCTGCCCGAGATCGAGGCGCGCCTGCAGCGCCTGTTGGGGCGCGAGTTCGTCTTTACCCAGGCCGGCGTCAGCGCCCGCTTTCGCCTGGTGCGGGCCCGCCGCATGAGCGCCGCCGATGTGGCCCAGTACCAGGACAAGGCCGATCGGCTCAGCGAATATGTGGCGCCCTTTCCGGATCCCCGCCGCGCCCTGATCCTCTTCTTCTGCTCTGGGCGCCAGCCGGGCGAGCCGGCGGAAACCTTCGCCGGGCGGTATGTGCTGGTGCTGGAGCTGGCCGACTAGCCCGCCGGCCGCTTGCGGCGGCGCTGGAGCACGGCCACGGCCCCCAACACGCAGCAGGCCCCCAGCAACTGAGGCCCCTCCAGACGCTCGTTGAGCACGGCCCAGCCCAGCAGCATGGCCGTCACCGGCTCGATGGTGGCCACAATGCTGGCGCTGCTGGCCGAGACGCGCCGGAGCCCGGCGTTGAAGGCCAGCCCGGCGACCATGGTGATCAACCCCAAGGCTACAAGCCAGGGGATCACCCCCGGCTGGGCGCGGATGATGGCCAGGCTGCGCAGCGATTGCAGCGGCAACAGGAACAACGTGCCCGTGGCCAGGGCATATACCAGCACCGTGCGGGCCCCATAGCCGCGCCGGGTTGCCACCTTGATAAAGAGCACATAGGCGGCATAGGTCACGCCCGATGCCAGCGCCGCCGCGACGCCCAGCAAGCTGAGCTGCGCCGTGCCCAGGTCATAGGCGCGGCCCACCAGCGTGGTGCCGGCCAGGGCCAGGGCCAGGGCCACCAGCCGCTCGCGCCCCAGCTCCTCGCGCCACACGATGACGCTAAAAAGCGTCACCCAGGCGGGAGCCGTGTATTGCAGCACCGCCGCGATCCCCATGCCGACCATGCGGATGGCATAGGCATAGATGCTATAGGTGGCCGCCACGCCGAACAGGCCGAACAGCAGGAAGAAGCCGATGTGGCGGCGCTGGATGCGCAAAGCGGCGGGTTGACGCCAGGCCAGCCATGCGGCCAGCAGCAACGTCGCCAACAGCGCCCGCCAGAAGACCGTCTCCAGGGGAGTCAGGCCGTACTGCTCGTTGACGACGTGGTAGAACAGGCCCAGGGCGCCCCACAACCCCGCGCCCAGAACGACCATGCCGTAGCCGGCCAGCAGGTCCAGGAGCCGTGGGTTGAGTTGCGCCATTCCCTTGGCGCGCTGCGCAAGCGAACGTGTCATAAACAAAGCCCCCTGCACGCTCTACAGGGCGTGCAGGGGACGAGTCTATCACAGTGGGCCGCGCAAAGCAATCGCGCCGGGGCCATTGCGCTGGCTACTTGATGGCCACCTTCTCCAACCAGTCCGGCGTGATCTCCAGGCCAAAGCCGGGCGCATCGCTGGGCACCAGGTACCCGTCCTTGATGACCGCCGTGCCTGGCAGAAAGACCATCTCCTCCAGGGGCACGCCCGGAGGCGCCACGCCCTCGGAGCGCTCGCCCCAGGGGATGGACGGCGTGGCGAAGGCCAGGTGCTGCCCATAGGGAAAGTTCATGCCGCCGTGGGTGATGACCGAAAGGCCAAAGACCTCGGCGACATGGCAGATGCGCAGGGCGCCCGTGATGCCGCCCACCCAGAGCACATCCGGCTGAAAGATATCCACGGTGCCCTGGCTGGCCGCCTTGGCGAAGGGATAGGGGGTGTACCAGTGCTCGCCGGTGGCCAGCGACTGGCTCCCGGAGCGCTGCCGCAGCCGCACCCAGCTCTCCTGGTCTTCCGGCATGAGGATATCCTCGATCCACTTGAGTCGGTAGGGCCGCAGCCGCTCGATCAGGCGCGAGGCGTAATCCACATCCAGGGACATCCAGCAATCCAGAGCCAGCTCCACATCGTCGCCCACGATCTCGCGGGCGCGGGCGACCCGCTCCTCGGTGCGATTGAGTCCCTCCAGCCCATCCCAGGGGCCGGCATCCATAAAGATCTTGACCGCCCTAAAGCCGAGCTCCAGGAACCACTCCAGGCTGGCTTCCAGGCCGTAGGAGAGGATGGTGTTGCTGCCGTAGCAGTAGATGCGGTCCTTCTGCGGGCCGCCCAGCAGCTCGTATACGGGCTTGCCCAGCAACTTGCCCTTGAGGTCCCACAGCGCCGTATCCACGGCGCTGATGGCATAGCTGGCCAGCCCGGCGCTGCCAAAGGACGCCGTCATCCGGTTCATCAGGTCCCACAGCTTTTCCGTGGCCATGCAATCTTGGCCTATCAGAGAGGGGCCGATGAAATCCTCGATGATGCTCTGCACGGGGCCGCTGAGGATGCTCAGGCCCATGCCCCAGGTGCCGTCCTCGGCCGTCACGATGCAGGCGATGCGCCCCCAGCGGGCGTGGGCAGAGCGGGCGCGGCCCGCCCTGGCGAATTCGGGGTAGCGCCACGTGGGCGAAACAAAGGCGCCATCGAACTGGGGCTCCACCCGGGGCTTGGTCTTGGGCCGCGGGGTGATGTCAATGGGGATGGCGCGGATCTCTCGGATCTTCATGGGTCTCCTTTTCATGCGTGAACCTTGCTTGGCGCAAGCCAAGGGCCTACTGGCCGCCCTGTCGCTCGGGCGACCGCGAAGGCTCGCCGATACCCTCACGACAGCCATGCCGTGCGCACCGGCGGCGAGCGTGCCCGCCGACTCGGCCCGTTCCGCTGGCGATTGTGCGCCGACGCCATCTGGCTGTCAACCGCAACAGCGGCCAGGTATGCGCTTGAGAGCCGGGTTTTGGCCTCCGTTTCTGTGTGGTTGCCCTCCCCGCGCGGGATCCGCGCCCCGTGAACCCTGGCGGGCGTCTGCTCGCCGGAGCGCCGGCACTGGATGCGTGCCTGGATCCGTGCGGAATAGGTGACATCTGCCCGCTTGACAAAGATCGGTCTGGGCTGCATGATCTTTTCGATTGGCTTCATCTCGTTCAGGAGGTTCCCGTGTCCGTCGAGACTCTTTACATTGGCTCCGATGCCGTGGGCGCGCTCGTGCGCTATACCAGGGATCAGGGGCTGCGCCACTTTATCCTTGTTGTAGATGACCGTACCTGGTCGGCCTTGGGCGAGGCGGCCTATGCCGCCCTCACGACCGACGGCGCCGATGTCCGCCTGGCGCGGCTCGCCGGTGAGGAGGTGGTCGCCGATGGCGAGCGCATCCTCGAGCTCTTGCTCTTTAGCGACAGTGAGCCCCGCACCTATATCGTCGTGGGTTCCGGCACCCTTACAGATCTCACCCGTTTCGTTAGCTACAAGTTGGGGCGTCCCTTTATCTCGCTGCCCACGGCGCCCTCGGTGGATGCCTACACGTCATCCAACGCGCCCATCGTGGTGGATCGCTTCAAGCGCACCCTGGAGGCCCAAGAGCCCATCGCCGTGTTCGCGGATCTGGACGTGCTCTGCGCGGCGCCTCCCGCCATGATCGCCTCGGGAGTGGGCGATATCCTGGGCAAGTACGTCTCTCTCGCTGATTGGCGGCTGGGGGCCCTGCTCCTGGGCGAGGCGATTGATGAAGACGTCGTCAAGGCCATGTATGCCACTCTCTACTCCGTGGCGGATCGGGTAGAGGCCATCGGGCGGGGCGAGCCCGCCGCCGTCGCCGCCCTGATGCAGGCTCTGCTGAATTCGGGCTCTGCCATGGCCCGATGGGTCAACTCGCGGCCCGCCTCGGGCTCGGAGCACCACCTTTCGCACTTTTGGGAGATGCTCCTGCTGCAGGAGGGCCGTCCGGCGATACTGCATGGCGCCAAGGTCGGCGTGGGGACGGTGCTGATGGCGCGGGCCTATGCGCGGCTGCGCTCCATCTCTCGCGACAACGCCCTGGCCCGCCTGGCCCGCACGGCCGGGCGCGATGCGGAAGAGATCCGCACCCTCATCTACGCCGGCTACGGGCCCCTGGCCGAGCAGGTCCTGGCCGATTGGGTGCCGGTGTTTCCGATCCTGGGAGAGCTGTGGAGCCAGTTGCAGGAACGCCTGGCCGAGCACTGGGACGAGGTGCAGGCCGTCGCTGCGGATGTGCCCCCTCCAGAGGTGATCGTCGCCCAGTTGCAGGCCGCTGGCGCCCCCACCGAGCCCGCTCAACTGGGCCTCACCGTCCTGGAGACCGACGACGCCCTGCGCTATGCGCACTTTATGCGAGATCGCTTCACCGTGCGCTGGGTGGAGCGGGCCCTGGGTTTCCAATAGACTCGTTGTGTGGCGATCTGTTCCGCCATGTGCACCGGCGCGCCAGGCCGGGCAAAGAGGCCGGGTAATCTGTGAACCTCGGCCTTGATGCGCCTGTGCACCGTCATCTCAGAAGGAGAGCCTGCCATGCCAACCGTTGCCGCCATCTATACCGCGCTGAATATCGTGGATCCGATCAAGGCCCTCTTCGCCGAGCTGCTGCCCGATGTGCGCTTGATCAACATCGGCGATGACAGCCTGATCGCGGAGGTCATCGCCCACGGCGATGTCACACCGGCGGTCACGCGCCGCCTGGTGGCCTACTATCAGGCGGCCACGCAGGCCGGCGCCGACCTCATATTCAACACCTGCTCGTCGGTAGGTGAGGTCGCCCTGCTGGGCCAGCAGTTTGTGGACGTGCCCATCGTCCAGATCGACCACGCCATGGCCGAGGCCGCCGTGCAGCAGGGGGCCTCCATCGGCGTGCTGGCCACGCTGCCCACCACCCTGGGGCCCACGCTGCGCCTGGTGCAGCGCAAGGCGGCCGCCGCCGACCGCCAGGTCGCCGTTCATGCAGGCCTGGCGGAGGGCGCCTTTCAGAAGCTGCTGGCCGGGCAGGCGGAGGAGCACGATCGGCGCATCCTGGCTGCCGCCGAGGGGCTGGCCGGAAAGGTGGATCTGTTCGTCCTGGCCCAGGCCAGCATGGGGCGCCTGCAGGATGCCCTGGCAGCTGCCACGGGCAAGCCGGTGCTCACCAGCCCGCGCCTGGGGGTGCTCTCGGTGGCGCGCCGCCTGCAGGAGCTTGCCGCATGACGGAACCGGGCCCGGGGCAGGATCTGGCCCGCATGGCCGCCGGCTTGCGCGCCGACGTGCTGCGCATGGTGCACGCGGCGGGGGACGGGCATCCCGGCCCCTGTCTCTCCGTGGCCGATATCATCGCGGTGCTCTATGGCCGCATCCTGCGGGTGGACCCCCGGAGGCCCGATTGGCCGGACCGCGATCGGCTGATCCTCTCCAAAGGGCATGCCTGTCCCGTCCTGTATGCGGCCCTGATGCGGCGCGGCTTTATGCCAGCGGAGACGCTGGGCACGCTGCGCCGGCTTCACTCGCCGCTGCAGGGGCATCCGGATATGGTCAAGACCCCCGGCGTGGACATGACGACGGGATCCCTTGGCAATGGGCTCTCCATCGGGTTGGGCATGGCCCTGGCGGGGCGCTATGGTGGACGCGACTATGCGGTGCACGTCATCGCCGGGGATGGCGAGATGCAGGAGGGCATCGTCTGGGAGGCGGTTATGGCGGCGGCCCATCAGCGGGTGGCCCGCCTGACCCTCTGGGTGGATAACAACGGCTGGCAGAGCGGCGGGCGGGTGAGCCAGGTCGCCGGGCTGGAGCCCATCGCCCCCAGGATCGCGGCCTTTGGCTGGCATGTGCAGGAGATCGATGGCCACGACCATGCGGCCATTCTGGAGGCGGCCCGGGCCGCTGCCGAGGCTCTCGAGCGCCCCTCGGCCATCGTGGCCCATACGGTCAAGGGCAAGGGGGTGCCTTTTATCGAGAACGACAACTCGTGGCACAAGCGGGTGCCCACGCAAGACGAGCTGGAACGGGCGCTGGCCGCCCTGGGGGAGGGCTAGGATGCGCACCTTCCAGGGCACGCGACAGGCGTTCAGCCTCGCCATGTTGGAGCTGGCGGAGCAGGATCCGCGCATCGTACTGGTGCTGGCCGATTCGCTGGCCGCCATGCGCGCCGGAGCCTTTGCCGAGCGCTATCCCGAGCGCGTCTTTGATGTGGGCATCGCCGAGCAGAACGCGGTGGGGGTGGCGGCGGGCCTGGCTTCCTGCGGCCTGATCCCCTTTGTGGCCACCTATGCCGGGTTCATCACCATGCGCGCCTGCGAGCAGGTGCGCACCTTTTGCGCCTATCCGGGGCTCAACGTCAAGTTCGTGGGCGCCAACGGCGGCCTCTTTGCCGGGGAGCGCGAGGGGGTCACCCACCAGTTCTTTGAGGACCTGGGCATCATGCGCAGCATCCCCGGCATCACCATCGTCGTCCCCTCAGACCCGGCCCAGACGCGCCGGGCCACCCACGCCATCGCCCGGGTGGAGGGGCCCTGCTACCTGCGCATCGGCAGCGGCCGCGAGCACGACCTGTTCGGCGAGGAGGAGTCGTTCGAGCTGGGCAAGCTGCGCGTCCTGGCGGAGCAGGGGAGCGGCAACGACATCCTTCTGCTGGCTACGGGGCTGATTCTGAACCGCGTTCTGGAGGCGGCGGACCGGCTGGCCGGTGAAGGGCTTGGGGTTACCGTGGGCGAGGTGCACACCCTGCGCCCCCTGGACGCCGGGGCCATCGCCCGGCTGGCAAGGCGCTCCCGCGCCGTGGTGACCGTCGAGGACCACAACATCCTGGGCGGGCTGGGCAGCGCTGTGGCCGAGGTCATCGCGGAGGCGGGGCTTGCCCGGCCGCTGGCGCGCGTCGGCCTGCAGGACGTGTTCCCCGAATCGGGCGAGGCCGAGGCGCTGCTGGATGCCTATGGCATGGCGGTTGCCGATATCATGGCGGCGGCCAGGGGGGCGTTGGCGCGCTCCCAGTCTGCCGCTCCGTAGCGCTCTCATGTTGATGCGAGAAAGGGTCTGCGCCTGATGGATGCCATCCTGCAAGAGGGCATTGCCTGGATACTCTGGCTGCAGCAGTTCAGCCCGGCGCTGGATCGCCTCATGGTTGCCCTGACCCTGCCGGGCGAGGCGGCGTTCTTTGTGGGGCTGCTCCCCTTCCTCTATTGGTGCGTGGATCGGCGCATGGCGGTGCGCCTGGGCCTGCTGTGCATCTTCTCGCTGAACATCAATGCCTGGGCCAAGGAGCTGGCCGCCCAGCCGCGCCCCTACCAGTACGATCCTCGGGTCAAGTTGATCCGCGAGGCGGCGGGCGGCGGGCTTCCCAGCGGCCATACCCAGAATACCGTGGCCGTGTGGGGCTACCTCGCGGCCTGGGTGCGCCGCCCCTGGATGACGGCGGTGTTCATCGCTCTGTTGGCGCTGGTGCCCCTCTCGCGCCTCTACCTGGGGGTGCACTTTCCCAGCGATCTGGTGGCGGGCTACCTGCTGGGGGCGCTGCTCCTCTGGCTCTATTGGCGGGGCGAGGCCCTTGCTGCCCGCGCCGACGACGGACTGGCGCTGGGCTGGCGGTTGGCCCTGGGCGCGGCGCTGCCGCCCTTGATCTTGCTGAGCATGCCGCCGCTGCACGAGCGCATCCCGGATGGCGCCGTGCTGCTGGCGGGGGCAGGTGCTGGCGTGGCGCTGGCCGAGAGCTGGCTGCCCGCGGCGCTGCCCAAGGCTTGGTGGCGCCGGGGGCTGCGCTTGCTGGTGGGCCTGCTCACGAGCCTGGCTCTGTTCGCTGCGTTGGAGGCACTGGGCCGCGCTGCCGGATGGGCGGGCCTGGCCCGCTCCGCCCTATATGCGCCCCTGGGGCTGTGGATCACCCTGGGCGCGCCCTGGCTGTTCGGGCGTTTGGGGCTGGCCGCCTATCCCCCGGTGGAGATGAACATGCGCACAGCGCGCAACGGAAGGTGATCATGTCGCGACATCGCTTGCCAGAATCTCACGCCAGGAGCGCAGAGATGCCGAGGGGAGGCCCGGAAGAGTTGCCTAGCGTCTTGGCGTCTCTGCGTGAGAAGGGCGCATCTGCTATCCATGTAGGGCGGCTATGCTCGTAATCCTCGATTTCGACGGCACGCTGACGATTGAAGAGGCCCAGGCGCCCATGCTGGCCCGGCGCGCGATCCAGACCCTGGCCCGTGAGGTGCTGCTGGCCCCCGTGGGCGAGGTGGTGGCGGCCTACCGGCGGGCGCGGGCCCGCATCCTGGCGGCGCCGGAGCGCTACGGCTGGTGGGTGAACGGACTGCTGGCGGGCTATGCCGACGAGGGCGCCTTCCAGTGCAATACGGCGACCCTGCTGGAGATGCTGGCCCGGGAGCCGGGCTACGCCGAGGCCGTGGCGGCCCGCTTCCCTCACGCCGAATACGATCCGGTGGTGGATTGCACCAACTGGCTCTTTCACCGCCACACGGCCGAGCTGGCCCCCGCCTTTCGCGCGGCGGCGCGGCCCACGTTGCAGGCGCTGCTGGATCATCCGCGGCGCACGCCTGTGGTGCTGACCAACTCCCTGGGCGACAAGGTGACGCGCCAGTTGGCCACGCTGGAGCTGGGCGCTCCCCTCGAGATCCTGGGCGATACGCGCCAGTATGACATGGCCCCCGAGTGGCCCCAGCGCTTTGACGACCCCGAGCGAGGGCCGGTGCAGGTGTGGCAGGCCGCGCCCGGGCGGCCAATAGATTTGCGCCGCCCGGCCTACCATGCGGCGCTGCTGGCGGCCCGCCGGCGCGATGCCAGCCTGGCCGTGGTGGCCGACACCCTCTCGCTGCCCGGTGCCCTGCCGCTGATGATGGGCATCCCCTTCTTCCTGCTGCGCACCTGCTACACGCCCGCCTGGTGCGCCCAGGCGGTGGCGGCGCACCCGCTGGGCCACGTGCTGGAGGCGCTGGAGGCGCTGCCCGGGGAGCTGGACGCGCTGGAGAGCTAGTCGCCGCTCACGGCGCCGCCTCTATCATCAGCGCATCCTGGGGACCGCAGAGAAGGGGCCTCCCCTGGGCCGTCCGATGCTGCTACGCGATCGTCCCCTGTGGCATCTCCCGGTCAGCCGCCCCTGCCCGCGCCCAGCGGCCCCAGTCGAATCGCCCGCTCGGCGTCTTTGGGACGTTCCAGGATCAGGGCGCGCTCCAGTTCCGGCCAGGCGTACATGCCCACCTGGAACGATAGCTCGCGGGCATCAGGTGGGGCCGCCAGCGTGGCTCGCGTCACCAGCCAGTCGCCCGGCTGCCAGGCGCGGATCGAGACGGAGCCATCCTGGCCCGAGACCTTGGCCCCGTCGGCGTACAGGTGATTGAACTGCTGGTATTGCCCCGTGGCGATGGGCCCGCTCACATACCAGAGGGTCTCGAGTAGCACCTGGTCCCCTTGCACCTGGGCGCGCCAGGCGTGGAGTTGCGCGCCCGTGGATAGGGTCAGCGGCTCGACGGGGATCCAGCCGGAGAGCCAGGTGGGCCACTCGGGCGGTACGGTCATCATCCGATAGGGCGAGGCGAACTCGCCTCTCGCCAAGAAGCGGCTGCTCTCGGCGGGCCAGCCCATCCCCAGCAGGGCATCCCACGCCTGACCGGCGGAGGGCGTTACGATCATGTGCGCGCCACGTTCCGCCGCAGCCGCAGGGAGCAAAAGGGCCTGTCGAGCGTCGATCGTGCGATGGTCGCGCCCCCACAGCAGCACATCCCAGATGGCGGCCTGCTCGCACACCTGGGCCCAATCGCAGTCGGCATAGATCACCACGGGCAGGTCGTCATCCAGGGCGCGGACCACAGCCCGGGGCCATTGCAGCGCTAGCTGGCCGCCATCGGTGTGGCGAGCCAACCAACCTGCGGTGTGCACCCACAGGCCCGCCTGGGCCAGAGCGGCGATCAGCAACGTCGCCAGCAATGCCCGCCCCAGCGGGCGCCGCGCGGCCCACATCGCCGCATAGGCCACGGCCAGCGCCAGGGCCGGCAGTGCCACCAGGGTGTAGTGGTGATAGACCGGCGTGGTGCGCAGGGTAAAGAGCAGGGGCGCCGCCAACGCCCAGGACAGGGTCAGGCCCACCAGGGGGTCTGCGGGGCGTCCCCGGCGCAGGGCGCGCCACAGGAGCAGGCCGAACCCGGCGGCCAACCAGGCGCCCATGACCCACAGGGCGGCTTCGTACACGGCCCCCACGGCGGGCGACCAGGGCAGGCGATCGCCCGCCAGCAGGTCCTGCCAGTGGGCGCCGATGCCCATGTGGGCCAGATGCTGCCACGGCAGCAGATCGGCCTGCACAGGGCCCCCTCCCATCTCGCGCAACTGGGCCAGGATGGTGTGACGCAGCGGCCAGACGGCGCGGACAAAGGGCGCTGCCGCCAGCAGCGCGCCTGTTGCGCCCGCCGCCAGAGCCCAGCCCCGCCGCCACAGCCCGTGGCGGACCAGTAGCCAGAGGCTGCCGGGCCAGAGAGCCAGCCCGGCATAGTGGATCTGGGGCGCCAGCCCCGCCAGGAAGAGGTGTGCGGCCAGCCAGCCGGCGCTGCGCCTTTCGGCAGCCAACAGGCCGCAGCAGGCCCACAGGATCGCCAGGGGGGGCAACAGGTCTTGCGCCCAGATGGAGCGCGAGAAAAAGATCGCCCAGGGAGAGGCGGCCCACAGGGCGGCGGCCGTCAGCCCGGCGAGAGAGCCCCAGGCGCGGCGGGCCATCCAGCCCAGGCCCAAGACCCCCAGGGCGTTCAGCAACGCCACGCCCGCTGTGGCGTGCAGCGGGTCGGCGGAGAGGCGGTAGAACAGGGCGAAGACCCACACCGTGGCGGGCAGGTTGGGCACGCCGACGGAGGACTGCATCCCCGTCGTGGCGAGCTGCCCCCCGCGCGCCATGGCCAGGGCCAGGCCGCTGACCCGGGCCTGATCAAAGCCAAAGGCGGCCTGGTCGAGCCAGGCCAGGCGCAGGGCTGCTGCCAGCAGGGCCAGCAGCGCCAGGGCGGCAAGTTCGATGCGGCGCAAGCTCGGGCGCGGCTGGGGGGCGTGAGATGGCGAAAGCATGGCGGCCTTGTGATCGTGTGCGTGGCGTGGGATGCAAGCGCAGCCAGTCTAGTGCGGGAGAGCCGCCCGGTCAAACGTCAGGGGGAGCCCGGCGGCCAGCCTCGCCACACGACCTGCTTGCCTCGAAAGCGCGCCTCCATTACCTCCAGCGCGGAGGGGTTGTTGTCCACCAGGATGCTATCGCGATCCCACTCATAGGCGGATTCGCCCAGGGTGCCGCTGCCCGCGAAAAAGTCGCACAGCGTATCGCCGGGGCGCGAATGCACCCGCACGATGCGATCAATGATGCCGCGGGGCTTTTGGGTGGGGTAGCCCGTCTTCTCGCGACCGCTCGGGCTGACGATGGTGTGCCACCAGGTGTCGGTGGGCGTCTTGCCGCGGGCGGCCTTCTCCTCGCCCACCAGGTCGGGCGCCATGTAGGGGATGCGGTCGCAGGCATCCAAGTCGAACTGATAGGCCTTGGGGTCCTTGGCGTACCAAAGGATGTTGTCGTGCTTGGCGGGCCAGCGGCTCTGGGTGCGCGCCCCATAGTCATAGGCCCAGATGATCTCGTTCATAAAGCACCCGCGCCCAAACAGGGCATCCAGCAGCACCTTGCAGTAGTGCACCTCTCGATAGTCAATGTGGAAGAAGAGGCTCCCGTTGCTCTGCAGAATGCGGCGCGCCTGCCACAGCCGCGGTTCCAGGAAGGCAAGATAGTCGTCAAAGGCGTCGCCAAAGGACATGGAGCCCACCTCGATCGTCCTGTACCGCCGCCCCTGAAAGCCCGTGCGGTCCCCCTCTGCATCCTGGACGGTCTCGATCTGCGTCCTGGCCTGCACCTTGCCCGTGTTGAAGGGGGGGTCGATGTAGATCAGGGCGACGCTCTCGGAGGGCAGCGAGCGCAATACAGTGAGGTTGTCTCCATAATAGACGGTGATGGTAGGCATGTGTCGTCCTTGCTGCGGGCGCAGCACGGGCTGCGCCCGTTTGAGCGGCCAACTCAGCGCCGGCGCCTGTATGACCGGTGCCGGCCGAGGATCCAGCCGTGCAGCCGCGCCGCCAGGTCGGGGCGGCGCTCGGCCTGGGCCAGCAGGGCCAGGGTGAGGGCGCCCAGGCCCATGAGGGCCAGGCGGCCCGCGCCGCCGCTGTACTCGAGCCGCACGGTGTGCTGCCCGGGGGCCAGCCGCACGCCCACATAGCTGGGCATGAGCATGACGGTCTCGGCGGGGGCGCCATCCACATAGGCGCGCCAGCCGGGGTGATAGGTGACCTTGAGCATGAGCCAGCAATCGCGCTGGATCAGGGCATCGGCCTGGAACCAGTTGCTGCCGACGGCCTGGGAGAGGATCTGGCCGCGCTCGGCGCCGGGGGAGGGCTGCATGAGGGGGATCTCGGCAGCGGCCTCATCGAGGGGATAGAGCTTGGGGTAGCCCAAGGGGGCGGCGCCCAAGGCGATGGTGGGGTGCTGCTTGGCGGCGAGGAGGCTGCTATAGAGCCAGGCAGAGGCAGCGGGGTACAGCTCGGTATTGGCGCCGACGAAGGCCATGTCGGAATCCACGAGGTCAAAGTAGCCGCCGGAGGGGATCTCGTAGAGTCGGAAGCGGCCATAGTCACCGAGGGTGTGGTAAAAGTCGGGGACGAGCCAGTCCGTGGGGGTGACCACATAGCGCACGTTAAAGAGCTGATACTGCTCCAGGATGGCGTCATCGAACAGGAGCAGGATGGGAGAGTTGAGAGAGAGGGCGTGGTACAGGAATCCGACCGTATCCAGGCCTTTGCCGTTGAGGTAGGCGTAGAGGGGGACGGCGCCGATCTTGCCTTCGCCTCCCCAGGTGGCGGGCAGGCCAGCGTAGACGCGGCCAGGGCCGTGCTCCTGGATGGCGTCGACCAGGGCGTCGAGATCGGCCTGTTCGGCGGCAAAGGCGTCGGCGGTCTCCTGGATCCAGGCCGCCTCCTGCGCATGGAAGGCGATGCGCTCCCGATAGACGGGCAGCAAGAGCAGGGCCGTAAGGGTGAGGGCGGCAGGGGCCAGCAGGTAACGCCGCTTGGCTCTGGCCATGGCCCAGCGCCAGGGCCAGGCCAGAGCTATCCCCATGAGGTAGATGCCGCCGAGATGCAGGGCGCCGATGCGCCGGTGGAAATCTATGGATCCGCTCATTGGCAACAGGCTCAGAAGGGTGCCCCAGGTGGGTTGCCCGAAAAAGAGCAGGAGCCAGAACAGCGCCATCAAGCCAAGGGCCCGGTAGCTGGCCTGCCGCCAGCGCCAGGCGCAGATGGCGAACCCCAGACCTGCGAGCAGCGTCAGCGAGGGGAACCGACCTGCATCGAACAGCTCGCCCTTTACCAGGCTGGATAGCACCCACCCGGCGCCTGACGCCTCATGCTTCCAGGGGATTGCCATGACGATGGGGTTCGTATAGGCGCCCCCCAGAAGGAAGGGGATCAGGTAGTAGGATGCGACGACGCCAGCCAGGGCCAGTACGACGAACAGGCGCCAGAGGCGCTGCTCGAGGCTGCCGTCGGGGCGGTTTGCCTTACGCGCGCCCGGCTGCCAGGCGCCCACTAACGCCAGCACCGCCAACGAAAGGATCAGGATATAGGCGTAAGGCATCTGGCAGAGGAGCAGCCCTGCCACCAGAACCACGGAGAGCAGATAGCCTTGGCCGGTGCGCAAGGTTACGTGTGTTTGCGCAAAAGCCAGAGGAAAGAGCCACGCGGCCCACAGGCGCGTATAGAGGCCGTACCCTCCCCAAACAAAGCTCATGGCCTCCACGCCATAGAGGCTATCGGTGGCCAGCAGCGAGCCGACGGCTGCCGCGCCCAGAGCCGCCAGCCGATCGAGGCCGAGACGTCGCGCCGACCCGTACAGCGGCAAGGGCAGCAGCGAGAACAGCAGGTACACGGTCCACGCCAGAGCCTTCTCGGGCGAGAGCGCTCCACCGGAGAGAGCCACGGCCAAGGCCGGGATCTGGTGGCCGAGGTGCTGGTAGTAGCGGAAGAGGGGGTAGCCCAAGACCACTTGCGGCAGCCAGGGATCCGTGGGGTCCTGGCCCTGAGCCATGGCCTCGGCGGCGCGGCGCACGTTGATCAGGTGCAGGACGCTATCGTTCAGCGGGGGCACGTCCCGCCCCACCTCGGGGTAGAGCTGGATCAGGCTAAAGAGGACGGCGCAAGCCAGGATCAGAAACACGCCCCAACGCTTGAGGAGCGGCAACGGGATATGCATTGTGAAGGCGCGCACCGGGGAGGCGGGCGCATCGGTCTCTGCCTCATGCGTCACCGCGCTGGCCTGGGCTGGTTCGGGAGCTTGTATAGGGTGCATCCACGCTACTTTCAGATCTGCACAGTCGCAATCGGATTGTAGCCAGGCTCGGCGGGNNAAGCCGAGCGCGTCGATCCAGCGCGGCGTCTACGCCTCCGGGGAGGGAGCCTTGCGCAGACCCGCCAGGCGAGGCCGCAGCCAGGCGAGTGCGGCCCGCGGCGCATCCAGCAGCGTCAGCCCGCTGCCCAGGATGCCGAGGAAGACGAGCAAAGTCAGGGCGAACACCCGTGGCCCGAATCCCTTCCACACCTCGTATAGCCACAGATCGATATTCCTGCCGGAGAGCAGCGCCTGCCAGTGGGTTGGGATCGGCGAGATCTCGGGCACAAAGAGAAAGGCCTTGGACGGATTGAGCCCCTGTGCCAGCCACTCGTGATATACATAGCCATAGTTGATGGTGACGCCCGATATCTGCACCATGATGCCCAGCACCGTCAGCAGCGCCAGAGCTACAGCACGCTTTCGGCTGCGAACGTAGCCTGCCAGCGGAATGGCCAGATAGGGCAGACAGGGTAGAAGCGAGCGCGGGCCCCAGGCCCAACCACCATCCCAATAGCTGTACAGCGAATAGAGCAATAGATATAGGAGGGAGAGCGCCCCGAACAGGAGCGCCTCGGCGCGGTGCGAGCGATAGAACTCGGATGCAGCAAAGAGAGCCAGTATCAACGGGGGCGAGTACAGGAACAGGCCACGCCCGGGACTCAGCAGATTGCCGTACAGGCCTACCCAGGCCGGAGTCGAGAAGCCGGCCGCCTGCGCCAGGGGGTGAAAGGCCAGATACGACCCATGCCGGATATGGTTGATCTCGAGGGTAAGGGCAAAGGACAGAGTGACCGGCAAAGCAAGCAGCAATATGGATCGCACGGCTCCCCGTTCCACTCCGCGTCTCCACCAATCGCGCACTTCCGTCGCGCCCACGAACAACCAAGATCTGGGAGCCTGATCGTTCGAGCTGCGTTGAGCGCGAGGCGCTTGGGTTGCCAAGAGATGGAACAGGTAGACAGCAAGCAGTGGCGCAGCAAGGAGCAGGTTTGACCTTGTGAGCACACCCAACCCCAAGGCGCTCCCTGCGAACAAGAGATGCTTGGGCCGCAGGCTCTCACGGTGTGCGTATAGTGTATAGAGGGCGGCCAGCAGCGTCAGCGACTCAAGAGGATGCTGAAAGGAGTCTCGCGCATAGGCCCAAGTAGCCGTTCCCAACCCGAACACCAGTGTGGTCACGAGGCTGGTCCGCCGTGAGTAGCCCAGGCGCAGGCAGAACTTGAGTACCAACAGGCAGAGCAAGGGTGAAAGGAACTGGTTCAGCAGTGAGACAAAGTAGATGGGAACCGTGCCGCCCCACTGGCCCAGATCCACACCTCCGAAGAGGCGCTTGATCTCGGGCGTCGCGATCCCGTCTACCGTCTTGCCCAGGATGTACAGCGGCATGGCCACGAGCGACTGCCCTACGCCAAACATGGAGTAGTGTTTGCCATCGGGCCCCTGCAACGAGTCGTTCATGGGACCCGGCAGCGCCAGCTCACCGCGCTCCAGTAGGCTTTCTGTTACCAGATACACTGCCACATGATCCGTGCTGAAAAAGTGGCCCGCGCCGGACATCAGATAGATGGCCAGCAGCGCCAGGTAGAGGCCCAGCAAGAACCGCCGATTCGGCCAGGGTGGCGTCGGCGCTCCGTCCTGGACCTGTGCAGCAGGCTCACCGGCGGCGAGGGCGGCATCCGCCTCGCCGCCTTCCTGCGCGCCGGCCTCGGCAGGCGGCTGGGGCTCTCGACCCCAGCGGGCGAACAGACGCTCCCGCAGCCGCGCCGCCAGGTTGGGGCGGCGCTCGGCCAGGGCCAGCAGGGCCAGGGTGAGGGCGCCCAGGCCCATGAGGGCCAGGCGGGCGGCGCCGCCGCTATACGCGAGCCGCACGGTGTGCTGCCCGGGGCCCAGCCGCACGCCCACATAGCTGGGCATGAGCATGACCGTCTCGGCGGGGGCGCCGTCCACATAGGCGCGCCAGCCGGGGTGATAGGTGACCTTGAGCATGAGCCAGCAATCGCGCTGGATCAGGGCNNGCGCCGGGGGAGGGCTGCATGAGGGGGATCTCGGCAGCGGCCTCCTCGAGGGGATAGAGCTTGGGGTAGCCCAAGGGGGCGGCGCCCAAGGCGATGGAGGGGTGCTGCTTGGCGGAGAGGAGGCTGCTATAGAGCCAGGCAGAGGCGGCGGGGTACAGGTCGGTATTGGCGCCGACGAAGGCCATGTCGGAATCCACGAGGTCAAAGTAGCCGCCGGAGGGGATCTCGTAGAGGCGGAAGCGGCCATAGTCACCGAGGGCGTGGTAAAAGTCGGGGACGAGCCAGTCCCTGGGGGTGACCACATAGCGCACGTTGAAGAGCTGGTATTGCTCCAGAAGGGCGTCGTCAAAAAGAACCTGGATATCGGCATTGAGGGAGAGGGCGTGATAAAGGAATCCCACCATGTCCAGGCCCCTGCCGTTGAGGTAGGCGTAGAGGGGGACGGCGCCGATCTTGACTTCGCCTCCCCAGGTGGCGGGCAGGCCAGCGTAGACGCGGCCAGGGCCGTGCTCCTGGATGGCGTCGACCAGGGCGTCGAGATCGGTCTGTTCGGCGGCGACGGCATCGGCAGTCTCTTGCATCCAGGTCGCGTTCTGCGCATAGGAGGCAACGCGCTCGCGATAGACGGGGATCAAGAGGAGAAGGGTGAGCAACGCGGGGGCCAGCAGGTAACGCCGCTTGGCTCTGGAGAGGGCCCAGCGCCAGGGCCAGGCCAGGCCCAACCCCATGAGGTAGATGCCCGCCAAGTGTACTCCTGCGACCAGGCGATGTAGATGCAGCTCTTCACCCAGAGGAAGTATGTTCAGCAAGAAACCCCATGTGGGGCGCCCGAAATAGAGAAAGAGCCAAAAAAGAAACAAGAAAACGGCCAGACGATGCCGTTCGACCCGCCATTGCCATAGGCAATAGCCTGCTCCCAGGATCAGCAGCAGTGTCAGAGAGGGGAAACGCCCGGCATCGAACATCTCGCCCCTCACAAGGTGACCTAGCACCCAGCTCGCACCGAAAGAGTCATACTTCCAGGGCAGCTCCCAGATGCTGCGGTTCATGTAGGCGTGATCGAGAAGGTATGGCAGGGCAAAGTAGGATGTCGCCAGGGCCACCAGCCCCAGTATGGCGAGCAGGCGGAGGGCGCGGCGGCTCCACGTATCCCCCGGCACCACAGCCTCGTCCGCTTTGGGGCGCCAGGCCGCCAGGACCACCAACAGGGCCAGCGACGCGAACAACATGTACGCATAGACCAGGTGCGAGAGCAGCAGCGCCGAGATGAGGGCCACCGCCAGAAAGTAGCCTTTGCCCGTGCGCAGGGTATGGTATGCCTGCGCCAGGGCCATGGGGAACAGCCAGGCAGCCCAGACCTGGGTGTAGAGGCCAAACCCACTCCAGGAGTAGCTGTAGGCATCCAGGCCATAGAGCCCGTAGGTTGCCAGCAAGGGGCCGAGGACGGCCGCCAGGAGCGACGCCACCCGGTCGAGACCGAGGCGGCGCCCCGACCAGTAGAGGGGCAGGGGCAGCAAGCAGAACAGCAGGTACAGAGTCCAGCGCAGCACCGTCTCCGGCGAGAGGGCGCCGCCCGAAAGCACCACGGCCAGGGCCGGGAGCTGGTAGCTCAGGTGCTGATAGTGGTGAAAGAGGGGGTACCCCAGGTCTATCTCGGGGATCCAGGGATCGCTTGGATCCTGGCCCAGGCGGATCGCCTCCGCCGCGTGGCGCAGGTTCACCAGGTGCACCACGTTGTCGTTGAGGGGGGGCGCGTCGACGCTCACCTCGTGGCGGAACATGACGAGGTTGAGCAGGATGGCCAGGGCCAGCACAAGGGGGCCGACCCAGCGCTCAAGACGTGGCAGGCGTATCTGCAGGGTAAAGGTGTCCTCTCGGGCGGCAGCAGCGCTGTTCCCCGTCTCAGGAGGCGTTGGCGAAATACCCTGCTCGGGCGCTGGCGGCTGCAACGGATCCATCGGGCACGCTCCCTCACGGCGCAGTGTTGGGCGGATTCTGCCGCGATTCTAGTGGGTCTGGTCGGCCTTGCCAAGTCTTGTGAGAAAAAGAACCGGCGCCGGAAGATGCTTCCGGCGCCGGTAGCTGTCAGAGCGCGCTGCGCTCTTGCAACTGTCTAGTCGATGACGCGCCTAAGCACGCACACGGCATTGACGCTGCACGAGCGCGCATCCCGGGTCTCGCGATCGAAGACAACCGTCCAGCCGCTCCAATTGCTGGCGGGGTAGCTCTCCATGATCCACACACCCCAGCCGTTGCACGAGTGTCCACCCGAGACCACGACCCACTCATAGCCCGAAGGAGGCGTAGAGAGGCCTGTGCATGTGGCAGTGATAGTGGTTGTCGTCCAGGCGCTCAGAGCCTGAGGCGATGTCTCTACCTGCGCTATGCCCATGATGCCGTCAGCACCGGTGGGGCCGGTCGGACCAGTCGCGCCAGTCGGGCCGGAAGGTCCGGTGGCGCCGGTGGGGCCAGTCGCGCCAGTCGGGCCAGTCGGGCCGGAAGGTCCGGTGGCGCCGGTGGGGCCAGTCGCGCCGGTAGGACCGACGGGGCCAGTCGCACCGGTAGCGCCGGCAGGTCCGGTAGCGCCGGTAGGACCAGTCGCGCCGGTGGGGCCGACAGGTCCAGTCGCGCCGGTAGCGCCGGCAGGTCCGGTAGCGCCGGTGGGACCGACGGGGCCGGTAGCGCCGGCAGGTCCGGTAGCGCCGGTGGGACCGACGGGGCCAGTCGCGCCGGTAGGACCAACGGGTCCAGTCGCGCCGGTGGCACCGGCAGGTCCGGTGGCGCCGGTAGGACCGGCAGGTCCGGTAGCGCCGGTGGGACCGGCAGGTCCGGTGGCGCCGGTGGCGCCGGCAGGTCCGGTAGGACCAACGGGTCCGGTGGCGCCGGTAGCGCCGGCAGGTCCGGTGGCGCCGGCAGGCCCGGTGGCGCCGGCAGGCCCGGTGGCGCCGGTAGGACCGACGGGTCCGGTAGCGCCCGTGGCGCCGCTGGGTCCAGCAGGCCCGGTGGGGCCGGTGGGCCCGGTCGGGCCGGTAACGCCGGTGGTGTTCCAGATCAGGCAGGTCTCTCGGGCGTAGCACAGGCTACAATCGGAGACGATGCGCACTGCGCCTGCCGAGGTCACGCAGCCGATCACTTGGTCTGATGGCCCGGCGGACCCGGCGCCCGCGCCCACGAGGACCAGGGCCAACATGACGGCCACTGCCAATACGATTCTGCTCTTCATGCCCTATCCCTCCTACTGGTCAATATCGCGAAATCCGTTGACGCGATGTACACCTTAGGCCATACGCGAAACCTCCTGCTCATGGACAGCTCGGCAGCTAGAGCCTGTAACTAATCTACCATATATAGCAGCGATAGTCTAGTGGTTGGTGCGCTTTTTTGAGTCAAAACGGTCCGCTCGAGGTTCAAGGGAGCCGTGGCTAAAGGCGGCGGGCGCCCTGCGGAAGGGCAAAGGCAGCGGCATCGCCGCTGCCTTTGCCCTCTTGCCGAGGACGGATCCTCGGATCTGCGGATTCTGTTCGGGATCGCCCCTGCTGCGCTTGCGCTATTCCTCAGCGCTGACCTGATGGCAGATGACGTACACGGTGTTGCTGGCATCCGCCGTCTGGAATCGGCCGAACCAGCCATAGGGCACGTTGGATGTGTCCAGATGGGGCCTGCTGGCCCGCACGTTGACGTTCGCCGTAGAGCCGACCCCGCCGCCGGTCGCAATGTCGCCCGTGTCGCAGTAGACATTGAGATCCGTGGACGACGCGGTGTACGACCGCATGTAGAGGCTCAGCTCCGTCGACCCGGCGGGGCCCGAGGGGCCTGTGGGTCCGGCGGGTCCGGTTGCGCCCGTGGCGCCTGCGGGGCCTGTGGGCCCGGTAGCGCCAGCCGCGCCTGCGGGGCCTGTGGCACCGGCGGGTCCGGTTGCGCCCGTGGCGCCTGCGGGGCCTGTGGGCCCGGTAGCGCCAGCTGCGCCTGCGGGGCCTGTGGGTCCGGCGGGTCC
>DCTX01000046.1:0-33642 GCA_002329325.1 Anaerolineales bacterium UBA1429
CGGCCCGGCCGGCGCAGCGTCGGGCGCCTGCGCGCCCCCGCCCGGCGCCTGGCCCGTCAGCTCGGCCAGCAGCGCCCCGATGTCCTCCTCGGCCTCGCCGATGATGGCGACGGGGGTCAGCACCGGCACGGTGACATCGGGCCCCACCAGGATCTTGCGCAGGATGCCTTTGTAGCGCGACTCGACCTCCAGCACGGCCTTGTCGGATTCGACCTGAAAGAGGATATCCCCCCGGTCAACGGGCTCGCCCTCTTGCACCAGCCACTCGACGATGGCGCCTTCCTCCATCGTCTGGCCCAGCTTGGGCATCATCACTGTTCTCGCCATGGATGTCTTCTCTCTCTTGATAGGGTGTCGGGCAACTCGCTTGAGGATGAGACAGGGCACTTTCCCTCACTCTGCAGACCTATGCTACCCGCGAACGGGCCGGCTGTCCAGAACGGCGTTGGCAGGTCATTCGCGAGCTTGCCCGGCGTCATGCGCGCCCTCCAGATGGGGCCGCCCTCTGGCGGCCGCCGTTGCCTGGCCCCTTATCCGCCTGTTCCGCCCCACCTTGCCCCGGCCCCACCCTGTGCTACAATCAGGGCACATACACCCAGGCACGCGAGAGGCCCCTTACCCATGCCCATTCAGATCCTGCCCCCGGACCTGGCCGCCAAGATCGCCGCCGGCGAGGTCATCGAGCGCCCGGCCTCGGTGGTCAAGGAGCTGGTGGAGAACGCCCTGGATGCCGATGCCGCCGAGATCCGCGTCGAGATCGCCCAGGGAGGGCGGCAGCTCATCCGCGTCAGCGACGACGGCTGTGGTATCCCCGCCGACCAGGTGGAGCTGGCCTTTGCGCGCCACGCCACCAGCAAGATCGCGTCGGCGGAGGAGCTCTATCGCGTGCGCACCCTGGGCTTTCGGGGCGAGGCCCTGGCCAGCATCGCCGCCGTCTCTCGCCTGACCCTCACCAGCCGCAGCGCCGACGAGCCCGTGGGCACCCTGGTGCGCTTTGAGGGGGGCAGCCTCAGCCACCGCGAGGCCCTGGCCCGCAACCAGGGCACCGATATCCGCGTCGAGAACCTGTTCTTCAATACCCCCGCCAGGCTCAAGTTCCTGCGCGCCGATGCCACCGAGACGGGGCACGTGGCCCGCCTGATGAGCAGCTATGCCCTGGCCTTCCCCGAGCGCCGCCTGGAGCTGCGCAGCAACGAGCGCCTCTCCATCCGCACCACCGGCACCGGGCAGGTGGTGGATGTGGTGCTGGCCCTCTATGGGCTGGACGTGGCCGAGCAGATGCTCGAGATCCCCCAGGGCGCGTACGAGCGCGACGGCGTCTCGGTCTGGGGGCTGGTCGGCGCGCCCGAGCTGCACCGCTCCAACCGGCGCGACATTATCTTTTTCGTCAACCACCGCTGGATCCAGGATCAATCCCTCGCCTATGCCGTGAGCCAGGCCTATCACACCCTGCTGCCTCAGGGCCGCCACCCCCTGGTGATCCTGAATATCGCCCTGCCCCCGGAGGAGGTGGATGTCAATATCCACCCCACCAAGCAGGAAGTGCGCTTTCGGCGACAGAACGTCGTCTTTGCGGCGGTGCAGCGCGCCGTACGCAGCACCCTCATGGCCCAGCGGCCCGTGGCCTCGGCGCCGCTGCCGGGACGCACCGCCGCGAGCTGGACCCGCCAGTTCGACGCGCGCCACCTGGCGCCGGGCGCGGCCCAGAGGGCCATCGAGTTCCAGAGCCCTCCCTCCTCCGCCCAGGAGGCCGGCCCGGAGCGCGAGGTGGAGCCGCCCCTGGCCCGCCCTACCGAGCGGCTGCCCATGCTGCGGGTGGTGGGGCAGATCGCCCAGACCTACATCATCGCCGAGGGGCCCGGCGGCCTGTACCTGATCGACCAGCATGCCGCCCACGAGCGCATCCGCTACGAGGCGCTGCAGACCCAACAGGCGACCCTGCAGATGGCCACCCAGGAGCTATTGGAGCCCCTGACCGTCGAGCTAGAGCCGCAGCAGGCCGCCCTGCTGGAGGCCCATCTGGAGCAACTGGCGGCCTGGGGCTTCGGGATCGCGCTCTTTGGGCGCAACACCTTCCTGGTGAAGGCCATCCCCGCCAGCTTGCCGCCCGACCTGCTGCCGGTCGCCCTCTCGGAGATGCTGGACGCGGCCAGCGAGGGCGGCCCTGGCTTCTCCTGGGCGGACCAGGCCCTCATGACCCTCTCGTGCCACACGGCGGTGCGCGCCGGGCAGACCTTGAGCCACCAGGAAATGCGCGAGCTGGTGCAACAGCTCGAACGCACGGCCCTGCCCCACACCTGCCCCCACGGGCGCCCCACCATGCTGCACCTGAGCCAGGCCCAACTGGAGCGCCAGTTCCTGCGCAGCTAGCGCCAGCCCGGCGCCCGCTGCCGCTATTCCTTCACGCCCCGCTCCTTGCCCTCTGCCTGCAACTCGTGCGCCGCTCCTGCGTATAGCCGGTGAAAGATGGCCCGCAGGTCTCCGGAAGCGGGCCATCCCATTCTGGGGAGGGGAATCCGCATGAAGCATCTGTATCGTAGCCAGCAGGACAAGGTAATCGCAGGCGTGTGCGGCGGCCTGGCCGCCTACTTTGGGCGCGACCCACTGCTCTTTCGGCTCCTGTTCATCGCCTTGACCATGGCGACGGGCACGGGCGTGGCGCTCTACCTGCTGCTTTGGCTCGTCCTGCCGACGGCCCAGCAGGGGCTCGCCCAGCAGGAGCAAGTGATACGCGACAACCTGGACGAGATGCGCACCCGCGCCCGCGAGCTGGGCGCCGAGGCGCGCGGCTCCTTTGTGCGGGCGCGCAAGACGGGCTCGCCCGACGATGCGCTGATCATCGGCGGGGCCATCCTGGTTGGGTTCGGCCTGCTGCTGCTCTTTCGCAACATCGGGCTGCTGGCCTGGACCCGCTACCTGTGGCCCATCGCCCTGGTCGGCCTGGGCGTGGCCATCCTGATAAACAACCTCAAGGAGCGCTGATATGCCCGAAAACCGCAACCGCAACTACACCTTTGCCATCCTGCTGATCCTGGCCGGCGTGGCCCTGCTGCTGCAGCAACTCGGCTTCTGGCAGATCTCCTGGTCCAGCCTGTGGCAGCTCTGGCCCCTGGCCCTGGTCTTTGTCGGCCTGGAGATGCTGTTGAGGCGGGTGCCCCTGGGGGGATTGGTCTACCTGGTGCTGGTGGGCGCCATTCTGGCCCTCCTGTGGTTTGCCTGGCCCAAGCTCGCCGACCGCTGGTCGCGGCTGGAGAGCGAGACGGTCGAGCTCTCTGCCGAGGGCATCACCTCGGCCACCGTGGATATCACCATGGGCGTGGGCGAGCTGGAGCTGGCCGCGCTACAGGGGGACGATCTGGTGTATCGGGCCACCTTGCGCCATGATCCGCGCAACACCGAACTGAACGAGACCAAGCAGGTGCAGGGAGGCCATGTCGAGGCCGCCCTGGCATTCAGCGGGACGAACAACGGGCCGCTGGTGACCGGCGACAACGGACGGCTGGAGGTGGCGCTGGCCCGCGAGATCCCCTTGGCCCTGGCCGTCGAGTCCGGAGTCGGCAAGTCGCACCTGATGCTGGAAGACCTGACTCTGGCGATCCTCGATCTGCACTGCGGGGTGGGCGATGTCCAGCTCGCTCTGCCCGACGGTTTCTATGAGGCCACGGTGACGGGCGGCGTGGGCGCGTTGGTGATCGAGCTGCCCGAGGACGTGGGCGCCCAGATCGAGATCGAGGGCGGGCTGGGCCCGGTGGAGGTGGCGGATCGCTTCCAGCGCTCGGGGAACACCTACACCGCCGGCGGGGTGGGCAGCGTCCGCGTGTACATCAAGGCCGGCATCGGGACGGTTCGGGTGGAGTAGGAGAGACCGAGGCGGGGCAAGGCAGATGCGTCTGCCTGGGGCGGCTGCCCCGAGGCGCAGGCCCCGCCCGCACCCCCGCACGGCTCTGCGAGCCATCTCGCCCCCTCTCGCCTGCGCGCATGGGAGAGGGGGCGTCGTTATGTCTGTTACGCGGCAACAGCCGCGGCGGCTGCGGGGATGGCCGCTAGAGCTCCTCGGGACGCGAGCCCCGGCTGCGGAACAGCCTGCCCCGCATCAGGAGCAGCAGGCCCAGGGCGATCAGGAGCAGCGGCCCGATGAGCCCCACCAACCCGCCAAAGGCCGAGGCAAAGGCCAGAAAGAAAAACGCGCCCACGCCGATAAAGGCTACCCCCACCACCCCCAGCCCCGCGGGCCGGCTGGTCAGGTAGTAGAGCACCAGGAAGGAGAATCCCAGCGCCATCGGCTCCAGCGCCCAGAGGTAGCTCCAGTCGCCCCAGCGGCGGGTGAGGGACGTGTAGAGCAGAATGAGGCCGTTCACCGTGAACAGGCTGGCCGGCACCGCCATTCCCGCCAGCTCGCCGCGCCGGTTCCACCAGATCACGATCGGCAGCCAGAAGGCCAGCCCCACCACCAGGAGCAGGAGCGGCCAGAGGTTCTGCCACCCCAAGGGGATGCCAAGGGGCCGCAACAGACGGCCCGCCCCCTCGATGACGAAAAAGACGATCCCCGAAAGGATCAACAGCGTCCCGACATACAGGGAACCTTTGTTCTGCATGGGCCCAGCTCCTCTCCTTGAAATACATCTCCTTTACGCACCAGCAGGGGAAACGTTCCGTCAAATGGCCCCGGGGCGCAGAACGTCCCCGGCGGGGCGAAGGCGCCCGTCGGGGACGTTACCATGCGGCAGGCGACCCGGCTCAGTCGTAGAGCAGGTTGATGCGCGCCGAGGGATCTACGTTGGGCGAGAGGGCCACGGGCAACACCTGATCCATGGAATCCACGAACACCAGGTTCATGCGGCGGCGCAGCTTGGCCGGGATCTCGGACATGTCGCGCTTGTTGCGGCGGGGCAGGAGCATCGTCTTGAGCCCGGCCCGATGGGCCGCCAGGATCTTTTCGCGGACGCCGCCGATGGGCAGCACCCGGCCCCGCAGCGTGATCTCGCCGGTCATGGCCACGTCGTGCACCACGGGGCGCCCGGTGAGGGCCGAGATCAGCGCCGTGGCGATGGTGATGCCTGCCGAGGGCCCGTCCTTGGGCACCGCCCCCTCGGGCACGTGGATATGGATATCCACCTTGTCGAAATCCAGGTCCTCCAGACCCAGGTCCTCGGCCCGCGAACGGGTGTAGCTGAGGGCCGCCTGGGCCGATTCCTGCATCACCTCGCCCAATTGGCCCGTGAGGAGCAGGCTGCCCTTGCCAGGCAGCACGCTCACCTCGATGGAGAGGGTATCGCCGCCCGATTCGGTCCAGGCCAGGCCGGTGGCCACCCCAACCTCGTCGTGATCCTCTGCCTCGCTGAAGGAGTAGCGCGGAGGCCCCAGGTATTTGCCCAGCGACTGCTTGCCGATGATCTTGGGGACCGTCTTGCCTTCGGCCAGCCGGCGCGCCACCTTGCGGCAGATGTTGGCGATCTCCCGCTCCAGGTTGCGCACGCCCGCCTCCTGGGTGTATTCGCGGATCAGATCCAGCAACGCTCCCTGAGAGAAGATCAGCTCATGCAGCCCGTTCTGCTCGATCTGCCGGGGGATGATGAAGCGGCGAGCGATCTCCAGCTTCTCCTCCTCCATGTAGCCGGGGAACTCGATCACCTCCATGCGGTCCAGCAGGGGATCGGGGATGGTATCCAGCAGGTTGGCCGTGGTGATGAACATCACCTTGGAGAGATCGTAGGGCACCTCGAGATAGTGATCGGAGAAGGCGTTGTTCTGCTCCGGATCGAGGACCTCCAGCAGGGCCGAGGAGGGATCGCCTCGAAAGTCGGTGCCCAGCTTGTCGATCTCGTCCAGCATAAAGACGGGGTTGCGGGTCTCGGCCCGGCGCATGGTCTGGATGATGCGACCCGGCAGGGCGCCCACATAGGTGCGGCGATGCCCGCGGATCTCGGCCTCATCGCGGATGCCGCCCAGGCTCACGCGCACAAAGCTGCGCCCCAGCGCCTTGGCGATGGATTGGCCGAGGGAGGTCTTGCCGGTGCCCGGCGGCCCCACAAAGCACAGGATCGGGCTCTTCATGCGATCGGCGGCCAACTGGCGCACGGCCATATGCTCCAGGATGCGCTCCTTGGCCTTGGGCAGGCCAAAGTGGCTCTGCTCCAGGATGCGCTCGGCCACGGCCAGATCCAGGTTGTCCTCGGTCTCCTGGGTCCAGGGCAGCGAGATGATCCAATCCAGGTAGCCACGGATGATGCCCGTCTCTGGAGCGATGGAAGGCAGGCCCTCCAGGCGGTGGAGCTCGCGGGTGGCGCGCTTTTCCACCTCTTCGGGCAGGCCCAGGGTGGCCAGGCGCTCGCGCAGGTCCTTGACTTCCTCGGCGTAGGGATCGCCCTCGCCCAGCTCGTCCTGGATCACGCGGATCTGCTCGCGCAAAAAGTACTCGCGCTGGCCCTTGTCGATCTCCTCTTGCACCTGTGACTGGATGCGGTCCTCCAGCTCCAGCACGTCCAGCTCGGTAGCCAGCTCGATGCTCAGGTGCTCCAGGCGGCGCGTCGCATCCAGCTCCTCCAAGAGCTGCTGGCGCCGTTCTACGTCCAGCCCCAGGATCGAAGCCACCAGGTCGGAGAGCAGCGCCGGGTCTTCGGCATTGACGGCGGCGACGTAGGCGTCCTCGGGCAGATTGTGGTTGAGCTGCACGACTTTTTCAAAGAGCGCCAACACGGCCCGCATCAGGGCCTCGGTGGAAAGCGTGTTCTCCCAGGTATCCTCAAGGGCGGTGGCGCGGGCCACCAGGTGCGGGCGCACCCGGGTATAGTTTTCGATGCGCACGCGGCGCTGCCCCTGCACCCAGATGCTCACCGAGCCATCGGGCATGCGCAAGCGGCGCCCGATGACGATCTCGGTGCCGACGGTGTACAGATCGTCCTCGCGCGGGTCCTCGGTCTCCTCCTGGCGCTGGGCGATGGCGATCATGCGCCGATCGTCCTCCATGGCGGCATCCACAGCGCTGAGGGAGCTGCTGCGCCCCACCAGCAGCGGCGCCATCATGTGGGGATACATGACCGAATCGCGCAGGGCCAGGACGGGCAGCTCCATCTTGTCCTCGGAGCGAGAGGTGTCCAACCGTCGAAAGTCCTGCTCGATCAGATCATCAAACAACTCGGGGCTATCAGAGTACTCGTAAGCCATAAGGCATTCACCTTTGGAGGTGCAAGATACACGTTCAGGCATTTGGCGACACATAATATACCAATCAAAGAGCTTTAGCAAAAGCATCTCGATTGGCTATAATGCCTGTGCCATTCAGCCTGTAGGCGCGGCCCCGCCGCCGGGGCGCGCGCGTTCCCCGTCTTGACCCTTGATCGGAGGGAGTTGTGACCCAACCCACATCGCCACTCCAATTCCTCGTTGTGGCACCACGCCCGGCCGCCACACGAGATCTCCTCACCTACGCCACCCTGGAAGGCCTCTACCAGGGGATCGAGGCCCAGGGCGCCCAGGTCCACGCGGAGCACCTGCGCCCCTGCTCGCTGGCCGCCCTGGAGGCCCGCCTGGCCGATGGCCAGCAGCCCCCTGTGGCCATGCTGGTGGTGGACGCCGCCCTGGGGAGAGGGGGAGCGACGCTCCTGCTGGAAGGCGCGGGGCAAGAGCCCCACGAGCTGGACGGCGAAGCGCTGGGGCGCCTGCTGGCCAAGGCGGGCGTCGCGCTGGCGCTGCTGCACCTGCAGCCCCTCGGCGATGGCGCCGAAAGTGCCGCGCCCCTGGCCGAGGGGCTGGCCGCCGGCGGCGGCGCGCCGGTCATCCGGCTGCGCGAGGGCCTCTCCGAAGAGCTGGCCCGCGTCCTCATGTCCGAGCTTCTGGCCCAGCTGCTGGCCGGCGAATCGGTGGAGGTTTCGGCGCAGAGCGCCCAGGCCGCCGCGGGCCAGGCCGCCCGCCGCAAAGAGGGCCCGGCGCCCGACCTGCAGCTCTACGGCCCCGGGCAGGGGCGCCTCACCACGCCCGCCATCGCCCTGGATTCGGGCATCAGCCAGGTGACGCCCTTCTCTCAACGCGAGCGGGGCGCCGTCGGAGAGCGTCTCCTCGGCCCGGAGCTGCCGGGTGGCCTGCCGCCCGAGCCCCCCTATGGCCTGCTGGGCCGCCGCCGCGAGATCCTGGAGCTGGAGGCCCTGCTGGCAGCCAACGAGGCGGCGCCGGTGTGGCTCTATGGCTATGACGGCATCGGCAAGACCGCCCTGGCGGCCCATGTGGCCCGCTGGCTGGTGCGCACGGGCCGGTTCGAACGCGTCGTCTACACCAGCCTGGGGCGCTCTGGCGCCACCGCCCTGGCGCTGTATGACCTGGGCTGGCAGCTCTTGGGCCGCGATGCCGCCTTTGGCCCTGACGCCCTGGATGCCATCCTCGCCGCCCTGCAGGAGACCCCCACCCTGATCCTCTGGGATGATTGGCACGCCGTGCTGCCCGGGGGCGAGTTCTCGGCGCGCCCCGCCGAGCTGGACGCCTGGTATCGCCTGGCGGGCCAGGTGGCGGCTGCCGGCCCCAGCCGCCTCTGCATCCTCTCCGACGGCCCCGCCCTGCCGGAGAGCGCCCAGCGCCTGCCCGAGGTGCATAGCCTCGGCCTGGCCCTGCTGGACGAGCCCGACGCCGCCGATCTGTTGGCGGCCCTGTGCCGTTGGTCCGGCAGCGAGGCGCCAGGGCCCGGCGCCCGGCGCGCCCTTGTCGACGCTGTGGGCGGGCACCCGCTCACCCTGCGCCTGATGGCCGCCTGCTTCCTCGGGGCGGCGCCGGAGGAGGCCGCGCGCGCCCTGCTCGCCGATCTGCCCGGCCTGGCCGCGGGCGGGGCGCGCTTTCGCAACGAGGCGCTCGAGATCCTGTTCGATCGCCTGCTCCAGGCCATGCCCGAGGCGCTGCGCCACGGCATACCGGCGCTGGGCCTGTTCGTGGGGGGGTTCCCCCAGCATATCGGCTTGGGCGTGATGGGGCTGGATCAGGGGGCGTGGGAGCAGCAGGGCGCCCTCCTGGCCCGCGGCGGCCTGCTCCATGAAGAGGCTCTCGCCAACCTCACGGCCCCCTATGTACGCATGCACCCCGCCCTCAAGCGGCTGGCGCGCCAGCGCCTGGATCTGGGCGCTCGGCGGCAGTTCGGGGCCACGTTTCGCGCCCACTATCTGGCCTTTCTCACCGAGCTGATGCGCAACCGCGAGCGGGCGGCGGAAGGCGTCGCGGCCCTCGCCTATCACGATATCGGCAACATGGGCCAGGCGCTGGATCTGATCATGGAGGATCAGGACCTGGTGGCGGCGGTCAACTATGGCCGCCTGTATACCCAGTTGCTGGAGGCGCTGGGCCTGGTCGAAGAGGCCCGCAGCGTCACAGAGCAGGTCAAGGAGGCCACCAATCGGGCGATCCCCCGCGAAGGGCCCATGGGTCGCCCCGGGGTGCAGCTCCTGTGGAGCCAGGCCGATCGCATGATCGAGACGGGCCAGTTGGCCCCGGCCAGCGCCCTGCTGCAGCAACTGCTCGAAAGGATGAGCGTGCAGGGCGGTCTGAACTACATTGGGATGGAGGCCGATCTGGATCGGGCGCGCACCCTGCGTCGGATGGGCCGCACCCTGCGCCTGGCGCGCCGCCACGATCTGGCGCTGGCGCCGCTGCGACGCGGCATGAGCCTCCTGAACGAGCAGATATACGAGCCGGCCGTCCGCCGTGAGCGCAACGAGCTGCGGGCCGAGCTGGCCGAGGTGTTGATCGCCGCGGGCCAATATGACGAGGCCGAGCAGGAGTGCCGGGCCAGCCTGCAGGAGATCGCCTCCCTCTCGGACCTGGAGGCCGAGGCCGGGCTCTATGCGCGGCTGGGGGTCATCGCCATGCGGCGCAACCAGACCGAGCAGGCGCGCCAGCACTACACCCTGGCGCTGGAGCGGATGCGGCGCGCCAAGGATGTGGCGGGNNGGCGGGCATGGCTGCCATGGAAGCCCAGTTGGCTTCGCTGGCCCTGCGTCCCCCGGCCAACCTGGAGGAGGCCCGCCAGCACCTGAGAGGTGCCCTGGGCCACATCCGCGAGAGCGACAACCCCCTGCTGGAGGGCCAGATCGTGATGCAACTGGCCCAGGTGGCCATCCAGGCGGAGGACGGGGCAGAGGCGGAGCGTCTCTTCCGGCAGGCCTCAGCGCTCTATCGCGAGCAGGCGATCACGCCGGGGCTGGTCGCCACCCAGGCGAGCCTGGCCGACTTCCTGCTGCAACAGGGCCGCGCGGAGGAGGCCCAGGCCGAGGCCGAGATCGCTGTGGAGGCCGCCCAGGGCCTTGGCCCGGATGCGGCGCCTTGGGATCTGTACTATCTCTTGCAGCGCATCGCTCAGGAGCGCGGGCAGGCCGAGGAGGTGGCGCGCTGGCGAGGGGCCACCCAGGCGGCCTATGCCCGCTCCTCTCAGGCCGGCCCCATGCGCATGCGCTGGCAGCCGGTGATCGATGCCGTGGTGCAGGGCGCCCGCGGCGAGGCCATGGATGCGGATGCGGCCCAGACCATCGAGGAGATGGAGAACGTCGCCGATTGGCGGGACCTGGGTCGCGCCATCCTGCGCATCCTCTCCGGCGAACGGGACGAGGCGCTCTGGCGCGACCTGGACCATGTGGATGCCCTGATCGTGCGCGCCATCCTGGATCGGCTCGCCGAGGCGCCGCAAGCGCAGACCCCCTCCCCCTGAGGCGAGCGCCGCAACCGGCGGGCACCGCGCACAGTATAGCTAGAAGAGAGCCCCTGGCGCGGGCAGGGGCATCTCAGAACACCGTATACCGATCCCGGGGAGGACGATTATGCCGGATCTCAGCAACGCCTTTGCCCAGTGGCTCCTGGGCCAGCTGGATAGCGTGCCCGCGAACCTCTTGCGCGAGGGCGCCGAGCTCCTGACGGTGGACCGGGTGCTGGCCCACGTGTTCGAGGAGCGCGAGGCTGCCAACGTGCGCGCCCTGCTGCGCCCCGCTCAGGAGGGCGAGGCGCGCGTCGCCACGATCCTGGTGCCGGGCATATTGGGCTCGCTGCTGGCCAGCACCCGGGGCCTGAGCGCCTTGCTCTGGTTCAACCCCATGATCCTCATGGACGGCCACCTCAACCTGCTGGACCTCAGCCCTGACGGCCGCTCGGATCGCTCGCCCGATGTGGAGATCGTGCCCATCGGCATCGAGAAGATGACCTACCTGCAGCTCATCCGCGCCCTGGCCTCTCACTCGCGGCTGTACCAGTTCCCCTATGACTGGCGCCGCCATATCGAGACCAACGCCGACCTGTTGCACGAGAGCATCCAGCGCTGGAACATGGCCGAACCTCAGCGGCGCTACGCCATCGTGTGCCACAGCATGGGCGGTCTGATCGCGCGGACCTACCTGGCGCGCCATCCGCAAGAGGCCGAGCGGCTGATCGAGCGAGTCATCATGATCGGCACGCCCTTCCACGGCGCCCCTTCAACGGCGTTGACCTTTACCGAGGGGCAGAACCAGGCCCAGTTGGTGGCGCGGCTGAACGAGCAAAACGACGTGGTCGGCTTTACCTCCAACCTGCCCTCGCTGTACCAGTTGCTCCCCCCGCCGCCCGATTTCTATCGCCTCCGGCGCGACTATCCCTTTGACTGGGACCCTTACGACGCCGCGGCGTGGGGCTTGCCTCAGATTCGCCAGGATTACCTGGACGACGCACGGACGACCCACGAGCTGTTGCACCGTTCCGACCCGCAGGTGGAGATGGTGAGCATCGCCGGGTGCCATCAGCGCACGGTCCGAGACGTCCGCCTTGACGGCGGCTCGCCCGAATGCCCCTTGCTGCCCATCTATCAGGATAGCGGCCCCGAATCGGGCGATGAGCAGGTTCCCCTCTGGTCGGCCCAGGATGAGCGGCTGCGCATGTACTATGTGCAAGAGACCCACAGCAGGCTGGTGAGCAACAACCAGGTGCTCCAGGCGGTGGTGAACCTCTTGTACGGGCAGCCCGTCGAGCTGCCCACCGAGCTGCCCAAGCCCAACCAGCCGCTGCGGAACCTACGGGCCATCCCGCTGGTGCAGCAGGTGGCCGAGCTCAAGGAGCACATCGAGCAGGGCAGGCTCTCGCGCAAGGATATCGAGGGGCTGTTCTTTGGCCACTAGGGCGCGGAGAGGCGCCACCGCCGCGCGCCCCCTGTTTTTGACAGCCCTCGCTCTCTCCCGTATAGTTGCGCGAGTATATTGAATGCCTGCAAGCCATTGGGAGGATCGTATGCAGACTCTGACTCTCTACCGCGAGAACAGCTCGGTCCGCGTCCGAGTGATCGGCATTCTGCTGTTTGCCGTGGCCACGGCGATCAGCGCGCGATTGAGCGCCCTGGTGCCCAATTCGCCCATTCCCCTCACGATGCAGGTGATGGTCGTGGTGCTNNATTCTGCTGGGCGCGCCCATGACGGCAGCGGGCCTGGGCGGGCCGGCGGCCTTTGTGGCGCCCACCGCCGGCTATCTCGTGAGCTTTCCCTTGGCGGCCCTGGTAGCGGGCTGGCTCGGCCAGCGCTCCCGCGAGGGCCATTGGCTCTGGCGTGCTCTGGGCGGCCTGGCCGCCATGGCGGTGATCTATGGCCTGGGCATGGCCTGGCTGGCGGTGTACACCGGTAGCCTGGTCAACGCCTGGAGGCTGGGCGTCGTGCCCTTTGTCGGCGCGGACCTGCTCAAGGTGTCCATCGCCACAGCGGCCCTCTCGCTGCGCCGCCGCTAGACTGCTTGCGCTGCCAACGCCCCCCGGGAGTCACCGGGGGGCGTTTTTGTGTTCTCCCCTGGGCGGGCGCTCGAACTGGGCATGGACCACCCGGCGGATCTCGGGGTAGCGAGCCATGGCCGCCCGCAGGAAGCGGATCCCCGGACGTCGCTTGCCCGCAAAAATCATCGAGAGATGCCCGGCGGAAAAGCCCAGCCGCCGCGCCATCCCCTGGGCCGAGAGGTGCTCCCGCTCCATGATCCGCTTGAGGATGCGAATCACGGCGCAGACCTCTTCATCTTGCATCGACCTCTCCTTGTCCAACACCGGTGAGCGCTGTCATTATAGAACATATGTTCTATTCTATCAAGACAAGAACGCCCTGTTTCCTACCCTTTCTCAGGCGGAGGCTTGGCTGGGGGGGGCGGCCGATGGCCCCGGGGCGGGGGCGCGGGTCCGGGCGCTGCCGCGGGGTCCGGGGCGGAGGGCTACTCGGACGTGGGGCGCCAGCTCCACGCCACCGTGCGATCCGTCTCCAGCGTGGTGCGCAGCGTGAGGGCGCCCTCGCCCCGCTGCCAGCCCTGGGCCTCCAGGCTATCCGGCGATAGATCGGCGCTCACCGCCAGGGGCACCGCATCGGTGCCGGCCTGCTTCTGCACCGTCAGCCGGTAGCGGCAGAGTCCGTCGGCGCAGGCCACCAAGTCGGCGGGCAGCCGGTAGGTGAAGGTCAGGGTGCGCTCCTGGCCCGGCGGCACGACCAGCAGGGTGCCCAGGCTGGCGCGGCCCTGCTCCAGCCCCACGTCTATGGCATACTCGCTGCCCGCCGCCTGCAGCAGCTCGATGCCCCGGGGCGCCAGCACCCGCACATAGTTCCAGTAGCATTGCTGGGTCAGGGCCTCGTAGGATTCCAGCACCTGGGGCTCGTGGATGCAGGCGGCCAGCTCGGCCGTGGCGTGGTTGCGATAGGTGAGCTGCACCGTCGCCGTGGGCGCCCCCTCTGCGAGAGAGAGGGTGTACGCGATGCTGCGCTCGATATTGCGGTCCACCTTGTTATAGCCCACGTTGGCATCCACCACCATGAGGGCATCTCCCTCGCCACGATAGACCGCCCCCGCCCAGCCGGCGCGCGCGAGATCCTGCCCCGCGTTGGCGCTCTGCAGCGCCCAGATCTGAAGATGCTTGCGGCGCGCCCCCTCGCTCAGGGCGGTTGCCAGGCGCAGCCAATCGCCCATGGCGAACTGCTCCAGGCGCGCCTGGCCTGCCTGCAAAAAGACGCCGCCGAAATCCTTGCGGTGCTGGAGCCAGCTCCACAGGTTGACCTTGCGCTCGGCCAACGAGGCCCCCTCCTGGGGCGTCTCCCAGAACATCTCGGCCGTCTCCAGCAGGTTCTCGGCGGTGATGGTGACCCCATAGGCCTCCACCGGCACCGGGCCGATGGCCTCCAGGGCCAGGTGCAGCAGCGCCGTGTCGACGGCCACCACGCCGTGCACCGTGTCGCCGCGGCTGGCCTGATACAGGGCGGCCAACACCTGGGCCGAGGTGGGCCAATCGGGCGACCAGTTGGCATCGCGAAAGACCAACCCGGCCGCCTTCATATAGACCTGCAGTGGCTCGGGCGCCGGCGGCATGGCATAGCCCTCGGTCTCCACGTCATAGCTATTCATGTAATCGAGGGAGAGCAGCCGGTGGCCCTGCATGCGCACCGCCACCACGCTGCTGACAAAGCCGCCCGTGGCGCGCAGCTCATCGCTATTCTGCACCACGATCAGAAAGAGACGCTCCTGGCCGCCGCCCAGCAGCTCGGGCGCCAGCAGCAGGCCGTCCACCGCCAGGGTCGGCAGGGAGGCCAGGGCAGAGAGGCGCGCCATCGGCCAGGAGAGCCCTCGGAGCGCCCCTTCCAGGCGCTCGGCCTCGGGGCGCAGCGCCAGCAACCGCTGGCGGTCGCGTCCCAGCCGCGTCAGCGCCCGATCCAGCGGATCCTCGTCGTGCACAAAGGGCGCCCCGGGGGCGGTGGTCACCTGGCCGTATTGGGCGGCGGCGCTCTCCAGCTCCAGGGCGGCCCACCAGGCGGTGGCGGCCAGGCCTTGGGCCAGATCGGGGCCGTCGCACCCCAGGACGCCCACGCGCTGCGCCCAGGGCCAGAGCGACTGGCGGGCGACCGGGCAGGCCAGGGGGCGCACCAGCCGCCCCAGCCCTTGCAGGTACCCTTCCAGGGCGCCGATCTGCAGGCGCAACGCCCCGGCGGCCTCGGGCTGGACGATGCCCTGGGCATCGCGGGTCTGCACCACCTGGCGCGCGGCCTGGGCAACCCCTCGAGAGTGGGCGTACACGCCCAGCAGCCGGTAGGCCACCAGAGCGCACCAGAGCAGGCACAGCGCCGCGCAGGCTCGCCCGGCAAGGCCAAGCCAACGCCGACCAGGGGTCGCCGGGCGCCCGCCGCCGCTCACGGCCGCCCTCCCGTCAGGGTGCGCATGTAGGCGCCATAGTGCCTGCCGAACACGGTCAACTCCTGGGTAAAGGGATCGCACAGGCCGCCGTTAAAGCCGCTCATGCCGCCGGGGAGCTGCTCCCACGAGGGGTGGTTCAGGCTGAACCAGAGCCAGCGCTGCACCAGGCGCCCCCCATCGGCGGGATAACCCACATCGGCATCCTTGGCGCTCAGCAAAAAGTCAAAGGAGGCGCTCATGAAGGCCATCACGCGGGCCTGGCCCGCGCCGGGGCTCTCCAGCGCATCAAAGTGGGTCGAGGGCATGAGCACGCCGAACTCGGAGATGATCAGCGGTTTGTTGCGATAACCGCGGGCGGCCATCCAGCGCCGCATCTCCCACACCAACGCCTTGAGATGCTCGACGCTGGCGTTCTCCCACCAGGGGTAGAGACGCCCCTCGTCCGCCGCAAGGCCGACGGGGATCTCGGCGCCGTAATCGCCCCGCTTCTCCTGGAGGATCTGGATGTGGATGTTCCAGACGTCCACCGGCATGGGCTGGCCATAGGTGGCCCGATAGTGGGCCAGCACCCGATCCAGCCACTCCAGGCGCAAGGGCGTAGGCTGCACCACGCCGCCAATGGCCACCTGCGCGGTGGGATCTTGCCGCTTGATATAGGTGTACAGGGCATGATAGATCTCGGCGTACTCTTCCGGCGTGCGCCTATCCTGGTGGAGGCACTCGGGCTCGTTGCCGATCATCCAGAGCGATCCCGGGTTGGCCTTGAGAGCCGCCCGGAGCCCCTCCCAATCGGGGGGATAGTGCTCGGGGCTGACGCGGATCGTCTGGGCATACTCGTAGCGGCCGGCCAACTGGGGGCTCGTGCGAAAGGCCCAATCAGCGTACCAGCCAAAGGGGATCTGCTGCAGCGGATAATCGGCCAGCGGACCGTAAGCCGGGCTGAAGGCCAGGCCAAAGCGCTGCAGGGGGGCATAGAGCGACGCGCTGCCGGGGGCCGCCGTTGGCGTGCGCCGGGGCGTCGGCGTCGAGGCGCGGGTGGGCAGGGGCGTGACGGTGGGCAGACCGTACGCATAGGCCTCGTCATCCGGATGCCAGGGGTCGGCAGCGGCCCGATGCAGGCCCGCACCGGCGAGGGGAAACAGCAGCAACAGCGCCAACGCCAGCCCCTGGATGAAACGACGTGCGCTTCCTCTATGGGCCATCGCGCACCGCCCCTTCCGCCTGAGTTGCCGCGCGAATGGCGTCACGATAGGCCTCGCCATAGGGCGTCAGTTGCTCCCCGGCGTACAGGTCGCCGTTGAACAGGCCCGAGGTATCGTTGGCGAACCAGGCCCAGGCTTGCACATAATCGGTGCCATAGAGCCAGGCCACGGTCTCGCCGATGTGGGCCGCGATCGCCTCGGGGGGCTCATAGCGCGTATCGTGGCGCTCCAGCCCCATCAACACGCCGAACTCGCTCAGCACCAGCGGCTTGTCGCCCTCTCCGACGCGATCCATCCAGGCGCGAAAGGCGATCAAGCGGGCCCGAAAGGCCTCCTGGTCGAGCTGGCTGCGGTCAGGCTCCAGGATATAGTTGTGCACGTTCCAGGCATCCACGCGAGGGTAGCGGCCATAGGCTTGCCGATAGGCGACCCGAAAGGCCTGCGCCCATTGCCAATCGGCGTTGGCGATGCCCGCCGTCATCAGGCGAGCGGTGGGATCCAGGCGCTGCGCGAGGCGCTCAAAGCGCCGGTAGAAGGCTGCGTACGCCTGGGGCGAGAGGTTGTCCTGGTAGGGATCGTTGGGCTCATTGCCCACGATCCACCAGCGCCCGGGGTTGCGGCGCATGGCCTCCGCCAGCCGCGCCTCGTCATCGTGGGGCAGCACCATCATCACCCGATGGTGGCGCGCATCCACCGGCCCCTCAAAGCTGTAGGTATAGTACCAGATGCCGCCGAACGCATCGAGGGCCTGGGACGTGGGCCAGCTCACGGCCACCAGGCCGGCCCTGGGGCCTGGGAAGGCGGGGCGCGGGGCGGCGCGCGCCAGGGTCGCCAACGCCAGGAGGATCACAAAGGCGCACAGAATGGGCCGGGCGCCAACCCGGCCGGCGCGCCCCGCGCCCTTCATGACGACTGGCGAGACGGGTTCCGCCATGATCGAAGGCTGCATCTCGGGTTGAGACACGCCGGCCGGAGGGGTAACCCCCGCCATCGCACGTGGAGCGGGCCAGAGGGCCCCGCCATCAGGAGCCCTCCATGCGTATCAGAACCCGCAGCGTATAGAGGCAGATCAGCGCGTCAAGCACCGGGCCGCGCCGCTTGATGTAGTAGAGATCGTAGCACAGCTTCTGCAGCGAGTCGTCCACGCTGCTGGCGTAGCGAAAACGGACCTGGGCCCAGCCCGTGAGCCCCGGCGTGACCGAGTGGCGAATCGGAAAGTAGGGAAAGCTGCCGGTCAATCGCTCGACGAACTCGGGGCGCTCGGGGCGCGGGCCGATCAGGGTCATGGTGCCGTTGAAGACATTCCAGAACTGCGGGAGCTCGTCCAGCCGGGTGCACCGCAGAAACTTGCCCACCCGGGTCCTGCGATCGTCGTTGGGGGTTGCCCAGACGGCCCCATTCCGCTCTGCATCGGGGACCATGGAGCGAAACTTGGCGAGCCAGAAGGTCTGCCCGCCACGCCCCACCCGCTCCTGCCGATACAGGATGGGCCCCGGCGATTCGAGGACGATGGCAAGGGCGATGAACGGGAAGAGGAGCCCGGTGACGACTAGCCCCAGGGCGCCGACCACCAGATCGGCCAGGCGGCGAAAGATCAGCCAGAGGCGCAGGCCGAGGCTGATGTGGGTGCCCACCAGCGCAAAGAGGTTCTGGCCCAGATGCTCCGCCGGGATCGCCCCGGTGACCTGCTCATAGTAGATGGCCATGGGCACCACGCACATGCCGGCGATCCAGCACTCGATCAGGGCGTGCATCAGTTCGGGGCGAATCGCCTGGGTGTTGGTGATCGCCACCACGATATCCGCGACGTCCAGCCGCTGCGCCAGGGCGGCCAGGTCCTGGCTATCCCCCAGGACGCGATACTCGGCCATCACCTGCTGATCCCGCAGGTCCGGATTATCATCCACAAAGCCGGCGAGCTGCACCCCGGCATAGTCACCGTGCTTGGCGATCTCGGCAGCCAGGGCCTGGCCCGACCCGCCCGCCCCCACGATCAGCACGCGACGCACAAAAGGCATCTGCCGGAAGAACCATGCATAGGCCAGACGCCAGAGGCCCTCTCCCGCCACGGCAATGCCGGCGAACAGGAACCACGCCAGGCGGGAGCGGGTGAGGGGCGCCGAATAGACGGGGATGACCAGATAGGCCGACGAGACGATCAAGGCGCACGCCACCGCATACACGACGCTGCGGGCCGGATCCGACGCGAGCCTCAGATTGTAGCAATCAAAGATGAGGGCAAAGGGCGCCCACAGGAGAATCAGGACGATCCACCAGATCGGCTGCAGGGGAAAGTAGCCCACCGGCTCGAAATCGCGAAAGATCGTCGTGCGCGTCCAGAGCGCCAGGAAGAGGGCGCCGGACATCACCAGCAGGTCTATGGCGAGGAGAAGGAACCGCCGATCGGAGAAATAGAGCCCCAGAGATCCTCGCGAGAGTCCCAGCGCCCTGGTCATCCATCTGGATCGAGGAGAAAGGTCCATGGGTATCTCGTCTGAGAGCGTACCCTTGCCAGCCATTGCGCAGTCTCCTTCAGTGCAAGTCCAGTTTGGTAATCGCTATCGAAGGGAGGATATGCAAAGCCTCGTTGGGGATCGCAACCCTTCCCCAACGAGGCAAAGGACCCCAAGCCCGGGGCGAACGTTCCTGGAAGGTGATGCGGTTATTCCCCCACCTCAGGCAGCGCCGGACAGGGCGCGGTGAGCGTCACCTGCCTGACTACAGATGATTCGCCTTCGCACTCCAGATAGATGTAGATGATATACTCTGTGCAAGGCTGGGCGTCATCGGTGAGGACCACCGTCACCTCAAAGACAAACTCCGCGCCCGCCTCGATAGTTCCGATGGGGAACACATAGGGAGGAATGACGACCTCGCCATCGATCAGATACTCGACGCCTACGATCTCGTCCAGGCGGATGACGCAATCCTGCATCGGGTTGCCGCGAGGGTTGCGTACCCGGATCGTGATGGTCACAGGTTCGCCGGGCTCGACGATCTGCTCCTCAACGACAATGATCGGCGTAGCGGTCGGCGGGGGTGGGACGGTCTGACGCCCCGGCTGCCCCAGCGGGCCCGCCCAGACTACCGGGATAATCCCCAAGAGCAGCAGCCCCAGCACGGCCAGCGCCCACAGATAGATCCTTCGACCACGTTCCTCGCGCATCGCTCCCTCCTATCGGCCACCGAGAGGCCTCTGCCTGCATCCAGCCCCACCGACCGGACGCCCCTTCAGCAACCCTGGCGCAGCATGTGCCTTTGCGTTGGCTATGCGCAACACCAACCACACACGCACATGGCGCGCACAACATGCAGCGGAAATCGCTTTGCTACTGGTTCCTATTATAGCATGTATCGCAGAGACTTCAAGGCCCTTGGCGCATATAGGCGCTTACCTACAGGCCTCTTTGGCGACCCAGCTCACTTGGGCTTGGCGATGACGATGACCCGATGCGTGTAGACCCACTCAGGCCAGCAGGTGATCAGCGTGACGCGGGTATCCTCTGTGGGCTGCAGATAGCGCGCGTTCTCCTGTCGTTGCTCCACCGTCAGCCCGATCTCTTGCAGAGTCATGACGCTCTCCACAAAGTAGAGGTACTCCTGCCCCTGGGCATCGTACAGGCGCACCTCTTGCCCCTCCTGCAGATCCCACAGATTCTGGAACTCGCCCATGCCGTCGCCGCGGGTATGGCCCGTGAGCACCGTGTTGCCCGGCTCCCCCAGGGGCGCCGAGCCCCGGTGATACCCCACGGCGCCGTTTACCGTATCCCACATGGCCACCGGCTGGCCATCGATCACCTTGATCCGCCAGGAGACGGGCACAATGGGCCGATCGACGCCCAGGGCCGGGATCTCGATGCGCCCGATGGCCCCCGGCGGGCTCTCGCCAGGAGTGACAGTGGCGGGGGTTGCGGCCGATGTGGGCCTGGGCGGGGCCACCTGCACCGTGGAGATCACATACAGGGTGGCCGTAGCCGTCGGCTCCGGCTGTTGGGTGGGCTCGACGGTGGGCGTTGCCCGCGAGAGCGTGGGGCTGGGCGCCTCGGTTGGCGTGGCCGTCGGCGGCGACGCCTCGGTCGCCGTGGGCAGCGCCTGGGCCGATTCGGCGGGGGCCTGCAGCGCCGTGGCGCCCCACACGATCGCGGCCAGCGCCACGGCAGCCGCCACCACCCAGAGGAACGTCCTTTTACTTGGCAATCCCGCCACACCTACCCCTTTCTCACCCTCGGTGCTGCGGGTGATTATACACCCTTTGCCGATCGGAGGGCCAGCGGCAAACGCCGGGCAGCGCGGCGCAGGGTTCGTCTCCTCGGCCGATTTGACGCGCATCCCTGGGCCGGGCTACGATCAGGGCACGCCGGCTCGACACGCCTGATCCGGCGTCTGCATTCCATCGGACGGGAAGGAGAGCTCCGTTGACTCAGCCTGTGCTCCAGATCAGCCGCCATCTTGCGATCCCGCTGGAGGAGATCGCCTTTCGCTTCTCGCGTTCCGGCGGCCCGGGGGGCCAGAACGTCAACCGCACGGCCACACGGGTCGAGCTGCTGTTCGATATCGCGGCCTCGCCCAGCCTCAGCGAGGAGCAGCGCGCCCTGTTGTTGGAGCGCCTCTCGGGCATGGTCGACAAGGCGGGGGTTCTGCGCCTGGTCTCTCAGGAGACGCCCAGCCAGTGGCGCAACCGCCAGGAGGTCCTGGAACGGTTGCAGGCCCTCCTGGCGCAAGCCCTGCGCCGGCCGCCGCGCCGCATCGCGACGCGACCTTCTCGGGCGGCCCGCCAAGCGCGCCTGGAGGCCAAGCGGCGACGCAGCGCGACCAAGCGCCGGCGCAGCTCCCCCTCGCGCGAGGAATGGTGAGATCGCCGGCCATCCGAGGGTCTCTCCCATGCAAGCCTGTACATATTCCGAACCTAATCTTTACTATCTTCTTTAATCTTGGTCTGGTTTGGCTTGCTCTTGCTGGCAAGCCGCAGATAGTTGTACTATAGTAGGTAAATAACCAGCATCCTGAGGAGAGTCGCCCCATGCCGGTGCTTGTAGCCTTTGCCAGCTTGCCATTCGGCTTGCGTGAGGGGACCTATGACATCGCGACGTCGCACGGGACGATCACGGCGCACATCACCGCTCAGCGCTACCAGCCGTTTCTCTCCATCAACCCCGGCGCCGAGCAGGCAGAGGGCGAGCCAGGCGCCACCACGGGCGACGAGGTCACAACCTACACCTGGTACGACCACCCCTTTGTGCTGCGCGCTGCCTTTGGGCGCAGCTTTGCCTCCCTGGGCTCGATCAACTCGGGGGCCACGGTGGTCGAGCCGCTGGACGAGGCCATTCTGGAGAAACCCGAGGCGCTCGATGCCGTGCGCGAGGACTTTGTGGCCAGGGCTTTGGAGGCGCTGAACAACCTGGTGGCGGTGGTGCGCCGTCAGGGCCATCTATACCACCTCTTTGACCTGCGCCGTGACGATATGGACCTGACGGTGCGCAGCGACGATGGCTCCGTCATCCTCGAGGATCCCCTCCAGGATGATCTGATCCGCGAGGAGATGGCCCACACCGAGACTTTTGATCTGGTGGGCCGCAGCGAGGCCTGGTACCGGGAGTTGAGCCGCGCCCTGCGCGAGGAGCAGCCGGTGGACCTGGCCGATGAGCTGTTGATCGAGGCCGAGCGCGCCCTGGTGCAGCGCTTCCCCCGGCAGGCCATCGCCACCTGCCACACCGCTCTAGAGGCCGCCTCCTCCACTCTGCTCACCAGCGCCATGTTGCGGCGGGGCGTGGCCGATCACCAGGTGGATCAGATGCTCTCCACCCGCAATCTGACCTCCAAACTCGGCCCGCTGATGGGTCGCTACTGCGGCTACAACCTGCGCAACGAGAACCGCCGGCTCTGGCAGGGGTTTGGGCGCGTCAACGAGCTGCGCAACGACATCGTGCATCGCGGATACAGACCAACCTATCAGGACGCAGAACAGACGCTGCGCATCACCCGCAGTCTTCTCCACTGGCTTCGCATGGTACGCCAGCGCAACAAGGTTTCCTCAAGCCCAAACGCCTGAATTCAGACACAAGCGCTCCATTTGACACCCCCCCACCCGGCGGTAGAATGGCTTAATGGATGCCGGTGCGTCACGCTACGCGCGCGAGGACGCCGGCCAAGGGCGCATCCCGGAGCGCGAACGGCGCGGGATGCCTCCCACACGTCGGAGCGAGCCCTCTTCCCGGGGCTCCTTTGCCGCGCGGGCCATATCTGGGCCGCACCAGAGATAGTTGGAGGATAGAGAACGATATGGCAGAGATGAGAACGCTGGCGGCCAGCCTGCGCGATCGCGATATGACGCCCCGCGCCATGCGCCGGGCGGGTTGGGTCCCAGGTGTATTGTACGGCTATGGCTATGCTGCCCGGTCACTCCAGTTCGAGGAGCGCTCGCTGCAGCAGGTCGTCCAGGCGGTGGGCACCACGCGCCTGATTGACCTATCCATCGAGGGCCAGCGCGAGAACGAGACGGTGCTGGTGCGCGAGATCCAGCGCGATACCGTGACGGGGCATCTGTTGCACATTGACCTGTACCGCACCATCGCCGACCAGGAGATCACCAGTACGGTGCCCCTCATCACCCAGGGCGAGGCCCCGGCGGTGGAGCTCGGCGGCGTGGTCAACCAGCTGCTCGACCAGCTGGACATCCAGTGCTTGCCCAAGGACCTGCCCGATGCCATCGCCGTGGATCTGGGCCGCCTGGATAGCATGGATGCCGCGGTCCTGGTATCTGACCTCATTATCCCCGAGGGCGTGACCGTGCTCAGCGACATGGATGCGCCCGTGGCGCGCATCGTGATCCCGCGGGCGGCCATCGAGGAAGAGGTCGAGGAGGAGGCCGGGCTGTTCGAGGAGGGCGTCGAGGCCGGTATGGCCGAGGAAGCCTCTGAGGAGTCGGCTGCCGACCAAGAGGCCGAGGGATAGTCCGTTTCGCCGGTTACGTCAAGGCCCTGGGGAAACCCCAGGGCCTTTTTCCTTGCACACGCGCCGGTCGCCCCGCCCCGTCAGGCCGCCGCCTGGCGCGCCCGCTTCTCCTCGCTCCGCGAGCGCGTCTCTTGGGCCAACAGCGCAAAGGCCAACCCGACGATGACGAACATCAGCCCGTTGACCCACAGAGCGGCGCCGTAGTGGAATTGGTCGCTGAGCCATCCCAACAGGATGGGCCCCACCGTCACCCCCACGTCGCTGACGGTGCGATAGACGCCCATCACCAGGCCGCGGCCGCCGGGCAACTCCAGATCGGCCAGGTAAGCGGCGGGCGCCGGGCCGCCGACGCCGGTGCCCAGCCCCAGCAGCACGCTGCTCAGCATAAAGTGGGTATAGTTGTTCCCCAGGGTATAGGTCACCAGCGCCGCGCCGCACAGCAGGCAGCTCGGCACGATGGCCGTCTTGCGACCGTAGCGATCGCAGATCACCCCGGCAACGTTGATGGTGAAAAAGTTGACGACGGCGATGAGGGTAAAGGCATAGCCGAGCTTGGCCGGGCCGAGGTTGAGGCGCTCGTTACCAAGCAGCGGCAGCACCGTGTTCTGGCTTCCCGTGCGGGTAAAGAACACCGTCAGGGTCACCAGGCTCACCAGCAAAAAGTTGCGGTTGAGGAGCACGCCGGTGATGTCTTGCCAGGTCACCTTGCGTCGGGGGTTGCCCTGGGCCGCCGGGCGATCGGCCTGCTCGGGGGCCTCGGCGGGGCGCGTCTCGGGCACGCGCGTCAGGGCCCACAGCGCGCCGCACAGGGCCAGGCCCGCATACACGAAAAAGGGCGTGCGAAAGCCGAACCGCTCCCCGATAAAGCCGCCGATAATGGGCCCCGCGCTGGTGCCCAGCAGCAGCGCCCCCTGGTAAAAGCTCATGGTGCGGCCCCGGTCGCGCGGGGTGCTGATGTCGGCCATGACGATCATAGCCGCCGTCATCTGAAAGGCCGAGCCTACGCCCTGCAGAATACGAAAGAGCACCATCTGCCCAAAACTGCCCGCCAGGCCCGTGAGCAGCGCCGAGAGGGCGATGATCAGGGGGCCGCCCACCAGCAGCGGCTTGCGCCCCAGACGCTCGGCCAGGCCGCCGACGGGCACGTTGATGGGGATGCGGGCGATGCCAAAGGCCGAGATCAGCAGCCCCACCATAGCGGCGCTGACCTGGAACGAGTTGGCGTACAGGGGCAGCACCGGCCCAACGATGCCGACTCCCAGCATGTTGAGAAACGTCTGCCCCATCATCGCCAGCAGAATGCCGGGATGCTGGGACCATCCGACAAGACGATTGATGCCGCGGGGCGGCCCGCTGGCCTGCGATTCGATGTGGCTCATGGGTTTACCTCGATGTACAGATGGGACGCATCATACCATCATGCACGAGCAGCGACAATCGCGCCCGCTGGCGATTGACGCCCCCCTCTCGCCTACCCTATACTGGCCCCCAGGAACCGCTCGACCAGCGCCAGGAGGAACGCCCATGGAGCAAGAGCCCAGGGTCGCCGTGGTCACGGGGGCAGCAGGCAGTGGCATGGGGCGCAGCATCGCCCTCACCCTGGCGCGCGAAGGGGCGCGGGTGGTGGTGAACTACCTCTCCAGCGCCGAGAGCGCCGGGGCCATCGTCGCGCAGATCGAGGGCCGGGGCGGCGCGGCGCTGGCCATCCAGGCGGACGTCTTCACCCCCACCGGCTGCCAGGCCCTGGTGGAGGCGACCCTGGCGCGCTGGGGGCGCATCGACATCTGCATCATCGGGCCGGGCGGCGGTTGGCACCCCGAGCCGCCCGAGGGCCTCGACCCCGCCGCCGCGATGGAGGATGTGCGCCAGGAGCTCGCCCCCCTCTATCACTTGATGCCCCTGGTGTTACCCGGCATGTTGGCGCGGCGTTGGGGCCGGCTCATCGGGCTGGCCATGCACCCGGCCAAGCTCTCGCCCGCCTACGCCTACAATGTGGGCAAGGCGGCCAGGGTGCAGGCCATGCTGCTGGCCGCCGAGCAGGCCTGGCGCGGCCAGGTGACCGTCAACGTCGTGGCGCCGGGGCCGGTGGCCCACATCGAGTACCTGGCGACGGCGGTGGAGCTATGCGACCACGGCCCGGCCTGGCAGCAGCGGGCCAACATCACGCCCCAGGACGTGGCGGAGGGCGTGGCCTTCCTCTGCTCCGAGGCGGGGCGCTTTGCCACGGGGGGCGTGCTGCCGTACCTGTTCGCTGGATAGCACGCGGACGCTCGCCCCGGTTGTGATCGCAGCAGCTCCACAAGGAGAGAGAACATGGATACCCAGCCTCACGCCGGCCTCTGGTGGGCGCCGCTCACCGTGTGGGCGGTGGTCAACCTCGTCAACTTGTTGCAGGCCGTGGGATTCCTCTCGCGCATGCGCAGCGGCAGCATGGCCGTCAACCACATCCTGGGCTATGTCATCATGGCCCTGGCGGCCCCCGCAGCCCTGGCCCTGGAGGCCCTCTTGCGCGCCAAGGCCGATGCCCTGCAATGGATCGGCGCGGCGGTGTTCCTGGCCTTCCTGGTCCTCATGGTCATCGTGGACTATGCGCGGCCGGTCGAGTTTCGCAATCCCGCCCGCTATGCCATCCTGGTCCCCTACCTCGTCTTGTTCTTCTCCTCGATCCTGCTGATGGGGCTGCCCATGTTCCGCCTGAACCGCCCCCTATGGCTCGTCACCGCGGCCACCACGGCGATCCTGCTGGCGGCCATGGGCCTGGCCATGCGCCGGGGCGTGGCGTAGCAGGCGGCCCAGGCGGCGAGGGACGGGGCTCCCCCTCTTTCGCCCCGCTTGCCTCCGGCGGCCCTTGGCCCTATCATTGGCCGTGCGTTGGGGCGTGCGCCCCGGTGGCCCATCGTTCCCCCCAGCCAAGAGGGAGGCAGATGTGAATTCCCGCGAGCGTGTGTTGAGAACCTTGGAGTTCCGCGAGCCGGACCGGCTGGCGGCCTCGTTCCCCGCGCCCCACTGGAACGATTTCGCCAGCGCCAGCTACCAGTTGCAGGGCTATCAGCCCGTCTGGCGCTCCGTGGGGGGCGACCGGCAGGAATATGTGGACGAGTGGGGCAATACCTGGGCCCGCGTGGACAAGACCAGCAAGGGCGAGGTGGCCCGGGGCGTGCTGGAGACGTGGGACGGCCTGGATCGCCTGACGTTGCCGGACCTGGGCAACCCCGCCAACTATGGGCCCGTCCGCCGGATGGTGGCTGCCAACGCGGATAGGTTCTGCATCGGCCACCTGCCCGGCTTTCCCTTCAACATCGCCCGCAAGATGCGCCGCCTGGATCAGTTCCTCATGGACCTGTTGCTGGAGCCCGCGCTGGTGAGCGAGCTCTTGGGCCGCATCGAAGACCTGCTGGCGAGCGCCATCGTCGCCTATGCTGCCTGCGGCGTGGACGCCGTCATGTTCCCCGAGGACTGGGGCACCCAGACGGGGCTGATGATCCGCCCGACCACCTGGCGCGCCCTGTTCGCCCCCGGCTTCCAGCGCCTGTGCAGCGTCGCCCACAGCCACGGCGTCAAGGTCCTGATGCACTCCTGCGGCAAGATCACCGACATCATCCCCGATCTGATCGAGGCGGGCATTGACGCGCTCCAGTTCGACCAGCCGCGCCTCCACGGCATCGAGGTGCTGGCCCGGTTCCACGGCCAGATCGCCTTCTGGTGCCCCGTGGATATACAAAAGACGCTGCAGAGCCACGATGCCGCCGCCATCGAGGAGGAGGCCCGGGAGCTGATTGCCCACCTGGGCGGCCCGCAAGGCGGCTTGATCGGCGGCTACTATGGCGACAACGCCTCCATCGGGCTGGACCCCCACTGGCAAGAGATCGCCTGCCAGGCGTTCATGCGCTATGGCGACTATCGCCGCATCCCGCAGCCCACGGCCTGACACAGTACCCTTACAGATACCAGGAGTACCGATGCAGAACGACCAGCAAATCCTCTACCTGAACCCGCGCGACCTGTTGCCCAGCCGCGATAACGTCCGCTCCGATCCCGGCAGCCTGGCCGGCCTGGCTGAGACCATCCGCGAGCACGGCATCCTGCAGCCGCTGGGCGTCGCGCCCGAGGGCCAGGCCTACCGCGTGGTCTATGGCAACCGCCGCCGCGACGCCGCCATCGTCGTCGGGCTGGACCGCGTCCCGTGCGTCACCGTGCAGAACAGCGACCCCGAATCCGTCATCGTCCAGCAGGTGCTGGAGAACCTGCAGCGCCTGGACCTGAACGACATGGACAAGAGCCGCGCCTTTGACCGCATGCTGCAGCACCTGGCGCAGCAGGGCATCCCCCAGAGCCAGGCGCTGGACGAGATGGCCCGCACCCTGGGCCTTTCGGCGCGCCAGATCCAGCGCTACCTGCGGCTGGCGCAGCTCGCCCCGGCCGTGCGCCAGCATGTTTCCAGCGGCGCCATCGGCGTCACCCACGCCCAACATCTGGTGGACATCGCCCCCGATGCCCGCCAGGAGGCGGTCGCCGAGCTGGTGATCGAGGAGAGCCTCTCAGCGGCGGAGCTGGCGCGCCTGTGCGCCGCCCTGGAGCGCAACACCAACATCACGCCCGCCGCGGCCCTGGAGCTGCTGCGGCGCGGCGAGCGGGTGCCGGTGGTGGAATCGCGCCCGGTGGAGCAGGTAAGCCACCTGGCGCCCGAGCCGCTGCCCCGCGAAGGGGCCACGGCGGGCTGGGAGGGCGCTGCCGGCGACGAGGCTCCTCCCCCGTGGGAGACGTCCGGCGGAGAGGACCGCTACGCGGCGGGCAGCGACGAGGACTATGCGCTGCTGGAGCCCACCACGCGCGATGGCAACCGCGTGCGTAAATTCCACTCGCTGGATGCCTTTGTGGACGAGGTGCAGCGCCTCACCCGCTGCGTGCAAGAGGGAGACCTGCAGCGCTTGCTGGAGCAGGACGAGGCCAGCCGCCTCAAGATCGGGCTGGCGGCCCGGCAACTGCGTCTTCTGGCCGAGGCGGTGAGCGCCCTCGCCCAGGTGGAGGGCTGATGAACCCGACGACATCGAACATGACGGCGCCGTCTGTAGCCCTGGTGCGTTGCAGCGATTACGAGCTGGAGCGCGTCACCCAGGCGGTGCGCCAGGCCGTGGACCTGCTGGGCGGCATGGGGGCCTTTGTGCAGCCGGGCCAGAAGGTGCTGCTCAAGCCCAACCTGGTGCGCGGCATGGATCCGGAGCGGGCCGCCACCACCCATCCCGCCGTCGTGGCCGCCGTGGCCCGGCTGGTGCGCGAGGCGGGCGGCTTGCCCCTGATCGCCGAATCACCCGGCGGCCCCTATTCGGCCGCCACCTTGCGGAGCGTCTATCGCAAGACGGGCATGCTCTGGGCGGCCGAGGAGAGCGGCGCCGAACTCAACTATGACGCCGAAGGGACCCAGGTATCCCACCCCGAGGGGCAGGTCTTGCATCGCCTGGACGTGATCCAGCCTCTTCTGGAGGCGGACGTCGTCATCAACCTGCCCAAGCTCAAGACCCACAACCTGACCACCCTCACCCTGGGCACCAAGAACCTGTTCGGGCTGGTGCCCGGCTCCATCAAGATCGGCTACCACGCCAAGCTGGTGGATCGCGAGCTGTTCGCCCAGGGATTGCTGGATATCCTGCTCTTTGCGCGGCCCGCCCTCACCCTGATGGACGCCGTGATCGGCATGGAGGGCGAGGGTCCCTCGGGCGGCGACCCGCGCCAGATCGGCGCCATCCTCGCCAGCGCCGACTGCCTGGCGGTGGACACGGTCTCGGCGGCCCTGGTGGGCATCGCCCCTCAGGAGGTGCTCACCACGCGGCTGGCCGTGGGGCGCGGTATGACGACGGGGCGTGTCGAGGATATCGGGATCCTGGGTGAGGAGCTGGCCCCCCTGGTGGTGCACGACTTTCGCCCGGGCATCGAGATGCCCATGGACCCGGGGATCCTGCCGGGGCCGATGCGCCTGCTGGCCCGCCTGGTATCGCCCTCGCCCAACGGCGAGGAGAACGACTCGCGGGGCGTCAAGGCCATGCGCGTCCTGGCCCAGGGCTGGGTGTGGCGGCAGCTCGTGGCGCGGCCCCATGCCACCGAGCGCTGCATCGCCTGCGGCTTTTGCGCCAAGCATTGCCCCGTGAACGCCATCGAGATCGTGGGCGGCCGCGCCATCATGGACCCCAAGACCTGCATCCGCTGCTATTGCTGCCACGAGCTTTGCCCCCACGACGCCATCGAGCTATCCAAGCCCTGGCTGGGGCGGCTGCTCATGCCACGCTGAGGAACGCCGAGTGCGGCGGCGCCCCCACGCCACCGGGGGTCGCTGCACCGCGGGAGTGAGGGTCAGCGCATCGCCGGGGTGAGGGCCGATGGACCCGACCCCGGCTTGAGGTCCTGGATCAGGCCCTGGATGGCACCGCGCAGCTCGGCAAAGACGCGCTCGATGGGCTGCGAGGCATCGATGGTCTGAAAGCCATACTCCTCGCCCAGGGCGTCCAGGGCCGCCAGCATGCGTGTCTGGTGCTCCAGGTAGCTATCGTAATAGTCGGAATACCCCAGATAGTCCATGCCGGATTCCCAGAAATCGAACCCGCGCGAGGCCAGCACCCGGGGCAAGAGGCAATCCACGCCGGCGCGCAGATACAGCACCGCATCGGGCACCAGGGCGATGCCCATCAGCGATTGCAGCCAGGCCTTGTTCACCCCGCGCACCATGGCCCGGGCGATGAGGGAGTAGACATAGCGGTCGGTGAGCACCACGAACCCGGCCTGCAGCGCCGGGATGATGTCCCGCTCCAGGCGGTCGGCGAAATCGGTGGCGTAAAAGAGGGCCATGGTCAGGTTACCCAGGGTGTGGCCCTGCTTGGCGGATTCGATGCCGCGGCTGGCCAGCTCGGAGCGCTTGAAGCCGCTGGCATAGGCGGCGTAGCCGCTGGCCTCCAGCCACTCGCGCAGGAGGGCGATCTGGGTAGAGCGCCCCACGCCGTCGGGGCCCTCCAACACGATCAGCTTGCCGCGCAGATCCAGCTCTTGCACGCCAGGCAACCCGTGGCCGTAGAACCTTGCGTTGTTGGTCATGATTGCCCTCCCTGCTGCACCAGGCTATCCAGGTAGCGGCCGGAGAGGCTCTCGGCGGCCAGCACCTTGCGCCACGGGTTGGATTCGGCCTTGAGCGCGCCCTCCAGATGCGGGTGGATGATCTCGCGCACCAGCTCCTGCTGGGCCACCAGGGGCAAGCTGGCATCCACCACCGAGAGGCCGAACTCGGGCACGATGCGCTCGTACTCCCGCAGGATACGCCCCTGAAAGATGCGATAGCTCTCGTTGGGATCGTCAGAGAGCCCAAGGTCTAGCCCGGCCTCATAGTACTTGAGGGAGGGGCGGCCCGTCATGATGCGGCGCAGCGATTCCTCCAGGGGCACGCGAAAGTAGAGGGCCACCGTGGGCCGCGCGGCAAAGGAGTACACCTCGCGCACCCAATCGGGATGCACGCCGCGGGCCACATCGCGGGCAAAGGCGGTATAGACGTAGCGGTCCGCGAGGACGATGGCGCCCGCCTTGAGGGCCGGCGCGATCTGCTGCTGATAGCGGTGGGCGAAATCCACGGCATGGATCAGGCAAAAGCTGGTGGGGGTGAGTAACTGCTTGTTCTTGCCGCGCTTGGTGGTCTTGCGCACCACCGGCGACGAGTTCCATTCGCTAAAGGCCACCGCATAGCCCAGGGAGGTCAGCCACTTGTGCACCAGATCCAACTGGGTGCTCTTGCCCGAGCCATCGATGCCCTCAACCACGATCAGCCGCCCGGGGACGGCCGTTCCATCCGGTAATGTCGCCATGGATCCTGCTCCCACTGCAATTGGCTTGCCAATGAACCCATTTTAATGTCAACTGCAGGGAGGGTCAAAGCTCTGTTGACCCGTTCCGACGGGCGCCCGGCCACGCCGCGCCCCGACAGGGGACTAAAGCAGAGGTAAATTCGGCTTGCGCCCCCGGTGGCGATCCTATATAATGACTGTACTAAAAGCGACGTGAAACCTTGTTCACCCACTCGACCTGGAGACCCTGTGAGACTATGGTTGGCAGCGACGCGGCGTCTGGCGCGTTTGGCCTTGACCGCGCTGATCATCCTGGCTGTGACCATGCCGGTCATCCTGGCGCGCGCCAGCGATGTCGCTGTGGTGGATGCCGAGGTGCTCTTTAGCAGCCCCATTGAGGCGAACGCCCCGGCCAGCGTCCTCTCCCTTCAGGCTACCTTCTCCGTCGGTGAAGAGGTCTATTACATCCTCACCCTGGCGAATATGAGCCCCTGGCCCCTGGCCGAGATCCACGTCCTGGATCGCTGCTTTGTCCCCGAATCCGAGCAGGAGTTGAGCCACCTGTGGGAGCCCGGCCGGCTGGAGCCGGGCCAGACTACCTCCGTGGCCATCAAGTACGATCCGGCGGCGCTGGAGGAGTTCGACCTGGTGCAGGCCTGCCACCAGCTCGAGATCAACTGGTCCTCCGGCTGGAGCACCTTCCTCACGGATTGCACCGGCCAGGGCAACACCACCCTCTGGCACATCCCCCTGGCTGAGGAGATGGCCGTCTACGAGGAGCAGGTCGCGTTGCCCCTCTCGCTGGAGGAGCCGGTGGGGCGCAGCAAGCTCGGCCTGCATGTGACGCGCAACTCCTCCCCCAACATCATGGCCTTTGTGGAGCAGGCGCAGCCTGCCGTGGTGGTGGGTGTGGGCGACCTGGGCTGGCTCGCCGATGTCAAAGAGGTCTCGCCCGGTACGATCACCCTGGGGCGCTTTGAGGAAAAGGGCCAAACCTTCACCGGCGACCCGGTGCAGCGCGCTCAGCAGTTCGTGAGTTCCCACGCCGGGCTCTACCTGGCCAATCCGGGCGTGGATTACTGGCTGGGCTGGAACGAGCCGGGGGTCGCCAGCGAGTGGCAGATGGCCTGGTACGCCGCCTTTGAGGCCGAGCGCGCCCGCCTGATGGCCGAGCTGGGGCTCAAGGTGGCCGTGGGCAACTTTTCCACCGGCACGCCCGAGGCCACGCTCTTTGCCGCCTTTACGCCTGCCCTCATCGCCGCCCAGACATACGGCGGGGTGTTCGCCCTGCACGAGTACTCGGCCCCCACCATGCTGCACGGCGTGGGCGCCGGCATCCCCGGCTATGAGGCCCAGGACGACTTCGGCGCCCTCACCCTGCGCTACCGTTACTGGTACGAGAACTATCTAGGGCCCGCAAACCTGGTGGTGCCCCTGGTGATCACCGAGGCGGGCATCGATGGCGGCGTGCTCAAGGGACAGACGCCCTCTCTGGGCGGCTGGCGCGATTTCGATGGCCTGCAGGCCGAGGATCTGGAGACCCAGACCCTCGATACCTATCTGGCCGAGGTCTCTTGGTACGATGACGAGCTGCGACGCGATCCCTACGTGATCGGATTCGCCCTCTTTAACGCGGGCGGCGACGAGGGGCCGTGGGCTTCCTTCGATATCACCGATGAACTCGGCTCCTTTGCCTCGCTGGCTCTCTCCAAGCAGTAGCGCGACGACTCCCTGACCGAGCCTACAGAGCCCTCTTGCGAGGGCTCTTTTCGTTTGGGCGCGCGCTCGGTGGGCGAGCTAGATATACCTAACATGGGCTTTGTGGGCGCCGTGGATGCTGCACCCCCGCCACTCGAAACCTGTGGGCCGCCATGCTATAATCTCCCGCAGCATACCTCAGGGGAAAGGATACACAGCGGTGCAAGAAGCCGAGATGGCCACAGGCGTGCAGGCGGCCAGCGAGCGCTACGGCGCTCCCGTGATCTGGGAGCGCACCTATTGCGTCAGCGCCGAGACCCTGGTCGAACGCCAGAATCTGGAGGACCGGCGCACCGCCGAGGTGGTGTTGCTGGTGCGGCGGCCCAACGGCCGCCTGCTGCTGCACACCAAGGCGTTCTATCCGCCGGGCGCCCATCGCCTGCTCACCGGCGGCATTCACCCGGGCGAGGATGTGGCCCAGGCGGCGCTGCGCGAGGCCCGCGAGGAGACGGGCCTGCAGGTGCGCATCGAGCGCTTTTTGGGCGTGCTGCGGCAGCAGTTCGTCCATGGCGGCCAGCAAGCCCCGTTCACGTCCTATCTGTTCCTGTTGGCCGAGGAGGGCGGCGAGCTGGGCAACCACGATGCCGAAGAGGAGATCACCGAGTATCGGGAGATCGCCCCTGAGGAGCTGCCCGCCGTGGCCGATGCGCTGGATCGCCTGCCTCCCGATTGGCGCGATTGGGGCCGTTTCCGCGCGGCGGCGCACCGCATGGCCGCCAGCATACTGCTGGGAGAGGCGTAGCCTTGGGCACACAGCCATTCGACGTGATCGTGGTGGGCGCGGG
>DCTX01000046.1:33650-50815 GCA_002329325.1 Anaerolineales bacterium UBA1429
ATGCCCTGCAACCCCAGCATCGGCGGGCCGGGCAAGGCCCACTTGGTGCGTGAGGTGGACGCTCTGGGCGGCGCCATGGGCCAGAACACCGATCGCACCATGATCCAGATCCGCATGCTGAACCTCTCCAAGGGTCCAGCGGTGCACGCCCTGCGGGCTCAGGCCGACAAGCGGCTCTACGCCGTGAGCATGAAGCACCGGTTGGAGCAGACGCCCCACCTGGCCCTCAAGCAAGGCATGGTGGAGGCGCTGCTGGTGCGCCAGGGGCGCGTGGAGGGCGTCGGGCTCGCCCGAGGCGAACGAATCTACGGCCGCACGGTGGTCATCACCGGCGGCACCTTTCTAAATGGGCGCATCCTCAGCGGCGATTATGCCACGCCGGCGGGCCGCGCGGGCGAGTTCCCGGCCCAGGGGCTTTCCCGCTCCCTGGCCGAACAGGGCCTGACCCTGGGGCGCCTGCAGACGAACACCCCCCCGCGGGTGGACGCCCGCAGCATTGACTATGGCCTGACGATGCCCCAGTACGGCAGCGACGAACCCCTCTACTTTGGCCAGGGCGCCCCGCCCGAGGATCCCTGGCTCCTGCCGCCCAACCCCGTCTATCCCATCGCCCATCAGACGGCCTGGCGGCCCCAGATGCCCTGCTACCTGGTGCACACCAACGCCGAGACCCACCGGATCATCCGCGAGAACCTGCACCGCTCGCCCATCGCCCCCGGCGAGGTTGATGTCCTGGGCCCGCGCTACTGCCCCTCCATCGAGGAGAAGGTGGTGCGTTTTGGCCACAAGGAGAGCCATCAGTTCTTCCTCGAGCCCGAGGGCTGGGCCACGGGCGAGGTGTATGTGCAGGGCTGCTTCACGGGGCTGCCCCATGACGTGCAGGAGGAGATTCTGCACAGCATCCCGGCCCTGGCCCGCGCCGAGATCGTGCGGCCGGGCTATGCCATCGAGTACGACTTTGTGCTGCCCCACCAGCTCAGGCCCTCGCTGGAAGCGCGGGCCATCCAGGGGCTCTTTTTCGGGGGGCAGATCAACGGCACCTCCGGNNGCCGGGCAGATCAACGGCACCTCCGGCTACGAGGAGGCCGCCGCCCAGGGCTTGCTGGCGGGGGCCAACGCCGCCCGCCGCGCCTGCGACCAGGCCCCGCTGGTGCTGGGGCGCGATCAGGCCTACCTGGGCGTGCTGGTGGACGACCTTACCACCAAAGAGATCACCGAGCCCTACCGCATGCTGACCTCGCGGGCCGAATACCGCCTGCTCCTGCGTCAGGATAACGCCGACCTGCGCCTGGCGCCCCTGGCCCATCAGGTGGGGCTGATTTCCGAGGAACGCTACGCCCAGGTCGAGGCGCGACGCCAGGCCATCGCCGAAGAGATGGCGCGCCTGCGGCGCGTCAGCCTGCAACCCGAAGCCGTCAACGACTACTTCCGCCAACTGGGGTGGGAGCCGCTGCGCCAGGCCATGCCCGCCTACGATGTGCTGCGGCGCCCCGGCGCCGCCTGGGAGCTGGTGGAACGCTTTGCGCCGCCCGCTCGCCCCCTGCCCGCCGGCGTGGGCGAGCAGGTCCTGGTGGAGATCCGCTACGAAGGCTACATCCACAAGCAACAGGTGCAGGTGGAGCGCGCTCAACGCCTGGAAGGCTGGCATATCCCCGATGATCTGGACTATGCGGCGCTCACGGGCATCCGCGCCGAGGCGCGCGAGCGCCTGATGGCCCACCGCCCCGCCACCGTGGGCCAGGCCGCCCGCATCCAGGGCGTCAACCCGGCGGACATCTCGGTGCTGCTGGTGCACCTGCAGCGCCATGAGGCGACGGAGCGATGACCGCCAGGGCACCGCTGCAGCGCGCCATAGATACCGCCCTCCTCACTGTGACGCTTGGCGTGCGTATCCTGCTGCTGGTGGGCCTGCTGTTCCTGATGACGCAAGATATCCTGGCGTACCGGGCCGTGCGGCGGGGCGTCGAGAGCGGCCTGGCCGACGATCAGCCGCCCTTGATGACGCCGCGCCAGGGCATCAACGTGGCGCTGGAGCGCTACGACACCAACCGTGAGGTGCTGCAGGCCCTGGCCAGCCTGCGCGACCTGGGCTACGGCACGCTGCGCCAGCGCCTTGCCTGGGCCGAGATCGAGCCCTCGCCCGGCGAGTACCACTGGGAGCGCTGGGACTATGTGCTGGATCTGGTGCACTCGGCGGGCTTTTCCATCATCGTTGTGCTGGACAGCGCCCCCGCCTGGGCACGCTCTCCCCACGAGCAGGCGAACCCCTACGCGCCACCGCAAGATGCCGCCAGCTATGCCCGCTTTGCCGCCGCCCTGGCCGAGCGCTACGGCAACTGGATTCTGGCCTACCAGATCTGGGATCAGCCCAACATCTATCCCCATTGGGGCCAGGGCGAGATCGACCCCGCCGGCTATGTCGCGCTGCTGGCCGCCGCCGCGCCGGCCATTCGCCAGGCCGATCCCGACGCCGTCATCATCGCGGGCGGCCTGGCGCCCAACCTGGAATCGGGCGGGCGCAACATGAGCGACGTCCAGTACCTGCGAGAGATCTATCGGCGGGGCGCCGGGCAGTGGTTCGACGTGCTGGGCGTCAAGGCGTACGGCTTCTGGTCGGGCCCGTATGATCGCCGCACCTCGCCCGAGGTGCTCAACCTCTCGCGGGTGATCCTGCTGCGCGAGGAGATGGTGCGCCGCGGCGAGGCCCACAAGCCGATCTGGGCGCTGGATGGCGGCTGGGTGGCGCTGCCCGCAGGCTGGGAGGGCGCAGCCTCGCCCCTGGGCAACGACGCCGCCGACCTGCAGGCGGCGCGACTGTGGGCCGCCACCCAGCGCGTGCAGCGCGAGTGGCCCTGGATGCCCCTCTTTACGGCGCTGCATCTGCAGCCCAACGCCCCCGAGGACGACCCGATCTGGGGCCTCAGCCTGCTGGATCCCTACGGCCGGGCGACCCCCTTGTTGACCAGCCTCCAGAGTCTGGGGCCGCCCGATGAGGCCCTGCATCCCGGCCTGCACCTGCTGGGCGCAGCGCCCGACACCGCCGAGACGGCCGATGAGCAGGACCTGGACCTGACCTTCTGGGGCAGCGATCTGCGGCTCTGGGTCGATCGGGGCGCAGCCGAGGGCGAGATCGAGCTGCTGGGCGCCCAACAGGAGAGCCTCTCCCTGGGCGGCGCCTCCAGGGGCGTGGAACCGGTGTGGTTGGCGCGCTTCCTGCCGCTGGCCACCTACCCCGTAGTCGCCGTGGGCACGCCGGAGGAACTCGGCGCCATAGCGGCCGTGCAGGTGGGCAACCGCACCCTGCCTCTGTGGCTGTGGAGCCAGACCGCCCTGGGGCTGGTCGCCGCCATCTGGCTTGTGGTGAGCTGCGTGCAAGACGTGCGGACGCTGCCGTGGCGGCGGGTCTGGCGCGCCGTCTGCCACGCCTGGGGCCGCCTGCCGGAGCCCATGCAGATGGGCGCACTGGCGCTGTTGCTCCTCGCCGCGCTGACATGCCCCCACGGGGGGCTGCGCCTGGCGCTGCTGGCCTGCTACGGCCTGGGGACGCTCTTGCGGCCTGACGTGGCCCTGCTCCTGGCTCTGGCGGCCGTGCCCCTGGCGCCGCTATCGGTGGCCATCGGGCCGGGGCGCTTTGCGCCTTCCGAGATCGCCCTGCTCATCGCCGCGGCGGCGCGCCTGGGCAACGCGTTGCTCACCGGGCGGGCCCAAGGCGGGAGGCCCTCGGCGGCGCCCCGCATCACCTGGCTGGACGCCCTGGCGCTGCTGTACGTGCTGTGGGGCGCGGTCAGCGCCGGCCTGGCAGAGTACCAGCGGGTGGCCTGGCGCGAGTTCCGCGTCGTCATCGCCGAGCCAGCGCTGCTCTATGCGCTCCTACGCCTGGGCCCCCAGGATGGCGAGGGACGGGCGCGGCAGGTGCGGGTGTTCTTTGCCTCGGCGGTGGCGGTGGCCCTGTATGCGCTGGCTCGCTACCCCTCGGCGGCAGGCGTGATCCAGGCCGAGGGCGTGCGGCGCGCGCGAGCCTTCTTCGGCTCGCCCAACAACCTGGCCCTCTATTTGGAGCGCTTTTTGCCCCTGGGCATCGCCATGGCGTTGTGGGGCGCCGGGCGGTGGCGGCGCCGGCTCTACGCCGTGGGCGCGGCGGCCCTGGCGATCGTGATCGTGCTGACCTTCTCCCGGGGGGCCTGGCTATTGGGCGTCCCGGCGGGGCTCTTGGCCCTCTTCTGGCTGCGGGGCGGGCGGGCCCGTCGCCTGGCCTGGATCGGCGCCGCCGCGGCGCTGGTGGCCCTGGTGGTGGTCTTGCGCATGCCGCGCTTCGCCTCGCTGGTGGATCTGAGCCAGGGGACGGGCTTTTTGCGCATCCAGCTCTGGCGCTCCGCCTGGGAGATGGTCCAGGATCACCTGTGGCTGGGCATCGGCCCCGACAACTTTTTGTACTACTATGGCGATTACATCCTCCCCGGCGCGGAGGTGGACCGTTGGCTTTCGCACCCCCACAACCTGGTCCTGGATCCCTGGCTGCGGCTGGGCTTGCCGGGCCTGGCGCTCACGGTGGCCATGTTCGGCGCCGCCCTGACGCGGGCCCTCCGGCTGCTGCGAGGGAGATGCCGCGGCGTCGATCGCGCGGTCCTCATCGGGCTGCTGGGTGGCCTGGCGGCGGCCGGCGCCCACGGCCTCATCGATAGCGCCTGGTTCGTCGTCGAGCTCGCCTATTGGGGCATGTTCACGCTGGCATGGCTGGCAAGTGGGCCGGGGCGCCACGAGGCATTTGACACTGATCCAAGTCTCCGCTAAACTCTGGAATTAGTATAGGCTAATTCAACGTCCCGGGTGAACGGAGATGATACTGTGGAGTCAAGCCATGTGGTTTCCCTGGCCAGTCTGTCCGATGGCCAGGAGGGCGCCGTGATCGCCCTGCGAGGCGGACGCTGGTTCATGGGGCGGCTGGCGGCTCTGGGCTTTACGCCGGGCGCGACGGTGCGCGTGGTGCGCAACCCCCACGGCGGGCCGATCATCGTGAGCGTCCTGGATACCCAGATCGCCCTGGGGCGTGGGCAGGCGCATCACATCCTGGTGAGACCGCAATGATCCGCGCGCGTTCCGCCAGAGAGGAGTCGAGAGCCCCCACGACGAACGCCCCCGTCCTCAAGATCGCCCTGGCCGGCCAGCCCAACGTCGGCAAGAGCACCGTCTTCAACATCCTCACCGGCCTGAACCAGCACGTGGGCAACTGGCCGGGCAAGACGGTCGAGAGGCGCGCGGGCCATCTGGAGCACCATGGCGCCACCATCGAGATCATTGACCTGCCGGGCGCCTATTGCTTGACCGCCGCCTCCCCCGAAGAGACCATCACCCGCGACTATATCATCCACGAGCGCCCCGATGCGGTGATCGCGGTGATCAACGCCAGCTCCCTGGAGCGCAACCTGTACCTGGTGACCGAGCTGCTGGCCCTGCCCACGCCCCTGGTCATCGGCCTGAACATGATGGACGTGGCCCGGCAAGAGGGGTACGAGATCCAGCCCGAGGTGCTGGCCGCCGCCATCGGCGCGCCGGTGATCCCCATGGTGGCCGCCCGCGGCCAGGGCGTGCACGAGCTGCTGGATGCCGCCATCGAGGTGGCCCTGCAAGGGGAGCCGCAGCAGGTGAACCGCCCCGAGATTCGCTCGGATCATGAGGAGGTGCTGGCGCAAGTTCAGGAGATCATCGGCACCCACGTGCCCGCCCCCTACCCCGTGGATTGGGTGGCCCTCAAGCTGCTGGAGGGCGACGCCGAGATCACCGCCCTCATGGCCGAGCACCTGGCGCCGGAGGCGTGGGCCCAGGTGCAGGACCTGCTGCGCGAGCACGAGGACGCCATCATCGCCGTGGCCGGGGGCCGCTATGCCTGGATCAGCCGCATGGCGCGGGCGGCCCTGGTCAAGCCGCGCATGGGCCGCGTGACCCTGACCCAGCGCATCGACCGGGTGGCGACACATCCCTTCTGGGGGCTGCTGCTCCTGGCCGGTGTGCTCGCCCTGGTCTTTGGCCTCACTTACGCCATCGGCGGCCCCCTGCAGGAGTGGATCGACGTGCGCATCATCGAGGGGCTGTCGCTGCGGCTGCAGGGCTGGCTTGCCTGGGCCCCCTCCTGGCTCGAAGGCCTTCTCGTGGACGGGGTCGTCGGCGGTGTGGGCGCCATGCTCACCTTCCTGCCGATCCTGATCATCTTTTTCGCCAGCATGGGCATCATCGAGGATGTGGGCTATATGGCGCGGGCGGCCTATGTCATGGACCGCTTCATGCACTCCATCGGGCTGCACGGCAAGAGCTTTATGCCGCTCTTCCTGGGGTTCGGCTGCAACGTGCCCGCCGTCATGGGGGCGCGCATCCTGGAATCGCGCCGCAGCCGCATCCTGACCATCATGCTGGCGCCGCTGGTGCCCTGCACGGCGCGCCTGGCGGTGCTCACGGTGCTGGCCCAGGTGTTCTTCCCGGGGCACGCCCTGCCCGTCACCTGGCTGCTCACGGGCCTGCCTCTGGTGGTGTTGGCCCTGGCGGGCATCATCATCCGCTTGCTTTTCTTGCGGGGCGACCAGTCCGCCTTTATTATGGAGATGCCTCTCTACCATCTGCCCAACAGGCGCACCATCGGCCTGACGGTCTGGCAACGCACCGTGGCCTTTTTGCGCAAGGCGGGCACGGTCATCCTGGGGGTCTCGGTCATCATCTGGGCGCTGGCGACCCTGCCCCATGGCCAGATAGAGACCAGCTACATGGCGATGCTGGGGCGCTTCCTGGAGCCGGTGGGCCGTTTGATGGGCCTGGACTGGAAGGCCCTGGTCGCGATCCTGACCAGTTTCGTGGCCAAGGAGAACGCCGTGGCCACCCTGGGCGTGCTATATGGCGCCGGCGAAGGGGGCCTCTCCCTGGGCGAGGCGTTGGCTGGCCAGTTCACCGCGGCCTCCGGCCTGGCTTTCCTGGTGGCCCAGATGCTCTTTATCCCCTGCGTGGCGACCATGGCCGTGATCCGGCAGGAGACGGGCTCGTGGAAGTGGGTGTTGGTCAATGTGCTGCTGCTGGGCATCCTGGCGCTGGCGGGGGGCATCCTGGCCTACCGGGTAGCCAGCCTGCTGCTATAGGAGATTCGGATGCTGGAACGTTTGCTGCAGATCCTGGTAAATGACGAGATCGCGACGCCCACGGACCTGGCCAGGCGCCTCTCGGTCAGCGATGCGCTCCTGGAGCAGATGCTGCAGGACCTCTCGCGAGGCGGTTATGTCGAGCTGGTGGACATGGCCTGCGAACGCCATTGCGCCGGCTGCGACGAGAGCCAGATCTGCGCCCTGGTGCAGGGCAAGCGCGTCTGGCGCGTGACGGAGAAAGGCTTCCGCCTGGCGGCCGCGGGCGCCTAACGGGCGATGAAGGATACGGCTCGCCCAGCGCCCCCGATGCGCCGCGTCGCCGTGGTGGGCGTCACCGGCTCTGGCAAGACGACCCTGGCGCAGGCGTTGGCGCGCCGGCTGGGCGCCCCCCACGTGGAGATAGACGCGCTGCATTGGGAGACGGGCTGGAGACAGGCGGAGCCGGAGGTGTTCCGCCGGAGGGTGGGCCAGGCCCTCTCGCCGGAGCGCTGGGTCGCCGATGGCAACTATAGCGAGGTGCGCGACCTGGTTTGGGCCCAGGCGGATACGCTGGTGTGGCTGGATTACCCCTTGCCGTGGGCGCTCTGGCGCCTGGTCACGCGCACGCTACGGCGCATCGGGCGCCGCGAGGTGCTCTGGAACGACAACCGCGAGACGCTGCAGGGGGCCTTCTTCAGCCGCGATAGCCTGTTCCTCTACCTGTTCGAGAGCCACGGGCGGCTGCGCCGCACCTACCCGCAACTTGTGCGCGAGCCCGCCTACCGGCACCTCCGCTTTGTGCGGCTGCGCTCCCCCCGCCAGGCCGCTCGCTGGTTGGCCTCCTTGAGCACCTGAACGCAGCGGCCTGCCTGCCGGATGGTTGCGCCGCCCTCCTCCGCGGCTGTATCGAGCGACCAGGCCAAAGGCGAGCAACGCCGGGCGAAAGCGATCGGCCGCCGATCCCTCGGCGGATCACGAGGGCGGCGGCGCCGCGCCCACCCGGTACCAGTAGCGGTACAGGAAGCGGAACCCCATCCCCTCGTAGAGCGCCCGGGCGGCGGCGTTGGCCTCCACCACCTGCAGATAGGCCCAGGTCGCGCCCTCCTGCAGGCCCCAGCGCAGCAGGCCCGTCACAAGGGCGCTGCCCAGGCCCTGCCGCCGCCAGGCGGGGGCCACCGCCAGATCGTACAGCCCCACATAGGCGCCCTCGGCGACGCCCAGGGCGCAGGCCACCGGCGCGCCGTCGCTTTCGATGGTCGCCAGCATGCGGCGCCCGGCGATGGCGGCCAGGATGCGCCCGTGGGGGGCCTGGGGCAGCCTGGCGCCCGACACGGCCTGATAGGCGGCCAGCCACGCCTCGATGTCGTGGCTTGGGTGCAGGGGATAGCGGGGCTGCGGCAGCTCCAGGGCCGCCAGGGGCGCCGCCAGCACCAGGGTGGGGTCCACCGGGGCATAGCCACGCCCGGCCAGCAGGTCGTCCAGCCCCTCGGGGACCAGGGGTCCAACCAGGCGGAAAATGGGCGGCAGGCCCCGCCCCCGATAGAGGCTCTCGCAGAAGGCCACCTGGCTCTCCAGCGCCGGGCTGCACGGCTGCAGCGGCGTGACGGAATTGGCCCGTTTGGTGTAGCCTTCGGCCAGGCGGATCAGCCACCCGGCCTCGTCGCGCTGTTCCAGGGCGGGCCAGGCCCGCAGGGCGGCCCATTCGACTTCGCGGATCAGCGCCCGCTCAGCCACCTTCGAAATGAGGGAGCGCCTCGGGCGTCGGCGCTTTGAGCAGGCGCGCATACACCTGCTCGTATTCGCGGACGATCTGCTGATAGCTAAAGAACTCGCTGGCGCGCTGGCGCGCGGCGTGGGCAAAGCGGTGGTGCAGCTCGTGATCGCTCAGGAGCTGGATAGCATAGTCGCCCATGCGCTCCACATCGCCCACCGGCGCCAGATACCCGGTCTCTCCGTGGGCGACCACTTCGGGCAGGCCCCCCACGTCGCTGGCAACGACGGGGATGCCGCTGGCCATGGCCTCCAGAGCCACCAGGCCAAAGCTTTCCGTCTGGCTGGGCAGCAGGAGCAGGTCGGCCTGCTGCAACACCGGCTCGATCTCCTCCACCACGCCCGTGAACTGGACGCTATCCGCCACGCCCAGGCTCAGGGCCACCTGCAGCGCCGTGCAGGCGGTGGGGCCATCGCCGACCATGATCAGGCGGGCCGGCATCCGCTTGCGCACCTTGGCAAAGACGCGCACCACGTCCTCCACCCGCTTGACGGGCCGAAAGTTGGAGATGTGCATAAGAGTCATCTCGTCGGGGCTGCTGCGGGGCTGGATGCAGCCGGGGCAGGGCCGATCGTGGCGCTCGGGATCGATAAAGTTATAGATCACGTCCATCTCGCGCCCGATCTCAAACTCCTCGCGAGCCTGCTCTCGCAAAAAGTGTGAGACGGCGGTCACCGCATCGGATTGCTCGATGGCCCACTTGGTGATGGGCTTGAAGGTGGGGTCGTTGCCCACCAGGGTGATATCGGTGCCGTGCAGCGTCGTGACCACCCGCAGGTCCAGCTCGGGGGCGGCATACTTGGCCAGCAGCGCGGCGGGCGCAAAGGGGATGGCATAGTGCACATGCAGCACCTGCAGGGCCTTCATGCGCGCCACGGCGATCATCTTGGAGGCCAGGGCCAGGGTGTAGGGATAGTTCTTGAGCAGAGGGTATTCGACCGCCTCCACCTCGTGAAAGGTGACCCTCTCGGGGATATTGCCCAGGCGCAGGGGCGCGGAGTAGCTGATAAAGGCCACCTCATGGCCCCAGTGGGCCAGGTGCTTGCCCAGCTCCGTCGCCACCACGCCGCTGCCGCCGTGGCTCGGGTAACAGGTGATTCCTATACGCATGTTGCTCTCACCTTCAATCGCTCTTGCTTGGCGGATCTGCGCGCCTAGAACGTGGCAAACGAGACCTGCATGGGATCGTCCACCGCCAACCGCCCCCGGATCAGGAACCCTTCCCCATACTGAACTCCGATGAGCGAGCCATAGTAGCCCATGCGGGCGCGCAGGCCCCAGTTGTATTCGCGCGAAGTCAGGCGCGTCTGCTGGTAAAAGTTGTCGTCGGGCTTGAACTGGGTGCTGTAGGCGTAGATGGCCTCCATCTTGCGCTCGAACTGCTCCGAGATGTCCACGATGAAGGTCGGCTCGAACTCGTACCAGCCCACATAATACAGGATTCTGGGCGGACGGTAGTTTTCTTGCCCCGTGTCAAAGTTGACCAGCCCGGCCATAAAGATGCCCTCGTAGGCCAGCTGGCTGGCATGATAGTGATCCGGGTGGCGGTCATGATAGTAGGGCAGCAGCACCATCTTGGGCCGATACTGGCGCACCACGCGGGCCACCCGATGCTTGGCCTCCTGGCTGGTGTGGATATTGCCATCCTCCAGCTCCAGGTTCTCGCGGGCCACCGCGCCAAGGATGCGGGCCGCCTCGGCCGATTCGGCCCGGCGCGTCTCGACGGTGCCCCGGGTGGCCATCTCACCCCGCACCATGTCCACCAGGGCGATGGAGTAGCCCCGCTCGCGCAGCTTGATCAGTGTGCCGCCGCAGCCGATCTCGATATCATCCGGGTGCGCGCCAAAGGCCATGATGTCCACGTCAGGCATGTCCATCCTCCAGGATCACGATGTCGTGGGTGAACCCCTCCAGGTCGCCTGCCTCGCGCAGCGCCGCCAAAAAGCCGGGGCCGTGGCGCTGCACAAAGTGGCTCAGGGGCAGCTCGCGCTCCTGCAGGCGGCCGCGCGGCTGCAGGAGGTTGCGCAGGCTCTGCAGCTCGCGCCGCGAATAGCCGGCGCGGCCCAGGGCAGCGTTGGTGGCCCGCTCCTCCAGCTTGTCTATGTTGCGCAAGGCCGTGTTGAGCGCCTGCTCCCAGGTGCGCCCCATGTTGGGGTCCAGCTCCTCCAGGTAGGGGCGCAGGGGCGCCAGGGCCGCTTCCACCTGGCCGCGGGCCGTCTCAAAGCGAGCCAGGTCGCCGGCGGGCATGCGGCCTCGCAGGATGTCGTCCCAGGCCAGGTCCTCGGCGAGCATCTGGTAGGGCGTCAGGCCATAGGCGGCCAGGCGTTCCCGCTCGGCGGCGGTGATGACGGTGTAGCTCTTGCGCGGAAAGAGCACCGGCTGGGGCACGCCAAAGCGCTGGTAGAGCGGCAGCAGCATCCCCTGGTAGGCGATCTCGCCGGCGCCCAGGGTGCTGGCCAGCACGGGCAGCAGGGCATCGGCCATCAGGGGCCGCAGAGCGGCGTCGGTGGAATAACGCTCGGGGTGCTCCGCCGCATCCCGGGCGGCGGCCTCGGGGGCCTCGATGCGCACGCGCCGCCCCTGGGCGTCAAAGGTGTACAGCAGCCCGGCGCTCTCGGGGGAGAGCAGCGAGGCATAGCCCGCCTCCTCCAGGCGGGCGGCCACGGCCTGGAGACGGTCCTGGATCTCCTGACGCCCCTCCACCAGGGTGCGGAACAGGTCGCCCGCCAGGGGGCGCAGCACGTGGGGTTCTACCAGGATCAGGCCATCCTCGGCAAAGAGCTGCAGCCACAGCGCGGCGAGCCAATCGCAATAGCCCCGGTCGCCCGGCGCGAACAGCGACCGCGCTTCCGCCGCGTAGGGCTCGTGGGCGCTGGCCTGCCAGTAGGCATCCAAGGCCTCGCTCACCTCCGGCGTGAGGGGCAGATCGGCCACGGGTCGCCCCTTCTCGCGCCAGTCAAAGCTCACCCGTCCGATCTCGCCATCGGCGCGCACATACTGGGCATGGTTGATCTCGCCAAAGTCGTGATCCTCGCTGGCCAGCCAGTACATGGGCACCACGTCCACGCCCAGATCGCGGCTGAGCTGGCGGGCCAGGCGGATGGTGCAGAGGATCTTGTAGGCGACATAGGCGGGGCCTCCCAACAGGCCCGCCTGTTGCCCGCCGATGACCACATAGCTATCCGGCCGGCCCAGGGCCTCGATCGCTGTCATGGTTTGGGGCGAGGCGCCCAGCCGCCGGTTGTAGGCGGCCAGCAGCGCCGCCGCCTCGGCGCGCGGGTACGAATGGCCGCGGCGCGCGACCAGCGCGGCGGCATAGTCGGTGGGCCCAAAGGCGTAGAAGGAGCGCGCCGACGCAGCCCCCTCGATATAGTCTAGAAAAAGCCGGTTGCCTGCCAGAAAGGGCAGGTCACGCCAGGCGATGGTCTCGATCATGCCAACTCCCTTGAGGATGGATTATGTCACGTCAGGCGCCGGGGCCTCAGCGGCCTCGGGCTTGTGGGCAACGAGGATCAGCCGCGGGCTCTCGGCGTCCAGCGGTTCGCCCTGAAAGGAGCCATAGGTAGCGAGATCCACAAAGCCGACCTCCTCCAGCATGGCGGCCAGCTCCTCGGGCGCGTACAAGCGCACCGATTCGAAAAAGACCTGCTCGTGCCCTGCATCGTCGCGGATGGTGGTGGTCTTTTCCACACGCCTGCCATCGGGGGTGATGCGTCGCCGGTTGTGTACGTGGCGACCCCGCAGCTCCTGCTCGTTCTGCGCCACCAGATGCCCGATCACCCACGGCCGGTTCATGTGATCCAGGACGAACACGCCGCCGGGCTTGAGGGCGCGGTAGACCCCTGCCAGCACGGCGCGGTTCTCGGCCTCCTCCTCGAAGTAGCCGAAGGAGGTAAAGAGCGAGAGGACGACGCCGAAATGGTTCTCAAAGGGGATGCAGCGCATGTCCGCCGGGATCAGCTCGACCTGGCACGGGTTGGCGGCGCGCTCCTCCGCCACGGCCCTCGCTGCGGCATCCAGCAGCGTCTCCGAGAGGTCCAGGCCATAGAGCCGGCCAAAGCCCATCTCCATCAGAGCGCACAGGTAGCGGCCCGCGCCGCAGCACAGGTCCAGCAGCGGCTCGTCCTTGTCCGGCGCGAGCAAGGCCATCAGGGCGCGCACGTTCTCGCGAGCCTCCCGCTCGTCGCGATGGGCGTACAGCTCCAGATAGGTCTCGCCAAAGCTCTGCTGATACCAGGCCGTCATGCGATGCCGTGCTCCTCTTTATAAGCCAGCCAGTTGCGCTTGAGATGCACAAAGGCCTCGAAATCGGGCTGCAACAGGAAGGGGTTGGTGGCCCGCTCGTGGCCGATGGTGGAGGTGGGCGCGACCCCCACGTCGTGGCCGGGATAGACGACGGTGTCGTCGGGCAGGGCCAGCAACGTGTCGTGCAGGGAATGGTACTCGGCCAGCGCGCCCGCCTCGAAATCGGTGCCCCCCACCTTGCCGACGAACAGGGTGTCGCCGGTGAACAGGGCGCCCCCCACCAGGTAACAGACAGCCTCGGGGGCGTGGCCAGGGGTATGGAGCACGCGGATGGCGAGGGCGCCCAGGGGCAGCGTGGCGCCATGGCCGAGGCGCGTCCCCGTGCGGGGGTCCACGTCGCCATAGCCCAGGGCCCGGACGCCCGTCAACGCGGCCAGGGTCTCGTTGCCATTGGTGTGATCGGCGTGGCCGTGGGTGTTGAGCACGTACACGATCTCATAGCCCTGCTCCTGGGCAAAGCGGGCGATCTGCTCCGGTGTGTAGGACGGGTCAATCACGGCGGCCTTGCCACTGTCGGGATCGGCCACCAGGTAGCCCAGGTTGCGGTCGCCGCCCATGCGGAACTGCTTGACGAACATAGGCCCTCCTAGCGGCAGGGGAAAGGGTCTGCGCAAGCCTCCCAGTCTCGGGAGCTCATATCCTGTAGGGGGGTATAGTGCCAGCAAAGGCGCGCTCTGTCAACCGCGGGCGGCGGGCGGATCCGGGCGTCCGGCCGCGTCAGCCCAGGAAGGGACGAGCAGCGCCACCGGGGCCGCCTTCGCCCCGCCCCTCTTGCGCGGGCACGAGAGGGGTCGGGGCGACGACCAGGATTGTGGCGCGTGCCGCCATCCCGATCTTGGGTTTCTCAAGGCCCTCGCCGTAGCAAGCCTACAGAGGGAACGTCTCCGGGTCGCTGCCCCGGGCATAGATCGTGGCGGTGGCGTTCTGGAGGTAGAACACCTCGAACAGGCCATCGCCCACGCTATACATGCGCCCCAGGCCGGGCATGGCCTCGAGCATCGCCGCCCGGGCGGCATCGCTATCGTCAACAACCGCCTCGCCGGTGATGCGGATCCAGCCGCCATCCGCCTGGCAGGCGCAGATCTCGACCCGGGGGTTCGCCACCATCTGCCGAAAGACGGCTTTTTGGTTGTTCGTGCAAAAGCACACCTTGCCCTCGTGGTCCATCACGGCGCCAAAGGGGCGCACGCGGGGCTGGCCGCCATCATCGGTGGCGAGGTAGAACACCCTGGCTTCCTTGAGAAACTCGACCGCTCGACTCATTTCTTGTCTCCTCACGCTTCTCTCGTAGACATACCGGCTCCAGGATACACCCTGGTGCGGCCCAATGCTACCGCCGCTCCAGCGCCTGCGCAAGAGCAGCCCCGTAGCTTTCGGGGACGATCTCGACGGCGCTGACGGCGTCGCAGCCGTTGAAGCGGGCCAGCCGCCAGATGCCCTCGGCCAGGGCCTGGAACAGCTCGCCGCCCGGGGCGGCATCGGGCTCGAACTCGAGGCGCTGCAGAAGGAACACCGCCTCCTTGCGGTCGGCCTTGGCGTCCAGCCGGCCGATGAACCGCTCACCCCACAGAATGGGCAGGACAAAGTAACCGTAGCGACGCTTCTCCTGCGGCACATAGCATTCGAGGCTGTACTCGAAATCGAACAGGATCTTGAGCCAGTTTCTGTGGATCACGGCGCTATCAAAGGGCGAGAGGATGTGCAGGCGGGGCTCGTCGTCCAGGGGATCGTCGGCGCGGGCCAGGTCGTCCGGGCGGGCGTACCAGTCGCCGCGGCGCAGGCCCTCGAGGCGCAACGGCACCGCCTCGCCCGCCTCGGCCAGGTCGCGCAGCCCCTGGCCCAGCAGTATGCGGTCGCCGCCACGCCATCGTGCGTTGCCCTCGCCCGCCACGCCCAGGCTCTGCAGCGCCTCTCGGGCGAGAAAGCGCCCCAACTCCGCATCGCTGGGGCACGTAGTATCCACGTGGGAGGGCAGCACCCGCTCCGCCAGATCATAGACCCTCTGAAAGTTGCGCCGTTCGCTGACCATCAGTTCCCCTGTGGTGAACAGGTGCTCCAGGGCGCGCTTGGCAGGCTTCCACGACCACCAGCCCTTGCGCTCGAAATCGGGCGGCGCCTCGAAATCGGCAGAGCTCAACGGCCCCTCGGCGCGGATACGTTCCAGCACGGCCTCGACCACTTGCTGGCTCGAGCGCGTCCAGCCTGGCCCCGAGCGCATGCGGGGCAGACAGAAGCGATAGTGTTCCATGGGCACATAGGAGGCGGCGGGATACCAGTACTCGAAGGCCTGGCGCAGGGGCCCCTGCACCGCATCCAGATGATCCGCCTGATAGTCGGGCTGGCGAGTCCACAGAGTGTGATGGTGGGCGCGCTCGACCACGGCGATGGTGTCGATCTGGACATAGCCCAGACGGCGGATGACGTCCGCCGTGCCGCAAGGATCTGGCGCCGGGGCCCAGGCGCCATCCAGCCCCTGGGCGCGGATCAGGAGACGCCGGGCCTGCTGGCGGGTGATCTCGGTTGGCATCTCGCTCCTTCCGATTCGAGCTCTGCTAGGTCCTGGATGATACCATGGCGGCACCCTCCTGGCCAGCGCGTTGCGTCCCGCCGGGGGGCCCTGGCACGGCCGGGCGCATCTCGCATGGCGGCGGCAGGCGCGTGGCCGCTGGTGATCCTCAGCGCCCTGCTCGCTCACGCGACGCTATGGTGGGGCCGACCACGATTTGACAACGTTGACGCGCTGGCTATCGTTAGGCCATTGCGCTCCAATGCCATCCCAGAAAGGCATGCATGAAACAAGTACTGGCCTCGAAACGGTGGGGAATGTGGCTGGCCCTGGCCGCGGCCCTGATCGGTGTGTGGGCGGGCCGCACCCTGAATATCCCCGGCGGGTCCTTTAGCGGCGCCATGTTGCTGACGGGCATTGTCAACCTCTGGCTCGGCTCGCTGCGCGATGCCCCCAAGTGGCTCCAGTCAGCCGCCCGCTCGATGCTGGGCCTCAGCATCGGCGCTTCGGTGACCAGCGCGACGATCCAGGCCATCGCTGGCGCTCTGGTTCCCGTGATCGTCATGATCGTGGCGGTGACTCTGGTGGGGATCCTGGCGGCCTGGGCCATCAGCCGCTACACCCAGATGCGCCTGCCGACGGCCCTGTGCGCGGCCGCCCCTGGCGCGCTGCCCGCCATGGTTACCCTGTCGGAGGATCTGGGCGGCGAGGCCCCCGTGGTAGCCACCATGCACCTGATCCGCCTGATCAGCATCCTGCTGATCGTGCCCTCGCTGGTGTCGGTCTCCTTCACCCCGCAGGCAAGCGCGCTGAGCGCCCTGCCCGTCGCCGCGGCGGCGGAGGTGCCCTCGCCATTGCCGCCGGCAGTGGGCCTGGCGTTGCTGGTGGTGACGGGGCTGGCGGCGGGGTTCCTGGCGCGGCGGTTCAACATACCGGCGGGGGACCTGCTGGCGCCCATGTTCGTGGCCGCCCTGATGAACCCCACCTGGCTGCGAATCCCCGTGTTCCCCGAGGGGCTGCGCCTGTTCTCCCACTGGATCATCGGGATGGGCGTGGGCGTCTCGATCAATGCCCGGGTGTTGCGCGACTTTCGCCCCTATGCCCTGGCGGGCCTGCTGATGACGGCCTTCCTGATCGCCAGCGGCTTTGCCCTGGGCTGGCTGCTCTCGGCCATCACCGAGATAGACCTGCTCACCGCCGTGCTGGGCTGTGCGCCCGGCGGCGCCACGCCGCTGATGCTCCTCTCGGGCGAGCTGGGCGCCGATGCCCAACTGGTCGCCGCCATGCACGTCTCGCGCATATTGATCCTCACCGTGCTGCTGCCGCTGCTGATCCGCGGGACCGCGCGGCGCCTGGCCCCGCGCAGGGTGGCCGAGCCGCCCGCGGCGTAGGAGCATCGCCCCAAGAACCGCCCTCACCCCCACGAACGTAACGCGCAACCGGCGCATCTGCGCCCCCGCTCCCATTCGCATGGGAGAGGGGG
>DCTX01000048.1:0-32580 GCA_002329325.1 Anaerolineales bacterium UBA1429
GCGGCGCTTCCGTTGGCGTTGGCGGCACTGTTTCCGTTGGCGTTGGCGGCACTGTTTCCGTTGGCGGCGGCGCGTGCGTTGGCATCGGCGGCGCTGTTTGCGTTGGCCGCGGGGACGCCGTCTCTGTTGGCCGCGGCGCTGTATCCGTCGGCGTCGGAGGCGGCACCGCTGTGGCGGTGGGTTGGGGTGGCGGAGCGACCGTTGGGGGGCTCGCTGGCTCTGCGTCGAGAGACCAGGAGAAACTCCAACCCCTCCGATCCAGGATCTGCGATGTGTCGGCCCGTACGATCAGCACCTCCCAATCATAGCGCCCCGTCTTGAGAGGATCCGGGCGAAAATCGTAGGTTGCGCTGGTGGTCCGATAGTCTGGGAGCACCGGGTTGGACGAGCCCTCGTGCACGATCCGGAGAGAGAATTGCTCTCCCTGGGCGAGGCCCGGGCGGCACTGCCAGCGCAGCGTCACCACCTCGCCATGCACCCACTCGGGCCCTTCGGAAGGCGAAACCAGCGTCCACACCCGAGGTGCGACGGCTGTCGCGCTCGGGCTGGGGGTAGCGGCTGGCTGCGCCACGATCCGGGTGACCGATCTGGTCTGCGCTGTCTCTGAGGGCGTTGGGGAGACAGCATCTGCTCTGGTCGGCATCATCGTGCTTGTCGCCACAGTCTCCAGAAACGCCTCGTCGGCCCTGGTCTGCTCGGCGCCCACAACGACCACTCCCTCGCCGAGCGGACGCGGATCGTCTGTGGCATCGCCTTGCTTGGCGACGGAGACAGTAGTGCTTCCCGTCTGGGCGCTTGGCGTATCGCCTGCCCGCGAGAGCCACTGGGTCGAGGCCAGCGCCGCCCCCGCCACCAGCAGAAACCCCAGTGCGGCATACACCAGTATCCTGGGTGCGGCAAACCTGCGCTTGCGGGCCTCGGGCAAGTCCAGCACGACAGCGGTGACGTTGTCGCTGGCGCCCGCTCGCAGGGCCTCATTGACGATGGCCTGCGCCGCCTGCTGCGCAGGGAGGCGGCCGATGATCTTGGCGATAGCCTGGGGCGCCAGCACGTCTGTGACGCCATCGGAGCACAAGAAGACCGAGTCGCTCGCTGTCAGGTACAGGGGCTGATCCAGAGCGTCCAGGAACGTGTGCTGGGCGCGATCTGGCGGCCGATAGCGCGTATCCACGTCAACCGATGCGTTGATGCCCAGGTAGCGCTTGATGACATTCCGATTGGGATGGTGCTTGATCTCCTCGACCGATCTGCCCGCCTGGATCGCTTCCTCGGCCCAGGTGTGATCGATGGTGAGCTGGTAGAGCGCTCCGTCTCGTGCCAGGTAGGCGCGACTGTCGCCGACATGGGCCACCATCAGGCGATTGCCAATCACCGCGACCGCCGTGAACGTGGTGGCCATGCCCGCGCGATCGGGGTGCTCCTCGGCGGCAAGGCATAGGCGTTCGTTCGCCTGCCGCAGCGCTTCGGCCAGCGCTTCGGCCAACGCGCCAGAGGTAGGCCTGGCCCGCGTGAGGACATCCTGCACCGTCTGCACCGCCAGATGACTGGCCAGCTCGCCAGCGTTCTGTCCGCCTACGCCATCGGCTACCAACAGAAGAGTCGCCGTCAGGCCATCAGCCGTCTCTATCTGCTGGATGCCGTAACGATCCTCTTGCGTGGGCTTGAGCCCTTCGTGCGAGGCTCCCCCTACACTCAACAGCGGGTCACGACTCGGCTGATTGTCACCCATGGCATTCTCCAGAACTAGTCTCAGCAGTCGTTCGGCCGTCGGCCGGCCAGACGCCAGGCCGGATCACTCGCTCGGCGTCGCGGTTGGCGGCCGGGGCGTGCGCGTCAAGGTTGGCGTATGGGTCGGCTGCATTGTCGACGTAAGGACCCCAGCAGGCGGAATCGAGGGAGACGGGGTGGGTTGTGGTGTCTCGGTCGCGTCGCCTGCGGCCTCAATAACGATCGTTGCACCGCTAGCCGGTTTGGTGGGCGGGGCTTCGGTAGGCGCCAGCAAAGTGGCCGTCGAGGCCAGCGCTGTGGTCGCCACGGCCCTGGGTGTCGATTCGCCCGAGGCCGCGGGCCGCCCCTGCCACAGGAAGGCCATGCCGCCGAGTTCGAGCAATGTCACAGCCGAAAGGAGTACGGTCGCGCGCCTCCAGGCGTTGCTCGTCTCGCGGCGAACAGCAGGCAGCTTCGCCTCCTGCCAGCAGCGCGGGGGCGGCGCAATCGTGTCCAGCGTCTCCGCTACCTGCCGCGCCGTGGGGCGCGCAGCAGGGCGCTTGCTCATCATCTGCAGGATCAAGGCGTCCAGATCAGGATGTGTCCTGAGGCTCGGATTGTGGAAGGACGGCCGTGTGGGCTCTTCGTTCAGGATGGCGGTGGTGATGTGCGAGCGACTGCCGCTGAACGGGAGACAGCCACACAGCATGCGATAGAGCGACACCCCCAAGCAGTAGATGTCGACGGCCGCGCTATTGAGCACCATCTCCGGAGCGATGCTACCCTGCATCTCTCGCAGACGCTCCGGTGGCAGATACACGATGGAGCCGCCTTCCACGTCCGGGCTCCAGCCGCGCTTCTGAGCGGTGCCAAAGTCAACGAGCACTGCCTGGGCCACACCACTCTCTGCAAGCGGCTCTCGCAGCATGATGTTGTGGGTCTTGACGTCCAGGTGGGCATAGTCTCGGGAATGGAGGTAGTCCAGAGCGAAACACACCTGTTGAGCGATCTCGATCGCCAAAGGGACAGGCAGCAGCTTGCTCGTCTGTACCGCCGCCTCGACGGTGCCGCCCGCCAGGTACTCCATGCAGAAAAACCAGGGCTGCCCTTCTATATCGGCGGCGCGCGCCACATAGGGCATGTTGCGATTGCCGAACGGGATCGGAAAGATGCGCACAATACCCGGGTGCCCCAGGCGGCGGAGAATCTCCGCCTCGTTCTTGAGGGCCAGCTCGTATGCCTGCACAAGCTGCTCCGCCTGATCACGGGTGGCAGCAGACGCACGGGTCTTGGCGAACTTGAGCGCCACTCGCTCAGCCCGGCCTTCTTGGTTTCGGAGCACAGCTACCACAACTTGGCTGAACCCCCCGCGCCCTTCACGAAGCAAGCTCTCGATCACGTAAGGGCCAACAGAGACGCCGACTCTCAACGACTCCATCCAGATCCTCCGGCTAAAGACGCAGCCAGCTCAAGAGCCTTCTACCGGTCAGAGGCCCACCTGCGGTGGCTGGAAAGCTTGGGTCTCATCGTAGCTCCCTGTTTCGACAGGGGTGGTTGAGAAGCGCACGGCAACCCGACCGAGATAGAGGATGTCGCCCGGGTCAAGGCGATGTGGCGTGGAACCAACCTCCGTATCATTCACATAGGTGCCGCTGGTGCTTCCCTCGTCGTACACCATGAAGGTCCCTTGGCTCTCCTCGACGATCCGCGCATGATAGCGTGAGACCGAGCGGTCTTCGAACACGATGTCTGCCTGATTGGGGTCACGGCCCAGGGTGACCTGCCGCGAGGTAATGGGGCGGGCCGTGCCCAACGAGCCATCCTCACGCATCATGTAGAGATAGGCGCGCGCCGACTGACGCCCGCCACCCCGACGGCCCAGAAAAGGTTCTGTCGCTTCTTTGATGCGGCCCGCGATGGTCGACGCCATATCCACCACCGCCTGGGGTCGCTTGATGAACAGATACGATGCCATGATCAACGCCAGACCGCCGAGCCCTGCACCGAGCGCGACGAGCACTCGGTTGAGGTCAGTCTCCTTGTCGATCTCTTCGTGGACGACGCGCTGGATGACCTCGACGTGCGGCTCCAGAGTGGGGATGCGCACGTCAATGGTCACCTGAACGGGGCGGCTGAGCCCTACCAGACCCAGTTCGTCCGTCACCTCCACCTGCAGAGTATAGTCACCCGATGGCGCGCTGCTCAGATCCCATACATAGCCCTCGGTTGGTTCTTGCGTTGACAGCACCTGACCATTCACTTTGTAGCCGACCGACTCGAGGGAACGTGCGTATCCGTCGGGGAAGTCGATCTTGATGGATATGGGCAGACTGCCGTTGGGCAGCGTTGCCGGATCGGCCCCCGGCTCATCCGTCTCGCGCACCACGCGACGCCCGCCCTCCGGGTCGGTGATCTCGACGCTGGGCGGCTGCACGGCGACGCTTAGCGAGCAATCCGGACTGAACACCGTGGCGTCGCCCTGTGCTACTCCCAGGCGCAAGCTATGCGCGCCAGCGACGTTGATGGCAGAGCGGTAGGTCAACTCGTAGACGTGTCTCTCTCTAGAGATGACCTCATACAAGGGGTGGAGCGAATCGGTTCCCTGGTACGCGGCGAATGCCCCGCCGGTCATGGCAGACATGCGCTGCAGATTGCGCGCATCGCCCATGTTGTCAGGCCCGACCTTGACGGTCAGGATGGTCACACCGATGCTCTCGGCACGGTTGATCACGTCGGTGATCTCTTCGACGCTGGTCTGATCAACGCCGTCGGAGAGCACAACCAGGAACTTTGGGCGACCTTCGTACTCTGGCACCAGCTTCATGCGCGCCATTGCCTCTACCAGCATCGTCTGGAGGGCAGTCTTGGGCTCCGGCGCATAGTCACTCAAGTGTAGATAGGCGCTGTTGTACAGTCGCGTGTAGTCATCGGTCCAATCCTCGAGAATCTGAAAGCCAGTGGGCCCCTGGGGCGCTATCAGCATCGCCCGATCGCGACGCGGCTGCGTGTCATGGTCAAGCACGTCCCGCTGCGTGACAAGGTCCTGGATGATGGCTACGTGCTCTTGCTGGACGGGTTGGCCGGAGGCGCCCGCCTTCTCAATGTTCCCGGCCACATCCATCACCACGGCGATCTGGATGCCTGTGGTAGTGTTGGCCAGGTGCGCCACCGGGCGCAGCACGCCATCCTCATACACCGATACGGCGTCCGTCTGCAGTTCGCGGTCATCCTCCGCAGCAAGCAGCACGCGGATGTCGGGAAAACTGCTGATATCCGTGCGAAGGATGGTCACTGCCTGCGGAGTGCCTTGCGCCGCGGCCGGCCAGACGATTCTCCCCAGGACAAGACTCATAACGATCAGGACGATACAGGACGCCATCATTCTGGCTCTCATAGCCCCTCCCAGGCACCAATCGCGGCGCAACGCTGCCTTTCGCTCAAGAGCTGGTCGCTCTCTGTGGTGGCGCTCGCCTAGTTCTCCCGTTCCGGCTCGACTACTACTGCCATGCGGCCCAGCACATCCCAACTTGCGACGAACCGATCCCAGCCAAAGGACCGCTGCTTGCCGTCCCAAGGATCCTGCACCCACACGTGGCTCGCATCGTAGCCAACCACAAGGTAGGTGTGCTCATAGGGCACACCCCGCACCAGCACGCCATCGGTCGTGAACCACTCCTGCGGCTCGGCAACTCGCATCCCCCCGACGGCCCACACCATGACGGGACGGCCCTGGGCGACATGAGCGCGCAGCCAGCTGGTTGTCTCACCATAGTGCGCCTGGGCCGGCAGGCCGATCTGTCGGAGGGCCCGGGCGATTGGCTCGGCGTAGACTCCATATCCGTAGGGGTAGACGTTGCCCGGCAAATCGTTCAGACTGCGCCCCACAAAGCCCCGTTGCGGATCGCCTTCGGGGCTGTAGCCCACAAGCATAAAGATCTCCTCCCACGTGTACGCCTTGCCATAGTACCAGGCAAGATCCGAGGCCGTCTGCAGCTCGCAGCTCAGGTTTCGGGCCTGGCGACCCATGGGCACGTTCTCCAGCATGGCCGACTCGGGCGGAGCGCCTGGCGTCAACGTCCCCTCGCTGGCGGATGAGACATGGGCGGCCGCAGCCTGTGCGGGCGCCTCTGGCTCGACTATCAGCAGGCTCGCAGGCGGTGGCGTTGTAGACTCCCCTCCCACCACGGCGCTCTCCTGAGTCGGACTCCCAGTCGGCGCTTCCGCCACAGCCTGGCGACTGCCCACGACCGTCTCGCTGTGGCCACCGACATTGGCCAAGGCTGTCGCGGCCAAAAGCCCAACAGCCGCCAGCAGACCCGCGAGGCCCAGCACGGCAGTCAGTACGGGCCAGAAGCGGGCAAATCCCGTGCTCCTGCGCTGCCCTTTCGACCCAGAAGACGACCCCTTGATGAGAGTCATGTCGGCGATCCGCTGGGCATGCTTGCTTGGCGAGCTCCCACGTGGAAGCGCAGCACCACGCCGGCCAACTGCAGCGTGTCTCCATCCTGGAGGGCTGTCGGCTGGCCCGCAGCCAGCGCCCTGCCATTCACAAGGGTAGAGTGCCTTGCGGTTGGCAGATGCACGATGCTCCAACCGCGCTCGTTGTGCGATAGTACGGCGTGCTCACGAGAGACGGTCAATCCATTGACCTCTTGACTGAGATCGATCAACCGAGGGTGCCCCGGCGCAGGTCCCCTGTGGGGACGGCCGAGCAACGACTCCCCCTGTTCCAGGAGGTATTTGCGCCCAGACGCGGCCAGGAGGAACGCGCCGGCAATCGCCGCTGGGCCCCCACTGACGCGCCGGCAGACCAAGCTGGTTCCATCCCAAAGTCGCAGGGCGTCCAGCCCCACGTTCTGCGGAAGCGGGTTCCCGGTGGCTGCCTCAGCCAGCACCCACTCGGCGCTCTCCTCCGGACGGTCATCCAGCGCCGAGGAGATCAGCTCAGCCAGCTCGCTGGCCGGCACGTCCCCAGGCACGTCGAGATCATGAGCCTCGCCGGTTGGTCCCCACATCAGCTCGATAAGGACCCGGCTCATGATGCGGTTTCCTGTCTGGGTGGAGATCCCGCAACCTGCGCCGGGCCTGTCCAGGCCGGAATGTCCGGGACCGCGATCTTGATGCGGCGGACACGCCCTCGGTAAAAGTAATATCCCTCCCCTGGCTGCAGCCCGACTCCGCTTTCCCTGTAGGGCAATCGGAGATCAAAGACGCGATCATCGGCGGTGCCCAGCACAAAGCCGGCCTGGGCGTTGCGGATCGTCTTGATCGGCTCTTGCCAGCCTCTGTCGCAGACATCATTGATCTCGGAAGCGAGCAGCAGGTGCAACCCTAGGCCTCGTCCTCGGCGCAGGAGATCATGCAGGCTAGTCTTGGTCTGCTCTGAGGTGCCATCGAAAGCCTGATCGAGACAACCATCTACGACCAGGAGAAGACGTGGCAGGGCCTGGGATCCCTGGGCATCGGCATCGGGCGAGGATTGGAGCACTCGCTCTCTCTGGGTGAGGATATCACCCAGGGTCGCCACAATGGGGCGCGCCTGCTCATCCTCACAGGAATAGCCGGCGATGTGTTCGAGTCGTCGTAGTTCGGCCAGGCCCATCCGCTGCGAGTCCAGGACATAGATCGCGAGATCGTTCGGAGGAAGCCTGCTGGCCAAAGACAAGACCCAGGTCGTCAGTAGCGTGGATTTGCCGCTCTGCGCAGGGCCCGTGATCAGGAAGCAGGGCGAGTCCTTCAGATCACCCCAGAAGGTCGTCAGATCCGCTACGTTGACCCCCAACGGGGCTGCGGTGCTCGAGCCCGCTGCCGAGTCATCTGACGCCTCAGCGAGCAGGTGCTCCAGTGCCACTCTCTCCGGCAAGGTTCGCACCGGGGGCGCGCACTCGCCTTGCCAGGCCTCAGCGATAGCCGCGACTTGCTCCTTGAGACGGGTATTGCGCTCTGCATCCGAATCTCCTGCCGCGGGAAGCGCCGTCTGAAACTCGAGAGCCAGTTCGCCCCGGATGAGCCCACGTCCGGGCGTGGCCTTGGGGACCAGGTTCTCTGTGCGCCCGAGCAGGGAGCCATACTCCCCGGCCTCCACCAAGTGCAGAGCCACGACCGAGGTGATGCTACCTGTGAGCCGGTATCGCATGCCCGACGAGCTGTTGGCCGTGAGCACCAGATGTACGCCCAGATTGGCCCCCTCGCGGGCGATCTGCACGATGTCGCCTTCCAGCTCCTCAAAGGCCTCCTGGAAAGCGGCATAGTTGTCGATCAGGAACAGCACCTCCGGCAAAGGCCGGTCTGAGGCGCGGTTATACGCGACGAGTGTCGAGACGGGGATTTCGCCAAAGCGCTGCCTGCGCTGATCCATCTCGCGCAGCAGGTATCGAATCAGTCTTTGAACTCGCTCCGTCTCCTCAACCGTAATGACAGCGCCGACGTGCGGAAGGGGCTCGAACAGGCGCAGCAGGCGATCGTCGAAATCCAGAGCATAGATATGCACCGCATCTGGCGGGTGTGAGAGGGCGATGGATGTCACCAGCGTCATCAGGAACGTCGTCTTGCCAAAGCCCGGAGCGCCATATACGGCCAGGTGAGCATCGCTCAGATCGAGCGACAGGGGCCGCTGCCGCTGCTGTTGCGGCTCGTCCNNCAGGCCGACTACAAGAGCCAGACGATCCTGGACGCGGGCCCAGCCATCACCAGACCAGTTCCAGGCATATTCCAGCGCGCTCAAAGCGATGCGATCCGGGAGCGGCTCCACCCAGGGACTTCGCAGCGAGGCAACCCCCAGCTCCTGGCTCACCTGCCTGAGTTGCTGCACAGCGGCGTCGAGCTGGGTGATGGGCCTGGCTGGCGCGCTGGCCACAGATGCCTTTGCGAGGGCGGAGCGACTGCCATCCAGGCGCACCTCATAGATAGCACGCGGATCGGCGGCCGCCTGACCGGTGGGATCATGGGGGGCGCCGCTCCAGGCCACCTGAAAGAGGTGGAAGGCCTCGTTCACGCCTATCTGAAAGTAGGCCCGGCCCACCTGGCTCAAGTAGGCTGCCTCAGGGCGGCGTAGCATCGCGCGGCTGTCTTCTGTCTGGGCGACACGTAGGCACAGTCGGAAACGCGTGTTGGCCTCGATCTGCCCATCGACAATGCCCGCTGGTTTTTGCATAGCCAGGATGAGGCGAAACCCCTGCGCTCTCCCCAGGCGCGCCAATCGCACGAACTCCCTGGCGAGCTCGGGGTTCTCGGTCTTCATCTCAGCGAACTCATCCACAATGATGACGAGGTACGGCAGAGGCTCCTCCACCTCGCCCAGGTAGTAGAGCCGCTGGTAGTCGTCGATATGATTCACCTTGGCTTGGCGGAAGAGCCGCTGGCGCCGCTCTGACTCCACATTGAGGGAGAGGATGGCGCGAGCGGCCAGGTCGCCTTCCTGCAGGTTGGTGATCATGCCCAGGGTGTGAGGAAGGTCAGCAAAGGGGTCCGCCATACCCCCCCCTTTGTAGTCTATCAGCACGAACGCTACGCGGTGCGGGTGGTAGTTGATGGCCAGCGAGATCACCAGTGTCTGCAGCAGCTCCGACTTGCCCGCGCCGACCGTGCCTGCCACCAGGCCGTTCGGGCCCGCTCCTCGCTCGTGCAGGTCTATCTCGAGGACCTCGCCGCCGGCTCGGATGCCCAGGGGTGCCTTCAGGCAGCGCTCCGGCTTCTGGCTGGACTCCCATCGCGCCTGCACGGCCAACTCCTCTGGCCGCTGCACTCGATACAGCTCAAAGAGCGTCACAGCATCCGGGATATGGCTGGGGCTGGCGACCCGCCGGAGCTGGATGGGAGCCATGGCACGCGCAAAGGCCTGCGTCAACTCGGGCGTGGCCTCGTCCAGACGGAGGTACTGGCTCGCCCTGGTGGGCATCTCCGAAAGGAAGGGGCGCGCCACACCAACGCGCACGGCCGCTTCGACATCTTGTGGAAAGTCACCAAAGTGCTCGCGGACAAATACGGGGTAGATGCCATGGCGCGGACCCGCCACCTGAATATGGCGAAGGGCGGGCTCCTGCGCCGTGTACTCGGGAGCGTCCAGCAGGAGCACGAACCGGGGCAGGGGGAGTGGCGCCTCGTGCGACGATGCTTCCTGCACAGACATCTCGCGGCGAGAGAGGAGATCATCCAGTCGCGACAGCAATTCGTGGGTGAGCGCCGAGCTATCGGCCAGATACCGCCGCCGCCGGTCCTCGCTCCAGGTGTGGGGCAGCCAGCGCATCCAGCGCCAATGCGCCGCGTCTGCCGAGGGAAAGACTGCAGCGAGTTTGACTTCGTCAGGCGAGTGATGGGTGGCCACCTGCATGATGAGGGCATTGACCGTGGCCTGCCTCTGTTCCTGCGGGCCGGCAATGCCGGTCACCCCGGCTTCAGCGAGCCGCAGACAAACCGGGCAGTCCGAGACCTGGTGGTATCGGCTGGCGAGGGCTCGCGCATCTTCGATCAAGGGGTCGGGGTTGAAGGCGTCACGGTCCTGAGGAACCTTGACGGCCACACCACAGGGCATCTCACCCAGTCCAAGTCGAACAGCCATAAAGTCCTCGTCCGCCGGGCGACGAGCCCACAGGCTGCGATCCAGCGTCTGCACCAATTCCAGGCACTCTTGGGGCGAGGGGTGCACGGCCCACAGACGTTGCTGCTGCTCCTTGGTTGCCTGCGCCAACTGCTGCTCACACGATGCCAGGTATTCGCCAAAGCTGCGCTCGCGTTCGGCCAGTTGCCTCTTGTACTTGCGTCGCTGCACCAGATGCGTACCGAGCGAGACCACGGACGAGGCCAGGGTCATGGGTACGGTGAAAAGCAGCCAGTTGGAGGTGCCCATGGCGAATCCCACTGCCACCATCACGCCAGCGGTGAGGGCCGCCGGCAGGAGCATGGTGAGCGCTGAGCTGGGCGCGCTGGGCATCGGCGAGGGCGGGGGAATCTCGATCTCGCCGCAGGGCAGAGGCAGCGTGATGCGAGGCGAGCGCCAGAACGTAGGCGGCGCGTCGCCCCGCTGAGATGGATTCCCACGGTCATGATTCGACATGGTCATGCGTGGTGCGATCAGGCTCATGGGTTCGATGCCTGCCGGCGTCTTCGCTCCTCCTCCTCTTCACGGCGTCTCTCGTCCCACCAGCGGCGGCGCTCATCCTCGCGATGGTGCTGCTCCTCACGAGCTCTCTGGCCAAGGCCGTGGAGCTGGTCTGCTTTGTGCCGGTACTGGGCCGCCAGGTTGCGCGCGTCGCGCACCAGGCTCTCCAGATCGCCATCGAACTGCAGCCGAAAACGCCCTCGCCATTCTGCCTGAGCATCGCGTGCCTCACGAATGCGCGCGTCCGTCAGCGTATCCAGGCTGTCAGCAGCACGGCGAAGGGCGCGGACCGCAGCGTCGGCGGCGCCCCAGTCCCAGCGCACATCGCTCCAGTTTGGGTTCCAACTCGGCATGCCGTACCCTCTCAGTGGATCTTGTCTGCGTCACGCGACGTCCGAAGGAGTGGCGAACGCGGAGGCGGCGACCAAGGCCATCTCCCGCACCTGCGCCTCGATTTCCTGAACCGAGGCAGGCCGAACGGTGACCGCGTCGGCATCTGGGTCACCATGGAGCAGGAGCCAACTCGCCTCCGGCGCGACCAAGAAGGCCAGTGCCCGCTCCGCGTCTTCGCCAAGAGTCGCGCCATGGATGGAGAGCGAGCCCAACTGATGCGGGCCGCACAGCGCGTCGCTCAAGGCTTGGGCCGCCTCGGCCGCCACGCCGCCTGCCGCCACAGCCTCGCGACACGCCTCGGGCTCCGATCTCAGCCGCTGCGCCTCGGCCAAGGTTTCCAGGCCCAACGGGAAGGCCTCGCCGACGCCCCCCCCTCGATGAGCACAAGCCAGAAACGCGACGGTACGCTGCGCCAGTGTCTCACCGTCGCGCACTGCCGTCAGCGTAACCTGGTCATCAGCGCTCTCCTGTTCCACGATCAGCTCGGGGCCCACGAAAACGATGCGCTGGGCATAGTCGTCCTCCGTCTTGAGGGAGAGGACGACAATGCGCTCGGCCAGGCCGGTGGCCTTGACCAGCGCTGCCGTGACCGCGTCCAGCTCGACGCTCTGACTCGCATCGTCAACGGCCAGCAGACCACGCTGCTGGAGCGCAGCGCTGGCGGCCTCTAGAGCTTGCGCTTGCTGCGCCGGATCCAGTCCCTCAAAGGGATCTGTTACGCCTATCAACCCCTGCAACCCGACGTAGGCGGCCACGAGGCCATACTCGGGAAGGGAGAGCTGCGTGCGGTGCGTGTGACTCTCTGTCTCGATCACGACCATTCCCTCCGACGCATCTGGGAGCACCTGGACACACTCAGGGTAGGCTAGTCTGGATTCGCATCCAGATACACGATGTTGTTGCCGCTCTCCTTACCATCCGGCCGCTCCCAAAGGCGGAGGGAGTTGGCTGGACGTTCGGAAGACGTTCCGGATAAAGGGTCACGGATCGTGTACAGGACTTGTCCTCTCTCATCCGTCCTTCGCCCGTCAACGATAACCCAATGCCCGTCAATTCCCGTACCGATATTGACCACGATAGGAGCATGCTGCTCGAGCTGCTCCTTCAGTATCGTATCTGTGTCACCTTTGGCATACGTCCAGTGCTCTCTAGATGTACCCGGCCAGTTCATGTTATCAATGCTGGGGGTGTTCGGATCACTATCTTTGATGTCATCGCTCAGGAGTCTGCCCTTGTTGGCGCTCTTGTAAAATTCGCAAAAAACGTCATAGATGTCGACTTTCTCACCGTTATCGTTGCGCAGCATCAAGAGGCAGGTCATCAGACACCCCCATTTCTGGATGAGCCATCGAATAGATCGGCGCTCACCCTTCAAGAGGATCTCCTGATCTAGATCGCTGTCGTTTCTGGCTACAGGTTTCTTCTGGCTTAGGATGGTCTTCTCGGGTTGGCCCTGCTGCAACTCGTCTTGACCGTTTGCCTCCTGCTCTGGCGTTGACACCTCAACAGGCGCGTGCAGCACAGTCTCCCGCACAACAGGCCCCTGTACCGGAGAGAATGTCGTCCCAAAGCGCGCGGCTATTCGCAGGATGCTCTCGACAATCCCGGCCAGGAACCGCGGCACCTGCCTCATGACGCGAAAGCGCCGGTCCCACCACCACCAGAAAGGCGGCCGCCAAGATCGGGGCGGCCAGGGCAACACGATGATCAGCCGCGGCAGGCCCAGGGCTGCACTCAGTCGGTCGCTGAAGGACCTCTGCCAGGACCTAACCCCCAGAACGCCGCTCACCGCGGTCATCAGCCAGGGCGGGATGCTGGCGGCATCGGAGAACCACCGCAACTGCAGCCGAGGCAAAGTGATCCGAAACCAGGATGGGAGCTCGATGCGCGGAAACAGATCCAGCAGCCGCCGCCACCAGGGGCGGCGGCTCTGATCGGCGCGCTCGAAATCCCGCCCCACCCGGCGCACCCAGAGGTCGAGCGACTCGCCCATACCCGTNNTACCCGCCAGTCGCCCCAAACCCTCCGCGAGTCCTTCGGTGTCCACCGCGTACTCGTGGCAGGACTCCCGAAAACGGCCCAGCGCTGCCCTTAGCATGGCCTCCGCAGAGCGCATCTCACTGGCCATATCCAAACCACGGCCTGCGTAACGCTCGAGAGCGCGTGGGGAGGCGGAACTCACAGGAACCATAAAGCAAGCACCTCCTCAAAGGCAAGGCACAAGACCCGTACTGCCCATCCGGCCCAGAGCGGCAGAGACGTGCAGACGGCATCATCCTCTGACGGATGATGCAATAAGGCGCGTCCTAGGCGTTGCCTCCGGCGCTCATGATGTCCTGGTTGATCCGCTGGATATTGGCGCGCAGCTCTTCCAGAGCCGATTTGCTCTTCTGCAGGTTCGCATACGTCTCCTGCCAGCGAGTGCGGAACTCCTGAGCCAGCCGCCCATCCCAGACGTTAGGATCGGACAAGGTCTGTCCCTCACGGTTAAGGGCGTCTATCTGCTCTACCAATCCTCCATTGATGATTCGCTGCATCTGCTGAATGGCGGCCTTGGCTGCTGCCGTTGAAAGCACTCGCTCTGTCATGTCTTCCTCCATTCATGGACATTATCAGATAGCCAGCAGTTAAAACCGCTTTCACTATACTATATTTGAACTCCCTCCGCAAGCCCTTCCGCCTGACTTTCCAGCATTTTCCTCTTCCCCCACCCCTTCCCCTCCTGGAACCCGGGCGCGCCTCTCGCGTCTATAGCGCAGGAGTAGGTTCGATTCCTGACGAATGGGAGGAGGCCTTATGTCTGTGGGACGCGTTGCAGCGATCGTGTTCATCTTTTTGTGCGTCACGGTGGCCTGGGTTGTCCTGGGGAGCAGCGTCACCCTGCGCACCAACCAGGGGCATAGCGATCTGGGCAGGCAGGTCGAGCAGCTCTGGGGCAGCGAGCAGTCACAACTGGCCCCCCAGGTGGCAGTCACCCTGCCCGATGGCAGCAAGCAAAGCCTGGAGCTGGCCTCCAGCGATATCAACGTGGACCTGAGCCTGGATCAGCGGCGCAAGGGGCTGATGTGGTACGACACCTACAGCGTCACCTTTGAGGGGAAGTACCAGGTGGCCAACACGCTGCAGGTCCCCGTCACCGCCACGGTCACCTTCAGCTTCCCGTCCGACAACGCCATCTATGACGATTTCGAGTTACGCATCGGCGACCAGCAGATCACGCCCAAGGGCGTGACCTCCAGCGTCCCCGGCACACTGCCCCTGGCCCCAGGCGAGAGCTCGGAGATCTATGTGACCTACAAGTCGCGTGGGCTCGATCGCTGGGTCTACCGCTTTGCGGACAGGATCACGACGGTGCGCGATTTCACCCTGACCGTCAACACCGATTTCACCGGGTACGACTTTCCCGAGCGAACGGTATCCGCCTCCAGCAAGACGCGCACGGCCCAGGGGTGGGAGCTGCAGTGGCGCTTTGCCAGCCTGGTCTCCGATTTCGGCGTGGGCGTCGAGATGCCCCACAAGCTCAACCCCGGCCCCCTGGCTAGCCGCATGAGCTTCTTCGCGCCGGTCTCGCTGCTCTTCTTCTTCACCGTGCTGCTGGTGCTGGGCGTGATCAAGGGCGTGAACCTGCACCCCATGCACTACTTTTACCTGGGGGCGGCGTTCTTTGCCTTCCACCTGCTCTTCGCCTACCTGGTGGACCATGTGCTGGTGGAGGTGGCCTTTGTGACGGCGGCGCTGGTGTCGCTCGGGCTGGTGATCAGCTACCTGTGGCGGGTGGTCGGGCCGCGCTTCGCCCTCCGCGAAGCGGGCCTCTCCCAGCTCATCTTCCTGGTGCTCTTTTCGTACGCCTTTTTCTTTGAGGGCTACACGGGGCTGGTGGTGACGGTGGGGGCCATCCTGACCCTGGCAGTGCTGATGCAGGTGACGGCCAAGGTGGATTGGGCGGCCAAGTTCGCCAGAAAGCCCAAGGCCTAGGCCGCTGCCGCTGGCCCATGGCGCCCTCATGCGGCGGAAACGAAAGAGGGCTATGGGGACGGGATTCGTCCCCATAGCCCTTGTGGCGATCGGCGCCTCGACCGTCAGTTACTGGGAGAGCTTTTCCACGATGGAGCGCAGCGCGCCGCCCTGCCGTGACCAGTAGATCGTGTTGTTGCGCAGCTCGTCGCCCAGGCAAAAGTGACGCACGCCCAGGTCAATGTAGTACTGGGCGTCATCGGGCGAGTTGATCTCACAGCGGGCCTGCTTGCCGTGGGCCAGGGCCACGCGGATCATCTCGCGCTCGGCGGCCTTGAACTCGTCAAAGTGCTGCGCCGAGTTCCAGCCCCGGCTCATGGAATAGTCCGAGGGGCCGAACTGGACGATATCCACGCCCTCCACCGAGCAGATCTCCTCGATGTTGTCCATGGCCTCCTTCTTCTCGATCATGAACACGAACACCGTGTCGCGCACCATGGCGGCATAGTCCATCTGGGGACGGCTGGGCTGATAGCCGATCCAGCGGCGGTTGGGGTAGCCAAAGCGCCCCAGGTCCTGGGGCGTATCGGGGCGCACCAGGTGGATGGTCTCGCGCACCTCGTCCGCCGTCTTGTGGTCGGTGAACATGATGGCCTGAAAGCCGGAGGCCATCGCCTTTTGCGCCACATAGGCGCGGTTCTGAAAGTCCAGCTTGATCATGGTGCCCATGTTATGGAGCTCGGCGGCCCGAGCGATATTCTCCAGATCATAGTCAGTGAACGGCGCATACTCGACCACAAACTCCACATAGTCAAAGTGGCCCGTGGAGCCCACGATCTCGGTGATGACCGGCCAGCCGGACTCGATGCGGGTGCCGATGGAGGGCAGTCCATTGGCGAGCAGATAGCGCAGCTTGTTCGTCTTCATGTTCATGATTGTGTTCCCTCTCGTTTGTGCTCTCGCGCTGCATGGCCTCGCGCCGCCGGGCAGGGCCTGCCCGGTCGGCGCACCTATACTACCGCATCGCGGACTCGAGCGCCAGCGATGCCCCGGGGCACACCGTCGGTCTCTGATGGCCGGCTGTCGGCCGACCCAGACCCCGCCGCGGCACCCTCACAGACCCAGCCCGACGCGATAGGCCTGCTCCATCAACGGGCTGCCGGGGGCATAGGAGAGCTCGCGTGTGTGCACGATGGTATCCACCAGCACCATGTCGCGGTTCTGAAAATCTCCCAGGTACCAGTTGTAGATGGGCAGGTAGCCCGCCGGATCGGGCCGCCCCTGCGAGAATACGCCCACCAGCTTGATGCCCGGGTGGATGCGCACCTTCCAGTCCTTGTCCAGCAGGCAGTAGTGCCGGTTCATGTACGTGATCATGGGGCCGCAGACCTGAGAGGCGTAGACTGGCGCGCTGACCACCAGGGCGCCCGCGCTATGGAGCTCGGCCCAATAGGGCTTGAGATCGTCCTCGACGATGCAATCCACGCTGTTCTCTTTGCAGGTACGGCAGCCCTGGCAGCCGCGCACGTTCATTTCGTCGATCTCGTACACCAGCACCTCGTGCCCGGCATCCTGGGCCCCGCGCAACACCTCGCGCGCCAGGGTGGAAGACGGCCCCTCTTTGTGGGGACTGCCCAGTACAGCGATGACCTTCATGGGAACTCTCCTCTAGTGTGTGTGCGGCCTTGTGAGGGCAATAACGCTTGCCCGCGTCCCCCTCAGCCGCCACTTGGCGGCCCGTCGCAGAGGAACGCATCGAACGCTGAGTTCATCGGATCTCGCGCAGAGAGCGCCAAGAGCGCAGAGAAGGCATGAGCCGATGCGACGGCTGCGGCATGTGCCGTGCCTCGCCGCGCGAGTGGGGCTAGAGCCGCCGCGCCAGCTCGTCCAGCCCTGCCTCCAGCTCGGCGACGCGGGCAGCCAGGCGGTCGCGCTCGACATGGGTTTGAGTTCCTGCTGCCGATATCTGGGCCAGCTCGCGTTCTAGGCGGGCAACCGCTGTCTTGACCTTGGATCCCTGGCTCCAGGCCACCGCCCACAGCGCGAGCCCTACCAGAACTCCCATTCCCCCACATGCGGCGCTCTCGTCTGGGGAAAGGAAGAGTAACGACATAGCCATAGCCAGGCCGCCCCACAGCCACCATTTCGCGCTGCTCTGTCCGCGTACCTGCTTGATCCGCTGCTGTGTAGCCACATACTGGTCTGTCAACGTACGCAACTGGAGATCCAGCTCGACCAACCGCTCTCGCATGCGCCTCAACGCCTCGCTGCGCGCCAGGTAGACGGTGCTGGTCTCGATGTTGGCGAGTTGGGCGATGGGATACCCCGAAGCGCCCATGGTCATCTCCAACGTGGACCCGCAATAGCCACATCTGGTGATCTCGCCCGGTCGCACGGCATACACCGGGCTGCCGCACTTGGGGCACTGCACCACGCGCACCTGACTCTCTCCGTCTGTCATGCGTCTGTCCCCACCTTGCCAGTCATTGCCCACGCCCCATGGAGCCGCCTTTCTTCATCAGTATATCATCCTGGGGCGACGCTCGCCAGTACACGAAACCCCTTCCTGCGCTGTCGGGCGCTCGCTCTGCGCAGGTTCGCTCGTCTCCCTACACCTGCCGCCGGGCGGCCCGGCGCATGGCGGCGCGAATGTCGTCCACCGTGGGCAGCACGGCGGCCTCCAGCGCCCGCGAGACGGGCGGCGGCACGTCCAGAGCGGTGACATGAGCCACCGGCGCATCCAGCGCATCGAACCAGCGCGCCTGGATCTCGTCGGCCAGGCGGGCGCCAATGCCCTGGCTGCGGGGCGCCTGCTCGACGATCAGGGCGGCGCCCGTCTTGGCCACCGAAGCGCCGATGGCTGCATAATCCATGCCCAGGTAGTCCAGGGTGCGCAGATCCATGACCTCGATCTCCAGGCCCTCACGGGCCAGGGCGTCGGCGGCCTGCAGGCAGGCGGCCACGCCCGTCAGGTAGGTCAGCACCGTCAGGTGCATGCCTGGGCGCACCACCCGCGCCGCGCCATAGGGCACCAGGTAATCCAGATCGCCGGCGGGGGTCTCATCCATCACATCATAGAGCATGCCGTGCTCCAGGATCAACACCGGGCTCTCTAGCCGCAGGGCCGTATTGAACAACCCGATATAGTCCCAGGCGCTGGAGGGCGCCACGACGCGCCAGCCGGGAAACAGGCCGAACAGCCCGGCGGGGTCCATGCTGTGCTGGCCGCCGTAGCCATAGCCCATGGCGATGCGGGTGCGCAACACCAGGGGAAAGCTGACCTGGCCGCCATACATATGGCGCAGCTTGCCGATCTGGTTGAAGAGCTGGTCAGAGGCCATGAGGGCGAAATCGGGGAACATGATCTCGACGATGGGGCGCAGCCCCACCGAGGCGGCCCCACCCGCCATGCCCACAAAGCCCGTCTCGGAGATGGGGGTGTTGAACACTCTGCCCGGAAACGCCTCGGCCACGCCCCGGGTGGCCTGATAGGCGCCGCCCCGCAGATTGGCCACCTCCTCGCCCAGCACGATCACCCGCTCGTCCCGCTCCATGGCCCGGCGGGTTACGGCCGCGATGGCCTGCACGTAGGTGCGCGGCTCGGTGGCGGTCCGATCGTCCCGCTGCCGATAGACCGCGCCGGCCAGCGACTCCTCTCCGGCGCGCAGATGCTGCCCGGCGCTCTCGGGCGCGGGCCAGTGGGCCACCGGGATCGCCCGCGCGCCATCGCGCTCGACGGTGCAGGCCGCCGTGGCCCGCTCCACCAGGGCCTGGGCCCAGGCGCGCAGGCCCTCGTCATCGGCCTCGTCCAGCAGCCCCTCGGCCGCCAGTTGCTGCGGATAGGTCGCCAACGGGTCCAGCGCCAGCCAGTCGGCCTCCTCCTCCTTGGTGCGATAGCCAAAAGCGCTGCCCGCCAGCCGCCCGGCGTGGTGATAGTGGCGGTAGGTCTTGGCCTCGATGGCCTGGGGAAAGGGGTTCGCCCGCATGGCGTGGGCCGTCTCGCGCACAGCCAGATACATGGCCACAGGGTCCATCCCGTCCACGATCAGGCTGCTGATGCCATAGCCCAGGGTACGCTGGGCCAGGTCGCACACGTGGGACGACTCGTTGGTGCAGGTGCCCACGGCGTACAGGTTGTTCTCGATCAGATAGAGGACCGGCGCCTCCCACAGGGCTGCCATGTTGGCCACCTCGTGAAAGCAGCCCTGGTTGATGGCGCCATCGCCAAAGAACGAGACGACGACGGTATCGCGGCCCCGCAGCCGTTCGGCCCAGGCGGCGCCGGTGGCCAGGGGGATGCCGCCGCCCACGATGGCGTTGCTGCCCAGGTTACCCGAGGCGCGGTCGTACAGGTGCATCGAGCCGCCGCGCCCGCCGCACCAACCCGCCGCCAGCCCCATGATCTCGGCCAGGGTGCGATAGACGGCCTCGTACATCGGCGGGGTGTCCTCATCGGCCAGGGGCGTCCACCCGGGGGGCGCATAGTGGAGCAGGGCCTTGGCGAGAAAGTGGCCGTGAGCGCGATGGGTCGAGGCGATCAGGTCGCTGCTGCGCAGTGCCACGGCCACGCCCGCCGCCACGGCCTCCTGGCCCACAGAGGTGTGGGCGGGGCCATGGATCAGATCCGCCTCCTTGAGGTCCAGCACCCGCGTCTCAAAGGCGCGGATCAGATGCAAGAGCGCCAGCAGGCGCAGGTGCTCGCGCCGCGGGATGGCGCGTCGGTCGGCCTCCTCTACGACGAAACGGCTGCAGACGGCCGGCGGCTGCTGGGCGATACGTTTGCTCATGGGCTCTCCGCTGGGTGTTAGGGTCGAGTCGCGTCGCCGCCCATTATAGGAGCGGCGAGCGGGCCTGTCGACCGACGCACGCAGCGCGCGTTTTTGCGCTCTGGGTGAAGGGTGCTATACTCGTTATCGGACCGGCGACGCTCCGTTGCCCGGTCCTTTTTTTGCGCAAAACGGGGTTCGGCCCCGTGATCTCTATACAGGAAGCCATTGTTGACCAATCTAGCCCAGTCTTGGCCCCTGGCGGGCCTCTTTTCTCGTCGGCCCCGCGACGGCGGGTCCCCTGCACGGAAGGATCGCACCACCGCCGCCCACAGGCGGCTCACCCAGGCGCTGCTGCAGGCGCCGGTGATGTCCATTGACGACGACTCGCGTCTCGTCTTTTTCTCCGATCTCCACCGGGGCGATGACGGCCCCGCTGACGCCTTTCGCCACAACAAAGCCCTCTTTCTGCACGCTCTGGAGCACTATGAGCAGCGGGGCTACACCTACGTGGAGGTGGGCGATGGCGATGAACTCTGGAAGAACGGCAATCTGGGCGAGGTGCGCCGCGCCCACGCCCCCATCTACCGTGCCCTCGAGCGCTTCCGACGCGCCGGGCGCCTGCATCTGCTGATCGGCAACCACCAGTTGGTCGGGGGCAAGCGCACCCGGTGCCATCAGCGTCGCGGCCTGCTGGGCGGCGAATCGCTGCTGTTGCAGCACCGCGCCACCGGCCAGCGCATCCTGGTCACCCATGGCCACCAGGGCGACGGGTTCCATGCCCGCGTCCGCGGGGCCACTCGCCTGCTGGTGCGCCACCTCTGGCGGCGCCTGCAGCAGCGGGGCATGCGCACCGCCCTGCCCGAGCCGGAGACCCACCATCTGGAGACGAGCTGGGTGCGGCGGGCCATCGCCTGGTCGCGCAACAACCAGAACCGCATCGAGGCGCGGATCAAGGGCTGGATGCGTTCCAGCGAGGGCCTGGCCCTGATCTGCGGCCACACCCATCGAGCGGCCTTTGCCAATGCAGGCGAGCAGCCCTACTTTAACTGCGGCAGCGGCGTGCAGCCCGGCGCCATCACCGGCCTGGAGATCGCCGGCGGCGTCATCCGCCTGATCACCTGGACGGATCGCCCCCTGGAGGGCCCCGGCGCCCAGTCGCTGCCCGTTGGGCAGATCTACCGCCGCGTGCTGCAGGGGCCGCGCCCCGTGGCGGAACTGAGCTAGCCGGGCCGCTTCGGCCTGCGGCTCTTCGCAAGTATGAGCGCTCCTGAGCGGGCGGGGCTACCCCTGCCCGCTTCTCTTTTCCTCCGCACGCAGCGATGGTCCCGTTGCCTCCCGCCGGGGGACCATCGCCTGGCTCCTGACCGTCACTGCGCCCAATGCAGCGCCTCCCCTCACTCGACACAGCCCCCCGTCGCGGCTATAGTAGCCGCAAGAGCGCACGATCAGGAGGGAGCAAGCATGGAGTACACCACGTTGGGCCGCACGGGGCGGCGTGTCAGTCGACTGGGGTTCGGCGGGGCCACCGCCGGCCTGCGCAACTATCTCAAGCCCTTTGACCCCGAACGCCCCGAGGACGCGGATCCCATCGTAGCCGCCATTCGCCGGGCCTATGAGCTGGGCGTCACCTACTATGACACCGCCGCCGGCTACGGCGCGGGCGCCAGCGAGCGCATCTTTGGCCGGGGGCTGGAGGGCATAGACCCCGAATCCATCTTCCTGGCGACCAAGGTCGGCCCCAGCGCCAAGGGCGTGGTGCGTCCCTCGCTGGAGGCCAGCCTGCGCAACCTGGGCCGCGATTGGATCGACCTGCTGCAACTCCACGGCACCACCTTTAGCGATGAGCAGATGGGCTGGATCCTGGATGACGACGGCCTGCTGGCCGACCTGGAGCAGGCCCGCGACGAGGGCTTGATCCGCTACATCGGCCTGACCTATGAAGGCCATGACCCCAACCTCTTTCGCCTTGTGGAGACGGGGCGCTTTGACGTGGCCCAGATCCAGTACAACCTCCTCTTCCAGCACCCCTACGACGGGCGGCGCCAGGCGGGGGTCATGTTCGACCTGGAGGCCCAGGGCATGGGCATCGTCACCATGCGCACCACCACATCGGGGATCCTGCAGCGCTGGATCAACATGGTCAACCCGGAGAACACCCACGACTATACCCCGGACCTGATCCAGTTCCAGCTCTCCAACCCGTTGATCGACGTGGCCCTGGTGGGCATGCGCAGCGTCCAGCGGGTGGAGCAGAACGTGGCCCTGGCGAACGACCTGGCGGGGCGCATGGACCTGGAGCAGGTGCACACCTATTATGTCTAGCGTCCCTCGGCCAGCGGCGCCCGTCATCGATGCCTATATGCACGTGGGCTCCCCCCGCTTCGGCACGGCCGAGCAGGCGTTGGCCGCCTGCGATGCCTGGGGCGTAGACAAGGCCGTCCTGGTGCTGGGGCCGCGGGTGCCCGATATCGGGGCCCTCTGGCGGGCCCAGGCCTTGCGGCCCGACGCGGTGCGCGTGGTGGGCATCCCCTATGGCGATACTCCCGAGCGGCGCCTGGCCTGTGCCGAGGCCTGCCTGGCCGTGGGCGCCATCGGCCTGCGCCTGCAAGGCGATGAGCCCCTGGAGAATCCGCGCGTGATGGCGCTGCTGGGCGAGGCGGGCCGCTGGGCCTATGCCACCGACCCGCTGCACAGCCCGCGCCACACCGCCCTCCTCCTGGAGTGGCTGGCCCGCTACCCGGCGGCCCGCCTCGGGGCGCCCCACTTTGTCGGGGCCGATCCGGGCCAGCTCGACGCCCCCCTGGCCGAGGAGCTGGTGCGCCACCCGCGCTTTCACGCCATCGTCTCGCGCCAGGGCCAGAAGGGCAGCCGCCAGCCCTACCCGTTCCGAGACCTGCGCCCCTGGGTCGAGCGGGTGCTGGCGTGGTGCGGGCCCGAGCGCACCCTATGGGGCAGCGAGTACCCCGTCATCTACTGGCGGGGCGAGNNCCGCCGCTGGCTGGGGGACGTGGGAGTTGCCCTGGGCGAGGAGGGCTCCGCTGCCTTCCTGGGGGGCAATGCCCAGCGGCTCTTTTTCGATGCCCCCGCGCCGCCGGCCGCCCTGCCCGCCCTGCCCGCCTGGCTGCGCGACTATCCCCCGCCAGGGCCCGTGCCCCTGGCGCCGACGGCGCCCGTGAGCCTGCCCATGGATGTATACGAGCCGTTGTTCGACGACTATGCGCGACACAATCGGCCCGAGGCGCCCCTGGCCTTTGCCGACTATGTCGTTGACCAACTGCGCCTCCGCGCCCAGGCCCTGCGGCGCGGCGCCGCTTCCACAGCAAACGAACACGAAAACGAGGCAACAGCATGAGCACAACGCAACCCTGGCACCGGCGGGTGCGCCGCTGGGGACAGACGAACCTCAACGAGCTGGATCCCACCAACTATGACGGCGACTGGTGGCGCGCCTACTGGCGACGCACCCATACCCAGGGTGTGATCGTCAACGCGGGCGGCATCGTGGCCTACTACCCCAGCGAGATCGCGCTGCAGTACCGCGCCGAGCACTTGGGCGATCGCGACCTCTTCGGCGAGATCGTGGAGGCGGCCCGCGCCGAGGGGCTGGCCGTGTTGGCCCGCATGGACTCGAACCGCGCCGAGGAGGCCTTTTACCGTCAGAACCCCGATTGGTTCGTCATGGATCGCCAGGGCCAGCCCAGCGTCACCCAGGGGCGCTACCAGGCCTGTGTCAACAGCCCTTATTATAAAGAGTATATCCCCTCGATCCTGCGCGAGATCATCCAGCGCTACCAGCCCGACGGCTTTACCGACAATAGCTGGACCGGTCTGGGCCGCCAGCGCATCTGCTACTGCCCCCATTGCCGGTCCAAGTTCGCGGCAGAGGTCGGCATGGCGTTGCCAGAGGCGCCCAACTGGGAGGACCCCGCCTACCGTGCCTGGGTGCGCTGGAGCTATGGCTGCCGCATCGAGAACTGGGACCTGAACAACCGGGTGACCCAGGAGCTGGGCGGCCCCGATTGCCTCTGGCTGGGCATGATCAATGGCGATCCCCTCTTCAGTCACCTGTCCTTCTGCGATCTCAAGCTGGTGGGCGAGCGCTCTTGCGTGATGATGTCGGACCAGCAATCCCGCCGCGAGACGGGGTTCGAGTACAACACCATCAGCGGGCAGTTGCTGCACGGCGTCTTGGGTTGGGACGCTGCCATCCCCGAGAGCATGGCCACCTACGTGCGCGGCGAGCAGGCCTTCCGCAAGGCCGCCAACCCGCCCCTGGAGGCGCGCCTGTGGATGCTCACCGGCTTCGCCGGGGGCATCACCCCCTGGTGGCACCATATCGGTGCCTACCAGGAGGACCGCCGCCAGTTCGAGACGGCGCCCGCGCTCTTGCGCTGGCACGCCGAGAACGAGGCCTACCTCTACGATCGGCAGCCCGTGGCCAACATCGGCGTGCTCTGGTCTCACGAGAACATTGACTTCTACGGGCGCGACGCCGCTCGCGATCGGGTGCTCTTGCCCTGGCACGGCTGGACCCGCGCCCTCACCCGCGCCCGCATCCCCTTCCTGCCGGTGCACGCCGACCATGTGGAACGCGATGCGCCGGGGCTGGATGCCCTGATCCTGCCCGACCTCGCCGCCATGAGCGACGCCCAGGTGGAGGCGGTGCGCCGGTTCGTCGCCCAGGGCGGCAGCCTGATCGCCACGGGCCTCTCGGGCCACCTGGATCCATGGGGCGAGCCCCGCGAGACGCCCGCCTTGGCCGATCTGCTGGGCATCGCCCCCACGGGCGAGCGCCTGGGCCTGCTGGGCCAGCACTCCTCCAATTGGGAGGTGCAGAGCGGCCACACCTACCTGCGCCTCGATCCGGACGCCGCCGTGCGCCATGCCGTGGTGCAGGGCTTTGAAGGGACGGACATCCTGGCCTTTGGCGGCACGTTGCAGCGGGTGGCGACCCGGCCGGGGGCGTCCGTCTTGGCCACCTATGTGCCCGCCTTTCCCATCTACCCGCCCGAGTTCAGCTGGATGCGCCAGCCCAGCACGGACATCCCTGCCATCGTGGCCCAGGAGCGGCCCGAGGGCGGGCGCATCCTCTACCTGGCCGCCGACGTGGATCGAGTGTACGGCGCGCGGCGCCTGCCCGATCACGGGCGCCTGCTGGCCAACGCGGCGCGTTGGGCCGCCGGAGGCAGCCCTCTGTGCGTCCAGGGCCCCGGCTACCTGGCCTGCACCCTCTATCGTCAGGAGGGGCGGTTGATCCTGCACATCGTGAACCTCTCGGGCGCCAACGAGTGGCCCGCCTATGTGGAGGAACACCTGCCCGTGGGGCCGCTACGGGTGGCGGTGCGCTGCGACGCAGCCGCTCCGACCAGGGCCCTGCTGCGGGTCGCCGGGGGTGAGGCGGCGCTGCAGGTGGCCGAGGGCTGGGCCCGCATCGAGCTGGAACGAGTGGTGGATCACGAGCTGGTGGTGTTCGAGTAGAGGGCCGATGCGGCGACGGTAATCCCGGGCGACCTGGCGCAACTCATGGCCGCCGTCAGGCCAGAGAGCGGGCGAGGGCGCACAGGGGCTACACGGCGTGCAGATGTACCGTTGACAGATTGAAACAGGCGCAGTAAGGCGAACTGGATGGGAGTGGGTGAGGCTCGTCCTCGCCCACTCCAGGGGTCCTCTTCGAGGCACAGGTACGCGGGCGACGATTCGCATCCCAGAGCGCAACGGCCGGGATAGAACGGGAGGCACATGACGATGGAGCTGGTACGACCCGATTGGCTGACCAAGCGTAATCGTGGCATCCACATGACGATCCGCGACGTGGATTGCGCGGATTTCGATGTGCAGGCCATGGCGCGCACCTTCGCCGAATGGCGGGTGACCTTTTTCTCCTTCTTCGCCGCTGGATATGTGACCACCTACCCCACCCGCTTATCCCTCCAGCGCATCAGCCCCTGGCTGGAAGGCCGCGACCTGACGGGCGATCTGATCGAGGAGGCCCACCGTTACGGCATCAAGGCGATCCCCATGATCGACCTGGCACAGCTCCCCGAGGCCGCCTTCCAGGCGCACCCCGAGTGGGCTGCGCGTGACAGCCAGGGCCGTCCCGTGCCCGCCACCGACGGCGCCCTGTACCGGGCGTGTCCCCTGGGCGGCTACATTCGCGAGTACAGCCGCGAGATGGTGGCCGAGATGGCCGAGCGCTACCCGCTGGATGGCGTCAAGTTTGGGGGCGGCAGCTATGGCTTTGGCACGACGGTGTGCCACTGCCCCGCTTGCCAGGAGCGCTACCCCCGCGAAACGGGCCGCCCCCTGCCCGCCGCCGAGGACTGGGACGATCCTGCCTGGCAGCAGTACCATCGCTGGAAGGGCCAGCGCACCGCCGAGACGGTGCGCCACCTGGTCGAGATCGTGCGGCAGGAGGCCCCCGGCGCGCCCGTGGTGGGCAACGCCGTCTGCTTTGGCGATCCCTCCTGGACCTTGCGCTCCTCCCTGGATATCGAGGAGCTGGCGCTGATCCAGGACATCTCTCAGGTGGAGGTGCAGAGCCGCTTCCGCTACGACCCCGTGGGCGATTCGGGAGCCTGGCAATACCTGCGCTGGCCCGCCGAGACGGCCCGCTACATGACGGCGGTGAGCGAGCGGCCCGTGTGGACCGTGTGCTCCTACTTTTTGGCGTGGCCCTGGCGGCGCAACGCCGTGCCCGCCGCCGAGCAGACGGTCTACCTGGCCCAGATGGCCGCCAACGGCGCCATGCCTATGGTCAACCTCTCGGGCGGGCCGCCCGCCGTGCACGAAGACCCGCGCGGGTTCGAGGCCATCGCCAACGTCTATGGCTTTATGGCCGACCACACGCCCCTGTATGAAGACCGCTCGGCGGCCAACGTCGCCCTGGTGTACAGCCAGGAGACCCTGGAGCGCTATGGCGACCAGGCCGCAGAGCAGTACGTGAACGCCCTGCGGGGCTACGAGCTGGCCCTGGACGAGGCCCATATCCCCTATGACATCATCTCGTGCCGCGTGTTGACCCCCGAGGTGCTGGCGCGCTACCGGGCGCTGGCGCTGCCCGGGGCCAGCGCCCTCTCGGACGAGTCGGTGGAGGCGCTGCGGGCCTTTGTGGCGGATGGCGGCGGCCTGGTCGCCGACTATGATTGCGGCCTGTATGCGCCCGACGGCTCCCAGCGCGCCGACCTGCCCCTGAGCGACGTCCTGGGCGTGGCGCTCCTGGGCGAGGCCCATCCGGCCGTAGGCCAGGTCCGCGAGACGACCCAGGCCTACATGCGCCGGGTGGCGTCGCATCCCATCGTGGCCTCAGCCGAGGATATCGAGCTGCTGCCCCTGCTGAACAAGTTCCTGCCCATCGCCAGCGCGCCGGGGACCGTCGTGCCCCTGCGGCGCGCCGCGCCCTTTCGCGTTTTCCCGGAGGGCTGGGCCTACACCACCGACCCCGACCCGCGCGAGCCCATCGCCGTGGCCTGCCAGAGCGGGGCGGGCCGCACGGTCTACTTTGCCACCCAGCTCGGCCGCGCCTACACCATGCTGCACTACCCCGGCCTGGGCGACCTGATCGCCGACGCCATGCGCTGGACCCTGGGCGACGCGCTACCCCTGCGGGCCGAGGCGCCGACCACGCTGCAGCTCTCGCTACGACGGTGCGTCAGCGGCCTGGCGGTGCACTGCGTGAACCTGACCGGCGGCGAGCGCTACATGCGCGCCATCGTCCCGCTGCACGGCTGTCGCATCGCGGTGCGCCAGGCCGAGGGCGTGGAGCGGGCGCGGCTGGTCTCCAGCGGCGCCGAGCTGCCCCTGCAGATGGAGGGCCCCTGGGCGTGGGTCACTGTGCCCACGCTGGACGCCTACGATGTGATCCTATTCGAGATCGCCGAAGAAGGCGAGGCCAAGCCATGATCTATCAGCATCTCTTTCGCCAGGTCAAGACGCCCGAGACCGTGCGCGCCGCCCTCATCGGCGCGGGCCAATTCGGCGCCCCGATCGTCACCCAGGCGCCCCTGATCCCCCGCCTCGATCTGGCAGCCGTCGCCGACCTCAATGTGGAGGCGGCCCGCTCGGCCTACTTGCGGGCGGGCCGGGCCCCGGACGACATCGCCGTATGCGATAGCCGCGCCGCCGCGCTGCGGGCCCTGGAGGCGGGCCGCGCCGTGGTGGTGGCCGACCCTCTGCTGCTCATGGACCTGCCCCTGGACGTCATCGCCACCGCCACCCGGGCGCCATCCGCCGCCGCCCTGTATGCCAGCGAGGCCATCCGCCACGGCAAACATGTGGTGCTCATCGACAAGGAGACCGACGCCGTCGTGGGCTCGGTGCTCAAGCATCGCGCCGACGCCGCCCGCGTCGTGTTCACCACCGACGACGGCGACCAGCCCGGCCTGTTGATCGGGCTGGCCTCCTGGGCGCAGCTCTTGGGCATGGAGGTGCTGTGCGGCGGCGACCTGCGCAGCGCCCTGTATGACCCCCAGGCCGGCACCGTATCGCGGGGTGGACGCAGCGTGGCGGTGCCCGAGGCCGACCGCTGGGCGCTGGAGCGGATCCCCGAGGGCGAGGCCCCGCGCTACGCCGAGGCGCGCCACCGCATCCTGGCCGCCTTTCGCGAGGACGACTCCCTGGGCGACCCCATCTGCCACATGGCCGTGGCGGCCAATGCCACGGGCCTGCTGCCGGAGGGCGCCATCGGCCACAGGCCCACCCTGCGCCTGGTAGAGATCCCCTCGGTGCTGTGCCCCCAGGAGGAGGGCGGCATCCTGCAGGGGCGGGGCGTGCTGGACGTGGCCTTTGTGTTGCACACCGCCGACCAACCCCACGGCGGCGGGGGTGTGTTCATCGTGGTGGCCAACCCCGACCCCGTCTCGCGGGCTACCATGATCGAGAAGGGCCTCTTTACCAACGCCGAGGGGACGGCCCTCCTGGCCTACCGGCCCTACCACCTGTGCGGCGCGGAGACCGCCATGTCCATCCTCTGCGCCGGGCTGCTGAGGCTGCCCACGGGGGCCGCCGACGTGCGCCCCAGGGTGGACATGGCCGCCACGGCGACGCGCGCATTTCGCGCCGGCGAGACTATCAGCCGCGTGGGCGGCCTGAGCTACGACCCGGACCTGCGGGCGTCGCTGGTCCCCGCCGCGCCGCTGGGCCCCAAGAACCCGGTGCCCTTCTTTATGCTGGAGGGCCTCCGCCTGGCCGTGGACGTGCCCGCCGGTGCCGTGATCACCGGCGACATGGTCATCGAGCCACCCGATTCGGCCCTTTGGGCGCTGCGCCGCGAGCAGGACGCCCTCTTCCTCTAGGACGCTCGCCAGAGCAAACAGCCCCCCGACCCTGCGAACAGGGTTGGGGGGCTCGTGTATGGCGCCAGGCGGGGCCTGCGGCCCCGTTATCCGGCGATGGCCGGCAGGTCGGCGGCCTCCGCGGCATACCCCAGGGTCACCAAGGTCTCCTGCAAGGCGGGGTATCGCTCGATGGTCACCAGGGCGCCCTCGGCGCCGCGCCGGTAGACCAGGACGATCTGCTGCACCCCGGGCGCGCCAGGATCGCCCACCACCGCGCGTTCCGCCAGCTCCCAGCCCTCGGCGACCATGGCAGTCTCGCAAAAGGCCTCCACCGCCTCCGGGCCTGCCGCTACGGCGTACTCGTACATCTCCATGCCTTCGGTGGGCAGGCGTTGCCCGCGCACGGGATCGGGCATCACCGGCAGCCGCTCCCAGGTGGCATCCACCGTCGCGGTGGCGGCGCCCAGGTGAGCCCAGGTGGGCAGCGTCACCCTTTGGGGCGCCAGGGTCACGGCGATGGTGATGCACGGCTGGGGCGTGCTGAGCCGCACCACCTGGACATAGTAATCGCCCTGGGTATCCGAGTAGGGAGTGCCCGCCAGGGCGCCGTCAATGCGTTCGTCCAGCCAGGCCACCGCCCAGGCCCGCTCCGGCATGGCGGCCCCGATCAGCTGGTACAGCCCGGCGCGGGCCGTCTCCAGGGCGGCCGGATTNNCTTCGGGCAGCAGCATCGCCCATGAGGCCGTGACGGGGCTCTCTTCGGGGCCGACGATCTCGGCGATCATGCTGCCATCGGGCGACACGCCCACCAACGCGGAGCTGCCGTCCGCCAGGGTGGTGGGCTCGAAGCGCAGGGCGCTGCAGGGCGTGGCGGCGCCCAGGGCGGCGACGAGCTGGGCCGCGCCGGCGCTCAGCCCCAGGTCGCCCTGGGGCGCGACGGGCTCTGCCGTGGGCTCCGCCGTCGGCGGCTCGGCCTCCGGCGTGAGGGTGGCGGTGGGCTCCGCCTCCTCGGGTGGCGCCACCGTGGGCATCACCTCGGCGGGCATCACCGTGGCCGCCTCCTCAGGCAGGGTTGCCTCGGGCAACGTCGCTGGGCTGGTGGCCGCAGCCAGGGGCGCAGGCGCCTCGGGCAGGGTGCACCCGGCGCCCAGCGCGGCGGCAAGAACAAGCGCGGCGGCAAGCATGACGATCTGGCGGTGCGAACGGGGCATGGCGCGTTCCTTTCATCCGTAGAGTTGGGTGATGGGCGGCCGGCGCGTGGGCGCCAGCCCGGCGGAGCGAATGCCGTACGCCTCCAGCAGTTGCCGCAGCTCCTGGCGGCTGGTCAGGCCGGAGGCGACGTTGAGAAAGGCTCCCAGCAACGGGAACTGGGCCCGCAGGGTGCGTAGCTCGGCGCCGACGGGGGTGACGGCCCCCGGCGCCTCGGCATAGGTGCCATGGAAGGCAAAGTAGGCCTGGTTCAGCTTGCGGATCCGGTATCCCTGGGCCACCAGGATCGTCCGCCGATCCTCCATATATGCCTCAGCCGCCTCGATCTCGCCCTGGGCCAGCAGCGCCTCGGCCTGCAGCCTGGTCTCGTGCATGAACGCGCGAAAGTCGAACGCCTGGTCCTCCTCGGTCGGGGCGGGCTCGGGCGCGGGCAGGATGCCGTACTCCTCCGCTAGCACCCGCTCGCCGATCTCCTGATGCACGATCGTCGCCAGCGATTCGTTGATCTGGGCGATCTCGTAATCCGGCTGCAGCCGCAACAGGTGCAGGATATAGCGAAACCCCAGAGGCGTAAAGGCGAGGTACTGGTGCAGCCACTCCTCCGCCACCGTCTCGATGGTGTAGGCCAGCGAGCTGCGCGTGCTCACCACGGCGGGATAGGTCGCCCCCAGCCCCCCGATCTCGGTGACCAGCGCCGAGAGGCCCAGCGCTTCGACCTGGGCTTCGATGGCCTCCGCCGCCTGGGCATCCAGCCCAGAGACGAGCATGACCTGGCGGATCGGCTCGATCCGCTGGCGCGGCGAGACCACCAGCAGATTCGGCGGCGGCTCGATGACGAACCACACGGGGGGAAAGGCGACCGGCGCGCGCAGATAGCGATCCAGCGGCGACACGATCCCCTCCTGGCGGTAAGCGTCGGCCACCTGTTCCGCCAGGATGCCCTCGGCCACGGGGCGCATACGGGCGAGCTCTTCCTGCAGCGCCGGGGGGACCGGCTGGCCCTCTCGCTCCAGGGCGTTGGCCTGGGCCTGGCGCGCCAGGTAGTCCCGCACATAGGCGGCGGGGTCGCGCAGCGCCTCGGGGGGCCAGGCCACCGGCTGCAAGCGTCCGGCGAACTGGGCCAGCTCCCAACTTGCGAAGGAGAAGCGATAGGGCGCCGCGATGCGGCGGAGGGTCGCATCCCACGGCTCCTGGGCAGCGCACCCAGCGCCGCAGACCAGGATGCCGATCAACGATAGGGCGAGAGCCAGGCGCAGCCGGAGAGATGACATGCGGGATCGCCTCGCGGTTGGGCAGAAGCCGAGGCCCGTGGCCAGGGCGACCAGGGGCCTCGGCCCGATCTGTCGTTCAGGCAGCCTTTCAGCCTGCCAGGATCATCTCGATGCGCGCCAGTTCGTCGGCGCTGAAGGACAGATTGCGCAGGGCGGCCACATTGTCCTCGATCTGCGAGACACGGCTGGCGCCGATCAGGGCCGACGTGATGGCCGGCTGGCGCAGCACCCAGGCGATGGCCATCTGGGCCAGGCTCTGGCCCCGTTCCTTGGCCACCTCGTTGAGCTGCTCCACCTTGGCCACCTTGTCCTCCGTGATGGCGCTGCGCCGCAGGGCCCCGTGGCCCCGGCCCGCCCGCGAGTCGGCGGGGATCTGGCCGCCCAGGTAGCGGTCGGTCAGCAGGCCCTGGGCAAGGGGCGTAAAGACGATGCAGCCCACCCCCTCGGCCTCCAGGGTGCCCAGCAGGCTCTCTTCCACCCAGCGGTTGAACATGTTGTACGAGGGCTGCTCGATCACGCAGGGGGTGCCCAGGTTCCGCAGGATGTTGATCGCCTCCACAGCCAGCTCGGCGGGATAGTTGGAGATGCCCGCGTACAGGGCGCGCCCCGAGCGCACGATGTAGTCGAGCGCCCCCATGGACTCCTCCAGGGGCGTCTCGGGATCGGGGCGATGGTGGTAAAAGATGTCCACGTACTCGAGCCCCATGCGCTTCAGGCTCTGGTCGCAACTGGCCACCAGATACTTGCGCGAGCCCCAATCGCCGTAGGGGCCCTCCCACATGGTGTAGCCCGCCTTGGACGAGATGATCAGCTCGTCCCGATAGGGGCGCATGTCGGCGGCCAGGATGCGCCCAAAGGTCTCCTCGGCGGAGCCGGGCGGCGGCCCATAGTTGTTGGCCAGGTCAAAG
>DCTX01000048.1:32630-75238 GCA_002329325.1 Anaerolineales bacterium UBA1429
TCGCGATACACCATCGAGCCATAACGATCCGACGCAGCTTCGTACGGCATGGCAACCTCCATCCTATGCGTCATCATGCGAACCAGTCTCACCCGCCAACTATAGCCGCATCGTCCGGGCGCGGCAAGCGTCGCGGCCAGGGCGCGGCGAAGGGCGAGCCCGCCTGAAGGGCACGGGCCTCCCGCCCGCCCTGGGCCGGAGGCCCGCCCAGACGTGGGGCCTCGGGCCGCGCCCTGACGCGGCCACACACGTCACCGAGCGGCCAGCTTGCCCGCTGCCAACTGGGCGGCCAGCAGCAGCGCCTCCACCATGCTCTCCTCGCTGGCGACGCCCTTCCAGGCGATGTCAAAGGCGGTGCCATGGTCCACCGATGTGCGCACCACCGGCAGCCCCAGGGTCACCGTCACGCTGCGCTCGAAGCCGTGGGTCTTGATGGGGATGTGGCCCTGATCGTGATACATGGCCACTACCACGTCGAACTCTCCGCGGATGGCCCGGAAAAAGATCGAATCCGCCGGGATGGGGCCGCTGGCGGCGATGCCCTCGCCCTGGGCCGCCTGGACGGCCGGGCCGATGGCTTCGATCTCCTCGCGGCCCATCAGCCCCTCGTCGCCGCCGTGGGGGTTCAGCGCCGCCACGGCGATGCGCGGCTGGCGGATGCCCATCTGCTTGAGGCCCGCATCGGTGAGCTGGATCGTCTCCAACACATTCTCGACCGTCATCTGCGAGGCCACCCGGCTCAGGGGCACGTGACGGGTGACATGCACCACCTTGAGTCCCGTGGTGGCCAGCATGGTGGTCACCCGCTCCTCGCCCAGGAGGGCGGCCAGCAGCTCGGTGTGGCCGATGAAATCGATACCGGCGGCCTTGAGGGCGGCCTTGTTGATGGGGCCGGTGCAGATCGCGTCGGCCTGGCCCGCCAGGGTGAGGGCGACGGCGCGCTCGATGTAGGCCACCGCGGCGCGGGCGCACTCGGCCGAGACGGCGCCGGGCCGCAGGCTCTCGGCGCTCATCTGCGCCAGATCCAGCGCATCGGGCGCGGCGGCGTCATAGACGGCCTCGGCGGGATCGCCGATGGCGCGCAGGGCGGGGGCCTGCACCAGGGCCGCCGCCTTGTTGAGGATACCGGCATCACCCACCACCAGGGGGCGGCAGGCCTCCCACACCTCGGGGTGCGCCAGGGCGCGCACGGTCACCTCGGGCCCGACGCCGGCGGGGTCGCCCATGGTGATGGCGACAATCGGTTTGCGCTCAGTTGAATCGGCCACGGATCTCCTTTGCAGGGGCGCCGGCGAACGCTGGCGCGTCCGCGGGGGCCCACGAGTGTCTCACTTCCATCGGGTCAGGATCGTCTCGCGCTGGAACAGGCGCACCGTCAGCCAGAGGATGCCGGCATTGATCGCCAGCACCACCGGCAGGGTCCAGAGCAGCGTCATGGTGTTCAGGTACACCTTGCCCATCAGCACGGCGACGCTCACCCCGATCAGGGGCACGATAAAGAGCGCCGTCACCTGCTGGGCCGCCCGGGGGTCGTTCAGCCGCGAAGAGGCGATCACGCCGCCGCTGGCGGACAATACCGCGAATAGCGGGCTGTACACCAGCATCCCGATGGTCCACAGGGGGCGGACGAGATAGGCAAAGACGGCGGAGCTGGCCAGCAGGTAGGTGCCCAGGGCCGTCAGCACAAAGCTGCCCCAGGCGCCGATCACGGCGGGCGTCACGGCGGCGGCCACCTTGCCCACCAACAGCTCGGCGGTGCTGATGGGCGTCGCCAGGAGCGGCTCCAGGCTACGGGTCTCCTTTTCGCCGATGATGCTATAGGCCGCGATGTACACCGGCAGCGCCATGGGGATCAGCAACAGGTAGAACATGTACTGATCGTTGAGCACCGCCAGCGAGCGATCCAGCGAGTTCATGGCGGCCAGGGCCGGGGGCAGGCCGGGCGTGCCGTCGGGGATGATCGGCTCCTGCACCTGCTCGGGCATGCGCACCATCATCCAGGTAGTGCCCAGGATCATGCCCACCATGAGCAGGGGCAGCAGGAACAGCATGATCACCACCATCTTGTTCTTGCGCATATCCAGCCACTCTTTGCGCATGATCACGGCGATGCGATGTCCGTTCATTGGGCCGCCTCCCTGGCCTCGCGCATCAGGTCAAAGTAGACCTGCTCCAGCGAGTGCTCCTCTTCTTCGATGTATTGAATCTCGCCGCCCGCTGCCAGCAGCGCCCGCACCAGCTCCGGGTTCTGGGCCTCGGGCTCGTCCAGGGCGACCCGCAGACCGCCCTCAATGGGCGTCACGCCACGCACAAAGGGCAGCGCCTCGACGGCCGCCCGCAGCCCGGGCGACACGGCGCGCAGCCGCACCCGCACCGAGCGGCCATAGAGGCCCCGGCGCAGGTTGGCGGGCGTATCTACGCGGATAAGCCGCCGGCGGATCACCGCAACGCGATCGCACAGGCGGTCGGCCTCGTCCAGGTTGTGGGTGCAGACAAAGATGGTGCGCCCCTGGCCGCGCAGCGTCTCCACAAAGTCGCGCACGACCCGGGCCGCCTCGGGGTCCAGCCCGGAGGTGGGCTCGTCCAAAAAGAGCACGGGGGGCTCGTGGAGCAGGGCGCGGGCGATGGCCAGCTTCTGCTGCATGCCCTTGGAGAAGCCGCCCACCGGCTCGTCCCGCCGCTCCCACAACTCCAGCAGGGTCAGGTACTTTTTCACCTGGCCTTGCGGATCGGCGATGCCGTGGAGCCCGGCATAGACGCCCAGGTTCTCGCTGGCCGTCAGCCGAGGGTAGAGTCCGGGGGCCTCGGTGAGCAGGCCTACCGAGGCGCGCACCGCCTGATCGTCCACGCCGAGCTGGTGACCGTTGATCCAGGCCTCGCCGGCCGTGGGCGCGATCAGCCCGGTAAGTATGCGCACCGTTGTGGTCTTGCCGGCGCCGTTGGGTCCCAGGAAGCCAAACACCTCGCCGCGACGCACCTCGAGGGTCACGTTGTCCACTGCCAGGTTGCCGTTGAACCGCCTGGTCAGCCCTTCCGCTCGGATCATGGGCGCCTCCCCAATTTGCTCAGGCAAGAACGATAGCGTAACGGACTCGCACTGTCAAAACATCCGCAAGACCGCGCGTGAGGACGACTCCCTCTTGGTGGGCGCAGGTGTCTGGCTCGTCGGATCAGGCAGGGCTTGATCGGAGATGGCTCTCCGCACTATAGTAGCGCCACATCGCCATCTGGCCGCGTCTGGCATGAAAGGAGCCCTATGCAAGAGATCGGAGGCACCTTCCAGGGCGTGCGCGCAACGCCCCTCCACTACCAGGCCTGGCTGCCCGAGGCCGAGCCCCGCGCGACCGTGCTCATCGTCCACGGTTTGGGGGAGCATTGCGGGCGCTATGGCAACCTGGTCCACCACCTGGCGCCGCTGGGCTACGCCCTCTACGGGCTGGACCATGTGGGCCACGGCAGGTCCGGGGGACCGCGGGAGGGAGTCGAGCGCTTTGCCGACTACACCGACACGCTGCACCTCTATGTCGAGATGGTGCGAGGCTGGCAGCCCGACGCCCCCCTCTACCTGCTGGGCCACAGCCTGGGCGGCCTGATCGCCGCCTGCTACCTGCTGGAGCATCAGGACGCCTGTGCAGGCGCCATCCTCTCGGCGCCCCTCATCGTCCCGGGCAACAGCGTCTCGTCCGCCACCATCCTGATCGCCCGGGTGCTCTCCACCCTGGCGCCCCGGCTGGGGGTGGCGCCCCTGGATGTCAGCGCCCTCTCGCGCGATCCCCAGGTGGTGGAGCGCTATGTGCAGGATCCCCTGGTATACCACGGCAAGACGCCCGCGCGGCTGGGGGCCGAGTTGCTCAAGGCGATGCAGCGCGTGACCGGCTCCCTCGAACGGATCACCCTGCCCCTGCTGATCGTGCAGGGGGGCGCCGATAGGCTTGTCTCGCCCAGCGGCGCCCAGATGCTCTACGAGCGGGTCGGCTCCCCGGACAAGACCCTGCGGGTCTATCCAGAGCTGTACCACGAGGTGTTCAACGAGCCGGAACGCGCCCAGGTTCTGAACGACGTGGCCCAGTGGCTCGAGGCCAGGATCTAGCCCATCGGCCTGCCGGCTACACCTGGCTCCAGTCAAAGATCACGCCGATGGAGCTGGCCCGCTCTGTCTGCAGGCGACGATAGACCTCCGGCGCCTCGGCGGGCGCATGGCGATGGGTGATCAGGTCGCTCACCCGCATGCGCTTCTGCAGGAGATAGTCATAGAACAGGGCGATGATCTCGCCCTCGGTCCACGGCGAGTGCTCCGAGTAGTGGGGCGCCGTGGCCATGGCGTGGATGCCCAGGATGGCGATGGCGTTACTCACCACCCCCGGCCCCAGGAACTGCTGCGTCGGCGTGGGGGTATCGCCCGTCAACACGACGCGGCCCAGGCGCCGCACCAGTTGCACGCACTGAGAGAGCACCGCCGGGTGGCCCGTCACGTCCCACACGGCGTCCAGCATGCGCCCGCCGGTGATCTCTTCCACGGCAGGGCGGGCCGCCTCGGCCGTGGCGCACAGGGCGTGGGTCGCGCCGTGGGCCAGGGCCCAATCCAGCCGGCCCTGCACTGTGTCAATGGCGATGATCTTGCGGGCCCCTGCCACATGGAGGTACTGGGTCACCAATTGGCCCAGCATGCCCAGGCCGACGACGCCCACCGTCTCGCCCAGGGCCAACTGGGCGCGGCGGACGGCCAGTTGGGTCGTGCAGGCCAGGGGCCCCCAGGCGCCCTCCTCAGCGCTCACCCCCTCCGGCACGACATAGGCGCGCTCCGGCGTGATGAGGGTGTACTGCTGGTGGGGCGAGGGGAGCAGCACCCTCCGGCCCTTCCAGGCGGGATCCAGGCCCGGCCCAACCTCCTCCACCCGCGCGACCATGCTATAGCCGGGGCGGAAGGGGTACTGGACCCATCGGGACCAGTTGGTGCCGGGATCAAAGATGCCCCGCAGGCAGTAGCTCTCGGTGCCGATGCTGATGAGCGAGCGCTCGGCGCGGCACAGCATCTGGCCCTCTGCCGGCAGCCCCACCTCTTCCTGGCACAGCGTGATCTCGTTGGGCTGCGGAAAGCTGATGTAGGTGGATTGAACCATGCTAGATTCCCCCTATTCGCTTGGGTAGAGGCTGCCGAGAGACGCCCCCGGCAGCCCGTTTCGCTGATCTACCAGGGCCACTCGACGCCTTGCCAATCGCGCAGCACCAGGCGCTCCTCGTCGGAGCGGGTGGCCACGTGGGGATCGTAGGCGCGCTCACGCAGAAAGTAGGCCAGGGCGGGCACGGCGGCCTCCTCAGGCTCCAGCTCGCCCTGGGTGTTCTTGGTGCCGCTCATGTAGGAGCGCACCCACCCCGGGTGGTAGAGCCGAAAGGTGTAGCCCTCGGGCCGCAGCCGATTGAACAGCATGCGCACCGCCATGTTCAGAGCCGCCTTGGAGGAGCAGTAGCCAAACCAGGAGGTCCGCTGAGCGCGGTTGATGCTGCCCGCCTCGGAGGAGACGAAGCAGAGCCGCTTCATCTGGCCGCGATCGGTGAGGGGCAGGAACGCCTCCACCACCCGCAACGGCCCCAGGGCGTTGACATTGTACAGCCGCTGCATCTCGGCATAGTCCTGCGCCTCGCGGATCTCCCGCTGCGAGGTGCGCGAGTTCACCCCGGCGTTGTTGATCAGCAGATCCACGCGCCCGGCCTCCGCGGTGACCAGGGCAGCGGCGGCCTGTACCGAGGCCGTATCGCCCACGTCCAGCGGCACCAGGCGCAGGCGTTGGGGATAGCGGGCAGCCAGTTCGCTCAGGGCGGGCCACTCGGGCATGTACTGCCCCGCGAACACGCGCCAGCCCCTTTCGAGAAGTCGGGTCGTGAGGGCCAATCCCAGGCCGCGGTCAGCCCCCGTCACCAGGGCGATCTGTTCCATCTTGCGCTCCTCCGCGTCGGCTAGAAGGGCCATTCGCCCCCCAGGTAGTCAATCAGCACCAGGCGATCCTCGTCCTCCCGCGGCCTGACAAAGTAGGCCAGGGCGGGCACGGCCGCCTCCTCCGGCTCCATATCCGCGTGCATACCTTTGCGCCCCGACATATAGCCGCGCATCCACCCGGGGTGATAGAGCCGGAAGGTGTAGCCCTCACGACGCAGGCTGTTGAACAGCAGCCTGACGATCATGTTCAGGGCCGTTTTGGACATGCCATAGCCGTACCCCTGATCGCGGTGGGCCAGGGCCACGCTGCCCGCCTCGGAGGAGACAAAGCAGAGCCGCTTCATCTGGCCGCGGTCCAGCAGGGGCAGGAACGCCTCCACCATGCGCAGCCCTCCCAGCGAGTTGACGTTGTAGGCGCGCATCATGGCCTCATAGTCCAGTCCCTCACCCAGGACGCCGTGCCCGCCCGTGATGCCGGCGTTGCTGATCAGCAGGTCAACATGGTCGGCCTCGGCGGCGACCAGGGCGGCCGCGGCCTGCACCGAGGGCGTGTCGCCCACGTCCAGCGGCACCAGGCGCAGGCTCTGGGGGTGCTCGGCGACCAGCTCGCCCAGGGCGGGCCATTCGGGCATGTATTGCCCCGCGAATACGCGCCAGCCCTGCGCCAGCAGGCTGGCGGTCAACGCCAGCCCCAGCCCCCGGTCCGCGCCCGTTACGATGGCGATTCGTTCCATATTCCGCTCCCTTGGCAGACAGATTCGAGCCATCCCGCCGTCTCAGCCCTCGCCCACGCACCAGGCCAGGGTGTTGCGCAGCAACGTCTGGAAGGACGGATGCTGCCAGACCTCGACGGTGTGGCCCGGCGTGAGGACGCACACGCGCCCCTTGCCCTCGGTCCGGGTCCAGCCGCCCGGCTGATCGCCGTGCTCGGATGTGGTAGTCAGGAACACGTCGACGGTGGGATCGTCCACGATCATGTGATAGTGCTCGTCCTTGAGGGTAAAGGGCTCCACGCCCTGGCACAGCGGATGTCCCGCGTGAGGCGTCACGGTCACGGGGCACTGCTCCGGATGCCGCTCAAAGACGCCGCCCATGAGGGCCCGCAGCGTGGGGGTGTCGGTATAGGTAGCCGTGCCCGAGTGCACCACCAGGAGGCCGCGCCCCGCGCGCACGTAGGCAGCAAAGGCCGCCTCCACCTCGGGCGTCACCCAGGGGTCGCGGTTCTCCGCCGAGACGTTGTTGGATTTGACAAAGAGGGTGACGGGATAGCTCGCCATGGCCTCGGCGGACCAATCGCCCGCGTCCTCCACATAGTCGAAGGAATACCCCTGCATCAGGTCCAGCCCGGCGTGGGCCACCTTGGCGGGGTGCCAGTAGTCGTCGGCGATCACCAGAACGCGCATGAGAACCTCCTCCGTGGCCGGCCTGCCCGGCCCCTGCGGCTAGTAGAATGGAACGGGCACATGATGCCCGAGCGCCGAGGCGGTGTCAAGGCGCGGCCGCCCCTTTGACACCGCCCTCTCCCTATGCCATACTCACGGCAATAGCAGAGAGGGAAGCGCTGGGTATGAAGCAAGAAGTGCCGCTGGCGTTGGCGCATCGGCTGCTCGCAGGCCAACCGGCCTGCTTGCTGACCGTGCATTATCGCGGACAGGACAACGTGATGGCCCTGGGCTGGGTTAGCCCCATCAGCCTGGAGCCGCCCCTGCTCGCCCTGGCGATCCATCCCTCTCGCTACACCCATGACATGCTCGCGCGCAGCCAGGAGTGCGTGCTGAACATCCCCGGCCGGCCCTATGCCGAGCAGCTCGTAAGTTGCGGCAGCATGTCGGGCGCCGGGGGCGACAAGCTCCGGGCATGCGGCCTGACCCCCGGCCAGGCGCGGCGTGTGGAGGCCCCCTGGATCGAGGAATGCCTGGCCCACATCGAATGCGCCGTGGTGGACCGTCTGGCCCCCGGCGATCATACGCTCTTTGTGGTTGAGGTGGTGGGCGCCTGGGCCGAGGAAGAGGCTTTTGACCAGAGGTGGAAGACCGATTCACAACAAGAGGATCTCCTGCCCTTGCACCACCTGGGGGGTGGGCGCTTTGGCCTGTGGGGCGCTTCGTTCGCCATCACCCAGGAAGGGCGCCCCGAAGATGTCTAGTCGTATGCCCATCGATCGGAAGCGCCTGTGAGCCCTATCCTTACCAACCATGCCTTTGATGCGGTGACCCACAGCCCGGCGCAGACCCTGGCTATCGGCGAGCGCCTGGGCCAGCTCCTCCGCGCTGGCGACGTGGTGTGCCTACAGGGCGACCTGGGCACCGGCAAGACCTGCCTGACCCAGGGCATCGGCATCGGGTTGCAGGTGGTGGGGATCATCAACAGCCCCACCTTTGTCTTTGTGAACGAGTACCCCCCTGCCGACAAGGGCCCGTATCTCTATCACGTGGACCTGTATCGCGTTTCAGATTACTGGGACATCCTGAGCCTCGGGCTGGAGGACTATATCTATGGTGACGGCGTCACCGTCATCGAGTGGGCCGACCGGGCCCGCGAGGCCATGCCCCGGGAACGGCTCTGGATCACCTTTGCCTATACCGATGAGATGAAGCGCTCGCTCATCATTGACGCCACAGGGCAGCACTATATCGAGATCGTCGCCGCCCTCAAGAGGGCGATCTATGGCGCGTGAGCGGGCGGCTGCCTGCCGCAAGTTGAGGAGTTGCCATGTTACTGGCCATTGACACGGCCACCCGATTGGCCAGCATTGCGCTGTACGATGGTTCGGGCGTCTGGGCGGAGGAGAGCTGGCGCTCGCAGAACAATCACTCCGTCGAGGTCATGCCCGCCATCGCCGCCATGCTGGCGCGCCAGGGCGTCGACTATGGCGATCTGACGGGCGTCGCCATGGCCAAGGGCCCCGGCTCCTTCACCGGGCTGCGGATCGGCATGAGCCTGGCCAAGGGCCTCTGCCTCGGCCTGGCGATCCCACCCATCGCCGTCCCCACTCTGGAGATCACGGCCTACGCCGCGGGCGACCCCGGCGTGCCGGTGCTGGCCGTGCTGGAGGCCGGCCGTGGCCGCATCTGCGTGGGGACCTACCTGTATGACGACGGCCTGCCTGTGCAGCAGGGAGAGCTGGCGCTCTACGAATCGGCGCTGTGGACGCCCGACCTGTCCGAGCCGGCGCTGGTCATCGGGGAGATAGACGGCGCCCTGGCCGACCGCTTGCTGGCCCTGCCCGATTCGGACAACCTGGCCATCTCCTCGCTGGCGGGCTCGCTGCGGCGCGCGGGCTTTTTGGGCGAGCTGGCCTGGGAGCGCCTGCAGCGCGGCGAAACCGACGATTTGGACGCCCTCAGCCCGATCTATGTGCAACTCGCGGCCTCGGGCGCGCCAGCCTGAAACCCATGAACCTTGGCAACCTCCCCTACACGCTGCAGAGGATGCACCTGGCCGACCTGCCCACCGTCTCCGCGATAGAGAGGCAGGTCTTTGCCACCCCCTGGTCCATCCAGGCCTATCGCCAGGAGGTGCTCTATCACGACACGGCCACCTACCTGGTGTTGCGCTATGCCGGCGCCGAGGGCGGCAGCCCGGCGCCGCGGCGACCTTGGGGCACGCGCCAGGACCCCACGCTGCTGGGCTATGGCGGCGTCTGGCTGGTCCTGGACGAGGCCCACATCTGCACCCTGGCGGTGCGCCCCGCGTGGCGCGGCAGGGGCCTGGGTGAGTTGCTGCTTGCCAGCCTGATCGAGAGGGCACTGGAGCAGGCAGCCCAGATCGTGACCCTGGAGGCCCGCGCCAGCAACCAGACCGCCCAGAATCTCTATGCCAAGTACGGCTTTGAGCCCGTGGGTGTGCGCAAGCGTTACTATCCCGACAACCAGGAGGACGCCCTGATCATGTCGACGCCGCCGATCCAGACCGACGAGTATCGCGCAGCCCACCAGGTCCGGGTGGAGGCGCTCCTGCGCCGGTTGCACGAGGCGCACCAGGCCCTGCCTGGGGCCGAGCCGCGTTCCGGCGAGGCAGGGCGCTCATGAGCGACGCGCCGAGCCCGCGGCCCTATATCCTGCTCACCAACGACGACGGCGTCACGGCGCCCGGCCTTGCGGCCCTGGCCCAGGCTCTGGGCGAGATCGCCGAGCTGGCCATCGTCGCGCCCGAGCATAACTGGTCGGCCTCGGGTCACTCCAAGACGATGCACAAGCCCCTACGGGTGCGCCCCACCCGCCTGGCCGATGGCTCTCAGGCGTTGATGACCAGCGGCTCGCCCTCCGATTGCGTGGCCCTGGCCTTGCTGGGCCTGCTGGAGCGCGCCCCCGATCTGGTGATCTCGGGCATCAACCAGGGCGCCAACGTGGGCCACGACCTGACCTATTCGGGCACCGTCTCGGCGGCCATGGAGGCGGTCATCGGCGGCATTCCCGCCATCGCCATATCGCTGAACAGCTACGAGGACACGCGCTTTGAGGTGGCCGCGGCCTTTGCGGCGCGCCTCGCCGGCGCCCTCCTGGCGAGCCACCCGGAGCGCCCCCTGCTGTTGAACGTCAACGTGCCCGCCCTGCCCAGGGAGGAGATCGCCGGCGTGCAGATCACCCGCCTGGGCCAGCGCATCTACCGCGATGCCCTGGTGCGGCGCGCCGATCCACGTGGCCAGTTCTACTACTGGATCGGCGGCGACCCGCCGGAGGGCATCCCCGAGGAGGGCACCGATATCGGCGCCCTCAGCCAGGGCTACATCTCGGTCACGCCGGTGGCCCTGGATCTTACCGACCACCCGGCCATCGAGGCCCTCAAGGGCTGGCCGCTGAGCCTGTAGAGCTCGCCCGCGGAACGATTGGCCGCCCCTCGCCGATATGGTATAATGTCCGGTGTCAGGCAGCCACCGATCAGGAGTATGGGTGCCGTGATCGAGATTGAAGTGTATTCGGTCCTTTACAGCCTTCTTTCGCGCCATCGGGTAGTGCTGCTCAAGGAGGTAGAAGGGGATCGCTTTCTGCCCATCTGGATCGGCCAGAACGAGTCCGAGGCGATTGCCATGCGCCTTCAGGGCGCCACGGTTCCCCGACCCATGACCCACGATCTGCTGAACACCACCATCGCTGAACTGGGGGGCACCCTGCGCTACGTGATCGTCAACGACCTCTCCAACGGAACCTTTTTCGCGCGCCTGGCCATCGAGCACGGCGAAGAGATCCGTTTGATCGACTCGCGCCCCAGCGACGCCATCGCCCTGGCCGTGCGCGCCAACGTCCCCATCTATGCCGAGAACCAGGTGCTCGATTCGGCCGGCATCCTACCGTCTCGGGACATCCGTCTGCCCGCCGCTGACGATGCCGACAATCTGGACGTGTTTCGCGAGTTCATTGACAACCTCGATCTCGGCGACGCCGAGCCGCCCGAGTAGCCCCCATGTCGGATCGCCTGTTGCCCCCCCAGAACATCGAGGCCGAGCAATCTGTGCTCGGCAGCCTGCTTATCGATCCTGACGCGATCATCAAGATCGCCAGCTTCTTGCGGGCTGACGATTTCTACCGCGAGACCCACCAGATGATCTATGGCGCCATCATGACGCTGCACGAGCGTCGCCAGCCCGCGGATCTGATCACCGTCGTAGACGAGCTGGAGCGGCGCGAGCAGATCGAGACGGTGGGGGGCACCGCCTATCTGGCTTCGCTGATCAACAGCGTGCCGACCTCGATCCATGTGGAGCACTATGCCCACATCGTCGAGCGCACCAGCATCATGCGCCGCCTCATCGCCGCTGCCGGCGAGATCGCCGCCCTGGCCTACCAGGAAGAGGGCGAGGCGGACCAGGTCATTGACCAGGCCGAGCAGATACTGTTTGAGGTCTCCAATCGGCGCATCAGCAGGTCGCTGGTGCCCATTCGCGACGTGGTACACGGCTACTATGAGCGCATCGAGTTCCTGGTGGAGCACCAGGATCAGACCTTGGGCATTCCAACCGGTTTCTCCAAGCTGGATCAGCTTCTGGGCGGTCTGCAGCCTTCGGATCTGATCATCGTGGCCTCGCGCCCCGGCGTTGGCAAGACCAGCCTGGCCCTCTCCATCGCCTCCAACGCAGCCCTCAAGAGCGATGCCGTGGTGGCCATCTTTACCCTGGAGATGGCCGCCGAGCAGCTCGTGCAGCGCATGATCTCCTCGCGTACAGGCATTGACGCCCAGCGCCTGCGCCTGGGCCGCATCGAGGATACCGAGTGGGACCAGTTCACCCACGCCAGCGGCGTGATCTCCGAGGCGGCCATCTTTATCGACGACACGCCCTCGCCCAGCCCGATGGAGATCCGCACCAAGGCGCGTCGCCTGGCCGCCGAGTACGACCTGGATCTGATCATCATTGACTATCTGCAGTTGATGCAGGGCGGCACCCAGCGCAGCGAGAACCGCGTCCAGGAGATCTCCTACATCTCCCGGGCCCTCAAGGGGCTCGCGCGCGAGCTGAATGTGCCCGTGGTGGCCCTCTCCCAGCTCTCCCGCGCCGTGGAGAGCCGCCAGGACCGCCGGCCCGTGCTCTCGGATCTGCGCGAGAGCGGCTCCATCGAGCAGGACGCCGATATCGTCATGTTCATCTATCGCGACGAGCTCTATGACGAGGATACAGTCAGGGCCAACATCGCCGATATCATCGTGGCCAAGCACCGCAACGGCCCCACCGATACCATCTCTCTGAGCTTTGATCCACGCTTCACCCGGTTCTCCGACCTCACCTCGGGTGCTGATGAGCTGGCCTTCTTCGGCGACGAGGACATCTTTCCACTATGAGCGACTCCTTCGTTGGGTTCCCGGCGGGCAAGACGCGCTTTACGCCGATGCCCGATCTCTTTTTCACCAAGCTCCTGTCCCAGATCCGCGATCTGGACGAGCTCAAGGTGCTGCTGTACGTTTTCTACTACCTGAACCGCCAGCGAGGCTACCCCCGCTACATGACCATGGCCGAGCTGGAGGCCGAGGGTCTGCTGCTTGCGGCCCTTCAGCATGCGGACGACGACCCGCCAGAGGCCTTGATCCAGCGGCTGCACGCCGCCGTGGCGGCCTGCGTCGCCCGGCGCAGCCTGCTGCAACTGGAGATCCGCGCCGAGGAGGGCTCGGCGGTCTACCTGTTCGCCAATACCGATCAGGGGCGCCAGGCCGTCAGCGAGGTGCGCAAGGGTGAGCTGATTCTGGAGCAACGTGGAGCCGTCCACGAGCCTCACGTCCCGCGGCCCCGGCCCACCATCTTTGAGCTGTATGAGCAGAACATCGGCTTGCTGCAGCCGCTGCTGGCCGAGGAGCTGCAGGAGGCCGAGCGAGACTATCCTCCCGAGTGGATCGAGGAGGCTTTTCTCATCGCTGCCGAGAACAACGCCCGTTCGTGGCGTTACGTCAATTCGATCTTGCACCGCTGGGCTGCCGAGGGCAAGGACGACCGGCCTCCCTCCTCGCGGCTGGCCCGGCGCCAGGGCAGGCTGCGGCGCGCCCGCCGCTAGCCGCTGTCTACCTTGCACGAGGGGATACACTCAGTATGGATCCCGAACCCATGAGCCCCGAGAACGCACCCGGCGAGGTCTGCCCCTACTGTAACGGTGTGGGTTTCGTGTACGTTGATGTGCCGGTGGGCCACCCCCAGTTCGGCAAGGCCGTGCCCTGCGTCTGCAAGCGGCTCGAGTTGCAGGAGCAGCGCCTGGCCCGCCTGCGGCGCGATGGCAATCTCCAACACCTGCGCAAGATGACGTTCGACACGTTCCACGTGCCCGAGGACGTCTCGCCCGAGGTGCGCATGTCTCTGCAGGATGCCCTGCACGTCGCCCGCGAGTTCGCCGCCGACCCCAAGGGCTGGCTGTTGATCACCGGCCACTATGGCTGCGGCAAGACCCACCTGGCCGCCGCGATCGCCAACGCCCGCATCGAGCGCAGCCCTTCGGTTCTCTTTGTCGTCGTGCCTGATCTGCTGGACTACCTGCGGAGCGCCTACGCGCCCGATAGCACCATCACCTATGACGAGCGGTTCGAGCAGGTGCGGCGCATCGAGCTGTTGATCCTGGACGACCTGGGCACCCAGAACACGACGCCCTGGGCCGCGGAGAAGCTCTACCAGATCCTCAACTACCGCTACAACGCCGGGCTGCCCACCGTCATCACCACCAATCAGAACCTGGACGACATGGACCCGCGGCTCTCCTCGCGGCTGCGCGATCAGGCGCTGGTGCGCACCATCCCCATCTATGCGCCGGACGCGCGCGTCCAGGGGAACGAGGCCTTTGGCAGCCTGAGCGCATACGGTCGCTTGATCTTTGAGACCTTTGACCTGCGCAAGGGCGAGCTGGACAGCCATGAATCGGAGCAGCTCGAGCGCATCGTCCAGACGCTGCGCGCCTGGACCGAGAATCCGATCAACTGGCTGGCCTTGCGGGGGCCCTACGGCGTGGGCAAGACGCACCTGGCCGCCGCCATGGCCAACAGACTCTCTCGGAATGGCATGAATGTGCTCTTTGTGGTGGTGGCCGATCTGCTGGATCACCTGCGGGCCACCTACCAGCCCAACAGCCCCGTATCCTACGACCAGCGCTTCAACGAGGTGCGCCGCGCCCGGCTCCTGGTGCTGGACGATCTGGGCGCCCAGAACGCCACGCCCTGGGCCCAGGAGAAGCTCTTCCAGATCCTCAACTATCGCTATGTCGGGCGCATGACCACCATCCTGACGGTCTCGGACGATGGGTGGGACGACATGGACGAGCGTCTGCGCAGCCGCCTGATGGATGCCGACGTCTGCCAGATCATCGACATCAATGTGCCCCCGTACCGTGGCGTGGTCCGCGATAAACCGCGCCCCAAGCGCAGCACGCGCGAGCGCATGTAGGCCAATGAGAGAGCTCTGCCAGGGCGCGCTCATGCCACCACAAGGAGCCCCGGGCCGATGCCCCGCCTAGCCAGACGAAACTATACCCTGGGCCGCCTCGCGCTGACGGGCCTGGCGATCGTGGCCCTGATCGCCCTGGTGGCCTGGGCCGAGCGGGAGCCGCTGCGCGCCGCCCTGGCCTCGGTGACGGGCGAGGAGGACGCCTGGCAGCAGGTCAAGGGGTTCGGCGCCTGGCTCCTGCTGCAGCTCCAGGGCGCCCCCGACACCGCCCCCATGACGCCCATGCGCCACGCGGGCCTCTCCCCCTACGGCATCAACACCTTCCTGGAGCAAGAGGTCGAGGAGGCCAAGATCGAGCGCTCGCTGCAGCTCATCTCCCAGGCCGGCTTCCGCTGGATCCGCCAGCAGTTCCCCTGGGAGGACATCGAGATCTATGGCAAGGGCGACTACTGGGACCACCAGTGGAACCGCAGCGCCTGGGACAAGTACGACCGCCTGGTGGCGCTGGCCGAGGCCTACGACCTGGAGATCATCGCCCGGCTGGACAACCCCCCGGCCTGGTCGCGAGCGGTGGGCAACGCCGAGGGCTGGTCTCTGGGGCCGCCCGACGATTTCGAGGACTATGGCGATTTCGTCTATGCCGTGGTGAGCCGCTATCGGGGCCGCATCCGCTACTACCAGATCTGGAACGAACCCAACATCTACCCGGAGTGGGGCAACCAGCCGGTGGACCCCGAGGCCTATGTCCGGCTGCTGCAGATCGCCTACCGGCGGGCCAAGGAGGCCGACCCCGATTGCGTCATCATCGCGGCGGGCCTGGCCCAGACCACCGAGCCCGGCCCGCGCAACCTGGACGACCTGGTCTACCTGGAGCGCATGTACCAGGCCGGGGTGCAGGGCTCCTTTGACATCATGGGCGCCATGGTCTACGGCCTCTGGACCGGCCCTCTGGATCGGCGCGCCAGCCAGGACCGCACCAACTTTGCCCGGGCGCAGCTCGTGCGCGAGATCATGGTGCGCCACGGCGATGCCGACAAGCCCCTCTGGGCCACCGAGGTGGGCTGGAACGCCCTGCCCGCCGATTTCGAGGGAGCTGCCATCTACGGCCGGGTCGGCCTGGAGCAGCAGGCGCGCTACGCCGTGCAGGCCTACCAGCGCGCCTCTCGCGAGTGGCCCTGGATGGGCGTCATGAACTACTGGTTCTTCCGGCGGCCCTCCGATGCCGAGATCAACCAGTCGTGGTACTATTTCCGCATGGTCGAGCCCGATTTCGAGCTGCTGCCTGTCTATGCGGCCATGCGCGAGCTGACAAGCCAGGCGCCGATGGTCTACATGGGCTATCACCAGGAGGACCATTGGGCGTTGGACTATCGCGGCGCCTGGCCCGCGATGGCTGAGGAGGCCGCTACCCTGGGCGGCTACCGACAGGGCCAGCCCGGCGACGAGCTGCGCTTCCGCTTCCACGGCACGGGGCTGGATCTGGCGTTCCTGGGCGCCCCACCGGCGGATGCCCTGGATGTCTACCTGGACGGGCAGCTCGTCCAGAGCCTGACGCCGTCCCAGGCCCCCGCCAGCGGCGCCCCCACACTGCAGGTGGCCCGCAACTTGCGCGACCGCCCCCACGAGGTCCGCATCGTCGTCCGCCAGGGCCCTGTGAACCTGGATGGCCTGGTCATCTGGCGCCAGACCCGCTGGTCGGTGCTCGTTCCCCCGGCCATCGGCGCCCTGGTGGGGTTGGCCGCTGCCTTGGGGCTGCGCGCCTGGGGGAGGCGCGCATGAGACCTGGCCTCGCCTGGCGTACCCTGTTGTTGCTGGCGATTCTGGCCCTGGCCCTGGGCCTGCGGCTGTACGGGCTGGATGCCCAGAGCTTCTGGAACGACGAGGGCACCAGCGTCGCCCTGGCCGGGCGCGACCTGGCCACCATCACCGCGAACGCCTCCCACGATATTCACCCGCCGCTGTACTACTTCCTCCTGCACTACTGGGTCGGCGTCGCCGGGACGAGCGAGTTCGCCGCCCGCGCCCTCTCGGCGGCCATCGGGACCCTGGCCGTGGGCGCCACCTATGCCCTGGCGCGGCGGCTCCTTTCAGTGCGCGCCGCGCTGCCGGCTGCCCTGCTGGCCGCCCTCTCGCCCTTCCAGGTGTACTATAGCCAGGAGGCGCGCATGTACATCCTGGCGACCCTGATGGGGCTGTTGCTGGCGCTGGCCGCCCACGACCTGCTGGCGGCCTGGGCCGCCGGAGAGAGGCGCCTGATCTCCTGGCGGGCGGGGCTCTTGCTGCTGGCGGGCGCCGCCACGCTCTACACCCACTATTACGGCGCCACCCTCCTGCTGGCCGTGAACCTGGGCTTCGTCGCCTGGTGGCTGGCCCAGGGTCGCCGGCTGACCAGTCCTCTGGGGAGCGTATGGCGCTGGGCCGCGCTGCAGGCCCTGATCCTGGCGGCGTTCCTCCCCTGGCTGCGGCTCGCCTGGCACACCCTGGCGACCTGGCCCTCCGTCAGCGCGCCCTTTTCGCTGGGCGAGCTGGCCCTGAACCTGATGGCCGTGCTGCCCCTGGGCATCACCGTCGAGATGAACACCCTGACGCACCTGGTGGGCCTGGGCCTGTGGGCGCTGGCCGCCCTTGGGGCGATCGGCTTCTGGCGCGGCGCCGACGCGCCCCGGGGCCACTGGCGTACCCTCCTGCTGGCGGCCTACCTGCTGGTCCCCCTGGGGTTCATGTACCTGGCCTCGCTGCAGAGGCCCATGTACAACCCCAAGTTCCTGCTGCTGGCCACCCCCGCCCTGCACGTGTTGCAGGCCGGCGGGCTGGCGGCCATCGGCGGCCAGTATGCGGCTGTCGCCCCTCCCCGCAGGCGCATTATCGGGGCCGCCCTGGCGACGCTGTTGCTGGGCGGCGCGATCGCTGCCTCGGGCTACGCCCTACAGCGCCTCTACTGCGATCCCCGCTACGCCCGCGATGACTATCGCGGCGCCGTCCGCTACATCGCCGCCGCAGCGGGGCCCGAGGCCGCCATCCTGATCAACGCCCCGTCGCAGATCGAGACGGTGGACTATTACTACGACGGGCCGCTGCCCATGATCCCCCTGGCCATCCAGCGCCCCCTGCAACGCGAGGTCGCCGACGCCGAGCTGAGCGAGATCGCGGCCAGGTACGATCAGCTCTTCTGCATCTTTTGGGCCACGGCCGATAGCGACCCCGAGGGCCACATCGAGTCCTGGCTGGCGGAGCACGCCTTCAAGACCATGGATCGCTGGTACGGCAACATCCGCCTGGCAGTCTATGCCGTGCCCGACGAGCCGGCCCCGCCCATGGCCCACGCGACCGACGCCCTCCTGGGCGACGCCCAAGAGGGCGTCGCCGTCCGCCTGGCGGGCTATACCCTCCTGACGCCAGAGCCCCGCAGCGGCGAGATCCTGCAGCTGGCCCTCTACTGGGAGGCCGAGGAAAAGCTGTCCCAGCGCTACACCGTGTTCGCCCAACTGCTGGACCCGCGCCAGCGCATCGTGGGGCAGCACGATTCCGAGCCCGCCGGCGGCCGCCGCCCCACCGACGGCTGGGAGCCCGGCGAGGCCATCCTGGATAATCACGGCATCCTGATCCGCCCGGGCACCATCCCCGGCCCCCACACCCTGGTGGTAGGGCTCTATGACGCCGCGACGGGCCAGCGCCTGCCGGTGCAGGGTGGAGGCGATGCCATCACCCTGGCAGAGGTGACGGTGCAGCCGCCCCTGCGCTTGCCCACCGCCGACGAGCTGGATATGGCCTCCGCCCATAGCTACGACTGGGGCTCGCTGGCCGTGGCGGGACACAGCCTCTATCGGGTGGGCATGGCCCACCAGCCCGACGCCCCCATCCACCCCGGCGACGCGCTGGAGCTGGTGCTGTTCTGGCGCAAGGCGGCGGCCGAGGCACCGCTCGACGGCGCCCCCACGCTGCTGCTGACCCAACGCTCGGGCGTGGTCGTGTGGCAGGCCGCGCTGGACGCGATCCAGGCCCGCTACCCCTGGGCGAGCTGGCGCGTCGGCGAGATCGCCCGCGATGTGAACCACCTGGTCCTGCCGGCCGACCTGGCGCCGGGGCGCTACCGCCTGCTCCTGGAGGGCGCCGACGGCAAGAGGTTCCCGCTGCAAGAGCTGCGGGTGGCGGCGCGGTAGATCGCCGCCGCACAAGAATGCGCGCGGAACACGATTTGGGGCCGAACCACTCTGGAGCGCGCAGAGTGCAACTCTGCGCTCCCTGCCGCCGCACCCGAGTGGTCCAGGATTTTGGACAAACCCGTTGCACATCTCCCTCTACAAGCTGCAAGCGCTACGTGTATCCTGTGGCTGTGGCATTGAGACGCTTTTCAGAGGCAAGCACAGGCACGGTAGCGTCTATGGAGGAGGATGCACATGAGAATGCGTATGGCTGCACGCTTCGGATTGCTCGTCATAGTTCTTGCACTGGCGGGAATGGCCGACTTGCATGAGTGGGGCCCATCGGTGATCTCTGCTTCAGGAGAACTCTCGCAGAATGTTTCGGGGAGTCCCCCACCCAACTTGGGGCCTGACTCTCCGGAGGTTCGCCATGGCAGTACCGGCCCTATAGAGCGGACATCACCAGGCGGGGTCGTACAGGCATCGAGCACAGTCTTCGATGGGACACTTGGTACAGAGCCGCCCCCTGCTATGCATGGCCCCTATGCCATGACAGCATTCACTGACGACACACGTCCCTTCGGTACTTTTTCACAACCGTACCTGGCCCCGGTGGCGACTTGATCTTCAGCGCACCAGCAACCCATCTCCAGGTAGGTGTCGGCTGGAAAACCTGGAGCCACGGCTACTCGGGATCTGTGTACTCTGTCACGGGAGTTGGGCTAACCATCGGGCTCCCAGCCGATACCTATGCCTTTTACCTATACGTAGAGCCTAACGCATTCGGCACGCACTTGGTGACAGTATCTGCCAATGGTGCTTCATCAGGGGAAGTGCTCGTCGAGGGCAATTCTGGAGCAAAATACTTTGGGTTCCATAGTAGCTCTGAACCGATCTCGACCGTTTCGGTGTCTGTGGCATCATCAGCCAATGGATTCGCCGTTGGAGAGTTTGGGATCGCCCATGATGTTGCGGGGCGGCCTTGCATAGGGCCTTAGGGTTTGATTGTGTGCACACTACAGCCTGGAGGTATCCTGCTCACGCGCTCCATGGGGTATGCTGCTGAGTTTGGGATAGGAGGCACCTACTTTACCCACGCGATGCTCTACCTCGGCATGACTCTGGCTCCTGATGGTGGAGGTCCTGTGCATCCGCGTCTAGCAGAGGCTCAAGGATATGTGCACGAGGTACTGGATCAGGTCTGGGAGACCGATGTGTTGACACATCGCATATGGACAGGGGCGGATTTGGCGGATTGGGCCGTGGTGCGCCCCCAAGTAGAGCGTTCTATCAAGCAAGCTGCCATAGAGAACGCCAGAGAGCTTGCCGGAAGAGAGGGAGTGATCTTTCATTTGGATCCCTTCTCTCTCAGTCCCACCAAAGAAGACAACAGTCGCTACTATTGCTCCAAACTGGTCTGGCGAGCGTATCTGGACGCACCAGGAGGCCCCAATCTGCAAAGGGCCTGGGGAATGGGAGGCATTCTGCCGAGCTTGTTCTATGTCAGTCCCGATGACCTATACTTCTCGTCGCACCAGGTACAGTCCGCTGACGTCGGGGGATGGGGGATTGGGCGCTTCCTCGCAAGGATATGGAGCCCGGCGCACATAACCCTAGTTGATCCAGTTGGGCGCCGGACAGGATATGATCCCGTACTTGGCTCGGTCAGTGAGATTCCAGGGGCAGCCTATTATGCGCCGCCTGAGGCACTACACGAGACCATGACTGCAAACAACGCAGGCGAAGGATGGCAGATCATCGTCACAGGGTATGATGATGGTGAGTTTGTGCTTGAGCATAGATATCTAGCTTCTGGCACAATGATCAGCGCCGCGTCTGGCACAACGACAATAGGTCAGACCGACGTGTATCCTGTGTTCGATCCTCAGCACCCTATCTACCTTCCACTGACTCTTCAGTGAGAGGAGTAATGCCTCCCCGGTCCAAACTGATCGGGGAGGCATCGACTTGATCCTTCCCGCGCTAGTCGCGCTGGAAGCGGCGAAGCTGGTTGCCTTCGGCGTCCACGACGTCCACGATCAGGGGCATCTGGCCCAGAGCGTGGGTCGAGCAGGAGAGGCACGGGTCGTAGGCGCGGATGGCCGCCTCGACGCGGTTCAGCATCCCCTCGGTCAGGTTGTTGCCGTCGATGAACTCCTTGGCCACCATATCCACCGAGTTGCTCATGGCCCAGTTGTTGCCGCCCGTGGCCACGATCAGGTTCACCCGCGTGATGAGACCATCCTCGTCGGTGTGATAGTCGTGCCAGAGGGTGCCGCGCGGCGCCTCGATCACGCCCACGCCGTGGCCCGTGATCTGGGTGTGGGTATTGAGGATGTCCTCGGAGAGGATGTCCTCATCCTCGCACAGCACACGGATCTCCTCGGCGCTGTACAGGGCCTCGATCAGCCGGGCATAGTGGTAGTAGAGGGTCGGCTCCACCGGTCCCTCGGCCAGCGCCTTGAACGACTTGAGCTCCTCGTTGGCCAGAGGCGTGGTGATGCGCTCGGCGATGTTCAGGCGGGCCAGGGGCGCCACGCGATACACGCCTCCGGGATATCCCAGCGGCTTGTAGTACGGGAACTTCAAGTAGCTCCAGTCCTCGGTGCGCTCCTGTACATGGTCGAGATAGTCGCGCCCATCGAAATCCACCACATGCTTGCCCTGCGCGTCTATGATGCGCACGGGCCCGTCGTACAGCTCCAGGGCGCCCTCGTTGGTGAGGCCCATGTACATGCTGGGGAAGTTGGCAAAGCGCTGGACGATCTCCTGGTTAGCCGAGAGCCAACCCTTGGCGATGGCGATGCCCTCCTGCAGGTAGCCGATCATCTCGTCTACCTGGCCCAGCATCCAGTCGCGGTTCTCCTCGGAGAGAGGCGCAGAGACGCCACCGGGCACGGCCCAGTGCATATGGATGCGTCGGCCGCTCACCCGCCGGATCACCTCTTGGCCGTACTTGCGCAGGCCCACGGCCTTGAGCGCCAGCGCCGGGTTGACCTCCACCAGGCCCGCCACGTTGCGGATGGCGGGGTCGGCGTCAAAGCCCAGGAGCAGGTCCGGCGAGGAGAGGTGGAAGAAGCTCAGCGAGTGCGATTGCACCATCTGGCCCATGTGCAGGAGCTGACGGAGCAGCTTGGCGGGGCGCGGCGGCTCGACGCCGGCCACGCCGTCGCACGCCTTGGCCGAGGCCAGGTGGTGGCTGACGGGGCAGATGCCGCAGATGCGCGGCGTGATGACGGGCATCTCCCAATAGGGACGCCCCTCCGAGAACTTTTCAAAGCCCCGGAACTGGTCGATATGCAGGTAGCTCTGGGCCACCTGGTTGTTGTCATCCAGCTGGATGGTCACCCGGGCGTGCCCTTCAATACGGGTTACCGGGTCAATCGTTATCTTTTGGCCCATCTTGTTATCTCCTATGGCGCTATACCGGCGAATGGATCTAGTCGTAGGTGAGCAGGTCTTCCGTCAGCTTGGGCTCACGCCCCGCTGCCAGCTCGGTCAGCACATAGGCGATCACGTGGGCAGGCGGCGGGCACCCGGGCAGATGTATGTCCACCTTGACGATATCACGCACCGACTTGACCTTGGGGAACAGCTTGGCGATCTCGGGCGAGCGCGGTACCTGCTGCCCGGGCGCGGTGCTGTCCGTCTCCGTATAGGCGTAGCGCAACACATCTTCCGTATCGAAAAAGTTGCGCATGGTGCAGATGCCGCCAAAGACGGCGCAATCCCCCATCGAGATCAGGATCCGGCAGCGCTCGCGCATGCGCCGCGCCACCGCTTCCTGATGGTCGTTGGATACGGCGCCCGTCAGGATGCCGATATCCACGCCCTCTTCGGGGGGGTGCTTGAGGTCGGTGATGGGCGAGGAAAGCAGTTGCACTTTTTCAAGCACAGCCACCAGCAGCTCGTCTATATCCAGCAGTGACATATGGCAGCCGGAGCAGACGTCCAGCCAATCGGTGCAGAGTGTGATCTTGGCCATGTATTCCTCCCAAGCCTGTGTGGCAAGCCCCGGGGGCTTGCCCAGGCGTATCTTTCGTTAGCGGGCCGACTCGGCCAGCGCGGCAATGATCTCGCTCGTCGAGGCGGCGCGCGTCTTGACGCCTGCCACCACCTGGCCAACCTGGCCGTCGGCGTTGACCGTCGTGCCGCTCTTCTCGAACGTCGTGGGCATGGGCAGGATGATGTCGGCGACCTCATCCCAGGGCTCGCGATAGCTGGCCATGACGATGACCTTGCCCTGTGACAGTTGCTGCAAGAGCGCGGCATCCACACTGGCGGCCTCGCCCGCCACCACCTGATACAGCGCGGCCTTCTGGCCGGCATACGCCTGCTGGAAGCCCACCTCTTGCAGGCCACGGCTGTTGCCGCCCGGCGCCAGGCTCAGGAGTTTGGCCTTGGCGACCTGGCCGGCCAGCGTGGCGGCCAACGCAGCGCCCTCGGTCCCCGCTACGATCACGGGCAGCTCGGCCTCGTTGGCGATGGCGGCGGCCGCGGCGGCCTCCTCTACGCCATAGCGGCGCATGGCCCACTCGGCCAGGCCGTTCTCGCCCTCGCCCACCAACAGCAGACGCGCCCCACGATGGCGCACGCCGCGCTTGATGGCAAAGCTGAGCACCTCATAGTTCTCGGTCAGATCCGTGTTCACCACGACGAACAGATCTGCCTCGTCCAGATCGGCCAGTTTCGCCGTGGAGGCCTGGGCAGCCACGGGTTCCATCAGGTACTTGGCGCCTGCGGCCTGGGCGATCTGCTTGCCCTCCTCGACNNTGGGCGGCCAGCCCCAACGCCTCATCCAGCTCGACGGTGGTCCACTCGCCGTTGACGCGCACCAGCGGCTTGTGCACGCGGCTGCGCTTCTCATGCAGGGGCTGGAAGCGGCCAATCTCGCAGAGCAGACCTTTGTTGGGCTCGGCATCCCAATCGCCCTCGACGCGGATCACGCGGTTCTCGCGCACGATCAGCTCGACGCCGCAACCCACCGGGCAGGCCATGCAGCGGGACTTGACCCGCTCGATCTCGTCGGTGGCCCCCATNNGAGACGCAGCTCGATTCGCCAAAGGGCACATCGAGATCGGCGGTGACCATCGTCTCGGCGCCGCGGTTCTTGAGGCCCAACGTGCCGTTGCCCACCAACTCGTCGCACGCGCGGATGCAGCGGCGGCAGAGGATGCAACGGTTGTGATCCATCACGAAAAAGACTCGTGAGGCATCCACGGCGAACCGGGGCATGGGCCGGTCGAACTGCCAGTGATCCAGCTCGTACTGGTAAGCCAGGCTCTGCAGCTCGCAGCTCCCGCTCATCTGGCAGAACATGCAGAAGTGGTTCCGCTCGGAGAAGAGCAGGTTCAGGATGAACTGGCGGGCCTCGACGACCTTCTCGGAGCGCGTGTGCGCCACCATGCCCTCAAAGACAGGGAAGGTGCACGCGGGCTGCAGCGTGCGCTGCTTCTCGATCTCGACCAGACAGATGCGACAGGCGCCGATTGGTTCGATCGCCGGGTGGTCGCACAGGGTAGGGATCTCCACCCCGGCGATCTGGGCCGCCTCCAACACCGTACTGTTGGCCGGCACGGCGGCTTCTACGCCGTCAATCGTGACGTGTACTCTCGGTATCATGGCCATCCTTCCTGTTCATTATCAGCTTGTTTCCCCGAAGACACGGCGCGAGATCGCGCGTCCTCAGAGGGCATAGGACATGTACGCACAGACGGGCTCGACTCACGCGCCCGCGCCTCACTGCGGAGGGCAATACCCCTGAGCAACGTTGGGGCAACCCCTCGGCAGGGAGGATTCTGCGCGCCAGGCCCCTCGGGCATTGCGCTGCTGGAATCATCGCTTGAGGGTGCTGTGAGAACTGCTCACAGTGGGCTCGCGCCTGGCACATATAGAAAGAGCGGGAGTTGTCCCTCCCGCTTTTCGGAACGCGCCCAGGCAAAACGATATCAGACCGTTTCGCCACGGCTCCTTTCCAAACACGGGAGGCACGGACGTTTCCATCTGTACCCAATGGCTGCTCCGCATGGGATCTTCCTTTAGCGGCTACAGTTCGGAACTATGCGCCAACGTTTCAGACCGGTAGTGTGAACCGTGTCACCGGTTGCTTGTAGCACGCGCCGGAGATGTCCTCTCGGCCAACGACGCGAGGAATATTGCCCGAGGCTTGATCACTCCCTTTCCATCGATCTTGTCGGCGACCTGTTGACGATCCTGGGGTCGCCGATAGCGATCCTCATTGTACACGCATGCCCAGGTGTGTGCAAGCGACTCATGGTTGGAGTCGCGGCTCCTTGCGGCGAATCGGGCGGCCACCCAGTTCGCGCTGCGCCGGGTGGCTGCTTCGAGCGTATCGTCGCCGGCCCCAGGCGCGCCACCACCACGGCCCACCCGCCGCTGCCGGCGTCGAACACGCCGTTTTGACTCGGATCGAGAGGATATCCATAATCGCTGCTGCAAGAGTCATCCATCACGATCCAAGAAGGGAGACCGGCGTGGCTGTGAATCCAATCGTCGCATGCGATCGCGAGACCCAGGTGCGCGTCGGCTCGTTGTCGCAGACCGCCAGGGATAGCGCAGGTGCGTACAGTGCCATCATCCTCGCCGGAGGCCTGGGCACGCGACTCGCCAGACAAGACAAGGCCGTCGTCGTCCTCGACGGCGAGACGCTGCTGGGTCGGGTGCATGGACGCCTTGCCTCGCTGACGGACGATGTGGTGATCGTGCTGCGCTCCGATCAAGAGCTCGGACCCGCCCTTGCTGAGGCGGCAACAGGAGCCACGATCGTGCGAGACCTCCCAGGGTACGGCGGCGTCTTGGCCGGGATGTCCGCGGGGCTAGAGGCTGCGCGACATGAGTGGAGTCTGTGCGTGGCCTGCGATATGCCGTTTGTCCAGATCCCGCTGGTGCGACATATGTGGTCTCTGCACAGAGGCTGGGACGCGGTTGTCCCGCGGCTGCCGGCAGGCCTGGAACCGCTGCACGCCTTCTATCACCAGCGTTGCCTGACTCCTCTGCGTCTCGCGCTGTCCGAGGGGCAGAGGCGAGTGGTGAGCTTCTATGCCAGGCTCCGAGTGCGCTATGTGGACGATGGCGAGATCGTTCGCTACGACCCGCAGCATCTCTCGTTCTTCAATATCAACACGCCCGAGGATCTCACTCACGCCCATGATCTGCTGGCCCCGCGCTCGTAGCGCTCGGCCAGCCGCCCTCAATCGTGGCCGGTGCCATCTGCCGCCCCGACCCGCTCAGGATGCGTGTAGATGGTCATCCGGCTTCCTCTCAGATAGCCGACGAGCGTAACCCCGAGACGGTCGGCAAGCTCGATCGCCAAGGTCGTGGGCGCAGAGATTGAGGCCAACAAGGGCAGACGCATTCGAACAGCCTTAGAGACCATTTCGTAGCTCAATCGGCCTGAACACAATAGCACACGGTCCCTCAAAGATATATGTCGCAAGAGACAGTGGCCCAGAACCTTGTCAACGGCGTTGTGGCGCCCTATGTCCTCCGAGAGCCAGAGCAGATGGCCCTCAGAATCAAAGAGCGCGGCGTCGTGCACTCCGCCAACAGCATTGTGCAACAACTGCTCGCCGTGAAACGCCCTGGTGAGCCGTGAGAGTGTTGAGGCGGGCACCACCAGCGAGCTCTCCACAGCCTTGGGGAACAGCTCCTCGACGGACAGATCGACCGCGCCGCAACCTGCTCGGACCAATCGGACAACATCCAGGCGCGCCTCCGGACTGAGCCCCTCCTGTCTGACGCGGAGCTCCACCCGGTTGCGCGAGAACTCCTGTTCGCCTTCGGGCGAGCCCAGAGGAGGCTCAGGCAGCCCCTGGCCGCAGTGATGCACCAGCAGGATGTCGCTCAGCTCCCGCACGACCCCTTCGCTGAGGCAGAACCCCACGGCCAGTTCCTTCTCCTCGCCCGGCAAGCGCATCAACACCGCTATCTGTTGACCGTTGATGCTCAACGCCAGCGGCTCCTCCAACACAGAGTCGACTTGGCGCGAGCGCCACTCGCCAGCGCGCACTTCCCAGACCCGTCGGGCCGCAACGGGCCGATCGCCGTGAATGCTATCGCCAGGTACCATCTTGCCACTGTCCCCTTGCCGTGAAAGAGAATGCGGGCGCGCCAGGTTGGGCGCGTCCGCATATCTTGGTGCTAGGGATGGATCACCTACTCACGCCCATACAGCCACCAGTAGATCACCCCTACGAGGCCGGCGCCGCCGACGATGTTGCCGATGGTCACAGGTACCAGGTTGTTCCAAAGGAACTGGCCGACGCTGACCTGCGCGCCATTCAGCATGCCCAGCGGGATGAAGAACATGTTGGCGACGGAGTGCTCAAACCCGAGGGCTACAAAGGCCATGATCGGGAACCAAATGCCCAGGATCTTGCCGGAGATATCCTCGGACGAGATGGCCAGCCACACGGCAAGGCAGACCAGCCAGTTGCAGCCTACGCCGCGAAGGAATGCGGCGCCCCAGCTCAAGTTGACCTTGCTCTCCGCGATACCGGCGGCTGCCTTGCCGAGATCGCCACCAGCAACGATACCCGTCCAGTAGGCGAGCAAGAACGCCACAAAGAGAGACCCTACAAAGTTCCCGGCATAGACCACCACCCAGTTGCGCAGCAGGCCTCTCCATCGGGCGCTACCTTTCAGGCATGCAGGCGTGATCACGCCGCAGTTGCCCGTGAAGAGCTCCGAGCCAGCGATCACGACCAACATAAGGCCGACCGGAAACACCGCCGCGAACAGGAACTTGGCCAGGCCAGGGTTCGCCGCAGCGATCGCCGGGCTGCCTTTCCCGACCACGATAGCCAGCAGGCCGCCAAAGGCGATATATGCGCCTGCCAGGAACCCGAGTACGAGCTGCTTGGAGAACGGCAAATCCGCTTTGCCGCAACCTGCCGTGCAGACTGCCTCCACGATAGCTTTCGGTGACTTGAACGGCATCTTTGGTTCCCCTTCCTCTGAGTCCAGATGTCTTCTCATCCAAAGTCAAGTGCCCTCTCCCCTACATGGTCTGTGGGTGCCCACCTCCTCGTTACCATCCATGCTGCGCCGACCCCGGGCCCGGCATGTCCGGGGATCGGCCCTCTTACGCCAGCTCAACGCGCACAGCGCACGCCTTGTACTCCGGAATCTTGGCCACAGGATCGAGAGCCGCGATCGTCAACAGGTTGGCAGCCGCTTCGCTAAAGTGGAAGGAAGTGAACACCACACCAGGGACCGTGCGCTCGACTACGTGCGCTTTGGCGGTGATCTGACCTCGCCGCGATGTCACCTTGACCATATCGCCATCCGCGATATTCATACTACGAGCATCCAGCGGGTTCAGCTCGACGAGCGCTTCCGGATAGATCTCATCTAGCCCGGGTGAACGCCTCGTCATGCTGCCGCCATGAAAGTGATACAGCACGCGACCCGTTGTCAGGACCAACGGATACTCATCATCGGGCTGCTCCGCGGGCGGCAGCCACTCAACAGCGCTCAGCCTGCCGAGCCCTCTGGAGAAGGTGCCTCTGTGCAGAATGGGCGTGCCCGGGTGATCCACTGTCGGGCAAGGCCACTGCAGTCCGGCGGAATCAATCCGCGGATAGGTGATCCCGCCATAGCTCGGCGTCAAGGCGGCGATCTCTTGCATCACCTCCTCGGGAGAGGCATAGTCCCACCCGGAGAAGACGGCGTTCGGGGCCACCGGCGCGAGACGCTGCTGGATCCGCCGGCCCAAGTCGGCCAGGATCGCCCAGTCAGGTCGCGAGTTGCCCACGGGTTGCAGGGCAGCGCGCACGCGCTGGACTCTGCGCTCGGTATTGGTGAACGTTCCTTCCTTTTCGGCAAAGCTCGCCCCAGGAAGAATGACATCCGCATACTCGGTCGTCTCGCTGGGGAGGATCTCCTGAACCACGAGGAACTCTGTGCTGGCCAGGGCCTTGCGAGCGTGGTTGATGTCCGGGTCTGTCATGGCCGGGTTCTCGCCCAGCACAAAGAGGCCCCTGACATCCCCTCTCTCGGCCGCATTCAGCATCTCTACGACAGTGATGCCGATCTGGGTGGAAGGCCCGCGCCCCCACGCCTCGTGGAACTTGGCTTGCGCGGCCTCATCCGTTACCCGCTGGTAGCCAGGGTAAAAGTTGACCAAGCAGCCCATATCGCAGGCGCCCTGGACGTTGTTCTGACCGCGCAGGGGGTTGACGCCGCCGCCGGGCACGCCCATGTTGCCCAGCAACATCTGCAGGTTGGCGCAAGAGAGCACGTTCTGGTGCCCCGTGGTGTGCTGCGTGATGCCCATGGCATACAGCAACGCGCCAGGATGTGAAGCCGCCATGATGCGCGCTGCTTCTCGGATATCGTCGGCGGGTACGCCCGTGATATCCTCCACCACTTCCGGGGTATACTTGGCTACCTGCGCGCTCAGCTCCTCGAATCCCTCGGTCCTCTCGGCCACGAACTGCTTGTCATACAGGCCCTCGGCAATCAGGACATTCATCAGGCCGTTCAGCAGCGCAATGTCCGTCCCTGGCCGCTGCCTCAGATGCAGCGTCGCAAAACTGCTGATCGGAATACGCCTCGGATCGGCGACGATCAGCTTGGCGCCCCTCTGCTTGACCGCCTGCCTGATGCGCATGCCGAGCACAGGGTGATTCTCGGTCGTATTGGAGCCAATGATAAAGTAGCACTGGGCATCTCTGGCGATGTCATCCAGCGAATTCGTCATGGCGCCCGAACCAAAAGCTGTGACCAGACCGGTCACGGTAGAGCTGTGTCAAAGACGAGCACAATGGTCTACATTGTTTGTGCCGAATAGCCCCCTAGACATCTTTTGCAGCAGATAGTTTTCCTCGTTCGTGCACTTGGCCGAGCTCAGGAAAGCCAGGGCATCCGGTCCATGCTCCTCCGCAATCGCCACGAACCGATCTGCGACCAGATCCAGCGCCTCATCCCACGTCGCTTCGACGAGGACGCCCTCCTTGCGGATCAGGGGGGTCGTCAGTCGTTCCTCGTGCTCGACAAAGTCCCAGCCAAAGTGACCCTTGACGCACATCCAACCATGGTTGGCGGCGCCTTCCCAATTGGAGGTTACCTTGACTATGCGATCGTCCTTCACGTTGAGATCCACGGTGCAACCGACACCGCAGTAAGGGCAGATCGTGCTCGTCTTGGTCATCTCCCAGGCGCGCCCCAGGCCGGTGGCGGCCTTCGGGAGCAGCGAGCCTGTCGGGCACACCTCGATGCACATGCCGCAGAACTCGCAGGTGGTCTCTGTCAAGGGAACGTCAAGGGCAGTGCCGACGCGGGTATCATAGCCACGAAACGCCAGGGTGATCGCCTCCACCCCGTTGATCTCGTCACAGGCTCGCACACAGCGCCGACACAAGACGCACTTGTCCAGGTCGCGGACAATGAATGGATTGGCGTCTTCGATCTCGTAGCGATGCCTGTTCCCGGCAAAGCGGCTTTCCTTGATTCCGTATTCGTACGCCAGATCCTGCAGCTCACAGTTGCCCCCGGCATCACAGGTCATGCAATCAAGGGGATGATCTGATAGCAGGAGTTCGAGAACAAAGCGCCTGGCCTCTCGAACCTGAGGCGAATTCGTGTGCACCACCATGCCCTCATAGACGGGAAAGGTGCAAGAAGGCTGAAGCTGACGCTGTTTCTCGATTTCCACCAGGCACACGCGACACGCGCCGATGGGTTTCAGGTGTGGATGTGCGCACAAAGCGGGGATCCGAATCCCTGCAACCTGAGCTGCCTCAAGAACGGTCGCACCGCTGGGGACCGAGACAACTCTGCCGTCTATAGTCACCTGCACTGTTGGCATCGCCTACACTCCCTCCGTTTGATGATTGCCGCACGACAGACCGGATGTGTGTCTTTTGCCAATGGCCGTACCCTCCTACACTGACGAGCCTCCCGGCAACTCCGCGACAGTGTTACGCTAGCCCTCTCCCACCCGAGACGCCAACCCGCTGGCAAACACCAGCTCAAGCAGACGCTGGACGGCCTGGTCTGCCAGGGCCGACGTCTCGGCGGTCAATGTTTCTCCAAAATCGAAATCGTGGCCCAGCACCGAGAGCATGTATGCCCTGGGCTGTCGCCCGTAGAGCGTCTCACACAGGCTCAGGACCACGCCCGGCTTGAGATGGTGCCCGCTCATGCCGCCTTGCACCGTCGGCTCGATGGGCTGCCATTCCACGCTCGCCCAGCCGACGCCCGCAACGTGGGCGTCGATGAACACCAGGGTATCATAGCGCCAGGCCAGCTCAGCCAGCTCTGGCGCCAGTTGATGCACCAGGATCGCGCGCAAGCCCGGCCGCTGCTCCTGCTCGTCCTCGGCCAACAGACAATCGGGATCCAGCCCAAGGGCCGCCAGCAGACGACGCAGGATGTGTTCGGCCACACCGTCGTCGCGCCTGCTGCTGTTGCCATAGCCGATCAGCAGCAGGCTGGCCGCGCCCTCGTCAGATGCTGGCTCCCGATGCTCTGGCAGATAGGCCGTGGGCTGCATTACTTGTTGAAACTGCCGATCGGCATCAGCTCGGTGGGCACGGCGATCTCCTCGCCCGAGAGCTTGACGATGGCATCAAACGGGCACACTTCGTAGCAGGTCCCGCAGCGGATACACCCATCCTGGTTGATGATATGGATCATGCGGCGATCCCCAGAGATGACCTGCACTGGGCACTCGCGCTTGCAGATGCCACAGCCCCGGCAGGTATCCGGGTTCACATAGAAGGCGATCAGGTTGGTGCACTGCTTGGCCGGGCAGCGCTTCTCGTTCACGTGCGCATCGAACTCGTCGCGGAAGTAGCGCAGCGCGCTCATGATGGGGCCAGGCGTGAGCTGCCCCAGCGCACAGAGCGAGTTCGAGTCCATCCCCTTGGCGATCTCGATGATCTGGTCGATATCGGCCTGGGTTCCGTTGCCCTCGGTGATACGCGTCAGCAGCTCGAGCATCCGCTTGCCGCCCACGCGGCAGGGCACGCACTTGCCGCACGATTCCGCCGTGGCGAACGTCAGAAAGTACTTGCAGAACTCGACCATGCAGGTATCTTCGTCCACGACGATCATGCCGCCCGAGCCCATGACGGCCCCGGCCTGGCGCAACGAGTCAAAGTCCACGTGCAGGTCCAGGCCCGATTCGGGCAGGCAGCCGCCCAGGGGGCCACCGGTCTGCACGGCCTTGAAGGTCTTGCCGTCGGCGATGCCGCCGCCGATATCGTAGATGATCTCGCGCAGGGTGATGCCCATGGGGACCTCGATCAGGCCCGTGTTGTTGACCTTGCCCGTCAGGGCAAAGATCGCCGTGCCAGGGCTGCGCGGCGTGCCGATGGCGGCAAACCACTCGGCGCCGTTGCGGATGATCTGCGCGATGTTGGCATAGCTCTTGACGTTGTTGTTGTTGGTGGGCTTGCTCCACAGGCCCGACACCGCCGGGAAAGGCGGCCTGGGACGCGGCTCGCCACGGCGGCCCTCGATCGAGGCGATCAGGGCCGTCTCTTCGCCGCACACGAACGCGCCGGCGCCCTCCTTGATCCGGAGGCGGAAGCTAAAGCCGGACCCAAAGATATCCTCGCCCAGGAGGCCGTATTCCTCTGCCTGCTGGATGGCCAGCCGCAGACGCTTGATCGCCAGCGGATACTCGGCGCGGCAGTAGATGTAGCCCTCGCTCGCCCCCACGGCATAGCCGCAGATCGCCATGCCCTCGATCACCGCATGGGGGTCGCCCTCCAGGATCGAACGGTCCATGAATGCGCCGGGGTCGCCCTCGTCGGCATTGCAGACCACGTACTTGACCTGGCCGGGGGCCTTGGCGGTGAACTCCCACTTGAGGCCGGTCAAAAAGCCGGCGCCACCGCGCCCGCGCAACCCGGAAGCCTTGACCNNCGAGCACCTTGCCCAGCGCCTCGTAGCCGCCGCGGGCGATGTACTCGTCAATGTTCTCGGGGTCGATCACGCCACAGTTGCGCAGCGTGACGCGAAGCTGCTTCTCGTAAAAGGGGATCTCGTCATAGAGAGGGACGGCCTGCTGCGTATCCGGCGCCTCAAAAACCAGGCGCTGCACGACACGGCCCTTGATCAGCGTCTCCTCGACCAGCTCCTCGATATCCGAGGGCTTGACCTTGCAGTAAAAGATCCCCTCAGGGTAGACGATGACGATGGGGCCCATGGCGCAAAAGCCACGGCACCCGGTATCCACGACGCGCACCTCGTCCTGCAACCCCCGGCGGACGACCTCCGCCTTGAGGGCATCCCTCACCGAGCCCGCGCCCGATGACTCACAACCCGTGCCTGTGCATACCAGGACATTTGCCCGGTATATCGGTTCCGACATCTTGTCCTCCTGGACTGCTTCAGCTAGATGATGACCTGTGCCCCGGCAATCTGCAGCGAACCCTAGGATTCCTGCAGACGGCCCACCACCCACTCCTCAACGACCTGGCCCTTGACCAGATGCTCCTCGATGAGGCGCGCGACCATATCGGGGGTGACATTGCCATAGGTGACTCGGGGCTTGCCCGCCTGCTCGATGTCCACCAGGGGCTCTTTGGCGCACATGCCGATGCAGCCGACGGTGGTCACGTTCACGTCCATCTCTCGTGTGCGTAGCTCTTCCAGAATGGCGTGCATCGTCTCGCGGGCGCCCGCCGCGATCCCACACGTCCCCATGCCCACAATGATGGTCGTGCCGGTATCCCTGCGTGTGGTTATATCCTTCTCAACCCGCTCGCGCAAGCGACGCAGCTCTTCCAACGACTTGATCTGTGGCATCCCCACGCTCCTTTGAATGATGGCCTTGCAGCCCTGCCGCTAGGCCTGCTCTGCATATAGCTCGGCGTACCCTTGCTGGAGATACTCCTCGAGCCACTGCCTGACGGCAGGGTGGCTCAGGGGAATGTCGCCCAGCATCTCGCGCATCTCGCGCGTATCCAGTTGAAACACTTGGCGATCCACCCGGTGCTCGTACACCAGATCCCAATCCGCGTGGCTGGAGAGCAGCGCCCCCAGGAGGGTGCTGGCCATATCGCCCAGCGGCGCCCGGTCAATGTGTTGGCGCTGGAACCAGGCCCGCACCTGCGTGCCCTGGCCAAGGATCGAGACCAGCGAGAGCCCTCCGTTGCAGCGCTCCGCCGCCGCCTTGAACAGGGGGAGGCCCAGGCCCACATGTCGGGTCGTTCGAGTGGTAAAGAACGGATCCAGTGCTCGCTCCTGAGTTTCGGCATCCATCCCGCGGCCATTGTCCTGAATCTCGATCGTCAGCGCATCCTGGCCGCTATCCTCACAGATCCGCAGCACCACCTGTGTGGCGCCGGCCGCCAACGAGTTCTCCAAGAGATCCAGCACGTGATGAGATAGCTCGCGCACTAGTCGAGATCGCGCACCAGCTTTAGCACCTTTTCGGGCACCAGACGCCCCACCACCTGCCCGTCGATGACGGCGATGGGCGCCAGAGCGCACGAACCGAGACAGTAGACCACCTCCAGGGTGACGCGGTAGTCCGGCGAGGTCTCGCCGGCCTTGATGCCCAACTGCTCTTCCAGCGTGGTCACCAGTCGAGGCGCGCCCTTGACATGGCAGGCGGTGCCATCACAGATGTTGATGATGTGGCGCCCGCGCCGCTGCAGGTAGAACTGTGAGTAGAAGGTGGCGACGCCGTAAAGCTGGGCCAGAGAGTGCCCCGTGCGCTCCGAGATGTGGCGCAGGGCCTCCGCGGGCAGGTAGCCATACAGCTCCTGGGTCCTCTGGAGGATGGGGATGATGGCGCCCTGCTCCTCGCTAAAGGCGTCCAGTATCTCGTCCAAGGGCGTCAGATCCACCGTTTCGTTGTTTTCGACCATGGTCTTCTCCAGCAGCACGTCTGCTCCTCCCTCTGTGCAGAATTGCGTCCCGTCTCAGATTCGTTGTGCTCAGGTAACCGGTGCGATGGAGCGCCCCTCGGCGCCCCGCAGCGCCAGGGCCAGCTCTGCGACCGTGGGCGCCCCCAACACCGCTTCCGTCCTCGCATCCAGATCGGCCAGACAGTGGGCGTCGCTGGAACGAATCAGCGGCCACCCTTCGATCCCCGGATAACGGGCAACCAACCGGGCCACATCGCCGCGGGCGCTGATCTCCAGCCCCGCCAGCGCCAATCCCTTGGGCACAAAGCCCAAGTTGCCCAACAGGCTGAACGACGGCCGGTCCACATGAGCCGCAATGGCCAGGCCGCCCAGCTCCTTCACCTGCGCCACCACCTCCTCGGCCGAGAGGGCCGTCGAGGTCAGCAACAGGCGCTCGTTCTCGCACACATAATCGCCCGTCTCGTCCACCACGAACTGCGCTCCCAGGACCTCCGGGCGGTTCCTGACGGCCGGCAGGCTATCGTATACGATCTGCTGCCAGAGCGCCACCTGCTCCAACGTGTCAAAGAGGCACAGGATATGCGCCTCTTCGCGCGATTGCACTTCCATTCCCGGCAGCACGGCTAGCCCCACGGCGGCGGCGGCCCGCTGCACGGCCGCCACGTTCTCTGACGCGTGATGATCGGTGATGGCGATCAGGTCCAGCCCCACCTCACGCGCCCGCCTGACGATCAGCGGCGGGATCATCTCGATCTCGGCGCAAGGCGAAAGCACCGTGTGTACGTGCAGGTCCAGCCGCACGGCCCTCAGCGCAGCCACGGCGCTCCGGGGATCCCCGCCATCAGGCGCCGCGCGCGGGGCGATTCCCCGAGATCCCTCGCTCCGCCAGGCGTGCCACGACCGTATAGGTGGTCTCTTGGGCCAACAGGATCGGCACGCCCCGCTCCTCGGCGCGGCTCACCGTCATTGGCTCCGGCGCGGCGCCCTCGGTGATGATCACACCCGCCAGGCCCAACAGATCGGCCACGGCCACGATGTTCGGGTGGGCCTGCAGCGTCACCCACAGGTTGCCGGCAGCGGCCCCTGCCATGACGCAACTGAGCAGGTCGGCAGCATAACCGCCGGTGATCTCGCGCTCCAGGCCCTGCGCGCCGGCCGCCACGGTCAACCCCAAGGCCTCCACGATCTCGTTGACGATCACCTAGTGTCCCCCTTGCGTGAGGTCAAAGATCATCTCCAGGCGCGTCCCTGCCCCCACCGTCGAGGTCAGCGACATCCGGTCGGTGCACGATCGAATGTTCGAGAGGCCCATGCCGGCGCCGAAACCCAGTTCGCGGATCCAGTCGGGAGCGGTAGAGAACCCGGGCTGCATCGCCTGCTCCACGTCGGCGATGCCCGGCCCCTCGTCCACGGCGATGACGCGGATCTCCTCGGGGCGAGCCTCCACGATGATCTGCCCCCCCTCGGTGTGGATCATGATGTTCGTCTCGGCCTCGTAGGTGGCCACCGAGATGCGGCGAATCGTCTGCGGGTGGGCGCCCAGCCGGTCCAGCGCACGCTTGACCTTGCTCGAGGCCTCGCCGCCCCGGACGAAATCGCGGGGCAACACCCGGTAGCGCAGGATCAGCGTCGTCTGCTCCGATTCGATATCCTCAAAGATATGGCTGGCGCGATAGCGCCGGATCTCCTCCGAATGCCAGAGGGTCTCGAACTGCCGGAGCAGCCCGCGGACGATATCCCCCTGGGTGATGATGCCCACCAGTTGCCCATCGGCATCCAGCACCGGAAAGCGGCCATACCGATAGCGCGCAAAGAGGGCCACGGCCCCCGCGAGGGTATCGTCGGCCCGCACGGCCTGGACACGCTGCGTCATCTTGTCGCGCACCCGCGCCTGCGATTCGCCCTGCTCCAGCGCCCGGATCAGGTTCTCGACGCTGATCATGCCGATCATGCGGCCGTCCTCGATAATGGGCACGCCCGAGACGTGGTTGACGCGCAACAGCTCCTTGAGCTCCGCCATGGTCGCATCGGATGGGCAGGTGATCACATCGCGGGTCATCACCTGTTCCACCTTGAGCTCATAGACCAGCTCCTGGACTTTGGTAAGGTTCCTGGGAAGCCGCTCCGAATCCTGTTCGTCGGCGGTTTCCGCATGCCCAAGCATCATGCTCCGGCTCTCGTGCCCCTCTCGGGCGCCCTGGCAGCCGCCCCGTGGGACAGGTCAAACAAGCCACAACTCTGCAGACCGTGAGCATACAACCGCCCGCACGACTCGTATAGAGTGTAGCGGGTGGCCAGCAGAGGGATGCCTTTGTCGCGGGCCAGAGCGACAGTCTCTGGCGGAGGCGTCTTGCCGCGCACAAAAACGATGGCCCTGATCCCGGCCATCTCTGCCGTGCGCACCACCTGGGGATTCGCCAGGCCCGTCAACAGAAGCGTGCCGGCATGGGTGAATGCCAGCACGTCGCTCATCAGGTCTGCGCCGCAGCCGTACTCCACCTTCATCTCCAGGTCGGCATCGGCCAGGGCCAGTTGTCCTTCTAGGATTGCCAAGACTTCTGCAAGAGTCACGTTAGTGCATCATCCAATCAAGAGCTCCGGACTCTGAAATCGCAACCTTGTGAATTATATCACGACTTTTCGAGGCGTGTCAAAAGCCGCGCACACCTTTTTCCGGGATTCCTGCAGAATCGCCCCTTGCCCCTGGCTGCCGGCCCCGCCTCACTCGGCCCAGAGCACCAGGCCCGGGATGTGGGGCGTCGCCAGATCGGGGTGATGGGGCAGCACGCGGACGGTAAAGCCGCTCAGCCCGCTCTCGGCAAAGCGCGCCCTCACCTGGTAGAGCGAGTGCCCGCCATCATCGGCACCCTGGTAGGCCATGTCAATGGCATCGAACGCCTCGATGGCGCCGGTGGCGCCCGTGCGGCCCAGGCACACCTGAACGCACACGTCGTCGGGCGTCAGCGCCCCCAGTTGCAGGCGGGCGCGGAACTCGATCTCGTCTCGCACCGTAACGTCGTCGCGGGCGCTGGAGGCGATCTCTACCAGATGGATGCCTCCCCAGGCCGCTTGTAGGCGCTGCTGCCATTGCGCCAGCTCTCGGGCAGCCCGCGCGCCATCGGCATCCAGGTGCGCATACCGCTCCATGGCCGGCGTGTAGAGCTGATCCAGGTATTGCTGGAGCATCCGGTTCGTGTTGAAGCGCGGCCCGACGCTGGCCATAGAACGCTTGACCAGCGCCACCCAATCGTGGGGCACGCCGTTGTTGCCGCGGTCGTAGAACAGGGGCACCACGTCCTTCTCCAGCAGATCGTAGAGCGCGTTGGCCTCGACCTCGTCGCCATAGGTATCGTCCTGATAGACCTCGCCCTGGCCGATGCGCCAGCCGATCTCGCTGGCATAGCCCTCGTACCACCAGCCGTCAAAGGTGCTCAGGTGAATGGCGCCGTTCATGCAGGCCTTCATCCCGCTGGTGCCGCTAGCTTCCTGCCCCTGGCGCGGCGTATTCAGCCAGACGTCCACGCCCTGCACCAGCGAGCGCCCCAGGGCCATATCATAGTCCTCGAGGAACACGATGCGATCGCGCAGGTCGGGGCGGCGGCAGGCGTGCACCAGGTTGCGGATCAGCTCCTTGGCCGGGTTGTCCTCGGGATGGGCCTTGCCCGCAAAGAGGATCTGCACGGGGCGATCCTTCTGGTTCAGGATGCTGGAAAGCCGCTCCAGGTCGTGAAAGAGCAGCAGGGCGCGCTTGTAGGTGGCAAAGCGCCGCGCAAAGCCGATGGTCAGCGCCTTGGGGTCCAGCACGCCGGAGGCGCGGGCGATGTCGCTCTGGCTAGCGCCCCGGCGGGCCAACTGGGCCGTGGCGCGGCGCCTCGCAGCGCCCACCAGCCTCTCACGGCGCCGCTCGTGGGTCTGCCACAGCTCCTCATCGGGGATGCGCTCGACCCTGGCCCAGAGCGCGGCGTCGGCGGGATCGGATTGCCAGCGCGGCCCCAGGTAACGCAAGAGCAGGTTGGCCATATCACGAGAGACCCACGTCGGCGGATGGATGCCGTTGGTGATGGCGCCGATGGGCACCTCGCAGGCGGGCGTGCCCGGCCACAGGTTCTGCCACATCTTGCGCGCGATCTCCCCGTGGAGCGCGCTGACGCCGTTGGCCGCCGAGGAGAGGGAGAGGGCCAGCACTGCCATGGAGAAGGGCTCCTCGGCAGGGGCCTGGGGCGGGCGCCCCAGCGCCATAAAGCGGTCCCGGCTCACCCCCAGCAGGCTCATCCACTCGCCCAGGTAGCGATCGACCAGATAGGGCGGAAACAGGTCGATGCCCGCCGGCACGGAGGTATGGGTGGTAAAGACATTGCCGGCGGCGGTCAGCGTCAGGGCCTCCTCAAAGGCGAGGCCGTAGCGCTCCATGGCGATGCGGATGCGCTCCAGCCCCAGGAAGGCCGAATGACCCTCGTTCATGTGGCAGATGGTGGGCTCGATGCCCACGGCCTGCAACGCCCGCATGCCGCCCACCCCAAGAAGGATCTCCTGGCGGATGCGCATGTCCTTGTCGCCAGAATAGAGCTTGCTGGTGATCTGGCGATCCTCGGGCGCGTTCTCGGGGATGTTGGTATCCAGCATGTAGAGGGGCACTCGCCCCACCTGCACGCGCCAGATCCGCGCGCGCACCTCGCGCTCCGGGTAGCGTACCGAGATGGTCACCGGCGCGCCGGAGGCGTCACGCTGCAGGCGGATGGGCATGTTGTGGAAATCGTTGGTGGGATAGGTCTCTTGCTGCCAGCCATCGGCGTTCAGGTACTGCCGAAAGTACCCCTCCTGATAGAGCATGCCCACCCCCACCAGGGGCAGGCCCATGTCGCTGGCGGTCTTGAGGTGATCGCCCGAGAGCACCCCCAGGCCGCCGGAGTAGATCGGCAGCGCCTCGCTCAGGCCGTACTCCATGGAAAAGTAGGCGACGACGCGCCCACCCGAGAGGTCCGTCGCGCTGGCCATATAGTCCAGCAGGTCGCGGTAGACGCGATCCATGTGCGAGAGGAACCCCTCATCCTGGCTCATATCGTCCAGCCGCTCCTGAGACACCTGCCCCAGGATCGCGACGGGGTTGTGGCGTGTGGCCTCAAAGAGGTCTGCATCCAGGCGGCGGAACAGGTCCACGGCGTCCCGGTTCCACGACCACCAGAGGTTGTGAGCGATCTCGCCCAGCGGTTCGAGGCGCTTGGGCAACGAAGGGATTACGTTAAGGGTTCGAAAGGGTCGCAGCATGATAACTCCAGAGGTTGATTGGCTTGCCCGGCGCATTATAGCTGCGAACGAACTGACGGCCAATTGGCGCGCCGGCGCTCACGGGCGCCCCACGGGCGTGCCCTCTCCCGACCCGGGCATGCGCGCCCTCATGGGCAGACCGGGGGGGGGCGCCCGCGGGCGGTCCCCCCCGACGTGGCGAGTTCACGCAGCGGCTCAGGTGGCCTCGAGCTCGCCCTCAAAGCCCTGCATCAGGCGAGCGACCTCTTCGGAGGTCATCTTGCCCACGGCCTCCAGCACCTTGGCGACCACCAGGCTGGCGGGCGCCGCCCCCTCCAGCTCGGTCTTTTCGTTGATGACCGTCTTGGGCACGGCCATCACGCCGTAGCGGTTGGCCAACTGGGGGAACTCGACCGATTCCACCATGTCGGCGGTGATCTGATCGCTGGCCATGGCGAGGGCATGGGCAGCTCGCACGGCCGCCGGGCAGTAGGGGCAGGTCGGCGTGATAAAGACCTGCATGTGCACCGGCTCCTGCACCTGGGCCAACTGCGCCAGCACCTCCTCGGGCAGGCCGTGGGCATCGTTCGATACGGCGACGATGTCCTCGATCAACGTGTTGAATTCGTAGCCCGAAGGGATGCCGTAGAAGCGGATGCCATAGTCCTTGGCCCCCATGACCACCGCGGCGGGGATGCGCCGGATGCCATAGGCCTCGGCCACCTCCTTGTCGGTGATCAGGTTGTAGACCTGCAGCTCGATCTTGTCCGAAAGGGCCGCCACTTCCTCCATCAACTGCTGGGTCTCCCGACAGAACTGGCAGGAGATGGTCTGGGTGAACAGCTTGATGGTGACGGGCCCGGTCAGCCCTTTCTTCAAGTAATCCTCCAGAAAACGCCTGTCTTTGTCGCTGAGCATGGGCATCGGAAAACCTCCTACTCTTGTTCTATAGCCGCCGGCTGGCTATTGATGGCGTGCAGGACGGCCGGGTCGAACTTGGCCCGGCGCTCGTAGGTGTAGAGGCCGTTGACCTCCTGCTCGATATCGTAGAGCTGGGTGTAGCACAGAGCGCACATGCGCGGGTGGCGCAGCAGCGCCTCCGTCAGGGCGCGGTAGCGGGCCAGGAACGCCTCGGGGCTCTGGGGGCGCCCCGATTCGCCGCCATAGCCCCAGCCCCGGTCGTCTTGCTGGCCGGGGTTCCACCAGATGCCGCCGTACTCGCTGACGAAATAGGGCTGCCCCTCATGGGCGGCATCCAGATCGGGCCGATTGCGGAAGGGCTCGCCGCCCTCTGCCAGCGCTGCAAAGGCGCCGGCGAACGTCTCGGGGTTCTGGTCATAGTTGTGCACGTCATAGATATCGGTCTCGACATGCTGGTAACCGCTGGTGTCGATCACCGGGCGGGTGCGATCCAACGCCTTGCTGGCGCGATAGACGCCCCGGATTACCCCCGCATCCTGATCGCGCTGGGTTTCGTTGAACGGGCACCACCCCACGACGCTGGGATGGCTATAATCGCGGTGCATGGCTTCGAGCCACTGCGGCAAAAAGACCTCCAAGGCGCGGGGATGGCTAACGTCCAGCCCCCAGTTGGGGAACTCGTCCCACACGAGGTAGCCCATGCGGTCGGCCCAATAGAGGAAACGCGGCTCGAACAGCTTCTGATGGAGGCGCGCGCCGTTGAACCCCAGCCCCTGGGAGATGGCGATGTCGTTGCGTAGCGCCTCGTCGTCGGGCGCGGTATAGATGCCATCTGGGTAGTAGCCCTGATCCAGCACGAGGCGCTGGAACACCGGCTCCCCATTCAGCAAGATGGCCCGCTCCGAGAGGCCCACCGAGCGCATCCCAAAGTAGCTCTGGACCTCATCCCTGGAGCCGCCCTCCGTCTCCAGCGTCAAGGTCAGGTCGTAGAGGGTGGGCCGGCCCGGCGCCCAGGTCTCGATGGCGTCCAGGGGGAGCACCGAGGTCGCCTGGCGCCCCGCAAAGGGCACCGACAGGCTGCCCACGGGTTGGCCGTCCAGGGTCGCCGCGGCCGCCAGCCGCCCCCTGGCCGAGGCGCCGCCCACCGTCGCCTCGATCAGCAACTGGCCCGCCTCCACCAGGGGCGTCAGGCGCAGGCCCGCCAGGTAGCTGGCGGGGACGGGCTCCAGCCACACGGTCTGCCAGATGCCCGTGGTCCGAGTGTAGTGACAGCCGAAGTTGCCGTACCGTTGGGACTGCTTGCCGACGGGCTTGAACGCGCGCGTATCGTCCTGCGCGCGCACGACGATCGTCAGCGGCCGCCCGGGCTCGGCGATGCCCTCGAGGTCGCAGGTAAAGGGGGTGAACCCGCCGCGGTGCCGCCCGACCTGCACGCCGTTGACCCACACGGTCGCGTCGTAGTCCACCGCCTGGAAGTGGAGCAGCACGGTATAGTCCTCGCGCGCCCACGACTCCGGCACGGTGATCGTGCGGCGGTACCAAACGGCCTTCATGAAGTCCGTATGCGCCACCCCGGAGAGTTCGGACTCGGGCGCGAACGGCGCGATGATGCGGTCGGTCAGCGGTCGCTCGAGCAGCCCCCGCTCGAGGCCGCTGTCGCCGGCGTCGAT